>JASKKR010000020.1 GCA_030154085.1 Candidatus Cloacimonadota bacterium | reverse complement strand
AATCGAGATCAGATGTGGCGTATCATGTCCATCGATAGGTCCCACATATTTGAGTCCAAGATCTTCAAAAATGATGTTTGGTACTAAGATATTCATCATTGATTCTTCGAGTTTTTGAGCGCCATAAATGAAGCGTCTGCGCACCGATGCCGGTAGCGTGGAGCTGATGTCCCATACTTGCTTTTTGAGGGCGTTGTAGCCCTTGGAGGCATACATACGGGCCATATATTTCTGTAAGCCACCTACATTTTTGGAGATGGACATGGCATTATCATTGAGGATCACGATAAATTTGTTGGGTTGCAGATGTCCGGCATGATTGAGTGCTTCGAAGCTCATGCCTCCGGTCAAAGCACCGTCGCCGATCACAGCAATAGCGTGTCCGCTTTCACCTTTGATATCGCGTCCAGCAGCGATTCCCAAGGCTGCGGAGATAGATGTGCTGCTATGTCCGGTGCTAAAAGCATCATAGGGGCTTTCATCCCGATTTGTAAACCCACTGATCCCACCAAACTGCCGTAAAGTATCAAAACGGTCATTGCGTTCGGTGAGGATTTTCCAGCTATAGCTCTGATGTCCGACATCCCAAACTACGCGGTCACTGAGAGGATTGAAGACCACCAAAAGGGCTAAAGTGAGCTCGACGGTTCCCAAGCTAGGCGCAATGTGTCCGCCATTTTTTGAAACTACGTCGATGATGCGAGCACGGATTTCCCGAGCTAGAATTTCCAATTCTTCATTACTAAGACTCTTTATTTTATCAGGATGATCAATTTTTTCAAGTATCATGATGTTCTCCTTGGGGAAGACTTGTATTGTTCATATTTGACTATAATGATTTCAAGTATCATCAGAAGCAAAGCCAGGCACAAGAGCAGTTTCCAAAGGTCTCTTCCCAACCGTGACACAAATATTTTATTGGCATAATCTTCTGAGAGGATCTTGATATCATTGGGGATTTTGCTGCGTTCGATTTCGCTATCGTAATAATCGATATTCACAGCTATCTTGGTCGGATCTGTATCGTCTGGACGCAAGGTATAGATGCCTGGTTCTTGGGTGATATAAATAGGTTTTGCCAGGCTGAGACGTTCGTTGGATGGAAGCAGCAAATCTGAGGTATAGATTGGATCTCCCACGCTCAGTTCATGGATCGGCACTTTCCCGCTTTGCAGGGTGTTTAACATGCGATAGGCAAAAACGGCATAGGCAGGGTCACTAAAGAAATCGGAATGAGAGCTGATGTCCCAGAGCCACAATCCAGTCATCTCCTTTTGCACTACCATGGCATTGGAAGCTGCTGCGATGAGGGTGTTCCCCTTAGTAGGACTTTCCCAATATGCGTCGATCCGATTCAGGCGCAGTTCCTTATCTGCAATTAGGCTACTGGCATGGTGCTGCTTTGAAATATAATCTATGCTTACGGGTTCAGCTTTGTATCCGGATATGTTTTGTTCGAATCTGTTGTTTAAGAAGCTCTTGTAATCTTCTGTCAGGTTTTTCCCCAAGCAAAACAGGCTACCGATCTCTTCAGAATCTAATCTGCGGATCAGATCTCGCAATCTTGGGCTCAACTCTCCCGGCTCATAGAAGATCACCAAGCGATAGTCTGCTAAACTTTGCATATTAGCAGCTGCAGGAGGGATGATGACGGGCTCTTTACCACCGGAATATAGTCTTAAGATACTGTCCAGGTGCTTGGGTAATACACTTGTTGTGATTACTGCTACTTGGGGATATTGGTGATATTCAAAAGCAAAATAGCTGCGGTTGTCCGCACCCAAATAACCATCTAATACCTCAATATAGCCAGATTGCCAGCCATCTCTGCGGATGTTAAAGCTGATGCTTTTCTTCACACTTTGCCGCGCTGGGATACTAACGAAGCTCTCTGCTACCTTGATATCACCCAATACTGCTTGCACGAGCACCTCAGCACGATCTTCATTGCCATGGTTTGTGATGCGATATTCGATAGTCTGTTGCTGATTGCGATCCACGATTTGTGGCAGTGGTTGTGCTTCTGAGATTGAGATATTTTGGCGATGGTCTTTTTCGAAGATAGGAATTGCCAGAATGGGATATTCGCTGTCCACCCTGATCTCTTCATTGACAAAGTCCGAAAGCAGATATATCTCATTATTTGGCATTTGAGCGTCCCTCAGACGTGCGTGAGCGAGGGCGAAAGTCTCTTCCCAGCTCAGGGCTTGCCAGCTAAAGTTGAGGCTCGTCAACAGCTCTTCCGGGATTTGTCCAGCATAAATCTGAGCATATAAATTATTGAAATTCTGATCTCGGCTGATGAGAATCAATCTATCGCTGGGGTTTGCCTTTTGATTTATAGTCTTTATGGCATTCAGAGCAAGATCCATCCGACTTTTGCGATCCTCTGTATAATCCATGGAGTAGGATGTGTCGATTACGATCGCGATAGCTGAGGGTGGATGCTTATCCGAGTTACCAAAGATTGATGAGCGTAGCATCGGTCTAGACACAGCAAGAGCGATCAAAAGGATGATCAGCATGCGAATAATGAGCAGCAAGATATTAGTCAGGCGTGTGCGTTTTTTTTTCTCTTCCGAGCTTATCTTCAAAAAGCGTATAGAGGAAAATACTATCTGAGGCGGTTTTTTCTTTGCTAAAAGCCAGATTATCAATGGCAGCAAAGTCGCTGCGGCAAAGATCAAAAGTCCGGCATTCAGAAAAGAAAGTTGGAACATGGTCTAAAAGCTTAATCCCAGTGAGAAAAGAAATTCGCTGTCGGCTAACTTGATTCCCTTAGAATTTAGTGAGAAGTCAAAGCGGAACATCTGATAGTAATATCCGCCGCCCAAGGTCAAATTGATATTGTCAGCTCCGTAAAAGTCCTTGCTATATAATCCGATTCTGGTATCTAGCCCTTGTCTGATCTCGTCTTCGGCCATAAAGTCTTGGCTATTCCAATTTGTGGAATAGCTGTAGCCTACGTGGTAGGTAGTTTCGGGTTTAGTGGCTATTTTACCTTGCATTCCAAAATTGACCTTGGAAGGGCCACTACCGTATTGGATCCCGGTAGCGATTCTGCGTTGGATGCTCACGGGATCGTAGTTTTCCCACCACAGACGTGATAAAAGGTCATAAGCGGCGATACCATAGATCACATCCCCGTTCTGATAGGTTAAACCCAGATCTCCGGATAAACCCTTGATTTTGTCATCAATAAATTGTTCACGAACAAATTGGCTGCCTTCCTGACGCTCGATCAGATAGACCAAGCGACCGCTGATATATTTCAGATTCAGTCCTGCGTGTAAGGATGGCCAGTCATTATCCTTCATACCGAGAGTTAGCTGCAGCTTGTCCAGCTTATAATCGAAATACATAGTTTTTTGGGTCTGAGGATCAAAGGTAGAGATATTGATGGAAGCCATAGGTTGATATGAGAAGCCAGCCTGCTTTGTGATTAAACTGAAGTACTTAAACTGCTTTTCATGCAGGACGTTGCTCACATTCACTGTCTCCCAAAAATCCATTTCTTGATCGTCTGCTACTCGATATGCCATATAGAGCATTGTTGTTTCGTTGTTTGCCAAAAGTGCCGGATTGCCATAAGAAGCAAAAGGATCCGAAGGATTTGTGACATTTATGCCTCCCATGCCGATGGCGATGGGGGAGACGTTGTTTTCCGGAATGGCATAGTCATAATCGTTGATTGGCAGAGGACTCTGAGCCGCCAACGTGCAGATCATCATGGTCATGAGGATCATAAAAAGATATTTCATCTATACTGCTCCTTGCAATTTACGATGTACTTGATTTGCCAGAAAGTAGCCTCCAATGCCGGTAAGTATGCCAAAGACTGCATCGATAAACCAATGATAATGGCAATAGATTGTAGCTATGCTCAAAAAGAAAGATATCACCAAAAAGACGTAACCCAAGCGGCGTACATGTTTGAGAGCAGTCACGGTGAGTACTAAAGCTATGCCTATATGCGAGGAAGGGAATGCTCCGCCCAAGTGAGGACTATTGCGATAGATAAAGACCATTATATGGGTGAAGGGTCCGGCGCGGAAGGTTTTGGTAAGCTCCATAGCTTCCGGGATATAGCGTGCTCCAATGACCGGCAGGATGCTATATATAAAATAGCAAAGATAAAATACAAAGCTGAGATTGAAAATCAACTCCTCAAATGCAGCCGGTTTTTTGAGATATAAGTACAGCGGTAGTCCCACAATCATAGGATAATAACAGAAATAGGCAAAGTGAAAGAGTTCACTTAAGAGAGGGTGAGCATAGTTGTTTCCCCATTCCAGAGAAGGTAGATAACCAAAAATGCTTTGATCTATGTGCATAAAGAAAGGGTCTAACCAATTGGTAAATATAATCTGATTTACACTATATCCGGAGGTGAAGAAATAGCCAAAAAGGGCAATCGGATACAAAGATCGGATCAGATGTAATGCCTTATCCCATTTCGGGTGTAGGGCAGAATTTAGTGATTTGTGTAACCATGCTAAGAGCAATATGCCCACAGTGATGCTCAGATACGCGGGAAAATGGATCCCAGGATCTTTAACCCTGGGCAATCCGATTAACATATAGATCAAGATCCAGCCACAATATGCCAGAGTGATGATGTCGATCGCGGAGAGAAATCTTCTACTTTTTGATGTCTTTGTCATAGAGCCTATAGGTTTTATATGGAACCGCTTCCAGCATTTGTGCCACCCTGATCATCATGGTATTATTTTCCAGAACCCAGGAAAACTCTCCCCTGATATATCCTTTGTGTAGACCATTTTTGTAAGAATAATAATAAAAGAGGCTATCTATTCCCTTTCCTTGATACTCTTTGATTACCCCCATTGTGATCACGCGGGCAGAGGAAATCCGTTTTTTGGCTATCATTGCCCGGATAAGGCTTAAAGGAGTGACCCTCCCGTGCATCACTGCAAGCACCTCGTTATAATTTGGCAAGGCCAGCGAAAAACCGGCTGGCTTTCCGTTCTTTTCAGCTATGAAGATTAGGTCGGGATCTGCCAATGGTAAAAGCTCCTTGACCGTGTGGTCAAATTCCGCCTTAGTCATGGGCACATTTCCCCAGTTGTATTCCCAGGCCTTGGTATAGATCTCAAATACAGTCTCAATATCACGTTGCAGTTGCCGCTTGTTTTTGGACAGACTGCGGATTTTAACTCCACTGCGCTTTTCGATGAGACCGGCAAGTCGATTGATCCGTTCCGGCATTTGGTCACGTTCACTCAAATAGGCATATAGATCCATGCTCTTTTTGAGCCCGCAAGCTTCAAAAAGATCTTTGTAATAGGGACGATCATGTCGCATCATCACCATGGGTGGATAGTCATAACCATCCACCAAGAGCCCGATTTCCTGGTTTACGGAGAAGTTCATCGGACCGCGCATGCTCTCAAATCCGTGCTTGCGATTCCACTCTGATGCAGCTTCGAAGAGTAACTCTGCCACCTCCAGCCTGTTCTCGCTCTCGAAAAAGCCAAAGAAGCCGATATCCTCGTTGTGCTCTTTTTGGTGCTGAACATTTGTATGAGCACTTATGCGACCAACTACTTGACCATCTTCGACAGCTAGAAATAGCTGCACTTCCGAATGCTGGTAATAGGGATTTTTGTGGGGATCAAAAAAATTATATTGATCTCTGATGAGCGGGGGTACCCAATTTGGATCCGCCTCATATAGCCTAAAGGGCAGCATTATAAAGCTCTTGAGCTCTTTCTTGTTTGTTACCGGCATGATCTTTATCATAAGTTACCTCAAAATTCTCCCAACCGCTTGGAAACTATGATATTGAGCATCCCCATAAAGACGCAGGTGCCTGCCAAGATGAGATTAAAGTGCGCTGGAAATCTTACAGCAAAGGCAGGAGAGAAGGAGTAAAATATCTGAAACAAGATCAGTGGCAAGATCACGATGGTATATTGCGCAAAGCGAACTTGGTGAAACTTCCAGACGAGGATCGCTGCCACCACCGCGGTAAGAGCGGTTGTGCTCAAAGAAAAATATGTGATTATCCCCAGATAGGTGAAGATTCCACGACCGCCTTGGAACTTGTGGGTTATCGGCAGACAGTGCCCGACCAACAATGCCCAACCATAGGCAAGCATCATGTTGTAGCTGTAGAGAACTTCAAGATCCACAAAGCCAAATCTTGCCCCCAGTTTTCTCAGGACAAATTCCACTATCATCAGATAGACATATGCTTTGGTTAGGTCTATGGTCCCTACCAAGACTCCCATAGGCTTGCTGATGTTGGTGTAGATGTTTTCCGTATCCGCGAGTCCAGTGCCAACTTTGTAGACATTTAAGGATCTCACACTTTTGGCTATGATACGAGCCGTAGAAAAGCCACCGAAAAGATAGCTCAAAACGATGATAAGGATTGCTATAATGATAGTCATCTGTTATCTCCGTAATCTCTTTGCCCAAAGATGCGTGAGCCTATGCGCAGCATATTTGAGCCTTCCTCCAGGGCTATTTTCCAATCATGACTCATGCCCATGGAAAGGAAATCAAAATCCCCGGGGAATTCTTTTTTGATTTCGTCAAATAGTTTCTTGAGTTGCCGAAAATATGGTCTACTCACTTCGGGATCTGGATGCAGCTTGCCGATGGTCATTAGTCCCCGCACATAGAGGGTGGAATATGAGGCTATTTTCCAGACCAGCTCAGGGGCATTTTCAAAAGTAACTCCACTTTTGCTCTCTTCACCAGTCACATTCACTTGGACGAGGATTTCTTGAGTCCGATTTGTGCGTCCCAGGGCACGATGCAATTTCTCAGCTAAGTGTAGGGAATCAATGGATTGGATGAGGGTTGGCTTGAGGGAGAGCAATTGGTTGATCTTATTTGTTTGCAGATGTCCGATGAAATGGAATCCATCATAGCTTTCCGAAAGCATCGGCAGCTTGCGCATTGCTTCTTGTACTTTGTTTTCCCCTATGTGTCGGATGCCGTGTCTCAGGGCAAAATCGACGGTTTCTACTGAGTGGGTCTTGGTGACTCCCACCAAGGTGATCTCTTCATCTTCACGCCCGAGTCGGCGAAGCTCAAGAGCGATCTCTTCTTTGAGGGTAGCGATGTTTTTTGCGATGTCTTGCATATTTCCCGTCACTTAAGTAGTAGCATTTTGCGGCTCTGAACTCCGGTGGAGCTTTTTAACCGATAGAAATACAATCCACTGGCCACAGTACATCCGGAATCGTCAGTGGCGTCCCAGAGCACAGTGTGCATCCCTTCAGTAAAGTTTTCGTTTAGGAGACTGCGCACCTTTTGCCCTTTTGTATTATAGATCTCCAAGCTCACATTCCCGGGTTTAGCCAGATCAAATGCGATCGTAGTAGTTGGATTAAAAGGATTCGGATAATTTTGTCCGAGTTGGTCTATAGCTGGCGGTTGCACAGCGTCCAAAGTTGATACGTATCCCGTCCCGGCATATGAGCCTTGACGGCTGAGCGAGCCGCGATAAGTTCCCCAGATAATACGATTTGAAGCAGGATGACGGAGATTTGACATCAGGACTCCTCTGGAAAATCCTGTAATCAATTTTAGAGTGCCATCCCCATCAAAATCCAATAATGTACCTGGTGTGGCGCCATTGTAGTTGGTCATAAAGGGGAATCCATCAACGATCTCGCCAAGCATATCATAGCAGTAAATGCTATTGAGATAGCTGTGAAGGATCAGTTCTAGATTTCCATCTCCGGTGATATCCGCCACCAAGGGTGGACAGTTGAAATTGGTTGTGATCTCCTGGGGAAATCCGGCAAGATCTTGTCCCAATTGATCCACTACCCAGAGTTTACCTGAGACGGAGACGAAGATGATCTCCAAACTGCCATTTTGGGAAAGATCTGCAGCTATCAATCCGCCGGCAACGGGCCCATCGATCTCTTTTTGGAATAAAATGCCATCTTCATTAAGCAGATAAAGATGAGTGTTGGTTGCCACGGCAAATCTGCCATTATCCAAGATCACAGGATATCCGGTTATGCTGCTGCCAAGATTGTGGCTGTAATCATTCAAGATCACCCCTCCGGGACCAATAACGCGGATGTCTCCGTTGTAAAGCCCCGCCACGATCAAGTTATCTCCATTTTCAGCCAGTTTGCCGACGGCCAATTCGCTTTGAATAGATGAACCCAGTTCAAGGGGGAACCCCGGTAAAGCTTCACCCATAGAATTCACTACATGCAGCTGACCGTCAATTGCCCCAGCGATAACATCATTTTCTCCATTACCATCAATATCAGCAATAACCGGAGTAAAGATAAATGCTGTTTCTGAAGAGTAGTCAAAGATCATCTCGCCCGCGGTTGTCATGGCATAGATTCTGCCTGTACGGCTGGTAAATGCTAAGTCATCACCTCCAAGATTGTCGATCTGACCCATAGCGCTGCTGCGATTGATATTTTGTTGCTCAGGGTGAGACCAATATCCGGAGCTGGCTCCGTCTTCATCGATGGTATAGACTTCGCCAAAAACATCTGTAAAGAGTATCTCATTTGTCCCGTTCCCATCGATATCGGAAATGATCGGAGCAGATTTCCCAGTATTTGCATTCTCCCAGGGAAATCTTCCGTCAAATAGACTTACATCAAAGCTCAGGTTAAAGAGTTGCAGACCGGTGCTAAGGCCGGTGAGAGGATGGGATGCTTCTGCCGCGAGCTCCAGATAAAAAGTGCCATAACCAAGATCTTCTGGTAGTTCAAATTCAAAATATAGATGTTCTGGACTGGTCTCTCCGGGCTGAATCAGCCCCACCAAAAGTTCGCCGCCCAAAGGCTGAATGCCCTGGGGAAAGTTTCCCAAAGTGATATGTACATCATACGCCGGAGCCCAGCCCGGAAGATTCTCGATCTGAGGATATAGTCTTACGGTTTCGCCGGGATTGAGCACCCCGTCATTATTGCCTTGACTGTCGTCGAATTCATAGCTTGCCAGCTGTAACCTAGGCAGATCAAGATCTGGTAACTTGATTTCTACCGAAGGATCTCCGAAGAGAATCATCTCCATATAGCACCAGCGCATCACATCATTGGCGAGTGCGCTGTTGAGATTTTCCAAGCGTGAAAAGGTCAATGCTGCACCGAGTTGCTGATAGCCCTCTTCAAAAAGCGCTCTAAAATATTCACGGTCATAAAATTGGGATGCCCCATCGATGCTTCCGGGCATATACCACCCATATCTGGTATTGCCTACAAAGCCCATAGTCCCACCAGTAGCCATCAAAAGATGCTCACCGATGCTCTCGCCATCTCCAGAAGTTCGTTGGTCAAAAGCTGCCGGATAGCAGCCTTGAGAATACAAAAAACCATATTCAGTATTTGTGAGTTGTCGTATGCTGGTAGTGCCCTGCCCCATCAGCAAAGTCTCATTGGCATGTCCCATATGGTTCATTACATTCACTCCAGCATTTAGACTTTCCCATACACTGGCACTGCTATAGGTTCCATCTCTCTGATATTGTGTGCTATAGACATATTCTTCGGGGAGATATTGGTGGATGTCATCTTTATAGTCACCACCCCAAGTAAGGGGGCTATTATTCAGATTTTCGCCATAGAAGACGGCGATATTATTGCTAAAAGTGTTGTAGTCTACATATTGCTTAATCTTGTGGAACATGTTTTCAAATTCTGTTTGTGTCTCAGCGGTAAAGCGTCCGATGTGCAATTCCGGGATCATGTCTGTCTGATCTGTCAATTCACCATAGATGCTGTCCTCATCCGCATTCCAATTTCCATCAAGATTGCTAAAATACAAATCAGAAGGCATGCGATTGTCCAAAGTGCTGCCTACTCTACCCCATACTCCTCGTTCCGGCACGATCTCATCATCGCCACCCAGAATTACATATTCCAAGGGACTATCTGTCTCCGCAAAAGTGGAATATGCATCGATAATGAAGTTCCTTACTTTCTCAGCTTCGTCCACACCCGCATAATTTGCAAAAATATAGTCCGTACTATAGATCCCGGTGCTGATACCATGATTTTCGCGCCATGCTACATAATCTGTAAACCAATCCAGGCGCAAAGCGTCTGTGATGATGATCATCTGTTTTGCGTCTGCCGGACTGAGATTACGACTGTGCGATTGAAATGTTGAGGAATCCATATAGCTGCTCATCATCTCGGGATTTTCCACTATCCTTTCAAGTTGACGGAGGCTATTGCTGCTTTGAGTTATAAATCTTGCTTGTTCTTCTGCTCGCTGGCTGTTAAAGCTACTCTTAATCCGAATCTCAAACTCGTCGGAAAACACGATCTCTTTTGCGACGGGATTGTAACGGAATGGATATATATTGAACAGCGCTATCCCAAAACCGCGATAATATTGGGTACCAAGATAATCAAAATCACGTGCTGGGAAAAAGCTGTCTGATTCATAGACTGCGGGATCAGCCGTCATTGGCACAAAATCCTGCGGACGCGAAATTGGCACTTGAGCTTGAGCAAAATCCACATATTGCCCGCTGAGCAGTGTCTTGGAAGCCGAAAAAACAATCTCCATAGACTCATATTCTTCGCCAAAAGGTAGCAGCACACGTAGCGGATAGTAAGCCAATTTTGGCTGACCTGGTTCCATCAGCCGGGGGTATCCATTATCGAGTTTGCTGCCGTCTACCGAGATCTGCAGCTCAATTCCCCACAGCATCCCAAATAGCATGGTTAACGACATAATCACCAGTATCTTGCGCATATTTATCATATTCTTTTCCTTCACTTGCACTAAAAATAATTCTTATCTATAATACATATTCCAAAAGCCGCTTATACGTCAAGAAGAAATTCCACTCTTCATACACAGATACCCGCCGATAATGTACTTCCCCTTTTATATTTGGATAGACCCTTGATTCTGCCCTCAATTTTAAGTTGATAACAAACCTGTCACTGCACAAGGGTTGTGATAAATGGAATAGGGTCAATCCCAATCAGTATTTTAGGGAAAGGGCAAGAATCTGCTTGACATGGGAGCCAGTATTTGTCTATTTGACCAAATAACCACTAGACGGGAGCTAAACATGCTGCAAGAAGAAAGATACACATATATGGCCGGGGTGATGAAAGCCCTGGCGCATCCTACTCGCCTTTTCATCGTAGACGAACTGAGCAAAGGACCCCGCAATGTGGGAGAACTCACCGAAATGGTGGGTATGGATATGTCTACCATCTCCCGGCATCTGTCCGTGCTGAAACAGAACGGCATCATTGCTGCCAAAAAGCAGAATAATCAGATGATCTATCACCTGCTTTGTCCCTGCGTTCTGGACATGTATAAATGTGTAATAAAGATCAAAGAGCAAGCTGAATGAAGCAGTTGAAAGTTAATTGGAAGGAGCTAAAAATCCTGGGGTTAATGGTCGCAGTTTTTATCGCGGCATACTTCATCCCCTTTGAATCGGCTCGGTTTAAGGGCGGTATTCTGGAAGCATTTTACATGTTGCAAGAATATGCGCGTCAGCATGTGCTGCTCTGCCTGATTCCAGCACTTTTTATTGCTGGAGGAGTAAGCGTCTTTATCAGCAGTGCCAGTGTGATGAAATATTTGGGCCCAGCTGCCAAAAAGACTGTGGCCTATGCTGTGGCTTCGGTGTCGGGAGCGGTTCTGGCTGTATGTTCTTGTACCATCTTACCACTTTTTAGTGGGATCTATAAACGTGGAGCTGGCTTGGGTCCGGCGATTGCATTCTTATATTCTGGACCGGCAATCAACGTTCTGGCGATTGTGATGACAGCGCGGATATTGGGGCTGCAGATTGGCATCGCCCGAGCAGTGGGAGCCGTAATCTTCAGCATTATCATCGGGCTCATTATGCATGTATGGTTCAGAAAAGAAGAAAGTGAGCGTCAAAAAAATGCTGCCGGATTTGGTGGTGCGGAGCAATCCCGTCCTTTATGGCAGACGGTTATCTATTTTGCCCTGATGATTCTGATCTTAATCTTCCTGAATTGGGCGCAACCAAATAGCGCTACCTCAAACGGATTAATGCTCTGGGCATACAGTTGGAGATGGGTCATTTCTGCGATATTGGCACTTCTTTTGGGTATTGCCCTACATCTTTTCTATGGATTTAAGTTGTGGAAGGTGATAGTAAGCGGTATCATCGTGCTCATCGTCGGAATTCTTTTTCCCATGCAACCGCTCATTCCTTTTGTGACGGCTATTGTACTGATTAGTTTGTTTTTGGCTTTTGAACAAGGCGAGCTCAAGGAGTGGCTGGGTTCGACTTGGGATTTTGCCAAACTCATCATTCCTCTTCTATTTCTGGGCGTACTGATAGCCGGAGCGCTCTTGGGGCGTCCGGGTCATGAGGCTTGGATTCCATCACGATGGATAGAGCTGGCTGTTGGCGGAAATTCACTATGGGCAAATTTCTTTGCTTCCATCTCTGGCGCCTTCATGTATTTCGCCACACTCACCGAAGTGCCCATCCTGCAAGGTCTTTTGGGGAGTGGCATGGGTAAGGGTCCAGCCCTGGCCTTGCTGTTGAGTGGTCCGGCGCTGTCGTTGCCCAGTATGTTGGTGATCAATACCGTCTTAGGCTTCAAGAAAACTGCTGCTTTCATCTTGCTGGTGGTGATCATGTCGACTGTGACCGGCTTTTTATTTGGTGCATTCTTGGGATAATAAATAAATATAAGGAGAACAAAATGACTATCAAGATTTTGGGCACAGGCTGCCCCAAGTGTAAAAAACTGGAAGAAAATGCCCGGAAAGCTTTAAACAAAACCGGCATTGATGCGTCTATAGAAAAAATTACCAATCTGGATGATATCATGGATTACGGAGTGATGTTGACTCCAGCTTTGGTGATCGACGAGAAAGTAGTGGCCAGCGGAAAGGTGCTTTCTGCTGATGAGATACAAACCCTGATCTCACAAGGATGAGTGCTATGGAACAGCAAACTTGCTCATGCTCGTGTGGTTCGGATTGTAGTTCTGATGGTTGCGTCACAAATACTGCAGCTTCCAGCGTTTATGCCTGTGCTGGAGCCAGCAACGTGGGAATCATCTCCCTGGAATTAGCTAAGGCGTTACACAATGAAAATCGCTACACAATGGGCTGCAGCTCTTGCGTTGCCGTGGGAGATTGCGGTTGTGGCAGTGATAATGAAGGACCCAAAGACCTCTTGATCGACGGCTGTAAAGTGGGCTGCGTAAAGAAGATCTTTGATAAACAGGGTAAGACGCATTATAATCATGTGATTGTTACCCAATTGGGCATCAAGAAAGAACCGAATTTTGATTTCAGTGAGGATCAAATCAGCTCGCTCTTGAAAAAACTATCCGATAAGGGATTATGAGGTATCAATAGAGAAAGTAACTTAACTTTATGCCTCAACCAACTTGAGCAGTAGTGTCTCAAAATTTGCCGTAAATTAGCATCAGCCTGATTAAGAAAAAAGTTGAGCTGGATTCCACCCTCTGTTTTGATAGCAATTGATCTCAGTGAAGATGGGTGTCACAGAGTTTCTGTAGCAGGCACAAACAGAACCTTAGCCCGCAACGTTGCACATTGGGATAGCGGCGCCAAGATAAACCGGCATCAATTCTGAATAGCTTCCATGACCTTCAAGAAGTTTATATTCACCCCCATGTCATGGGATTTGTGTTCTTTGGTGAGATCTCCTCCGGGGAAGCTTGCACTATTGTATTTTATTGCAAAGTAGTCCTTGTAATGGAGATTGATGCCAAAGCCTTTGGTGTCGCCGGTAATATGGCCTGCTTCATCGTCGTAATAGCCTTGTCGGAGATAGATGGTATCCAGCAATCCCAGTTCCATCCCATAGCCCGTCGTAATCTCATCATCGTAGCCAAATAGCATATCCTGCTGTCCATGAAGCCACTTCAGGGAAATGAGATTGTCTGTAAACATATACTCAGTGGGAAGATAATCCCGAATCAGCTCCAACGGAACGGAGCAAAACACTCCAAACCCAGTGTTACGATAGCGCACAATGGGATCAGCTTCTATATCTTCAGTATAGCTCACCTTCTTGTTTTCCGGGTTAAAGCGGGTCAGACCAAATGATCCTTCTGCATTCAGATAATCACCAAATCTGTAGTTAGCTTTGGCCAGCAGCCCCAGATTGTAGATATTGGTATCAGTCTTGCCCACGGATTCCGAAAACCCGGGGGGAGGTGCCAGAAATGAATCTATATCAATGTAGCTCAGTCCCAAAGCCAGGTCGAAGTGATTTAGCAAAGGATGAGGATTATTGGTGAATTCACGGTAGGTCTCCAAGGGATTGATGGCCAAACCATAAGCTTTGTAGGCGTCGTAAGAATGGGAAGTCCCCAGGTTGTTTCCTGCCGAATCCCTTTGCTCCTGCTCACCATAATCCATATGGATTCCCCAATCGCTGTTTTGATTTAAGGCGGGCAAACTAAGCGCTATGCCCTTATATCCGATAACAGCAAAAGCGGCATGATAATAGTAGTCGTCAAAAGCATCGGGCAGCCACTTATACTTGATCACTGAATAAGAAAATCCTTCTTGAAACGCGGCCAGTGCCGGATTGGTGTAGCTCATCAGCGGATCGCTATTCCAGGCATTAGCCACTGTGGTGTTGTATCCTCCCATGGCATGGGTCGTCGCCGAAGTTTCAAATGACAAAGTCAGTAAGGCAGGTGATGAGATCGCTCCTAGACTGACCATAAACAAAAACATAGAACATAAAACAAGATGCTTCATTTCTTTCTCCTTTCTCTAAACAAGTATTACATTGGTTCCCATACTACCATAAGAACCAATTCATTGCTTCTCTGGCTTGTGTATGTGTTGAGTCCCAAATCTTGGTGTACATTCCAATTCATTGTTTCTCAGTTTGTATGAGGGCATCTAATATTCCGCATTACTCTCAATCTTTGTAAGACCGAGCGACCAATTGCATTATTTTACAATTTATATTCCATGTCAAGTTCTTTTTCATAAATAATCAACCTTGCTGCGACGGGTTGTCCTTCCAATTTATAAATGTGTCAAGAATGCATTTCAATTCAATAAAGAAACTCTGGTTAATCCAATGCCCGATATCCTGATACTGCTGACACTTCTCCTTAGTGTCGAACTGGCTCGAATTCAATACTATACGGCAATCATAGCCCAAGCTTTGGTATAATGTTGATGTAGGGATATCGAAGCAGGTTCTTGTTTTACAGGATAAAAGTCTATCAATCATCGTTTTGTCTAGGAAGGGCGTGAGAGACCTTGCTCTCAGATATGTCTGATAGTGATTATCCATCACTTCAAGTAGCTCCTTTTTTTCATTGGGAGAAATATACTTCGTTTCATTATATGCATTCATTACTACTTCCGTCCAAGTAAGCTTTGAATCTATCTGGAATTTCCCACTTCGTGGTCTTGTGGGGATTCGGATAATACTCATAAATAGTTGTATATATACTGCTGACATTGATACCGTAAAATAAAATGCCTTCCAGTACATTCAAATCTTCTATGCGGTCTTGTATATTCTTAATATGCTTTTCTTTATCGGTTATCCTGTTGAACTGATACTCATAGACGGTGTTAGGGTAGTAAAGAAGCTTTGCTATTTCTTGGGGGGAGTATGCTTCTGATCTGTTTTTGTGATTATCAGCCACAGCCACGATTATGGGTATCTGCTTGGATAATTCTTTGTAAGCCATTCCTTTATCAAGAATGTTGTTAACCACTCTATACGTTTTATGCCCACAAGTTGTCATGTGTGATTTGCCTCCTGACCCTATTTTAAACTTAAGACCACTATCATCAGTTGCATACTCATCTATTCCATATCCAAGCATCACTTTAGCGATAATTCTATTGGAAACTACCCTACAAAATTCTGTTAATACTTGCTTTTCCAATTTATTTTGAAAAGTAGGTATTTTGAACCTAGACGTTTTGAAATCAAGATCAGTATTCATACCATTGCTTTTTAACCCCTCCCTAGCAAGGCTGTGTATCAAACCAATACAAGCGTTGAAGGCACTTTGTCGCTTGCTTTTATCTGTAGTGACAACTTCAATCAATACTTTCTTGTTTCCATCATACACAATCCAATCTGGAGTTGCTGTTTTTTCGTCATTTGAATATTTACATTCCGGAGAGTACTCAAGCTTTAATGAGTTCCTCTTGCAATACTCATTAAGAGAATATCCTACAATAAGTTCATGTAAGAAATGAATGCTATTATTAGAATCTGATAACTTCTTGATTGTTTTTTTGAGTTTAGAATTGTCGAGTTTTAACTTGAATAAAAGGTTGGTGTAGCTATCCGGAAGATCAGCATAGTTTAGATAGTTTTGGAATTGTTTAAAATCCTTGGCATCATTATGATGCAGAATTGGGATCACAGGTTTCGTTATTCTTTCAATGTATTCGATAGAATCTTTGGTAGTCGTTTTCTCTTTTATATGGTAGTCTATACCTCGCCTCTTACAAAAGGTAACTACTGATGTTATCGCATCATCGTAGAAATCCTGAAATCCCATATAGGCTGATACTAACTTGTTATAGTGCAACCTGCCAAAGATAATCCTATCAGTAAAGGAAACTCTATCAAGCAAGACTCGCAAGTCTTGCTCAACAATATTAGGCGTTGGATAAGGCTCTATGCTAACCCATGTTTTACAACCCCAATCGTGCAAGTTTTTCATACTCGCTAAGCGTGTGGTATAATCTGCAGAAAAGGGCTCATAATGCTTTCTAAAATCTTCATTTAAAGAAACCAAAGAAATGCCCCATTCATGCTTATCATCAAATCTTGAAAGTTCTGAAGGTAGTACTCCCTTGGTAAGTGCTGTGCATTTGATACCGTAATGATCCAGCAACTTGATGATTTCAAGGCTCATCTCGGTTACTTCGGGATACTCAGCCATGAATGGATCGGTGGTAAAACAAAGATGCACGGATTTAATGCTTTTCTGTTTTTTGGGAATCTCTTTCCGTAATAAGTCCAGTGAATTTTCCACCAGCTTGGGTTGTAACCAGTCATTATAGTCTTTGACTCGTCCAAATCTACGGGCCATCATAAATGCGTAACAGGGATAATTGCAACCATGAGAACAACCCAACACATGGTTAATTGTGTAGTCGCCGTATTCAACCCCTGTTTTGTAAAGCAAGGTTTTTCTTATCATTATTAGTAAATCTCAATTATGTCTTTTTTGGTCGGTTTACTGCTTTGCCTCTTCGATGAAACACGCCTAATATTCGCCAACTGTCTGTTGTATAGACTTAATACTGCAGAAGATATGTCTTTGCCAAGATATGGTGTTGTATCTATCATTTTATCAAGTAACTCATCGAATGACTCTCGGGAATTCTTGAAATTAGTGCTAATATATGATTCGATCTCTTGGACAGGATCTTCAATTAGATCGAAAATGAAGCTCTGATTCTGATTTTTACCAATATACTCTATCTTTCCATGATTCAACTCGGCAAAACATGCCTTCATAATCTCACATCCTCTTACATGGTTAGTCAAATGAATCATATAAAAGTAAGTCCGATCTATCGATGGAAAACATATCCTGTATGGGAGGACGTATCTCGAGAACTGCTTGAATTGGTTCCTTATCAAGTCTACAATGCACGCTTCTCGTTCAATTCCATGAAGCTGTTGGCAATCCCTCCATTCAGTGCAGCCGAAAAGTTCATCCATTGTATTGTCAACTTTACCTGAACTGATGCCTCTATTAACGGCATTGAACATAAAATTGAAATAAACTTCGCTGTTTTTTACAGACATAAGGCGTTTTATTGTTTCTAGCTTGATTTTATACCCATATGGATCTATCAAAAAGAATGTGGGACTAAGTGTTTTTCCTTTAGCTTCTAACATAGCAAGCTCGGTATTGATGTATGCTTCGAAATCGGCGTTGATTAACTCATAACTGCAATTGCAATTAAATAGTTTGAAGGCCTGAGGAATGTTATCCGTGCAATTCTTATCAATATCAAGTATTGTAACACAACAATCTCTTTTGAGAGAGATAGCATTCTGCTCAATAATCTGGGCTGCGATGATAGGACTACCTGGTTGTAGGTTACCATTATCATCATATAGCCCACAACCACCAAAACAATCAATGAAGTTTAGAGGGCTATCTTTACCAACGATTTTGACCCATGTGTCGAAGTACGAAGCGAAGACTTGATGTTTGATCTTGGTCTGCTCCTCGTACTTGCATGCATAATAGGGCTTTCCTGGGTATGTAACAATGTTGTGAGTTGCCATAAGAATTACATCACCTCCTAATTTACGAATGTCTTAGCTTTCCTGAGTCTATTAGCTGTCAGCTCAAGCATTCCAGCATATAGCTCTTTAATCTCCAGGTCAGTCAATCCAAGAGTTAGACAGACACTTCGTCCCGGTCTTTTCTGCCAAGCAATGGACTGGCATCGAAAAACAGCTATTATTCGTGATGTCACAGACGAAGGCAGTATTTCAAAGCACATTAGTTTTGCATTTATCATTGAATTAGTTTTCCACAATCTACACAATAACCATTAGGGATAGAAAACGAATTAGTGCAGTAGCCATGTGTCTTTGATAAATCATCCAACTTGACCACTTTGTTTTCAAAACACGGATGTGAATAAACTCCATTAATAGAAGTATCACCAAGAAACTGATATGCATTCCAAACAGCACTAACAGCAACCCCATTGGCGATATCAACTGATCCTGAGTTGATAGATATTAACAAACAATTTCTATAATCATCGTAATCAGATGATGCATAAACTGAAATAGCTCCAGATCCACTCATGAATTGCGTGTGTTTGAGATACTTTCCAAGCAAATAGCTGCTACCCGTGAAGTTAATTGTGTCATAAATATTTGGATTGAACCCATGATTTTTTTGGGCGCATTCTGAGCAATGATGTCCGTCCATGTTAAACTCCTAATGTAACTTTAGTCAGTATATATAACCATACATGTGATCAATTATTGCTAAATCCGTAATAATCTAAAACATAGGCATCCAGGTTCTGTTGTATCTGTGCCAGTTTCTCTTCCGCTTTGCTTTTCGATATCTCATCGGCAAACTGCATAAGCTTTATCGCATAGGCATCATTGAAGATGCAGTGAAACTCCTCAAGCTGATCTTGGGAAGGGATAATTATCGGTAGTTGCCTGGCATCATTTATCTGGAAGGTCTGTGTATTGTTTAAAAAGTCGTTAACGTACTCGCTAATGAATGATGAGTTTATTATGCAAACGTAGAACCAATCAGGAATGCTCGGAATTAGTGTAAACAAACTCATGCTCTTTACATCGTGGACGCTTTTACCCTTGAGTCTGCATTTTAGGTATACCGTGTTTATATCACTCCAACAAAAGCCTTCACGGAAATAGAAGTTATAACCTTGCCACCTACAATTAGTACTAGTCTGATAATAAAGTACGCTTTCTTCTGACCAGTCAAGGCAATATGGGGTGACCAAGAACCAGCGGTTGCCGTCCTTGTCACCTTTGTCATAAGGAACAAAGTGAGGTTTATCAGACGCAATACCTTTGCTAATATCGGCTGGACTCATCTTTGCCGGGTCAGCAATCTCGCTTTCTGATATAATCTGATAGAGATAACCACTGCCAAAAATGTCCCTGCCATATCCACTTTTCAAACTACTGAACATCTCTCTTATCTCCAATTCTTCCATATCAGCAAGCAGGTCTCTCGCATCCTGTAATGAATCTATCCCAAGATTGTGGATGTTTTTACTTACTACTGCCTTGAGTAATTTCTGGGCTCTGGTGGCTTTAATCCGGTACGCTTCTTTGGTTTTATCCCGTACACCCACAAATCTGCCATTATCTGCAGTAGCCAAACCTTGCCCACCTTCAGTTATCAGACCCAGCAGTGTAAGATCGCCAGGCTTTAATGAGCTGCGATACTCCTCAAGGTACTTTTGGTTCTTAGCGATACCCTTACTGGAATCAATCATAGACCAGTATTGAGTTATAAGCCTTTTGATCTGTTTTCCATACTTATCCCAAACCCGCATGTTGAACTCAGTGGGAGGGAAAAAAGTATTGAAGGCAGTATTCTTGAAGACTGAGGTGTTGATATTGTATTCGGCGGGATCAAGGAAATCCTCCCGCTCTTCAGCAATCTTGTACCTTAAATCATAGTTCTTGAATTCATCAGTTTTCTGTATGGTTATGATGGCGGGTGAGACCATAGGATTCTCAAAGGGGTTATCGATTTTGAATATCTCGATAATCCTGTTATCAAGAAATGCCGTTCTTAGGTTTTGCTTTGAGTTTATTGACAAGTATGTGTTTGAGGTTATAAAAGAAAGGATGCCTCCCGTTTTGACCAAATCCAAAGAACGGATAAAAAAGTAATTGTACAGGTCATCGGAGAAGCCGTATTTATCTACGTATAGCGGTACTTTTTTCTTATCAGTATTCTTGTTACTCACATAGGGTGGATTGGCTATGATAATATCAAAATCCTCATTCAGACCCAGCATCCATTCCGGGTTAAACCAATCAACAGAGGTATTAGAAAAGGGATTCCAATTGAGTAGTTCAGCAATATCCGGTGTTAATAGAGCAGATTGCGATAGTTTAAAACTGATTTCCCTCTGCTTAACAATGAATTGATGTTTTATTTGTTCCTTTTCTGATCCATAAGCTGTGAAGTAGTTATCTATGATATCTTTGAGTTCGGTTACATATGGGGAATAATTCGCATTATGCATTATTGAGGATGCCAAATCGAGTACATAATCTGCAGCAATAAACTTAAAATCCAGATTAGGCAAAGCCAGGATACCGCGGTTGTCTTTATCATCATCTATGGTCTCATCTACAATCAGAGATAGGAAAAAACGTAATTTTGAGATTTCCACCGCCATAGTAAGGATATCATTACCGTAAATGTTGTCCCTAATAAGACCGAGTTTTATTATATAATAGAGGTTTTCTGTCTTTAACTTGTCCTCTATGTAGCGCTTGAATACTGGATCAACGATGCTTTTTAAAATCTTACCTTTCCAATAATCGGATTTTGGATCCAATTCTTTGATAATCTCCATCATCTTCTGCATGGCTCCCATTACAAAAGCTCCACTACCGCAAGCCGGATCCATAATCTTCAATGAGCTAATCACATTAAGTATCTGGTTAATATCATCTGGCTGCAGCGAAGGTGGGTTATCAGGCGTTTCAATCAATTGTAGGATAGCTTGTTCATCAATGGAAAGATGGCTTGACAGGTAATGATATAAGCTGGTATTTACAATGTAATCTACCACATCACGGGGTGTGTAATAACTACCGGTTTTTTTTCTGGCGGTTTCTCCAGTGTCTTTATCTAATTCTGCCAAGAGATTTTCAAATATTTTTCCCAGCATTTCAGGATCTACGGCTATTTCGATGTCGGAGCTGGTAGATTCATCTACGGTAAAATTGTAGCGTTCGAAAACCGTAAACAAGTCCATAAACCATTTATTGGGGATCTTAACCGTATTTAAGAAGACTGATATTCCGGTTTCTGTTAGTGAGTAATAATCTATGTTATCATGTTCAAAGAGTCCTCCGTTCAGAAACGGGATAGTATCCCAAAATTCTCCTCGATACTTTGATATTCGATTATCTTTGTGTTTGTTAAGTACTTCGAAGAATAAAGGTTCAATGATGCTGTGGTAGTAACTACTGTCTGTAAACTGTGCAACAGCATCGGTTGATAGCAGATGGTTGGGGATTAGCGGTACTTTATTTTTTGACTTTTTTAGCTTCAAAAACCAGCAAAAGATGAGTCTGCCCAACAATCTGACTGCAAATTCCTTCTTAGCTTCGGGGTTTGAGGTTGGCAGCACCAAAATGCCAGGATATTTGTATGATTTGTTTCCAATCCTTCTTTCTCCACTAACCAGTTCTAGGAATTTCAATGATACTTCGATAAAGAATTCATTGGTAACTGGTTCAACAGAAAACGCTCTCTTTATCGTCGCCAGATCATCAAATCTTACCAGACTAAGTTGCTGTTCGTAGGTGTGATGAGGCGTTTCTGCAGAAATATAGTACGAGAAACGTTTAAAACTGCTAAAGCCTCTCCTTGTGCCCTTATAAACAGGATACACAAGACTTAGGCGAAAGCTGTAATCATTATCATGAAATATAAACAAACCGGCCTGGGAGTTTTCTGCTTTTAGGATATCAACAGATTTATTAAATTGCTTCTTGCGGTAAGACCGCTCATTTAGTTGCTGGGTCGAACTTATCAGAAACACAGATACATCATTACCTTCAGGTAATTCTATAACTCCAAGTTGGATAACTGTATTGAAATCATCATTTTGATAATGGCGTGAATGAGAGTTTAGGAGAGTGAAATAATTCGAGTGAGCATCGAAATAGTCTAGCCAGTTGTCGATAGAAAAGTTTTGGGATAAAACAATCTTACTCATGCTACATATCCTTTGCTTGGTTTTCAATAGCCACAATCACCTGTTGTTCATAGGCTTTCAGGCTATCTTTAACTTTTTTCAGGTAGTTCTTGCCCAGGGTCTTACTCAGTTTTTCCAATTCTTGGGCAATTACCTGATAATCCGGCTTCCCGCCGTTTTCCCAATCACAGATGCTTTTAAGCGTATATTCCGGCAAAGTACCATAGTTTTCTATGTCATCACGGAGCATGATCAGGAATGATCGCCAAGGGACAAGTTCGCTTATTTCCTGCTCCAATAAGTAAGAAAGGAAGTTGAATGCCTTCACCGAATTGCTCTGTTGGGATTGTTTGAAGCTGAACTTTTCCGCTTCTTCTTTCAGCATTTTGTAATCCTCCCAAAAACTCTTACTGAGAGGCAATTGCGTTGTGTCCGGACTGCATTCTATCCTAAGTAGTGCTTCCTCGATGGGGAGAGGTATCAGTTGCTTGTTTTCATCCATGAAGTCCTGGCTAACGCTAAAGAGCTTACCCTTGCGAATGAACATGACCAGCGAATCCACGTCAAAAGCTTTGGCGGTTTTGATGCGAATTGGCATTTCTGCCAGGGCTTCTACTCTTTCGGGATAAAGCTTTTCCCATAGCCGCATCAATTTCTTAAGTTTGGTGTAGAGACCTTCCTGATCCAGATCATAGGGATTGGTTTGCACTTTGGCAAAGAGTTTGGCAGGGCTGGGCTCTTCATCAGCATCAAAGATGCGGGCGTCTTCACCCAGGGTTTGATGGATCATAAACATCTTATTTGAGGCAATCTCCCTGCTTTTTACGATGTCCGCACCTTGCTCAGTAGGGAAGAAATTGGTGATGTGGAGGGTATCAAACACTTTTTTACTGATCCTGTTGATACGCCCCACCCGCTGGATAACCCGCACTGGATTCCAGGGGATATCATAATTAATCACCATTGCGGCCCGGTTCAGGTTGAAGCCTTCGGAGAGCTTATCAGTAGACAGCAGTATATCGTAGTTATCCCTCTGTTTAGATTTGGGATAGGCAGCGTCAAAATTGGTGTTGATCTCTTCCAGATGCTGTTTGCCGATACTTCCCGTGATAACCAGAACCCGACCTGGGAAATGCTCTTTCAAAGCAGGCTCCAGGTATTTGACCGTATCGGCATACTCCGAGAAGATCACGATTTTGGGAGCAGGTTCTCTTTTGTTTGGTGATGTTTGCAGTGTGGCTTCCACATTCAGCAGTAAGGCGAAACGCTTGGGATCGTTCTCTACCAGAGCCAGGGTATCAATCTCAGTGATCATCTTGTTAAAGAGACAGATATCGGATTCAATATCGGCGTAGAATTGCTCTTTGAAAGCAAATTTGTTCACCTCGTAAATCCGGTTTTTCTTGCTGTCTTTATCTTTGTTTTCTTCAGCGAACTGGCGGAGCAATTCATCGATTTGGTCGGGATCATCACTATCCACTTTGTTTATCAGCTTGCGATTAAGCACATATCTGCCGTTTGAGCTCTTGATGAACTCTTTGATTTTCTCATAGGAATCCCGAATATTAACAATGCTCTGCCGGAAGGCACCAAATGAGCTCTCAAAGCGTTTAACCATCTGTCGCCGCAAAATGTCATACAAGTTATCCTGATTCAAGCGGTCGATCTGCTCTTGCCGACTGAGTTTTTCCATACTGGTTTCATCACCTTCATAGCGGTAGGGCTTATATATAGGGCCCTTAAACCTTTCCGTACTTTCGGGATTGTCTGTGAAATAAAGCTCAATCACATGGTCATAAAAAGCTGATTGTTCAGGAGTAAGCTGATAATACCACTCCTGGGGATTGTCGATTTGGGAGAGCTTCTTAACTTCATCACGGTAATCAGGGTCATTGATCAGATCGAGCCTGTTTCTTCTAATCGTGACAGGTTCTATCACTTCCCTGATCTGTTGGGAGAGCAAAGTAGCCCGGGCAAGGACTTTGCTAATCTTGACCTCTTTTTCTGCAAACAGAGCCTGATACTTCTTCCGGGCTTCCTCTTTCTTCAGCGGGTCTTTGGACTGCCAATTCTTGCGAATATAGGCGAGGTCTTTGAACAAGGCGTTGTAGAACCGGAAAAGATCTACCAGGTTGTTGCTGAGCGTGATATTGGATTTCTTGGGGACGATAAACAGGCTGAGTAAAGAAAGGATATCTGCGGGAGAGTTATTAAACGGAGTTGCAGTGAGCAGAATCACACTTCTGCCGCGACAGATAGTCTTCAGCTTTTCATAGGTTTCCGTGGAGCTATTACGATAACGATGGGCTTCATCCACTATGATCACTTCGATGCCATCGGTATTGCCAATGAACTCAATTATACCGTCCAGATCACCTCCGGAGCGGACTTCCCAATCATACAATTCAAAGTCCTCTTTATACTTCTTCCAACCCGAATTTGCACTATCATCTCCGATTAGCCCGGGAGGACAGATTACGATGCCCCGTTTCTCCAGTTTACGCGCTATCAAAGAAGCGATTATAGATTTACCCAAGCCCACTACGTCTGCCAAGATAACTCCACCATTATCTTCGATGATGG
Source organism: Candidatus Cloacimonadota bacterium (assembly GCA_030154085.1). Lineage (GTDB taxonomy): Bacteria > Cloacimonadota > Cloacimonadia > Cloacimonadales > Cloacimonadaceae > UBA5456. The sequence goes on along the minus strand of JASKKR010000020.1, from coordinate 15,589 downwards.
AAAGCGCTTGTGTGACGGCATCAATCTGATATTTGAAAGGCTTGTAGCCCTTTTTCTCCAGCAGGAGTGAGATATAGCGGCCTGATTCTTGTTTGTAGAAACTATCCAACCAGGTTTTTACGACAAACATGTAAGCATCGAAGGGATGGACGGATTTCAGTAGTGTATTTTCACGGACGTTATAGATAAGCCTGGTTTTCTCTATATCAGTCTCAGTAATCGGGATGGCAGAATTCCAAAGCTCATCAAAGTATTTCTCTGCCTCTTCAAAGCCATAATCTGAGATTTCCACATTAAACTCTTCCCGATCGGTGAGACCTGCCTTGCTGAGGTTACTACTCCCGGTGATGAAGAGATTGGGGCGAACTACCTGATCTTCTTTAAGTTTGAATAGATAGAGCTTCGCATGGTTAGGTCTGGATGTCTTACGGATGATAATCCTGCCATTAATGATTTGTTCGAGGATGTAGCCAGCTTGATTGTAAAATAGCTCATTGTCAAAGACATCATTATTGAGGGCTTTCAGTACCGATTCATGATAGTCTTCAATGCGTTCGATTCTTTTCTTGCCAGCTTTTTCAGCGTATTCAACCAAACCGTAATTCTGTGCGTCCACATTTAGACCGACCAGTATCTTAAGAGATAGGTCTGCATTGACTTTCAAACTCTCAATCAGCTCACTGATCCCGGAGAAATAAAAGAACCCTACCAGGAACTTTAACTCCTGGCTTTCCTTGATAAGGGTGACAAGCCTGGTCTTTAGCTGTGCACTGCCTGTATTGGTGATAAAATTACTCATTAGCTACTAATCCTTTTTGAATGCCGCTATCGTCTTTTACAAAAATTGGCTTGGTTCTTAACCCATACATCAATGTCTTCTTTTTTAAACTTCCATAACCTACCGAGCTTATGAGCTGGCAATTCCCTCGCACTCTGCCAGTTATACATAGCATCCAATGTGACCCTCAAAGATGGACATTAAGTTCCTCGACTGTTAGCCATCTGTCTTCCATACTATAAGCTCCTTTCCAGAGGAATTATATCTGGAAACCTCATCAAATCAGTGTAAAATGGGATAAAATTTGATTAATGTCATTATACAGAGCAGGATTATTCTGTCAATAGGCAAATCGAAAAACAGACATTACCCATATAGCGAGAGCTAGAATAAACAAAAAGGGAAGTATACTATCGCAAATACCTCTGCACATAGACTTTCTTCCGACCGACTATATTAGGAATACTTTGTCAATGGGCGATACGGTTTATGCCGACAAATGCTATCACAGCGAAAGAACCAGATACATTGATCTTCATAAACAACCTGCTATCTTCAGATGAGGTGCCTGGCGTGAGGCAATTACGCTATGGACTGATATGGTGTCCTGATGTTAGTCAAATACTACGCATAACGCATAACGCATTGTGTGAGACCTTCGCTGTATGGTTGTGCTTTGTGAATAGTCTCAAACTGGGAGGTGCTGTGAGTTTTGGTAAAAAAAACTTGACAGGAATTATAAATTGTAAAATAATGTAATCGTTCGTTTAATCAATATAGATTGTGCGTCACGCGGGAGATCAGATGCTCTCGAACAACCAGAGAAACAATGAGTTGGAATTTACATCAACATTTGAGACTCAATAGTTATTAGAGGAGATGCTATTATGAAGCTTGATGAAAATGTTAAAAGGTTAGGTTTGAAGGAGTTATCTAAATTAATATTTACCAACTCCAAGATGAGACACTTGCTGCTGCCAGAATCAGACAAGAAGCTTAAAGCCCTTTTCGCAGAAAAACTGGACAGTCCCTATGAGCTGCCTGCAGAATTAGATGGTCAATACTGGTTTGTAAAAAATCTATTGATGAGAGCCTCCGAAAGAATGGATGAAAATCTGCTATCCCCGGATATTCTAAAAAAAATATTCAATAGTATGGTAGACAATGTTTTCTACAAATCCCCGGCAGCCAAGGATAAGGCATATGCTGAAAGTAACTTGGAATACCCGACCCTCCTTGTCATTAGTCCCACAATGCGCTGTAATCTTAACTGTATTGGCTGTTCCGCCGGCAGCAACAAAGACACAGCTGCCAGCCTTGACTGGGATACCTTTGACAGAATCCTGACAGAGAAAGAGGAACTGTGGCAAAGCTATTTTACGACAATTACTGGTGGAGAGCCGTTTCTGTGGAGAGACGGTGACAGAACTATCTATGACATGTTTGCAAAGCATAAGAATCAATATTTTATGGTTTATACAAACGGGACACAGCTCACCAGAGAAAATGTCAGAAAGATAGCCGAGGCAGGTAATGTGGCTCCGGCAATTTCAGTTGAGGGATTCGAAAACGAGACAGATGCAAGAAGAGGTAAGGGAGTATTTGAAAAGGTCTTGCAGGCATTTGCGAATCTCCGCGAAGCGGGCAATCCATTCGGTATATCGGTTACCCCGACTCGGAAAAATGCCGAATTGCTTGTATCTGATGAATTTGTTGATTTCTACTTTGAGAAACAGAAAGCTCTTTTCGGCTGGGCATTTCAGTATATGCCCATTGGGAGAGACATCGATTTCAGTCTCACTGTCACTCCGGAACAGCGGTTACATATGTACAAAAGAATCAAGTACATTATGGAGGAAAAGGGTTACTCATATGTAGATTTTTGGAATAACGGTTACCTGAGTCATGGCTGTATTGCGGCAGGAAGAAAGGGAGGACAGGCATATATAGATGGGAATGGCAATGTTGCGCCCTGTGTTTTCATGCCCTATTATACGGCAAATATTTGCGATATCTACAAAACCGGCGGAGATTTGAATACAGCCTTCAATACAAAATTTTTCAAGGACATCAGAAGCTGGCAGAGAGAATATGGGTATATGCAGCAAAAGGATAAGATAGGAAACAGGCTAATGCCATGTCCCATGAGAGATCATCACCGCGATGCTCTCAGGATTTTAAAAGAAAATGACGCGAAACCGCTTAATCCCTATGCTGAGGATGCCTTGAAGAGCGATATTTACCATAAACAGATGGAAGAGTATGACGCACAGATTGCTGCTGTCATGGATCCGGTATGGAGATCGGACTTTATAGACCGCACATAGATGATCTACTAAAAATAAGTTACCCAGCTTTACCACTTTTGGTGGTTTTGCACTTGTCCTGTAAGTACAAAAGTTTTACAGGCATCACAACGCAGTTCACAAAGCTGTAACTCCTTATTTTCCCGTTTCTTGCTCACTTCGCAAAAGGGAGAGAAACGGGGGAGGCGGCAACTGCCCTACTTTTGCAGGCATTTAGCCAGGCTAAAATTCAGCTGTTAATAGCCTCTGCCGAGCATGATCTTGGATTAATATAAATCGCGCTTGGCTGTGTAAAGACCTTTGCACAGAGACTCTCATTCGACAGTCTGTCTTTGGGATACAGCGATCTAAATATAAAGTTCAGCTTTATTGCGTCATATTCCATATGCCAGCGATGGGGTGCCACCAAAAACGGAAAGACTGGTTGAAAGAATGTGTGCTGAGATATCTCGTTTTATAATTACCGCTTTTGCCAGTGACTAAAGTCGACCGGAAATCATCTTATTTGTGGAATTGGATCACAGTATACAGTGGGGAAAGTGCACCGCCTATCATCTTATTTGCGGACACTAAAGTGCATTATCCAACCTCTCCGATGGATATGTATCAATAACTTACGATTCTTTAAAGGGGAAATATGGTTTTTTTGCACAATTTAGGATGACCACTTGACGTGTTGCAAGAGCTTTCAGGTTAATACAGAGTTGTGCAGCGTAGATTTCTCTTGTACGTATGTACTATAGCTCAGGCAAAACTGAATGTAGATTGTTCAATAGTCTTAGATTGTTCATTGACGGATTTACCCTATTTAGGAAAATGGCAACATAGACAGAAATAAAAGGACTAAAATGCAAAAGATCAAGAACATAGCCATCATCGCTCACGTGGATCACGGTAAGACAACTCTCATTGATGCCATCCTCCGTCAAGCCGGAGTATTTAGGGCCAATGAACAGCTCACAGAGCGGGTGATGGATTCAAACGATATAGAAAGAGAGCGGGGGATCACCATCTTTTCCAAGAGTGCGTCTCTGCATTATCATTCCTATAAAATCAATCTGGTGGATACCCCCGGTCATGCGGATTTTGGTGGCGAAGTGCAACGCATCATGGATATGGTGGATAGCGTTTTACTTTTGGTGGACGCTTTTGAAGGACCCATGCCGCAGACGAAGTATGTCCTCAAAAATGCTTTGGCTTTAGGACTAAACCCGATCGTGGTAATCAACAAGATCGACCGACCGAATGCACGCCCACATGCTGTATTAGATATGGTGTTTGAGCTCTTTATGGAACTTGGTGCGACCGATGAACAATTGGACTTTCCGGTGATCTATGCATCCGGAAAAGAGGGCTATGCCGTAATGGATCTGGAGGACGAGCCTCGGGATATCTTCCCGCTCTTGGATCTGATCATCAAGGAAGTGCCAGATACAGCGGGTGACCGTCATCAGCCTCTGCAAATGCTGGTTTCGGCAATTGAATATGATAACTATGTGGGCAAGATAGGCACGGGTAAGATTCACAATGGGAGTATCATAAGCGGGAGCGAAGTAGCTTTGTTAAAACGTGATGGCAGCAAAGAGTGCTATCGGGTTTCAGCACTTTATAGCTATGAAGGGCTACACAAAAAAGAGATCAAGATAGCTCATGCGGGTGACATTGTCGCAGTGGCAGGTTTGCCAACCATCGACATCGGTGAGACAGTGGCAGACAAGGAACAAGGCAGCGCTCTTCCCGCCATCAACATTGATGAACCGACGATTGCCGTAGAATTTTACGTCAATAATTCTCCCTTTATGGGACGTAGTGGCAAGTGGTTGACCTCCAGCAAGATCTGGGAGAGATTGCAGCGCGAACTAAAGACCAATATTTCCTTGGTGGTGGAACGCAGTCCCAATGGCGAATCCTTCACGGTCAAAGGCAGAGGAGAACTTCAGCTTTCTATTCTCATGGAAAACATGCGGCGCGAAGGTTATGAATTTCAGGTTTCCAAGCCGCGAGTGCTCTATAAGCACGAAAATGGCAAGCTTCTGGAACCGATCGAGATAGCGACTGTGGATGTTAATAAAGAATATGTTGGCGCTACTATCGAGATCATGGGCAAAAGAAGGGGTGAAGTGATTCATATGAGCCCAGCCATCGATGGCTATGCCCGCTTAGAATTTAAAGTTCCAGCGCGAGGCTTGATCGGATTTCGCAATGAATTTCTCACCGAGACCAGAGGCACTGGAATCATTAGCCAATATTTCTTTGGTTATGAAGAGTATAAGGGAGAGATCACCGGCACTTCCCACGGCTCACTCATTGCCATGGAAAATGGCATAGCCCTGGGCTATTCACTGAATGCCTTCCAGCCAAGGGGGACACTCTTTATTGGGGCAAATACTGAGGTCTATGGTGGCATGATTGTGGGGCAACACAGTAAGGATTCCGATCTCGTGATCAATGTCTGCAAAGGCAAAAAGCTCACCAACAATCGTGCAGCTGGCAAAGATGACGCGATCAAGCTTATCCCGCCCAGAGTCTTCAGTCTTGAACAAGCTATGGAATACATTGGTGATGATGAGCTTTTGGAGATCACACCGGATAGCATTCGTATGCGCAAAAAGATCTTGCATCATACGGAGCGGAAACGCCAAGGATTCGCAAGCTGATCGATATTACAGCGCCATTAAATCTTCCCGTTATGATGATCAAAGCACCACCAGATTCTATCTTGACCCTCGAGCAGCAGGGTATAAAGCATAACCAGAGAGGCTGGTTTTGGGATTGCTGACTATAGTAGAATATGAAGACTAACAGAGTGGAGACACAAGCAGAGGATTAAAGTTACTGCGAGCAAGAACTTGCCTGCATGAAAAGCCTTGACAAATAAGTAAAGCCTTAGATCATTTGTTTTAAAGAATTATAAGCCTCATCCCAAAGGGGGAAGAATGAACCAAGCTAAGAGCCCAAGTGAGCCATTGGGGAAACGAAAGCTATCAGCGCAATTTTTTAAAGGTTTTGACAAAGATATAAAGCCCATAACTTATACCAAGGGAGAGCAGATCATTGGTGAAAATGAAGCAGCCGAAAGTGTTTACTTCATTTGCAAGGGTAAAGTAGAAATCAGCAAAGGTTTGAAACAAGATGAATCTCAGCATGCCCAGTTATCCGTCTTGGAAGAGGGTGAAATATTCGGGGAGATGGGCATTATCACCGAAGAGCCACGCAGTGCATCAGTCTTTGCTTTGGACGATACCGAGCTGATTCGTATATCCAAAGACCTCTTCATCCAGATTGCCACGACTTATCCGGAGATCCTCTTTGACCTGACTCGCACTCTATCCGGCAGACTTCGTGACACAAACGAGAGATTTGTAGCTCTGATGGATGAGATGATCGACAAAAACCGCCTGATGGCAATAGGTATGGCAGCCAGCAAGATCATTCATGATATCAAGACTCCGTTGACGGTGATCGTACTGACCGCCCAATTGATCGAGAATCTCTTCCCAGGAACTGAGGAATTTAGCCAAAGCATCGTCAAACAGGCTCGTCTTATTGACCAATTGGTGCGGGAGATTCTGGATTTTGCCAAGGGCGTAGATAGCACTCCGCTGATTCAAAAGGTCAATCTTTCGGAATTCTTGGATGAACTTAGAGAGATGAATCAAGCTACGCTCAAGGGACGCAAGATAGAATTTGTGGTGGAAAATAAGGTTACTGAGGATGTCTATTTTGATGCAACCAAGATTCGCCGAGTATTGATGAATTTGATCAAGAACTCCAGCGAAGCGATCCAAACCGATGGCGAGATCAAAATTCTGGCAACGACTTCCTCGGGGTGGTTGCAGATCAGCGTGATAGATGATGGGCCAGGAGTGCCCCCGGCGATCAGGGACAAAATATTCCAGCCGTTTGTTTCAGAGGGGAAGGAAAATGGTACGGGTCTTGGACTTCCGATCTGCCGTAAACTGGTGCAAGAGCATAGCGGGAGATTGGAGTATATTCCGCTAACAAGTGGGGGCAGTCGATTTGATATCCGGATTCCACAGACGATTAAATAAAAAGACTTGTCAAAAAAGGGCTTGCAAATAATTTGGCATTCAAAACAAAAATTAAGGGACGGTTTATCATGTCAAGAATATGCGATATCTGTGGAAAAACCGCTCAGGTGGGGAATCATCGCTCTCATGCGTTAAACGCCACCAAGCGTCGGTTCTATCCGAATTTACACGAGGTCCATGCCATAGTTGGCGATGGAGTGAAGCGTGTGAAAGTCTGTAGCTCTTGCCTCAAAGCAAATAAAGTCCGTAAAGCCGTATCCAGATAAGATACATCATTACGCGTCAGAACTTTTTTATCATGAATCGGGAATTACGGTATAACCAGATTCCCGGTTTTCTCTTTTGCCAGTAGAACAGGGGGTAATTTGTTAATTGAAGAGACACAAGCCAAGGTTGCAGAGAGCTCCGCTATCTTGCAGGATGTGCAACGAGAAATTGGCAAAGCAGTAGTGGGACAAGATGCAATTATAAAACGTCTTTTGATCGCTATCCTGGCGGATGGGCATGTCCTCATCGAGGGTGTACCGGGCTTGGCAAAGACCCTCATCGTCAGTAGCCTTGCTGCCAGTCTTGAAGCCAGCTTTGCCCGCATTCAGTTTACGCCGGATTTACTCCCGGCAGATATCACAGGAACTTTGATCTACAATCAAAAAAGCGCGGAATTTACTCCCAAAAAGGGACCAATATTTGCCAATTTTATACTTGCCGACGAGATTAATCGCGCTCCCTCTAAGGTGCAATCGGCGCTTTTGGAAGCGATGCAAGAGCGACAGGTGACTATCGGTGATAGCACGGAGTTGCTTCCTGATCCCTTCTTTGTTATGGCAACGCAAAATCCCATAGAGCAAGAAGGCACTTATCCACTTCCGGAGGCACAAGTAGATCGCTTTATGATGAAATTGATCATTAGCTATCCCAGCATCGATGAGGAACGCCGCATTCTAAACTTGATGGTGGATCCCAAACCGATCGAGATTGCACCGGTGTTGAGCCCACAAAAGATCAAAAATATGCGCGAAGTTATGCACAGCGTCTATATGGAAGAAAAATTGGTGGATTATATCCTACATTTGGTGATGGCAACCAGATATCCTGAGCGTTATTCCAGGCTGGGCAATTTGGCTCCTCTGATCAGTTTTGGAGCATCTCCGCGTGCCAGCATCTGTCTCGCTAGAGCTGCCAAAGCTCATGCCTATATGGAAGGCAGAGCATATGTGATTCCAGATGACATTAAAGCTATCGGTAAGGATATCCTACGCCACAGGATAGTGCTCTCCTATGAAGCGGAAGCCGAAGAGATCAAGAGCGAAGAAATCATTGGGAGCATTTTGGACGAGATAGAAGTTCCCTAAGGAGCTGAAATAGTGCATCTGGTAAGCACTTCAGACCTAATCAAACGCATCAGACGGCTGGAGATCACCACCAAAAATATCGTTAATGAGATCTTTAGCGGAGAATACCATTCCAGCTTCCGAGGGCAAGGCATTGAGTTTAGCGAGGTGAGAGAATATCAAGCCGGCGATAACTATCGGGATATAGATTGGAACGTTTCGGCGCGTCTCGGCTTACCCTACATCAAAAAGTATCAGGAAAGCAGAGAGCTCAACATCGTCTTCATAGTTGATATCAGTGGATCTCAATTGTTAGGTAGCTCAATAGCACTCAAGAAGGAACGCATAGCTGAGATTGTCGCAACTTTGGCGTTTTCTGCAGTAGCTAATGGGGATAGATGCAGCCTGATCATGTATTCAGATACGCTTGAGAAATATCTTCCACCGCAAAAGGGACGTAATCGCGCTCTGGAAATCCTGCGTGAGATCCTCTATCATGATCCAAAAAGCAAGGGCACTTCTTTGGCATCCGCGTGTGCTTATGCCGGTAGGATCATTAAAAAACGTGCCGTTATTTTTATGCTTTCAGATTTTTTAGACCAAGGCTATGAGAAGCAGATGGCGATTCTTGCCAAAAAACACGATCTTGTAGCATTACAAATCCTTGATGACAATGAGCTGGAACTACCAAATGCCGGGATTTTGCGCCTGCAGGATCCAGAAACTGGTCAGATAGCCTGGATCAATACTTCAGATCCCAAATTGCGCGAAGCCTATCGGGCACAGACTGCCCTCGAGCAAAAGAAGCTAGAAGAACGCCTCAAAAGCATGGGCTGTGATCATCTCCTTTTTCGTAATCAAGATTCATTCGTGATGGTGCTCAGGAAGTTTTTCTCGCTTCGCGTCAAACGGAGGCAGGGATGAAGAAGCTAACTTTGGCCTTTTCTTTAGTTTTGACCTTAACGATCCTATCAGCGGAAGTTCGACAACGCTTGGTTGGAGCGGACAGCTTGAGTATTGGTACCCCGTTTAGCTTTGTGATTGAAACAGATTTCCCTTTGGCAGAAGTGCAAATTCCGGATAGTCTGAGCAGTTTTCGCGTGCTTGACACCCAGATTCGAGAGCAGAATGCCGGCAGTGTGGCAGAGCTGAGAATAGTTCCTTTGCGAGTGGGAGCAGTCACCTTTCCCAAACTGAATCTCAAGGCAAAAGGGCTGCTTCGTTCCGGGGGCAGCACTGATGCTTTTCGGGTTTATGTCCTTGCCACACGAGCTGATGCGGATAGTCTCCTCAGAGACATCAAGCCTCCATTAAAATACAATGCTCAGCTTCCTTTTTGGCTATATCTTTTGGTTTTCTTAAGCAGCTTAGTGTTAGCCACTATATTGGTGGTCATGCTGCTTGCTCGGAAAAAGCCAGTCAAAAAAGCAGCCCCACCGCAGATCAAATCTCCTCCACACAAGCTGGTTCCCCCATATAAAAAAGCCCTCAAAAAGCTCAATGATTTGGAACAAAGTGGCTTGGCGCAGAGTGACATACTCGCATATCACTATCAGCTTTCGATGATTTTGCGTGAATTTTTGGAACATACCTATCACTTCAATGCTATGGAGATGACGACCTCTGAAATATCAGAAAGCCTCAAAGTGTTAAATCCCCCCCTTACGCAAGATTTTATCAGCATTCTTAGGTATTGTGACAGAGTCAAATTTGCCAAGGTAGAGCCGAGGATGGAAGAGCTGAAACTGCAGACTCAAGCTCTCAGACTTTGCTTGATGCAGTATGCCAAGGATGAAACTGATGGTTAGATTTGCCAATCCCCTTTATTTGCTTGCGCTAGTCTGCATTCCCGGATATCTATATTTGGAGATTGTCAAGCGCAGAGACAAACGCTCTGTCCTCCCTGCCAGCAGACTGCGGATTCTTTTGCAGATCTCAGGCAAAAAGAGCTATTGGCAATATCTATATCCCGGAATCAGAGCGCTCATTCTTTTTTTCTTGATTATAGCTTTGGCACGTCCTCAATGGGGTTCGGCTCAGCGTGATTTTAGCAAGAAAGGGGTCGATATCGCGATAGCTTTGGACGTTAGCGGAAGCATGCTGGCGTTGGATTTTATGCCCCAGAACCGCCTTGGAGCAGCGGTCAAAGTGGCAAAGGACTTCGTTTCTGGACGCCCCAATGACCGTTTTGCTTTGGTGGCTTTTTCGGAATATGCCATTACTGCCAGTCCATTGACTTATGATCACGCGGCTGTGATGCACGCTTTAGACAATCTGGAAGTGAATCTTGAGGCCTCCGGCACAGCGGTCGGCATGGGCTTGGCAAAGTCTCTAGCACGTCTCAGAGATAGCAGTGCCAAATCCCGCATCGTGATCCTCATTACAGACGGAGTAAACAATACTGGCGAGATCGATCCCATCTCAGCTGCCCGCATGGCTGCAGCGATGGGAGTGAAGGTCTATCCAATCGGTGTTGGAAGTGGGGGAATGGTGCCTTTCCCATATCCTGATCCTTTTTTTGGAACACGTAATATCCCCACTTTGATCGAATTGGATATGAAGACTTTGGATGAGATTGCCAAAATCACTGGCACTGGTACTGCAGCAAAAGCGATGGATGAGAATCAATTGCGCAACATCATGGAAGAATTGGATAAGATGGAACGCACAGAATTTAGCAGCTCGATCAGATACAAATGGGAAGATCGTTTCCCAATCTTTTTATGGCTGGCATTTATCCTATTGTTACTTGAGTTTTTCTTACGCAGCTTTCTGATGCCTGTTTTGCCGGAGTAGTCATGAATATCTATCATCCTTCAATGCTTTATCTACTCTTGCTGTTACCGATCTTGATCTGGCTAATTGCCAAAAGCGATAAGCGTTTCCTTGCGCGTTTCTCAAGTTTTGCTGATAAAGAATTTAAAGATATCTTTCTTCAAGATCGCTCCAGCTACTATACAGGACTCAAGTTGCTGCTCATTGTCCTTGCTTTAGGCTTTGTGATCGTTGCGCTCTCACGTCCGCAATGGGACTATCGTCAAAGCGAGTTGGAAAGTGAAGGCAGCGACATCATCTTTGCCATAGATGTTTCCCGTAGCATGGAAGCCACGGACATTCAGCCCAGTCGGCTTACCCGTTCCATCTTACAAGTACTGGCTTTTGTGGAACAATTGCAAAGCGACCGGCTGGGGGTGATCTCATTTGCTGGGGTAGCAAGCCTTGAATGTCCTCTCACGGAAGATCATGAAGCAGTCAAGATGGTATTGAAATCCTTGTCCACAGAATCCGCTCAGCGTCCCGGGACGGACATTGCTCGCGCTCTAGATTTGGCGCGCTCTGCATTTCAGGCAGGACCGGGGGCAGGAATCCTGATCCTAATCTCAGATGGTGAGGACATCGGTTCAAATGCTCTTGCTAAAGCCCGGGATCTTGCCGCTGATGGAGTTCGAATCTACACCATTGGAATCGGCTCTACAGAAGGTGGAAGAATACGCAATCCATACACTGGAGAAGAGCGCATCAGCCGCCTAAACGTGGATATGCTCCGACAAATTGCCAAAGTCAGCTCTGGAGAGTTCTATCAAATCACGCCTTCAGCGGGGGAAATCCAACTCCTACTTTCGCGCATATATCAGAGTGAAAAAACAAAGAGTCAAGCGCGAATGGCAAATCTATATGAAGAGCAATATGGTATCTTTGTGATTGCAGCAATTTTGTTGCTGCTCCTAGAAAGTAGTTTCATGGCAGTCAAACGGCGCAAAAAGGTGAAAAGTCAATGAATATCAAATCCAAGCGCATCATGTGGATTCTGATTATCTTATTGCTATTCTTAGCGGTGGAAATCATCTTCCGGCATCGCAGTTTTATAAATAGCTTGGCTAATGAACTTTTCCGTTTTGGTCGCTATGAAAGTGTGGAGAAGCTCTGGGATAAACATAATAAGGAAGAGGATCCGGTGAGCAATGCCAATCTGGCAAAAGCTCGGTATAAACAAGGCAAGTATGATGAGGCTAAAGACGCCATGGAGAAAGCTTTAAAACAGGATGAAGATTCTGCTGATCTACTGTATGACATGGGAAACATTGCCTTTGAAAAGGAAGACTATCAAGCCGCTGTGGAATATTATCGTGAAGCACTTTTGAAAGATCCTGACGATGAAGACATCAAAGCAAATTTGGAATTGGCTCTGCGCAAACTGGATGAAAATCCTCCACCACCTCAACCTAAAAAAGAAGATCAGGATGGCACAAAACAAGATGAGACGGAATCTGATCAATATCAAAACATCTTAGAAGCTTTGGACAATCTTGAGGCTCAAGTGCGCCAAAATCGTTCTCACACAAGTCCTCCTAAGGCAGATAATTGGTGGTAAGATGAAAAAACTGCTATTCCTCGGAATGCTTATATTGCCGATCCTTTTATCGGCAATCTCGGTCACGGCATCTACAAACCTGACCACATTAAGCTTGACTGATCGCTTAGAATATAGCATCAAAATTACAGCCGAAGAGAGAATCGATATCTCAGAGCCAGCTCCGCCTAAAATAGAGAACTTCAGTTTTGTGAATATGAACAGCTCCAGCCGTACTAGCACAACAATCCAAAACTTTAAATCTCACACAGAACACGTCCGCAGTTATACATATTATTACATTCCTCTCCGCACAGGCGAAAGCATCATACCTTCCCAAGAAATCCGGATTGGCAACAAGACATATAAAACGCAGGAAATCAAGCTGCGGATTGTAGATTCCGGATCTAGTGGATCATCTCAAAGCGCTCCACCTATCTCGCCTGGATTTGATTTTGATGATCCCAATCTACCTTGGTCTGCAAATCGCATGACAGGCAATACAACGATCCTGGCATTTCCCCAAAGGCAAGAGGTTTATAAAGGTCAGCCCACGATAATATCCTACTATCTATACACCGACCAGATGGTGCGCTCATTCAATCTGGAAGACGAGCGCGATTTTCCGGGATATGGCAAAAGCAACTATGAACAGCCCAATACCCTAAATTATGAGACGGTGACTCATCAAGGCAAACGCTTTCAAAGAGCTTTGATAAAGCGGTTGATGCTCTTGCCAAATGACACAGGAGAGATGCAGGTACCTACTTTAAGAGGCACAGCCAGAATCTATGAATTGGGCTACAGGAATACAATTGTGAGTTCAGAACCTGCTTGGTTAAATGTCTTGCCTTTGCCGACAGATGGTATGCCGGAATCTTTTAGCGGAGCTGTGGGAAGCTTCGAGATATCTGATAATGTCAGTGCAGATCAGGTCAGCCTTGGCGAAGCCATCACCTACAGTATCCGCATCGCTGGGACAGGCAATTTCAATCAATTTTCCCACCCAGAATTGCCGGCAAATAATGCTCAAGTTTCCAGTCCTATGGTGGTCGATCGTCTAAATGCTGGCATCGAAGGGACTCGTACGCTATATTACACCATTATCCCCTCCGAAAAAGGTACTTACACTCTGGGCCCGGTGACCTTCAATTGGTTTGATCCTGAACAGGAAAAATATTGCAGCTTCCAGAGCGAGCCTCGTCAGATAGAAGTAAAAGGCGCCAATGTGCTCGGCTATTTTTCAGGACTACTGGATAAAGACAATCCTCAAACGCTGCGTCCCATGATTTCCCGTGATACTTATCCAGATCATGTAAATATTATTTACACTTTCTGGTATTGGCTTTTAGTGGTGATTATCCTCGGGGCTACTGCGTTCTCCGGTTATCTTGCCTGGCACAAAGCCAAAGCGCGTAATAATCCGGAAGACTTTGCGCGAATGATGGCAGATAAAGCCCTAAAAAAATATCTGGCAGAAGCTTCGCTGGCAGTCAAAAACCTCTCTGAAGATTTCTATAGTCTCGCTGAAAAGGGGCTTATGAAATATCTGCGAGATAAATATGGATTTCCCAATCGATATTCAACTGCTGAGATCTTAGAGCATCTTCGTGACAAAGATGTGCCTGAAACCACCATGCAAGAAACAAAGGACTTCATCGAGATCTGTGAAAGGCAACGCTTTAGTCCGGATAAAAAGAAAAGTTCTGAGATCATGGAAGATTATCAGAAACTCCGGCACATCGTGAATCTCTATAGTAAAAAAGGGAAAAAGAGATGAAGAAAATCCTTTGCTGTGTGTTAATACTGTTTACTTTTGGTGGATTGATTGCAAGTGAATTTGACCGTCTTAAGATGATCGAAGGACACGGCATTAAAAATGCCGATCTATATTACAATCTCGGTGTCACGTATTGGCAGAGCGGGCAAACTGGTATGGCAAATCTCTATTTTCTCAAAGCTTTGAATCTGGATTCAGCACACAAATTAGCCAAGGAAAACCTGAACTATTCCATTTCTCTTTCTCCGGATCGGGAGCTCTATCCCCAAAGACCTTATCTTCTCAGACTCTTTTATGAGATTTATGACTTTATGAATCTCAATCGCTTGGCTGTGCTGTGTCTGGTCTTGCTCTTGATTTCTGCCCTCCTATTGAATTGGCTGATGCACTATAATCCTCAAAAAGAACGTGATCTTCCCATCTTGATCTTTAGTATCTCGCTCTTCTTTTTGATCGTTTCCTCTGCTTTTCTGACGGTTAAAGCCTATCGACAGGTACACAATCCCAAGGTCGTGTTGCTGACGGAGCAAGCAGAGCTTAGAGCTGAAGCAGATCCTGATACTCCCCGGGTAGCAGTGGTACACGAAGGCATCATTATGGACATCATAGAAGAAGATGGAGATTGGTATCTTTTACGACTTCCGGATGGGAAAAGCGGCTGGCTCAAAGCGGAAGCAGTCAGCAGAGTGGTGGAAAAATACTAAAATGACCAGATAGCACCCTTTTTAAGTAACAAATTTTGGACAAGTTAGATGCAGATTATGGCTTCGCTATCAGTTATGAATTTGTCATGGAAAAACCAGCCTACTACTTCCGCCGATAATTGCGCTTAACAATGTCCTTCACAAAGCTGTAACTCCTTATTTTCCCGTTTCTTGCTCACTTCTCAAAGGGGAGAGAAACGGGGGAGGCATCAAGTGCCCTACTTTTGCAAGGAGTTAGAGCCTGTGCAAATGACACCCCTAAATCGACAAAAAAGAATATCTTTTCA
>JASKKR010000019.1 GCA_030154085.1 Candidatus Cloacimonadota bacterium | reverse complement strand
TGAGAAACGTGCAAGAAACGAGAAAATAAGGAGTTACGACTCTGCAGATGTATTTCATGGGTCGCACATAGCTAAGGATAGCTTGATCTGAATTTGGAATGATCCCGATCCCCCTCAATTACTCGGTCTCAGTTCCACTGATTTGGCTATCATTTTCCTAATGCGCCTCATACCAATTTTTCCCGATACCAATATCTACTTCTAAGGTGATCCGATCTCGGTACTCTTGGGGGAGAGCAAGTTCCATCTCCGTCTTGATCAGATCTTTTGCTTGATCCAGCTTACTTTGATGCACTTCAAAGACAAGTTCATCATGCACCTGCATGATCATACGGATATTCTGGTCAGAAGAAATCAGGGCATGAATAGTGAGCATGGCGCGTTTGATGAGATCCGCGGCGCTGCCCTGTATAGGCATATTGACTGCCACTCTTTCTGCTTCACTGCTGGTGGCTTTATTTTTGCTGTAGATGCCAGGTAGAGCCAAGACTCTGCCAAAAAGTGTCCGCGCCCTACCCTCTGCCTTAGCGGTTGCGATGCAATGTGCTTTAAAGTCCTGGATAGCAGGGAACTGGGCAAAGTATTGTTCGATCATCTCCTTTGCCTCCGCTTGAGAAATCCCAATCTCGCGAGACAACTTGCGATATCCCATGCCATACATCAATCCAAAATTTATAGTCTTGGCCACACGCCGCATATCAGAAGTAACATCTTGGAGATCGACATGATATATCTGTGCAGCTGTTTGCTTGTGAATATCCACCTTATCCCGAAAGCTTTTGAGCATCATCTCATCACCCGACATCAATGCCAAAAGCCGTAGTTCGATCTGGGAGTAGTCTGCTGCTAAGATCCGATAATCATCATTTTCAGCGACAAAAGCCTTGCGAATCTCACGCCCCAATTTGGTGCGGACTGGAATGTTTTGCAGATTGGGATTTGTGGAAGACAGCCTACCGGTCGAAGCAACACATTGATTAAATGAGGAATGGATGCGCTTAGTAACAGGATTCACCAGCTTTGGTAAAGCACTCACATATGTATTTTCCAGCTTTACTAACTGACGATATTCGATGATCTTGCGTGCAATCTCATAGTCCTCAGCTAAGGATTCCAAAACTGAGTTGTCGGTGGAATATCCACTCTTTGTCTTTTTTTTGGCAGGTAGAGACATATCTTCAAAGAGCAATTTCGCTAATTGCTGAGTGCTGTTTAGATTAAAATCATAACCCGCAATCTCATATATCTCTTCAGTGAGACGTTTGATTTGGAGATTGAGCTTGTGAGAGATGTCAGAGAGGATCTTTTTGTCTATGCTAACTCCGTTATCTTCCATCTTCATCAAGACCGGCATTAAAGGAAGATCTAAGTCATAATAGACTGATTTGGCAGGACTTTGTTCCAACTTTTCTCGATAAATATTCGAGAGCATAAAAGCTGCCCAAGCATCCTCAGCAGCATAAAAGCATACATCTTCCGGATTAATAAGATCCATCGAGACCTGCTTCTTGCCCTTGCCCAAAAGCTCAGTAATCGGCATCATCTCATAGTTTAGTTCCTTTTGTGCACATCTATCCAATGAGAAGCCAAATGCTCCTGCATCCAAAACATAGGCAGCAATCATGGTATCAAAAAACGGTTCAGAGATCTGCCAACCATGTCTTGCTAAGACCTGAATGTCAAATTTGAGATTGTGTCCGATGATTTCCTTGCCATCACACACTTTAGCAAGGCTTTCTATCACCTTATCGAGCTCCAGATTGTCAGCCATTTGATGTCCGACAGGGATGTAATATGCCTTTGCCGCATCTACACAGATCGAGATTCCTACTAAAGCAGCGCTGCGGGCATCCAGGGAATCTGTCTCAGTATCTATGCTTACCCGATTCTTTAACAGGATTTCATCTAAAATCTTGCTGAAATTCTTCGTGTCTGCTAAGATGGCTTCAAAGTGATCTTGCTTAGGCTCTTCAGGCTGGAGACTTGGCGGTGCAGATTTGAAGATATCTACTTGCTGTTCTTTGAGTTCCGGATCGGTATCCTTTGTGGGAAAGCGCGCCTCAATCCTGCGTAGCAGACTTTTGATCCCCATCTCTTTCAGCAAAGGCAGAGCTTCCCGCAATTGCCGAGCCTCAAAATAGAGATCTTTTGTATCGGGGAGATCAAGCTTAGCATCCGTCACAATGCGTGCGAGATGACGAGAAAGGAAAGCATCGTCTTTGTTCTCGATCAGTTTTTTTTGATATTTAGCTGGCAACTCAGTTAGATGTTCATAGATCTCATCTAGATTGGGATATTGATTTAGAAGCGCTTTTGCTGCCACTTCTCCAATACCACGAACTCCAGGTATATTGTCAGATTTATCACCGACAAGGGCAAGATAATCCACAAATTGCTCGGGCTTGACCCCATACTTTTTGACGACTGCCTCACTATCCGTAAAGCTATCCTTCATTGGGTCGTAAAGGATGCTATATGAATCTACAAGCTGACAATAGTCCTTGTCGCTCGTCACATATATGACCTGATAATCACCTTTGAAGTGCTTTCCCATGGTGCCCAAAGCATCATCAGCTTCGTATCCATCTGCACCTACCTGAGGGATTCTGAGCAGATCAAAAAAATGAATCACCGGGTGAATCTGGGAGGCAAGATCATCCGGCATCGGTGGACGATTAGCCTTATATTTCTCATAATCATTGTGCCTAAAAGTAGGTGCCTTGCGGTCAAATGCTATCGCTAGATATTCAGCATTCATCTTATCTATCAGGGTAATAAAAGAATTTATCACACCAAATATAGCGGAAGTGTTTTCTCCGCGACTATTGAGCAAAGGATTGCGGATAAAGGCAAAATATGCCCGATAGAGAAGCGCTGTGCCATCTATCAGATAGAGCTTTTTCATGCTTGCACCACCCTTTTGTTATGTTTCGAACTAAGCTTTTTCTACAGGTAAAACTATCTCTGTAGGATAGTAACAAAAGCCACTGATACCATAATGTGTCCTAGGGGCTATTTGTCCAGCAATATCTATCTTGAATCAATCAATCAATCAAATTACTATTATGAGTCACTTAAATCTGAAATTACGATCACTTGGACAAAAGAGATAAGTCGATGAGAGAATAGAATATCTAAAAAGTATTTCCTGATATCGTTGAGCGGAATTGCAGATTTCACTGACTCTTTATAATTACAAGGCAGTTAGGTCAGCAGAATATTTTAAAATACCTTTGCTCGTTTTTGCTTGACAATCGTTGGACTTGTCAAAACTGTGAGAACATAGGTTTTTTGTACTATAAACTGTTAATGCAAATCGTAAGATACATATTTTTAAGAGGTAAGGATGTCCATATTTGATTTTTTCGGCATGATGGCAAATGACATAGCAATAGACTTGGGTACAGCAAGTACTCTTGTATATAAAAAAAATAGCGGCGTAGTTATCGATGAGCCATCGGTTGTAGCGGTTTCCACCGACAGCAAGAAAATTATTGCCATCGGTCAACAAGCAAAAGTGATGCTAGGGAAAAACCCCGATGAAGTTCGCGTAATCAAACCCCTCAAAGATGGCGTAATCGCTGACTTTCAGGTTACCGAACTAATGCTGCGAAACCTGATCATGAGAGCTCAAAAGAAACGTCTCCTGGTACGCCCCAGAGTAATAGTATGTGTGCCCTCAGGAATCACCGAAGTGGAAAAGAGAGCTGTGCGAGACAGCGTCTTACATGCCGGAGCTCGGGAAGTCTATCTCATCTCCGAACCGGTGGCTGCAGCAATCGGCGCAGACTTGCCAATTGATGAAGCCTGTGGAAACATGGTGATGGATATCGGAGGAGGCACCTCTGAAATAGCAGTTATCTCACTATCTCACATCGTAGTGCATAATAGTATCCGGGTTGGAGGCGATAAAATCGACAACGACATCATCAGCTACCTGCGCAAAAAGAACAACCTCCACGTAGGTTTGCAAACAGCCGAGAGAATCAAAATAGCTGTGGGCAGTGCTTATCCACTCAAACAAGAACTTAGCATGGAGGTACGCGGAAGAGATATCGTCTCAGGATACCCGGTGACTATCAAGATTTCTTCTGAGGAGATTCGGGAAGCAATCGCCGAGACAGTCTCAGCCATGATCGACGCTATCAAGCGTCTTTTTGAACGCACCGCTCCTGAGCTTTCCGCAGACATTGCAGAACGCGGCATCTTTCTTACTGGTGGAGGTGCACTGCTAAAAGGACTTGATGAAAAGATCCGCAAGACAGTAGATCTCCCAGTACACGTCGTACCGGATCCTTTAGAATGTGTAGTAAAAGGAGCTGGGATGGTACTCGATGATGTAGATCGCTATCGTCAAGTATTGATCAAAAAGATAGAAGATTAAACAACACAAAGCTTAATGATGAAGTATCCAATATTATATGCATGAACAAAAAGTATATTATGCCTGCCCTATTAGTCATCTTCTCAATTATCATGATGATTGGAAACGATGCCACTCGCAGTGCTAAAGCAGCCTTCTTTGGGCGTACTCTTTTTTTCCCTTTCGTTCACTCACTAAAGACCATCGAAACTAACCGAAGCCTTCGGGAGCAGAATTTCCAGCTCCGAAATAGCCTCACCGAAAGCACCCTGCAAAACCTTGCCTTGCAGAACCAACTCAAAGAATATGTGGGGGAATCTACCATCAATTTTGCGGAGCCAGGTATGACATTTGAACTAGCTGAAGTGATCGGCTATTCAGGTCAATTTCAAGAACGTAATCTCATCGTAAACAAAGGTAAGATCCATGGAGTAGGAGCCGGATCCGCCGTAATCTCCGGCAATGGTATCGTGGGCAAAATCGTCAGCGTTACAGACACATACAGCATCATCCTGCCCTTCTCTAACCCCAGCTTTCAAGTTCCCGTAATGAACAAACGAACAAGTGCCCAAGGCATCCTGCAATCAGATATCGCAGGGAATGTATCAATGAATCTAGTACGAATCGGGTCGGAAATTGCCACTGGAGATACGATCGTTATCTCCAACCTTTCTCGCCTCTTCCCCAAAGGATACCCCGTGGGAACAGTGAGCCGGATCCGCGAATCTACCGACAACCTTTTTATTAGCGCTGAGATCAGTCCATTTACACTCGTAGAAAACCTCGAACATGTTTATATCCTCAAAGAAAGGAACACCTATGATGAATAAGCACAAAAACCACATTATCAGCATTTACGGACATAATTTTGAACGGATCCCCATCAAAACACATATACTCAGCCCTGAAGACGATATGGCTCAGGTCATTCTGCGCTATGCTAAACCGCTCATGCAGGACGGAGACATTCTCACCATCAGTGAGAGTCCCTTGGCAATCACTCAAGGCAGAGCTATCCCTGTGCAGGAGATCAAGGTTGGGTTTTGGGCTAAAATTCTCTCCCATTTCGTAGCAAAAGTGCCATATGGGATAGGTTTGCGTTCGCCCACTAGCATGCAATGTGCGATTGATGAAACTGGGCTCTTCCGAATTCTTTTTGCCGCCAAAATCGGAGCAATCGGAAAACTTTTTGGCCGCAAAGGTGATTTCTATCGTGTTGCGGGCATGCAAGCAGCTTTGATAGATGCAGCCAGCACATCTCCTGTCCCTCCCTACAACAATACCGTGATCAAAGGACCCAAGGATCCCGAAAAGGAAGCCATTAGATTAAGTGCTGCCCTAAAACATCCTGTAGCTATCATGGATATTAATGATATAGGGGGAAGCTGGATGATTGGTGGTTCCCAAGGTGTAAACAAAGACTTTATCGAAATGGCAATGAAAGATAACCCTCAGGGGCAGGCAGACGAACTGACTCCGCTATGTATCGTACGGAGAGTGGCAAACTAGAATGTTGCGAAAAGGGATTCTTTCCTTTTTGAGCGGATTGCTCTTTCTATACATTCAGGTGCTATTTGTGCCGGCATTAACCATTGCCGAGATAACTCCTCTGATCCTTCTCCCTTGGCTGATTCATACTGTCTGGAAGCACCCTCAGGAGATTTCTTTGCCGATCGTCTTCCTGATCGGTCTCCTATATGACACTCAACAGCCAACTACTTTTGGAATGCATGCGCTTTTCTTTTGCCTCTTGGCACTTTTGATTAATGTGCTCAGGATTCCCTTTGAACATGATAGCATCATAGCAAAACTGATCGCGATTGCAAGCAGTAACTTAGCCTTTTCCATCCTTATCTTCTTTGCCAATGTCCTCAGGTGGGGCTTCGACAGTCGTCTCTATTTGATGACAGTGAGTGCTTTTCTTTATAACTTTATCTTTAGCACGATAGTCTTTGGAATACTGCAGGTTGTAAGCCATTTAAGGATAACTCTAGTCGATGACTAAAGCTGAGAAAGTCTTCTATATTGTTTGCGTTATTCTCTTTGGGATCTTACTGGTTTCCATCTTCCGTTTACAAGTGATTCAGGGAGAGCATTACAAGCAAGTGGCAGAGAGCAACTTTGTACGCATCCATCGCATAACTGCCACACGGGGAGAAATATACGACCAAAAATACCGCCCGATTGTCCAAAATATCCCGTCTCATAATCTTTATCTCATGGCTTCAGCTATCCAGGATCTTCCAGCCTTAGCCAGATTTCTGGAGTTACATTTTGAGCTTAGTCCAGAAGAGCTTAATCAAGCTATCTTCAGAAACAGATTTCGTAGTTATGAGGAAATTCTTTTAGTGGACAACGTTGCTTTTGAGAAAATGCTCAGTGTGAGTGAATATCTAAACTACTACCCTGAGCTATCATTTAGAGTAGATTCCACCCGTCAGTATCACTATCCGAATCACTTCACTGGATACGTTGGAAGAATCAATGAACGTGAATACGATCAGCATCGTGATGAAGACTATTCCATCAACAGCTACATTGGTAAAACCGGATTAGAGCGATATTATGAAGTACTTCTCCGAGGTAAGGATGGTCGGGAGATCGTCCAAGTAGATGCCAGAGGTAGATCTTTGGGTCTTTTCAAAGAAGGCGGCTATGAAGATCCTCTTCACGGACTTTCATTAGTACTTACCATCGACAATGACCTTCAAGATTTTGCTATGCGCGTATTCCCAGACAACGTCAAGGGCGCAATTGTGGTGAGTGATGTTCGCACTGGTGGCATATTGGCATACGTTAGCAAACCCGAGTATGACCCCAATCTTTTCATGCGCCGCATTTCTCCTGAGATTTGGGAAGATCTCAACAATCCAAACAAGCCTTTGCTGGATAGGGTGATCCACGCCACATACCCGCCTGGATCGGTGTTCAAGCCTATCACTCTCGGATTCGGTCTCCACAAAGACATCGTGCAACGGGATACTCGGCTCAGCCCCTGCATTGGAGGATTTCAGGTCGGTAATCGTTTTTTTAGGTGCTGGGAACATAAAGGTCACGGCAGAACAAATGCTGTAGAGGCATTGATGCAGTCATGTGATGTATATTTCTATGATCTTTCTCTGCAACTACCACTGGATGACTTTAAGGCATACGCTCTGGAATCACACCTTGCCACCAAGACAGGCATAGATCTTCCAAACGAACGCAATGGCTTTTTCCCAGACACGCAATGGTATTTTAAGACTTTCGGCCAAAATATTGGCATCCAAGGACACAAGGTCAATCTCTCTATTGGCCAAGGTGAAATTCTTACTTCTCCAATTCAAATGAATGCCTATTATTCCGCAATTGCAAATGATGGCATCTGGATTCAACCCCACTTGCTCAAACAAACCGTGGGGCGTGCCATCCTCACCAGGGATGAAGTAGATAAGTTGGAAAAGATACGCCTACCCCTTGATAATGATGATCTTAAAACCATTCAAGATGGATTGTATGCCGTGTGTAATGGGCCCAAAGGCACTGCCCGCAGTGTACAAGTTCCCGGCGCCACAACCTTCGGTAAGACCGGATCAGCAGAAAACTCGATGGGCGATCTTACCCATGCTTGGTTCTGTGGATATATTGTGACTGACAAACCTGAAATAGCCGTCACTGTCTTCATGGAAAATGCTGGCGGCGGAAGTGCCATGGCTGCGCCTATTGCGCGTCAGATCTTTGACTACTATATGGGCAACATCGAGGATATCAAACGCGCTGCCCCAGTCCCAGCTCAGTTTCGCCATGAAGAGATCCCTCCTCAAAATGAATCGCAAGATCAAATAGAACCCACCGAATCCGAAGATGGCATCGAAGAGATGCCTGAACAAGATGTGCAAGTAGAACAATGATCAATCGCAGAAAAATAGATTTTGTCCTGTTGGCTTTGATGGTCGCCCTCATCGCTGTCGGCTGTGTAGCCATCTATACTGCCTCCACCACAGTGATCTCAGAGCATATAAGCACTGCAAACTATTGGTGGAGACAGCTCATCTTTGCTGCCTTAGCATTTGCCATCATGTTTGTTATTTTAAAGTTACCAATGCCCATCTTCGACATCCTGATCCTACCGGCTTTTGTGTTAAATCTTTTACTTTTGATCTTGGTGCTTTTCACGCCTGCTGTCAATGGCGCTCATCGCTGGTTTAGTATAGGCGGAATCAATATCCAACCCTCGGAGAGTGCCAAGTTGCTTACTATCCTGGTAGTTGCCAGATATATTTCCAAAGAAAATCTTAGTGACTATCGACGTATGGCATATGGCTTTGGGATCATGATTGTACCCGTCTTATTAATCTTAATAGAACCTGATTTTGGCACAACCGTGGTGTTTTGGGTGGCACTACTTGCAATGTTGATTGCCTCGGATATTCCTCTTTTTTTCATCTTACTGATCATCTCCCCGATTGTATCGGTGATAGCATCTTTACATTGGGTTGGAGTATTATTGTGGATAGCAATCTTGATCTTTTTGCTGATCCGTGCCCGTCTCTCTTGGGTCGCAATCACGGTCTCAGCGTTGATCAACATCTTCATCGCCATGATTATGCCTGTATTCTGGATGGGTCTCAAAGGTTATCAACAAGATAGGATCATGACCTTTCTGGACCCCACTAGAGATCCCTTGGGCGCTGGATATCAGATCATCCAATCCAAAATTGCCATCGGAAGTGGAGCATTAAGCGGTAAAGGATGGCTGCAGGGCACTCAAAAAAACATGAATTTCTTGCCAGAGCATCACACTGACTTCATCTATTCGGTCATAGGAGAAGAATTTGGATTTTTGGGTTCATTGTTCTTACTATCGCTGTTTTTTGCTTTTTTTGCTAGGTTTATCCGCGATATTGGCAAGCTCAAGGTCAGGGAAAGAAAGGTTGCGTCATCCGGTATAATGGCTTATCTTATGTTTCAAACCTTTATAAACATAGGAATGAATATAGGCTTAGTGCCGGCGACAGGAATTCCCTTGCCATTTATCAGTTATGGCGGGTCGAATCTCTTGATTAACACCGTCTCTGTGTCCGTAGTCTTGAAGTATCTCAACGAGAGAGGTTTTATAAAATGAGGTTTTGTGCTTGCTTATTTTTTATTATTTTTTTGCTCCTTGTTGGATGCGGAGTGAACTCGACTCTACTATTTACTGAAGCTGATATTGAGGATAGCATTAATCTTTTGCAAAATCCAGGATTCACTCCCCCTTCGCTAATAGCAGACAGTAGTCCTCCCGGCTGGGACATCCACGGAGTTTCGCAATCCATGATCAGCCAAATCTTTCAGATCGACCCAATGAACGTCTATGAAGGTGATAGCTCTCTGAAAATAAACGCATCAAAAAATGAGATTAAGATAGTTTCAGAACCCTTTCGGGTTCGCCGTTACGGGGGCTATTATGCACGCGTTATGATCCAATCTGACTGCCATAATCCACCTCCTGTCACATTCCAGATGGTCACATTCAAAGAAGACGGTAAAATCACAAACACCTTTAGCAAAAAAGAACATATCTCCAAGGATTGGAGTAGAATGAATGTGAGTGCTGGATTTCTTAGACCAGGTGTTGCCTGGGGCAGGATCTCGATCATTATCCCACCTTTTGATGAAGGTTCGATTTGGATTGATGACGCCGGCTGCTGGGAAGTTCATGGCTTTAGGATTGACTAAACTGAATCCCTTCCCTTGCTGAAATTTATATTACATGTTAGCTATCATTAAAGATACCATAAGGAGAAAACTTATGAAAATAACACGTCTATTATTCTTGCTTTTGTCGATTACCTTACTGCTCTTCATCAGTGCATGCAGTGATGATGACAACGATGGTGGAATCTCGAGTCCACCTGAAATCACACCCGACGCCTACGACTGGGCAATCTACTTAATACAGACAAACGAGGTGTTTAATAAAACAGACGAATTCATGATTGTGCTGGAGTGGCTGGGTGATGATTCAGCAATCAGTGAGACCGATGACTTCGCCCTAAAGATCGACGGCGAGATTCATGCGCTCTCCGGCAGTAACTACTTCGGCGAGTGGATTTTCTCTGCTTATGCCGATTTAGAAGCAGGGAACCAGTATAATTTTGAGTTTTTCAAAAATGACAACCGCATCTCTAATGCAAGGCTTCAGCTTCCTTACCAGATTGATATTATCCAATTCCCAGATACCTTCGATCCATCTACAACCACGAGTCTGGAATGGAACTTAGAAAATGACAACCAATATCAAATAATCTCAGCTATGTCTTATGACCCGGCAGAATTTGACCAAGAGGATGAATGGGAAGTAGTAATCCCGCCTTCTTATCGCTCATATACTATTCCCCCAAATGCTGTAACCGATTTTGGTCCAACAACCACATATGAATTGTTGCTCACCCAGATTAATTTTACAAAAACCGGGCGTACCGCTTACCTCGCTGGTTCCATAACCGAAAAATTCTATGGTGAGGATATTCCGGTCAAACTTAGAATGGATATATTTCGTAAAATTACTAAAAGAATATTTTTTTAAATCAAAACCTTAGCTGTATGCAAAAGCCAGAGGATTCTCTCTGGCTTTTTGCATGTAACTACCTGAAAAAGGAGGACTCTTGACGCCTTCCCCGTTTCTCGCCCATTTGAGAAGTGAGCAAGAAATGGGAAGATAAGGACTTAGCCATATCCTCCCCAAAAGTGTAAACCAAGTGAAAATATTGCATTCAACCTAAACAGGATGACAGTAGTCTTGCCCTCTGCCGACTCGTGAATTGTTGAGCCCTGGTTCTTGGCGTAATTGCAGCAAGCTGTTTGGTAACGAATATCAATTCTCTTCCCAAGCTTTCTTTACCGTGGGATATTTTGATTTCAAAAACAACATAAACAATTACTATAAATACAACCAAGCTCGAAAGCTCCGCCAAATACGCCTGGCGCTACTTTATGCAGCAGGAGCTCTCAAACTGCAGCAACTGCTTGCCACAGAGAGTGATTCCATTATACATTGCCACAACCTTTGAGACCCTACTTTGTGAATATCGAATCGTGTAATAATCAAGTATTACCTCACCTGTATTCAAAGTGCCATCGAAATACTGAGATCAATCGTCGTGTTCATGTCTTTTTTTAGATCTTGCCGTCCTCGCAGCGTAAATCTCCCATACTTGTGCTTCAACGAAGTCTTTAATTCCAAGCGAAGAGAATTTGTCCCCAAAGTTTCATATCCTTCATCTGAATCATCCAAAATAATCATCCGATAGTTCGTATTGTTAAAGATACTAATGCCCACCCAAGCATCAAAACCAGCATAACGGTAGCCAATGCCCTGTCTCCAAAAAGAACCAGAAGACAGGGATGCTTGTTTTTCCTGATAGTGATATCGTGCTGCAAAATCCAACCACCAGTTCTCTGATATATCATGAGCTCCGGAGAGGATCACTCTATAGTGCAGCGGGATGCTGTGCACATAGCTGCTATCCACGGCAGCCAGCACTTCTCTATCTATGATTTTGAGATTCAGAGAGATTTTGCTATCCGTATTCCAAGCTCTGATTTGCAGATTGTTGTGAGACAATCCAGAAGAATCCGTGAGATCTCCAAGCCGTTTGTTTTGAACTGTTGCCAGATTCATTTCCAAGCCAGGTCGGAAAAGATAGGAAAGTTCAGCCATGATCTCGTCTCTCTGATCTATAGAAGTCAGGAGCGCGGCTTTCGAAGCATAAGCCGGTCTTTGATATTTCCCGAGATGCGTAAATCTCCACTTTTGGCGGAACTTTCCTGCGTGCATGTTCCACTCTGCTCTGAGACTAGGTTGAGTGCTTTGGATAGCAGTTTCCATACTTAACCTATGTATTCCAAAATTCGCTTGCGCAAATAATCCTACTATCTGTAAAAGGGAATCTTGATCTGCGGAAACAAAGCCTTTGTCATAGCGTTGATGGTAATAGATCATTCCTGTATGCCCAAAGTTCCAATTTCGCCAAAGTGCAACTGCATAGATGTTTTCCAAGCTGGTTGATAGATAATCCTGTTTGGCTTTGGGCAAATAACTGATCTTGCCTTCACTAAGCCGCACAGCCCGCTTGGTATGCGAAATAATCCCCATAGCCCGCCAATTTGACAGCCCGACATCCAGAGCTATCCCTTGGGGAGAGTAATTTTTGGGATGAGGTGGACTTTTCAAAACTCCTGATTTATTCCCTCGGGAAAAAATGAGTCCCTCGCCCAGCGCAAGGCGGTAGTTACCGATTGTGAGGCGATCATGAACCACAACTTGCAAATTTGCAGTCTTCTGATCTGCAAACTGATAAGCCCCGCGGAGGTTTATATGGTCTGTTTGCAGGTGTAGGACGGTATTGCCATATGGTTTGTCCCGATAGTAATAATCCACTTGGATCGCACTTTCCAAACCCTTCCAGCTTTGATATAGTCCTGAAATCTCTTCATCGGCAAGATCTTCATAATTTAACTCTATGATGCTGCCCGGCTCTCCTTCAAACGGTGCTGCAGCAAGAATACAGATAGATAGGCAAGCTAAGACAAAGCAAGTCCATTTACCAAGAGTAGTCCAATGAGATAGCATGGCTATAGTCCAGATCAGGATGGCTGCGAATACCATAGTTCAAAGTCCACTGAGCGACCTTCAAAGATAATCCTGCCCCAAATCGGTTTTGCAGGCTCTGCCAAGAACTGAGTATAACAAAATAATCGTTAAGCTCTGCCCGAATTCCTATCATTAGATAATTTTTTCCCTCTTTTGGAATTTGGTAACCGGTGGCAACGCTTACTTGTCGATCGAGCAGTGCCCTAAAACTTAAGTTTAGCCTTTCATCCACATAACCTTTCTGCAAGAGCTGCAGTGCAGTCTGATAGTCGCCAAAGTTATATGCCAAACCAATATCATAACTAAACTCATATTCTCCGTCTTCGTCCTCTATAGCATCATAGAAAAGATGCCCACTAGCGCCAATCCGAAAATGTTTAAAACGATAGTTTATATTCAGATAGGGGTTTTGCTGACAGTAATCTTCATGATGTAAATAGCTGGTACCGATGGCAAAAATGAAATTTCCTTCCGAGATAGCACTGTGAAGCCCCAGAATGTCGATCCCGGAAGTATTGAAAGGACGGTGATAGTTACTACTGATTCCCGTCTTCCCCAAAACAGGGCTGTAGGCGTAATCTGCTACAGATTCGGATAGAATGCTAAGCCCACTCAGAGCATTGGCAGTGGCAGAATTATATTGTCCAAATAGGATAAAGGGCATCAATAATAGCGCTAGCGATACTAACACCCTATACATGGATCCTATCTCAATCTTTCTTCACTTTCGGGGTCGAAGAAATGTGCTTTCTCCATATCTACACTGATTGTGAGTTCTTCACCAACTTTGGGTAGTTCTTTAGGGTCTAATCTGGCGACAAACTCATAGTTCTTGGTTTTGAGCACGACGTGAAATTCACTTCCTAAGGGCTCAACGAGATCGCATATTGGAGTAAACTTTTGCGGGAATGAAGCCATGCTATCGTGCCTAGCATCGTATAAGTCTTCAGGTCGGATACCCATGATAATATCTTTATTTTCGTAGTTTTTAAATCTGTTTTGTTGTTCATCAGTGAGCTGCAGGATATAATCCGAGCTGTCAAACCACAGGTGAGAATCTTTGCGAACAATCTTACCTGGCACCATATTGATCGCTGGGCTGCCGATAAAGCCAGCAACGAAGACGTTCGCGGGATTATTATAGATCTCCAAGGGGGTATCGATCTGATGAATGACGCCGTCTTTCATAACTACGATGCGGTCAGCCATGGTCATAGCTTCTACCTGATCGTGAGTTACATAGATCATTGTATTTTCAAGAGTATTATGCAGTTTCACGATCTCGGCTCTCATAGCTACGCGCAATTTGGCATCAAGATTTGAAAGGGGTTCGTCAAAGAGAAACACCTTGGGATTTCGAACGATAGCGCGTCCCAAAGCCACACGCTGTCTTTGACCACCGGAGAGCTGACCAGGCTTGCGGTTCAACATGCTCTCGATGCCCAAAAGAGCAGCTGCTTCGCTCACCTTTTTTTTGATCTGAGCCTTGTCTTCTCTACGCAGTTTGAGTGCAAATGCCATATTATCAAAGACTGTCATGTGGGGATAAAGAGCATAGTTTTGAAACACCATCGCAATGTCACGATCTTTAGGCTGTTTTTTATTCACCAGTTCGTCACCGATGTAAATCTCTCCACTGGAGATTTCCTCCAAACCGGCTATGAGGCGTAATACAGTCGTCTTTCCGCATCCTGATGGACCTACCAGAACTACAAATTCTTTATCTTCTGCTACAAAACTCACATCTTTGACTGCATGAAAGCCGTTGTCATAATACTTATTCAAGTCTTTTACTACTACTTTTGCCATGGCAATCTCCTTTAAAACATGAAAATTTATTATATATAATATGTGTCAAGCAGGAAATTCACTTGCATGATAGACTGCAGTGCGATTTCTGCCAGCTTCTTTAGCTCGATACAAGGCAATATCGGCTCGTTGAATATAGTCTGCAATTGGAGCTACAGCGGCTTTGCTGTCAAAGCTCTCGATGTTTATTCCTATACTGATAGTGATCTTCAGATCGATATCTTTGTAGTGAAAATTCCTTTTTTGGATCTTTAATCTTAGTTTTTCCACGATCTCTTTACTCTGCTCTAAACCACTATTAAAAAGTACAGCCAAAAATTCATCACCCCCATAACGGATGATAACATCACTTTGGCGAAATTCCGAGCCTAAAACCTCTGCTAAACTCGCTAAAACAGTATCGCCCACTGCATGACCATATTGGTCATTAATCTCCTTAAAATTGTCCACATCAATCATAATGAAACTTACAGGAACATTTTGCCGAGATGCCAGAGCTATGAGCTGGGGAAGGTTATATTCCATGTAACGACGATTTCTTTGTCCGGTAAGAGAGTCTGTGAGAGATAGTTCTCCTACTTCTCGATAGAGTTCTTCAATCTTTTCAAAATTCGCTTGTAGGTTTTCGACATAACTGCTGGTTCTCAGGCTGGTCTGATTTGAAAGATTCAAGAACTTCTCTTCTAAAAGCTGCATAGCCTGTTTGTATTGCACGGGACGAAGGTGAGACCTGAGATAAGCTGAGATGCCAATCAGTTTTTCCCAGCATTTGTGCAAATAATAATTTGACGATTGGTAACTTTTGATCGACTCTCTGAACTGTTCCTTTAGTCCGCTGAGATAATTTCCTGCATAAAAGTAGAGTGAATTGAGCTGCATTGAATTTAGGATCTTGTGCTGATCACGGATTAAATCCTGGCAGTAGATGATCTTAAGAGATGGAGAAATCTGCTTGTCATCCATAGAGAAGAGTTCTACACCTACATATGCACAATTCAGACAATTTACTTGCCAAATCCTATCATAAAGATCCATGAGCAAGATGCGATAGAGAGCATGCTCTTTGAACCATCGACAATGGGAAAGCCAATAAAGCATTAGAAAGATAGTTGATTCTGAGTCTGAAAGATCTTTTATTTCCAGACAAAAGTCCAAAAATTCTCTTAGATTTGAAGCATGATTTATCTTGGTTTCTGTACAGCGAAACTTACACAATTTGTACAAAGCATAGAAACTGAGCTGATCCTGTGTAATGATCCCCTCAAGCTTGGCAAGTTCCCGTTTTGCCGCATCCCAAAAACCAATATCAGAATAAAGATAAAGCATTTGCAGCTGATCAAAGATTTTTATGGACGCCGGATCAGTGAGGAAAAGAGGATTAAGAATCTCCAAAGTTTCGTCATAGATAGAAGAATTCTTTAATACAGGCAAGTGATTAGTTAATACTAAGAAGCGATATAAGGAAGCTTCGGGTTCTTGCTTTTTGGATATCAGAAGATCAAAAGCAGCTTCAAAAAAGACGGCTATGGTATCAACAATACCAGTTACGGGAGGATTTTCTGCAGATTCTTCGAAAAAAGTTACTATCTTCTGAATCAGGGCTTGCCGATTTTGTGTTCGTTCACCGAACAGCTCTTGTGCTAAATTACGGATTGCTTCAATCCTTTCTGGCTGGAGAATAGTGTGTTTGGCAATCCTGCTCTGCATCTCTTTTAATCATCCTCTCTTGCCGGCACAAATCGGAATACTTTTTCGTTCGGCTTTGTGAGTCCAAATTGCTCGCGTGCTGCCTTTTCTGCCGCTTCAGGATCAGTCTTCAAACGAGCGTTTTCTTGAGCAAGGGAATCATTTGCCACCTTTAGTCGCATGGTTTCTTGCTCCAAACGATCCACTTGTTTTTTTAAGCGATATGTGTTTAAAAAGCTATTGCGCCCAGTGAACAAGATCCAGACCAAAAGGAGGATAATTAGAGCATAGAAGAAATATTTTAAATATTTCGGGGTTGCTTTAGCTTTTGTCTTCATCTCATTACCACACGTGCAATCAGAGACTTATGAATATCAATCGCTTGACTTGGACAAAGCTCGTGACAGCAAAGACACTTGATACAGTGATCCTTGTTTATCTTTGGTAATCCATTATCCTGCCATGCAATAGACTCTACAGGACAAGAACGTACACAGACTCCACAGCGTACACAGCGCTTACTCACCACAGGATAATAATAGTATACTTTTCTAAAAGCATAGCCGAGGGGACGTGGAATAAATTTCAGGGTCTCCTGGCTCATTTTCACTGAACGGATATTAGCATCAGCAAAGCGATAGGAAAGAAAGCTTTGAGGTACGATGATCCTAGATGGTAATACCCCCTCCATGTGTAACGCTTCCGCAAGATATGGCACATCTTTGATTTTAAAACCCATCATCCTCGAAGCAATTGTATCAAGAGCCGAAATGCTGTCCGAACCCATCAAGACTCCAAAGTGCTTTGGTCTCCCAGCGGATGGACCAGCTCCATCCATCCCGATAATACCATCAATGATGTTATAGCTAATCTTTTGCCTACAAATTCCAAACAGCGCTAAGAGCAGTTTGGCAAAGCTCTCAGTATCGGGATATTGGCGATGATACTCACTTTTGACCATACCTGGAATCAGACCATAGAGATTTTTTAGAGCTCCAGTATACGACATGAGGGAATGAGTCTTATATTTTGCTACATTGATTACTAAGCCACATTGGAAAAGAGCTTCGGAAACCTTGACGGGAATCCCATCATATTCCAGCTCCCGATATGCCATAGTGGAAAGATTTACCAAACGAATGGGATAACGATCCGCAAGATCCTGCAGCCCACAGTTTTCCCAAACCTTTTGCACTGAGACAGTGCCTCCCGGACTATCACCCAGCCAGACTTCTTTCTTGCGATCCAAAAAATAGCGGATGATCGCCTCCAAAACGACAGGATGAGTAGTAACGGCTCTCTCTGGTAAATATGCTCCCAACAAATTAGGTTTGATTAACACCCGGTTGCTTCTTTTAAACTTTGGATCCTTCTGTCGAGAGAACCAATGACTTACTGCCTCCTCAATCTCAGCTAGAGCATAGGAATCTATACTGCGGATTTCTACACGTGGCTGTTTCATTCAAACTTGAGAAAATCTTTGCGCTTAAACGAACTGATATACAAGCTGAGGCTCAGATTGACTTGAGTGCATTTGCTTTCACCAGCAACCACACCCATCGCTGACAGATTAAGAGATCCATCCCGGAAAAGATAGCCAAAGCCAACAGTGAGAAAATGTTGCTCATTATCATCTACCGGTAAAGTGGGAGAAACATCTTCCCAAAAGATAGATTCATCCAATGAATTTTCGTCTACCGGAAGCATAACTTGCCCATTGAATACATCTGAGCTATAAAAATATCCGGCTCTTATGATCTTGTTTCCTTCACGCCGTTCTGCTCCCAGATGGAGAGATATCTTGTCTTCAAATACATCGTCTATAGCAGAGTCTTGCCTAAAACGAAAGTCAGAGGAAAAGCGATAGATATCTTTGCTATAACTTAGTCCAGCACTGAGCTCAAGCGGGAGATCCGCATCATACTCCGCATAGTCCAAATCCCACTTTATCTTGGAAGGTATGGTTGCAGAAAGCCCTACTCCCAGATCTCCAACCTGATAATATAATCCTGGTTGAAAGCGCAGAAGGTACTTATAATCTCGCACCCGGTCGTAGGTCATTAGGAATATCACATCATCTAAATAGTGAAGCTGATTGTGCACCGAAAGCCCCACATTAAGATCATCTGTGGCTTGATAGCGAGCAGATACAGTCAGTTGGTGCAGATAGTACTTAGGATATCTGGTGACCATGTCCGCCCCTTGATTGATCACAACCGAGAAGTCATCCAAAACCAAGGATTTAGGATTGCTATATATGATTGCTGCAGCTACTTTTGAACCTAACGGAAAACTCAGACCCAAAAGTCCCAAAGGCATCGGTGAAGAATATCGGCTGTCAAATGCCAGACCCTCAGCGCTAATCGAAGGCTTTATATTGATTTCTGTAAAAATTCTGGTAGAATCGGTAATCATGGTAGCTGGATTTATCAGAGCTGTCTGTGCAGAACCTAAAACTCCTGTACCGGTATAACCCCGTCCAGCCGCTTCGACTCCGAGATAGTTCAGCGAATATGGCTCATAAAAGGGATTAGTATATTGTGGCATATGCAGCACATATAAAGTGTCTGCAGATTGTGCTCTAAGCCCAGTAGCAATGAGCAGGCACAAGAAAAACAGGTATTTCCTCATAATCTCTCCCATCTAAATTGAATTACACCTTGAAGGTTTGACTCCTGTCTTTGCCTACAGAGATCACTTTTACAGGCACTTCAAGAAGATCTTGAATCGCATCAATATATTTTTTTGCAGTAGGCGGTAATGCAGCAAAACTACGAATAGCTGAGATATCATCCTCCCAACCTGGCAAACTGATATACTGCGGTGTCACTTTATTCAACTCCAGAGGATGAGAAGGAGGTGAAATTAGTGTCTTCCCCTTATATTCATATCCAACACAAATCTTGAGTTCTTCAATCCCCGACAACACATCCAAAAGGGTCACAGCGATACCATCCAAGGCATTGATCCGCGAGCTATAAGCCGCTAAAACCGCATCAAAATAGCCGATTCGCCGCGGTCTGCCAGTAGTTGAGCCAAATTCATTCCCTTGCTGGCGAATTTGTTCTGCCAGGTCACCATGAATCTCCGTGGGAAATGGTCCTTCCCCCACTCTAGTGGCATAGGATTTGAATATTCCTAAGACTTCATCCAGATACCGCGCTGAAAATCCACTCCCAATCCCGATCGCATCTGCGATTGTGCATGATGAAGTCACATAGGGATAGCTGCCCCAAATGCGATCAAGAAGAGTGCCCTGAGCGCCTTCAAAGAGGATATTTGCACCACTTAGCCTAGCTTCGTGCAAGATGTGCTCAATGGGCATACAGTACTTCTTTAGCACCTGCCAAGAAGCCTTGAGACTATCCAAAATTTCTTTGAGTTCATTTGAAGCTAAATGCAGACCGTGAAAACGATACAACTCTTTTATCCGCTGACGCAAATAAGCAGGATGAGCTAGATCTCCTAACCGAATCCCTACCCTGGAAGTTAGATCTGCATATGCTGGACCGATCCCCCGACCGGTAGTGCCAATCTTCGCACTCGCCAGAAGTTCTTCATTGTTTCTGTCTAATTCCTGATGCAAGGGTAAGACCAGCCCCGCCCTATCGTCAATGACCAAACGTTTAGCAAAATCCAGGCCACTATCCTCAAGCTCTTTGATCTCTTCTACCAAGCTCTTGGGATCGATCACAACGCCAGCGCCGATGAGACACTTTGTCTTGGGATATAAAATTCCAGAAGGTACTGTATGAAATACATACTTTCTGCCATCAACTACGATTGTGTGCCCGGCATTACTGCCACCTTGAAAACGGACTACATAATCTGCAGAATCACCAAGATAATCAATTATCTTGGCTTTGGCTTCATCACCCCACATACAACCCAAAATCGCTATTGTAGACATTATCAACTCCACATTTATTTAGAATTTCATGAAAATAGCAAATGCTCATTTGTCAATCTAAATCTTATGATATCGACTTAGGTGATCCGCTGAGCAGAGGGTATTAGAAAGTATTGCATCTTTTGACTCGCAGCTAAGCATTGGGACTAGGAATGATATTATATATTGATGGTCTGCTATGGGAAACAAAGCAAGGAGCTCATAAATACAGATTTCTTCCAGAATCTACTCCAATCGTTTTGCAAGAGCCCCAATGCAAGGTCTTGTTCATGTTTGAGTAGTCTTTATCTATTATCTAAACTGGACAATTTCTGATAGAGGGAGTCGCTTATCAGAACCAGAGACAAAAGAGAGAGTTTTAGAATATAGTCCCTTTTCCTCTTTAGGATATCCGAAAGGAGAGAGTCCCACAATCCTATAACTTCGGGGCAAATCCAGATACTTAGCTAGTATTTTTTCAGAGAAAGCTGCCATCCAACAAGATCCAATGCCATATTGCCAAGCTGCTAACATCATCTGCTGAAATGAGATCGCCGTATCTACCAAATAGTAATCCTGGTTATTGATACGCACGTTCTTTTTCGTATCTGCACAGGCGATAATCACGCAAGGTGCATTTTTGATGAAGAAATTGCTTTTGCCCACAAGACCTGTTTTACGGGATAGCTCGCGGATTTTTTCTGGCTCAGTGTAAACGATATAGCGCCATGGTTGACTATTTTGGGCTGAGGGCGCTAAACGTCCAGCTTCCAAGATCACGTATAAGATATCAGTAGGAATTTGACGATCACTAAAGTCTCGTACGCTGTGTCGGGTTTTAATAATATCGATAGCATTCATTACATCTCCAGACAAGCTTCTTGCCCAATGTGGATATCTTCCGGGTGATTGATGTTCATCAATATCCCAGGGTCCTCGACGGGCACAATTAAGGTTGCGATTCCGCTATATCGGATTAGATCTCGCAAATTATCATACTGACAATCATTGAGATCCAGATTGGCGGGGATAATGATTGGATGTCCTCTATGACCACGATATTCCGGTTTGATCACACAATCCGGGTTTGCTCTGGATACCTGCAGCATCGTGGAGATAGTTTCTGATAATACAAAGGGATGATCCACAGGGAAGATTAAATAGCAATCTGCAGCTTCCTTTAAAGAGCTTATCGATTGCCTAATGGTATCCAGCATCGAATCTGTCTTGAGATCGTCAGCTAGATAGATCTCTTCGATGCCACCTGAAACGAGCGTTTCCATGATCTTCTGGGAAAATAGGCTGCCATTAAAGCTTGCCTTCGACTTTGGCATCCCAAAACGGCTGCCTTTCCCAGAAGCTAGAATGATAGCAAAAGTCTTATAGAGCATTAAACTCCTCGATTGCTATATCCAATTCGTCCAGGTTTTCTTCGAAGGTTTCCACCCAATACTGCGGATCCCATTGCTGCAGGATCTCTTCGTAGCTTTTACCTTGTTGCTCCACCCAAGTGTAATACTTAAGATTATGAATACGCTTTTTATCCTGATAGCTGAGTTCCAGGAAGTTATCATAAGATTGTGCCTTGAGGCAACTCTCCATGTCCAAGGCAGCCTGCAAAGAATTGTAAGGACCATGAAGCTGCTGCTGCTCGGCTATTCTACTGGCATACATATTGGCAGCGTCAGTAAAACAGGTGAAGATCACGTCATCTTCATTGTATTCAAAGTATTTGGCTGTTTTAATGGACGCCAGCAAGTTGCAGATGGAGGAAATGCCCAGCAGAGGGAGATTGTGAACAGTTTCTTCCTTAACGCCCCAAGCGATGAGAGCTTTGTGCCCCTCTTCCTCGTTGAAAAGACGAAGCAGCCGCAGGCAGTCTTCATCACGGATAGCGGCAACAGCATCGGTATTGCGCACATTGTGCACCCAAGGCACGTGTTTATCGCCGATGCCTTCAATGCGATGTCCGCCAAAACCGTTATTGAGCAGAGTAGGGCATTCAAAGGCCTCTGCGGCAGTGGTTTTCATCAGCGGGAATAACTTCTTCAGGTAATCTCCGGCAGCAATTGTCCCGGCAGAACCGGTAGCGCTGACATAGGCACTCAAGCGATTTGACGGCTTCTTTACC
Source organism: Candidatus Cloacimonadota bacterium (assembly GCA_030154085.1). Classification (GTDB taxonomy): domain Bacteria; phylum Cloacimonadota; class Cloacimonadia; order Cloacimonadales; family Cloacimonadaceae; genus UBA5456. The sequence goes on along the minus strand of JASKKR010000019.1, from coordinate 18,568 downwards.
ATGTCATAAACTTCCTGGATGGCGTTGCCGGTTACATGATAGTGCCAAAAGGGATTGCCAAATTCATCAAATTGATTGAGAATCACGTATTGCGGGTCTTGGCGAAGTTCGGCACATTTGTCATAGATCTCTTTCACATTTGATTCACAGCCGGGAGTGGCATAAACTTCTGCGCCGATTTCTTTGAGCCAATCAAAGCGCTCCTGACTCATCTCTTCCGGCAAGATTGCAACAGCCGGGCAAGCTAAAAGAGCACAGTCAAAGGCTCCTCCCCGGCAATAATTACCGGTGGAAGGCCAGACAGCTTTGTGTATTCTGGGATCAAAGGTTCCGCTTACCAGGCGCGGAGCGAGGCAGCCGTACGCCGCCCCCACTTTGTGGGCTCCGGTGGGAAAGTATTTGCCCACCAATCCGATAATACGAGCTTTTACGCCGCTGATCTCCGGAGGTATCTCCAGGAAGTTGGGGGGACCAAAGAGTCCGGTCTTGATGTCATTTTTCCAGTTGATCCGGAAGAGATTGAGGGGATTGAGATCCTCAAGTCCAATGGGCTGGAGTTTACGTTTGATCTCTTCGGGGATGGTCTGGGGATAGATCTGTTGTTTGATGGTGGGCAGGATGATCCCGCGTTCCTTACAACGGGCGGCATTCTGCTTTGCAACCACGGGGTCGATTTTACTAATCAGTTTTGGCATTTATACTCCTAAGCTTGTTTGTATTATATTTATGAGTTTCAGCAAAAATCACGCAGCTTCTTGGCACTGTCCTTGATTTTGCTGGCAAAGATCATGGCTGCAATCACGAAGGGCTTGAATCCCGCTTCCTGATAGGTGTGCAGCCGATAGCGTTCAAACACACTCTTGGCTACTTCGCCGTGTGTACAACTAATTCCGCTGATATCAGCGGGCAGGCAGTGTTCATACAGGGCATTCCCGCCTTTGGTGAGCTTCATCATGTCCTCGGTGCATTCCCAGTCTATGTGTTTCTTATTTTCAGCTAAACAATACTGTTCAAGATCTTTTAGCCCTTGTTGATCACCTTGTTTGAGAAGCTCTGTGCGGCGCTGCATCACGGCCATCGGCGCCCAGGACTTGGGATACACCACATCAGCATCTCTAAAAGCATCTGCCATGGAATGAACTTGAGTAAAGGAGCCCTCACTCTCTGTGGCAAAAGCTTTGGCGCAGTCCAGCGTTTCCGGCAGCAGATCATAGCCTTCAGGATAGGCCAATACGACATCCATGCCAAAGCGGGTCATGAGATTGATAATGCCCTGCGGGACTGAAAGCGGTTTGCCATAAGAAGGAGAATATGCCCAACTCATGGCGATCTTTTTGCCTTTAAGCGCTTCCCAACTGCCAAAATAGTCTTTGAGTTTGAGTAGATCAGACAGGCTTTGAGTAGGGTGATCCAGATCGCTTTGGAGATTTACCAGGGTGGGACGCTGAGCCAGGATTCCGCTCTCATATCCTTCTGCCACGGCATCTGCAACTTCTTTCATATAAGTATGTCCCTCGCCGGGATACATGTCGTCTCTAATGCCAATGACCTCGGTGAGAAAGGAGATCATATTGGCAGTCTCCCGGACAGTTTCGCCATGCGCAATCTGAGACTTAAACTCGTCCAATTCCGCTAAGCCCAGCCCCAGGCCATTGACCGCCGAGGCAAAGCTAAAGCGGGTACGTGTGCTGTTATCCCGAAATATGGAGATCGCCAATCCATAGTCAAAGATACGCCAGACTTTCTTCTGTGTATGCAGCATTTGCAGGATTTCAGCTATCAGCATTACAGCCTTGAGATTATCAACGCTATTTTCCCAAGTTAGCAGAAAGTCCTTGTTATAAAGATTGCAGCTTAGTTTTTCCAGCTCACGTAGCCGGTTATAGATTTCATTCATTAGCATAACCTCTGGTTTAGATCATTTGGTATCGTTTGTTATCGTTCTGGGATACATTATCCTGCTAGCTCGTTCAACAGCGTCTATAATCTGCTGATATCCAGTGCATCGGCAGAGATTCCCCTTCAGTGCTTTTCGTATATCATCTCTGTTGGGATGGTGATTCTTAAGCAGCAAAGCCAGAGCTGAAAGTACCATACCTGGAGTGCAAAAGCCACACTGAATAGCACCACAATCCACAAAAGCTTGTTGCAATGGATGCAAAGTCCCATCCACATCGGCAATACCTTCGATGGTAGTGATATTCTTGCCTTGTACATCTTTAAGTTTCAAAAGGCAGCTACGTTTGGCGTCTTTATCTATCAAGACCGTGCAAGATCCACAGACTCCGATGCCACATCCAATCTTAGTGCCTGTGAGTCCAAGATCTTCACGCAACCACTCCGTAAGAGTGCGATCTCCACAGTCTTCTGGACATTCATACCAAACGCTATTTACTTTTATCTTCACTGTCTCTCCTAAGTTTTATTGGTTGATCCTTATAGCGTATACCTGTAGCACGGAAGATAGCGTTAGCAATCGCGGGAGCAGTAATTTCCAAGGTCGGCTCGCCGATGCCTTTGGCTTTGGAAGGAGACAAGGGATCTGGATGTTCTACTATGATAGCGGTCATTTGAGGAATATCAGTAGCACGCAAGATCTTGTATTGATGAAAATTTGAAGCTTGGACAGCACCGTCTTTGAGAATGATCTCCTCAGTGAGTCCATATCCAGCGCCCATGACCATTCCCCCATAGAATTGTCCTTTGACCATGGCGGGATTTATGGCTTTGCCCACATCGTGTGCTGCCACCATATTTAGAAGCTTGATCTTCCCGCTTTTCCTATCTACTTCCAGCTCGACTGCTTGGCAACCATATACCCAGGTGAAATAAGCATCTCCGTGTCCTGTCTCTTCATCCCAAGTTACTCGAGGAGCCTGAAAAACACCAAAGGCATAAGGATAGATCTGATTCTGATAACATAGCGTGATGGCATCATCCCAAGAGCAGATGCGCTTGTTCGAAGCATCGAGAATCCAGCCATCTTCAAAGCGTTGGGCGCTCTTCCCCAGATGCTTCTTGATTGCTTCCGTGATGATGCTTTTGAGGATTCTGGCCGCCTTAGTCGTGGCACCTCCTCCCATCAGCGTCCCGCGGGAGGCAACCGTAGTGCCCCCATCAGGAATATTGGATGTGGAAGGCATACGATATCGAATCCGGGATACGGGTAAGCCCAACTCTTCTGCTGCGATCAAGATCATAGCGCTTTCTGAGCCTTGTCCATTTTCGTGCACCCCAGTCTCCAAAAGTACAGAACCATCGGCTTGGACATTAATGATAGCGCTGTTCATGTCCACTCCCTCCGCACCCAAGCTCATACCGCGGTAGGAGATAGCAAAACCGATGCCATACCATGTGTCAAGTGAGGGATCTCCATAGGAACAACGTTCCCGCTTCTTGAAATAATCAATTTCTTTAAGCACTTTCTGCATTACTTCCCGGAGTGAAACAGTATGATTATCAAGCTGTTGCTGAGTGATAGTGACAGAGCCCTGTTTAACCATATTTTTTAGCCGAAAGTCCACTTCATCTATACCAAGCTTTTGGGCAGCAATCTCAACAAGCTGTTCAATTGCCCAGTTTACCTGTGGGGAGCCAAACCCACGACAGGCTCCTGTGAAGATATTATTAGTATAAACTCCATAGACATCGCTGTATACATTCGGTACTTCGTAACAACCACAGCATTGGACGGTGGAACGCCAGGTTACCCAAGGTGTTACGCTGCAATAAGCCCCACTATCTGCCACTATCCGGACTTTTATAAAGGTGATTTTACCATTACACTTGACACCCATGCGATACTGCATATGATAGGGATGCCTTTTATAGCTTTCCTTCATGCTCATTTCGCGGGTATAAGTGATTTTGACAGGACATTTGCAGAGATAAGCACACAAAGCTGCACGCGCACAGACAAGAGCAGCAGTATCGTCCTTCCCACCGAAACCTCCCCCCATCGGTACCGACTTGATTTCCACATCCTTCAATTCAAACCCCAAGGCAGAAGCAACAAAGCGACGCGTGCTAAAGGGATGCTGCATAGATCCGATGACCTCCATAACTCCATCAGGTCGCAGATGCGCCAGAGCACTTTCCGGCTCGAGATAGGCATGCTCTATCCTGGAAGTAGTAAAGTCTTCTTCTATAATGAGATCTGCTTCTTCTTCGCCGGCAGCGATATCTCCCGTTCTCACACGATGATAGTTGCATATGTTGCTACCATGTTCAGGATGGATCAAGGGCGCGTCCGGAACTAAGGCTTGATGCGGGTCATATATTCCTTGAGTTTCTTTAATATTTACTTTTATCGCCTGCATAGCATTGACGGCAGCAGCTCGAGTATGGGCTACCACCAAAGCAAGTACATCCCCAGAGGATCGAATATGTTTTTTGACCAAAACAGGATAGTCACGAATGATCTGACCATATTTGATGTTGCCGGGAACATCATCCGCTGTAATGATACGCACCACTCCCGGCATCTTGGTGGCTTCCTTGATGTCTATCCCAAGAATTTCTGCGCTGGAGATGTTCGCATGGAGGGGAAGAGCATGTAACATATTTGGCATCATATAGTCATCTGTATATTTTGCTCGCCCTGTAACCTTGGCTATAGCATCATTACGGAAGGCCTTTCTCAAGATTCTCCCCCAAAGTTCATCAGCTCCCGAGGTTTGATCCTGAGCATCTGATCCAAGCTCTCTTTAGAAATCTTTGAACTTTTAACAAACTCTTGATATATTGAGCTATAGAGCTTATCAATGCCAGGGATACCCATGGGAATCTTTTCAAGATCATTTTTGAAGCGATCTTTAAGGGAATTATCAAAAGCACAATGGTCACTGGCCAATATATCAAAGATACCATCCTGAAAAAGCTCTACCAAAAGTCCTCGTGAGCTTTCTTTCCGATATGGAGGAGTGCAAAGGAAACGGTGAGCATCAGGTTCACGCAAGCGTTCTTCATTATAAAGAAGATAGTGCGGGGCAGTCTCGCATGTGATCCCATCAAAATCACGCTTCGCTTCTTTGATCATCAGAGCAGATGTTGGGCTGGATACATGCACTATGTGCACCGGATGTTTATATTTCACGGCAAGGTTCAAAATAGCACCCACGGCTTTGTCTTCCGCGATCTCTGGTCGTCTGAATGTATGATCAAAGGGAGTCCTGAAACTATGCGTTTGAGAGCCTTGGATGATGAGTTCATCTTCACAATGAACTAGGATCCTGGTCTTAAGATCACTTAGATTCTGCATCCAACTGGCAATATCCTCATAACTTTTATAGAGCCCCTCCTTGCGATATGTAGTATAAAATTTGAGATCATGCCCTTCCTTAAGAAGCTCATAAATATCATCCACTTTGCTTTTAGTAGGAGTAAGATGCCAATGCACTGGAATCGCAAGCTCATGTTTGGCTTTATCCTCCATATCTTTAAGCTTTTGGGCTAGAGGATATTCCGCCTCTTCTGTTACAAACGCTCCGATCCCTAATAGCGGAGGATTTGCAGGATCATTAGTGGGCTCACTCAGTTTTTGTAAGTCAGCAAAGTTATCTGACAGATCGTAACCTGAGATCTTCTCACCAATATGTACGTGAAAATCATAGTAACCTATGTCATGTATCATCTTTAACCGCCTCTATGTCTTTGAGTCCGTGGCCAGTTATCATCAGGACCACTTTGCTATTATCTTTGATCCAACCTTGTTCTTTGGCTTGGAAGAAAGCCGCCAATGCTGAGGCCGAGGCAGGCTCACAAAAAATCCCTGTCCGCGAAGCAAGCATCTTTTGGGCTGCCAATATTTCAGTATCATTAACCCTGATGCCCATCCCATCACTTTCATGTAGGACTCGATAGGCAAGATGTGCCGCTGCTGGAGTTTTTACGGAAATGGAATCGGCTACTGTCTTTGGTTCCTTTGCGTCCTGATATATACCAGTCTCCCAATAGCTGCAAATAGCATCAGAGCTCTCCGCTTGCGCTGCAATTAAAGCTGGCAAGTGATCTGTCATGCGGGCAGCCAGAAGATCAGCAAAGGCTTTTGCAAGTCCAGAGAGGATGACACCATCCCCGGTGGGGACAAATATGTAATCCGGGAGCTGACCAAGTTGAGCAAAGATCTCCAAACCTGCCGTCTTTTTGCCCTCAATTGTAAAGGGATGATATGCTGTATTACGATTAAGACAGTCATGTTCTAAAGAATATTTCATTGCCTCTTTGTAAGCATCATCATAGCTTCCGTTTATTAAGTTTAGGGTAGCACCGTGCACTTTTATTTGCACGAGCTTTGCCTTGGGCGCATTTGCTGGAGCAAAAATCACTGCCTTGATCCCGGATGCCGCACATAGAGCAGCCAAAGACGAAGCAGCATTACCGGTGGAAGCAGTAACGATTTCCTTGATCCCTCTCCGTTTGGCCTCGGCTACCATGAGAGCTGACGCTCGATCCTTAAAAGATCCACTGGGGTTTAAACCATCAAACTTCAAATATAGATTTTTAATGCCTAAACCCGTCCCTGGGATCAATGGGCTATTACCCACTGGTAGATTGGGATAATGCTCCAGGTCAACCGGAGAAAAGATCTCACAGAGCTTATGGATTCTCCTTTCAATTCCAGCATCAGGATTTTCCTTTATGAAATCAGCCCAAGCTTGAGCAATACTTGCATAATCAAAGACACATTCCAAGATCCCGGGCAACGGAATCCCGGCACTATAGTCCCTACCGCATTCAGGACATAGATAGATCAAATGCTGAGAATCGTACTCTTTCTCACATTGGCTGCATCGATAGTATTGGAAAAAACTCATAATCCCAACCGATATATCAAAGCTGCATAAAATGCTGCTGCCTCAGTAAGATGCTCAATCGGGGTAGCTTCATTAGGAGCATGAGCAAAGACCTCATTACCCGGTCCAAGACCAATACATGGTATATTTTGCATCCCAGCTATGGCCACACCATTTGTTGAAAACGTCCATTTATCAACCTTGGGTTTGCGCTGAAAAGTGCCTTGGTAGGCATCTTCCGCTGCTTTGAGCCATAATGAATCTGCATCAGTTACCCATGTAGGATAGTATTTTTTAGTAGGGTAGATTAAGCCAGTATAAGCTGCTTCATGATACTCTAAGACCTCAACATCTGCCTCAGGATGGCCTGCTAATTGGCACGCTTCTTTTACTTCAGCAACTGCCGATTCCAGAGTCTCACCCATGGTCAACCGCCGATCAAGATGAATACGTGCACTATCTGGCACTGCACATTGGGATGGTCCTGTGAAATAGACTTGAGTCACTGCCACTGAGCCTTTCCCCAGAAAATCGTCATGCTTAAGACGCTGGTGAAGTTTTTCAATCTCAAGTGCAATCCGTGCTATCTTATAGATAGCATTGTCTCCTCTTTCGGGAGCAGATCCATGGCAAGAAAGTCCTTTTACGTGCACTTGCATCTCCATCCGTCCCCGGTGACCACGGTAGATGTTCATGTCTGTGGGCTCTGTGATAACCACCATGTCCGGTTGGATTTTGTCTTCTTTAATGATGTATTGCCAGCAAAGTCCGTCACAATCCTCTTCTAACACTGTCCCTGTAAAAAACAAAGTAAATCCATCCTGTAGATTTAGATCTTTAATTATGCGTCCGGCTGTAATCATAGAAGCCATGCCACCCTTTTGATCAACTGTGCCACGACCATAAACTTTGTTATTTTGGACATGGGCATCGAAAGGGTCAAAATCCCATAGTGATCGTTCACCGGGATACACCGTATCTACATGAGCATCAAATGCTATCACCTTGGGACCATTCCCGATACGACCGATCACATTGCCTAAAGAATCTATCATCACCTCATCAAAATTAGCGGCTTTCATTTCATCTCTGATACGCTCCACTACTGCCTTTTCCTTTGTAGAAAAAGAAGGTATCCGAACTATATCACTCAGAAATCTCACTGTTTTATTTTCATGGGCTTTAGCCATTTCGTATATCTTCTGATACATCATCAAACTCCTTTAGTTCAAAAGCGTTCCCATAGCGCTTGGGAAAGCGATCTGCTCTCGGCTCTTAGCTCTCTTTCATCAAGCCCCAAAAGCAGTTCACCACCCCACATCAAGAATTCTCCACCAACGATCGTGCTGTCCACTCTCGCTTGAGAGATTCCATTGATCAGATGACCAATCCAAGTCTCACTATTGAGCGGAGTATGAGGATCATAGTCCACCAGTATCATATCAGCATTGGCACCCTCTGTGAGCATACCATGCCCCGTGCCCCAATACTTCTGGGCAATAATGGGATTATTAAAAAGTAAAGTGGAAGCTATCTCCATGAATCCAGCAGAAGGATTTTCCTGCTTTAGATGCTGTGCCCAAAGTCCCACGCGGAGCTCCTGGAGCATATTCATCGTCATTGCATCGGTACCCAGTCCCACAGTTACTCCTTGTTTCACCATCTCACAGACGTCCGCGATCCCGACTGCATTATTGAGATTTGATTGGGGATTAGTAACAATAGCGGCACCACTATCAGCGACCATTCTCAACTCCTTGGGTGTCAGATGTACTCCATGAGCAAGAATGCTCTGACTATTAAGCAAGTCAAAATCCACCAAACGCTCGACAACGCGTTTGCCATAATGTTCGAGATTGTAGCGCTGATCACTATCAGACTCTGCCGCATGAATATGGACACCACAATTCAGTGCATGTACTGCTTTTGATATTTTAGACAAGCTATCATCTCCCAAAGTAAAAGCAGCATGCATCCCAAATAGTGCTTTGAGATAATCATCTTGACCAGAACCATATTCACTTATAAATTCCAGATTTTCTTGTATACCCTCATCTCTAATTGAAAAGCCATCCCGATCCGATACTTCATAGCAGAGACTTGCCCTAATCCCGGTCTCTTTGACGGCAAGAGCTATCTGTAAAAGTGAACCAGATATAGCAGAGGGAGAAGCATGGTGGTCTATAACGCTAGTTGTGCCCTTGCGAATTGCATCAATAGCCGAAATTGCTGAACTAACATAAATATCTCGCAAACTTAGTTTTTTGTCCAAGCGCCACCACAGATTTCTTAAAACTTCCTCAAAATTAGCTGCTGGAGCCGCCTTCCCCAAACCGGTGATCATGGTTGAATAGAAGTGATGATGAGCATTGATCAAGCCAGGCATTAGTATCTTGCCAGAAGCATCTACATACTCACAGTTTTTATCTTTCAGATCACCATAGGGAGCGATCTTGACGATCTTGCCGTTTTCTACCATCAAAGCATTGTCACTTAAATAGGGTCGGGCAGGATCGAAGCTGAGTATATCAGCTCCATGAATGATGTATTTCTTCATAATTCTTCCTTTCCCGGAACTAAGAGATTCAATCTTGCTTTAGAAAGGTTAGTTGTCAACAAGTTTCTGTCGAACCCCAACTGTGGAAATTCCAACTCGTAGATTCTCGGGCTGCTTGACGATAAAAAAAGACCCCGGAGATTCCGGGGTCTTTGCAAGTGAGATATTGCTTATTTCATCAGGATCATTTTCCTGGTCTGTTGATAATTCTTTGTACTAAGCCTATAGAAGTATAGTCCTGAGGATACCGGTCGTCCTGCTGTATCACGACCATCCCAGACGAGACTGTGCTGACCGGCAAAGAATTCGGAATTTGCCAATTGACGTACAAGTTGTCCTTTGGAATTATAAATTCTCAGACTAGCCGGTCCAGCTTCTGCCAAGGTAAAGGATATAGTTGTGGTAGGATTGAACGGATTCGGATAGTTATTCCCCAGATTTGTCTGCAATCCAGGGCTAAGCTCATCTTCGATACTTACATATGGGAATGGTACATCTATTATGCTTGAAGGTGTTCCTTCCACGTCTATATACAGGGGTACTATGTAGTAGCAGTAGTGACCATCCAGCTCCAGATATTCACTGTAGTTATTTTCCTCGGTTTCGAGAGCCAGCTCATAGGGACCGCTATCAAACTTACGATACACTCTGTATGCTGATATCGGGAATACCGGGTCTATAGGATCATTCCACATGATCGAAACAGTTCTGGTGTCGTTATTCACACTAAAAGTTGGGCTATCCACAGCGGGAAGATTGATGAGGGTAAACTCAGTAGTCACCACGGGGTTGTCGATATTGATATGGACGTTGTTCAGGGTGGAGTTTTGGTGTCCCCTGAGGCTTGCTGTGACGCTATGAGTCCCATTTGGCAGATAGAGTCGGAAAGATCCGTCCGACTTGGGATTTGTGTTGTAGCGGCTATTGGAAGTGATGTTTGCCAAGCTTGGATCAGTTCCGGAAGTGGGATATACCATACCGGCAAGATGACCTGTTTTGAGGTTCACATCGGTGAGTTGGAAATCATCTATATACCATCCAGAAGCTGTATTTGAGCCATTTGAGCCCAAGCGGAAGCGGAACATCACTTCTTGATTTGCATAGGAGGAAAGATCAAAGCTGGCTTCGGTCCATCCAGAGCTGCTTCCAGTAAAGCCATCCTGCATACCGAGACCAGCAAGCGAACTGCCATTGTATCCACCAATAGGATTAATAACAGTCCAGTTGTTCCCGCCATCTGTAGAAATTGAGACGTTTACTCCATCGTAGTTTTGTTCTACATTGTAGTTATGCATGAAGTTCAATTGGCTATTTTCATTCAAGTAGTATTTAGGTGAGTTGAGATAGTATTGGACGTTGGCCGGATATTCTCCGGACAGGTTGGTAGCCCATACTTTGTCACCACTGTAAGCATCCACATTTTGCGGAACTCCCCAAACCCAGCCGGTTTCAGAGATGAAGCCGCCATCGTTGATATCAAACTGATGTTCCACATTAGGCAGATCATATGGGATATAGATTCCGACATCTACGGGAGATCCCGTGAGGGGGTTAGCGGTGAAATTAACAGGCAAATATCTGCCTTCTCCGCTTACACCACTAAAATCGAGGTCATAGACAAATTGCATGATCTGGTTTCCAGCTATCGAGGCAACGGAAATCTCTGGATTTACAATGGTGAGATTGGGTACTTCAGTGCTTAGAGTGGCAAGCACTTCCCGAGCTTCGACTTCGCTTCCATTTCTTAAGTTGATTATCAACTTAACTTCTTCATCCTGATCGATAATCCCATTGTAGTTCCCATCATAATCAGAAATCATAAAGGAATGATACTGCAATTGCGATGAATCCACCCGGATGCTAAACTGTCGATCCCAGAAAGTTTCTTCTCCAGCTTGAATGTGGAGTGAGAAATGAACCACCTCCCCGGAAGGGCAATCTTCAGACACTGTGAAAGTTAATGGCCCACGATTTACTCCACTTGCACCAGCCCCAATGGGATAGTATGCTGTGGTGTCTTGAACAATAGTGACATATTCATTTTCTGTGGATAAAATTGCTATTATATTGTCAGCGTCCAGGTTACCGCTATTTTCCAGCCGGATACCCATATCCACGGTTTCTCCTGGTTCAACGACGTTGTTTGCATCATTCAGATAGATATCTGCAATGAGGAGGTTTGCAGCTTCGTGGTAGATCGGAACGTTTGTAATGAAGAGGGCTTTACCATCGGATAGAGGAGCAGCAGCGGTGGGATATGTATTGTTGAAAGAATATTCCAAACCTCTGATCCCGGTGTGATCTTCAATACCGATAGTGCAGTAGTTTCCGTGCTTATTTCCAGATTGCATATTAACGTTGTTGAAAGTCTGATATTGGAACTTGATGGGTCCATCACCCAAAGAAGTATTATAAGTAGCCTGGTCATAAAGGATCACCTGGAAAGTTTCCGGGGAAGTTCCGTTGTAGCCATTGTGCAGATTGTACCACTCGATGATGAAGGCCTGATTGCTACGATCAAACATATAGTAGATTCCACTGCCACTGTGAGTGGCGAGATCATCCCAGAAGGGAGCGATCATCGGGCTTGGTCCCATCGCGCCGGGCAGGCGGAAATTGCGGAACTCTCCATTCTCAGAGACGCCGAAGGTGATAAACCCATTAGAACTAACGGTTATCTGATCATATAGCCTTCCATAGAATTGGAAGAGGAAAGGAAGATCCACTGTAGCTACAGATTCTGCACCCACCTGGTCACCTTCATCTGAAGAATTGTAAACATCTGTTATAGGCAACGGGGTTCCCAAACCACCTACTTGAGGAGCGATCTCGATCCATTCATATGCTGCTGCTGCTACTTCATCATAGGCAGTATCTGTCCAATCGTAGATCACATAGCCATAGGTGTCTGGACCAAGAGGATCATTTTCCGCCACCTCACCCACCGTGAGAGTAAAAGGAACAATCTGCTCAAATCCCTCAGCATTGTAAAGTTTGACAGACATAGGCATGACCATACCAGGAAGAGTCTGTGGTCTCTGCCAGACCGTGAAACTTTCCGTGAGCGATGTGGTCACTTCTTCATTGATCGGAAGCTCTCCAATGTAGGAGGTATTATTTACGATAGAGATAAGGTCATTGTCTGTATAGATCCTGGCATAGACATCCTGCACAGCATATAAACCTTCATTTTTAAGAGTTAGAGTGAGGTTGGCAGTTTCATCTGGATCAAGGACTCCATCTCCTTCGTCGTCCACGGTAAGACCAATAAAGACTGCATGAGCAGATTCTGCAGTAATAAATTCTGAAACATCATATTCATTGCCTTCTGAATCTGTTAGTAAAAGATGCAATCTCAACATGGATTCATGCGGAGTTGCAGGGTTGACTTCGATGACTATCGGGGTCAAATTGTTCCCTGTCGCATCACCAATGATATCTGGATAGCTGATCTCACTTTGGGTAACGTTGATCCAAGGATTGTCGGAAACCATGGTCCCGGTAATGCCGGTAATGGTTTCGGTTCCGCTATTCTTAAGCCCAAAATAAATCTCCACTGTTTCACCAGCATTAACAACCCCATTGTTATTACCATCAGACGCACCTATGTTGTCATCATCAATCACGATAGCAGCTGGAACTAATGTGGCAACATCAACTATATTGATAGTTTCTTGTAATGGTTTGAAATTATGATTACTAATAGTAAGAACAGCTTCGCCGGGAGTCATAACTTCTGGCAACACCAAGATGACATTACCTTCTGCATCTGTGTAACCACGACTGAGGATATCAAAGCCTTGAGAAAGAACTACCGAAGCGCCTTCCACAGGTATATTAGCAGAATCTACTACGGCTGCATCAAGCAGGCTCAAACCGACCGGTATACTGTCTGTGGTCTCTAACTGGAAGGTATTTGGAATACCAATGTAGACTTCCATGGTGGGATCACCCATCAGGTTGCACCAGTGCGTAAATTTTTCTACATTTGTAGGAGAAGAAACTCCAAAAATATCGTTCATGTAAAGCTTACCATGCAGCATAGCCTCACCCATGGTGCGCATACCGTGCGCAAAGATCCCATGGAAAATACCACCATGTAATACATTGTTAAAAGTAGTATGTGTGCTTGATGTACTCATACCAATAGCGGTCACCGCCCCCTTAGGAGAAGCAGTGGTTCCGTAGCGAATAAACTGTTCGGTCTCGCCGGTTCCATTCGCATAGTTTCCTGTGGCACAAGTAATGGTCACTGCATGAAGTAACTTAAAGCCATTAAACAGTGATGATTCTGATGGTGGGGAATAATCTATGTATCCACGATAACTATAAAAGCCAACTCCTTGATTGATCGCACCATTAATAGTACTCACCATACTTGAGAAGTCCGGGTTATAGATTTCCGTAAAGCTATAGTCAGGATTATTCTCCAGAGCCATTTCTTTTATGTATTTGTTGATATACATAGTTGAGATACCGGAAGGAGAAGTGTCCCCTGCTAACATCATGTAGTTTAGCCAATCGGCTGTAGCAATATTTATGTCTCGTTCATAAAGATAGATCTTCTGGAGTAGAATGAGGAATTGGTTTGTGTTTTCCACAGAGATTCTGCCTATAAAGAGATCACCCAGCATGTCACCGGTATTCATGAAGGTATAAGGATAGTCAGATCCACCAGAATTGTTGGTAAAGGCAGGGATACTAAAGCTCCCGGATGTGTCTCCAATCAAGATCACATAATCTGGACGCGTGGAGGGGTTGTTATAACGATTACGGATGTAAGTCTGAATGCTGGAAGTAGAGGTACCTGCTTCACTATAGGCAGTGCTTGCCACGTCCACATCTGCACCTTTCTGACGTTTCCATAGGACGTATTGTTCAAGAGCATCTTGAAAAATAGTGTCCGTAGTATTACCATGAATGATCAAATATCTCGGAGGTGTATTGGCAAAAAATGCTGAACGATAGTCACCATAGTTTTGGATAAGAGCTTGGTACATTTTATCAAAACTTGGAGAAATATACTGCACAGGGGTGGAAAGCTCATTTACCGAGCTTTCATCAACGAAATTTACTCTGAGTTGAATGTTCTTATAAGCGGTAAGCTCAGAAGTTGTTGCATCATAGCTAAAAGGGTTGACTTGGATTGTCACCACTCTAAAATCACGCATGATCATAGGATCGCTATATTCAACTATAGCGTCAGGATACACTCCACCACTGCCATAGTAATTGCTATTTTGAACAAAAGCCTTGGGGCTTTCCAGCTCCTGACCCTGTTGCAACGGGTACGCATTGTACTGAGTTAGAATGCGATGCTCCGAATGAACCACCTCTATGTTTACCCCACCTTGATATGGGATAGCCACAGTGGTAGTTAGGGTAGGCAGTTCAGGCATTCCACTTTTCATCAACGTACCTGAATCAGGTAAATCGATCCTATGAAAAGTCTGACCATTTACAAATTCTTCTTTTATACTGAATTCGGGAAGGGTGAAATTAATGTCCATCCCTCGTTGGTCTTGAGCCTGTATATCAAATGCAGACAGATATGAAGTAGGAGCAGATCCTGCCCCTGCGGCAAATGCAAGCCCACAAATCAGGCTTACAAGCGACAGCACTAGAGTTTTTTTCATTGTGTATCCTCATCTGGTTAGTTTTGTTAATTTAAAGCAAGTATCATTCCGAAATTATTACAAATTATAATACAACATCATCTCATGAGGATGCGGACGCGAATTCACTGCCTTGTGTTCAGCCAATTTGAGTTTGATATGGCTCTGGATGAGATCTTCATTGAAAACACCTCCCATCAGAAGGAATTGATGGTCGTCACGCAATGCTTGCATGGCTTCTTCGAGGTTTTCGGGTATGGATAGCAGATTTGCTTTCTTTTCTTCACTCCATTCAAAAACATTGTCATCAAAGGGACCAAGGTTATATTTGGCAGGATCAATCTTGTTTTTAATCCCGTCTAGACCTGCCATCAAAATAGCACTCATTGCCAAATAGGGATTACAGGTAGCATCGCCAGTGCGAAATTCAAATCGTTTACTTTCTGGAGTGTCAGCATATTTGGGGATGCGGATGGCTGCAGAGCGGTTGGCGAGACCATAGAAAAGTTTAACCGGCGCTTCAAAGCCAGGCAAGAGCCGCTTATAGCTATTTGTGGAAGGATTTGTAAAGGCAACCAAAGCTCGGCCATGGTAAAGGATTCCCCCGATAAACCATATGGCTTCATCGGAAAGATCCGCATATCCTCCCTTTTTGTAGAATATGTTTTTCCCGTCTTTGTGCAGCATCATGTGAAAGTGCATACCATTTCCAGCATGATTATAGATTGGTTTAGGCATGAATGTAGCAGTTAGACCATTTTCCAAAGCTGTTCTTCTGATGATATCCTTTATAACCATAGTGTCATCACAGATTTTGGGAAATTCCAAAAGCTCCGTCTCAATCTCTTGTTGCGAAGAAAGACCAACTTCATGGTGATGATAACGGACCTTGATGCCCAGCTCTTCCATATGACTAACCATTTCCTGACGAACGTCGTAGAAACGGTCAAAGGGAGTATCAGCATGATAACCTTTCACGTTCTGGCGGCTGATGCCATCAAGATCATCATAGTCATCCGGCAGTGAATCCTTGCACTCACTGGAACTGAGATTGAATCCGCTGGAAAAGCTATCCGAATAGAATTGTGCAGTATCAAAGAGGTGGTATTCAAGCTCTGGAATCCAGGTTGAAACCTCAGCTATTCCGGTATCTTGCATGTATTTGTGAGCTCTATGCGCCACACTGCGAGGATCTTTGGCAATTCCAATACGCGTATCTGCATCACAAATGGAGCAGATCATTCTGAGCGTCGGAACTTCGTAGAAAGCATCCAATTGGGCTGTTTCGATATCTGGCATCAAAACCATATCTCCACTTTCCACACTGCTCATGCCAGGGATTGAGGAACCATCAAAGGGAATGCCACGGTTTAATACATTATCGATTCTACGTGCTGGGAATGTGATATGATACCACTTGCCATCGAGACCGCAATACTTCAGGTCCACAGCTTGCACTTCATTCTCAATGATGAGTTGTTTGATTTTTTGTAAGTCCATTTATTTCTCCATATTTTATATTTTATTAAAAGGGTAATCCCAATAATCTCATTACAAATGCTACGGGTGGTATTATCACTTTGCCTACTAGATTCAGACCTAAAAGACTTGAACCGATGATGATGACAAAGAGATAGATCATGCCTTTGCGTTCTTGGGCAGTCCATTTGTAGTAAGCTTGATCAGTTAAAAATATTCCCAGAACTTTGGAACCATCCAAAGGAGGCACAGGAATCAAGTTAAAAAAAGCTAAGAGTAGATTCAGAAAGACTACATAATATAGGATACTCTGTAGCTGTGGGAAAGGTGACAAGAGATGAAACGCCAAACTGAGAACTATCGCTATGAGCACATTGGAAGCGGGTCCCGCCAAAGCTGTGAGTCCTGAGTCACGTTTTTGATTTCTAAAATTGTAAGGGTTAAACGGAACCGGCTTGGCATATCCGTAGATAAATCCAGCGCTAAAATACAATAATAGCGGTAAGATCACCGTGCCAAAGGGATCAATGTGTTTCATAGGATTAAAGCTCAACCTTCCAGCTCTTTGGGCAGAATCATCCCCCAAAGCAAATGCAGCAAAGGCATGGCTAACCTCATGGATGATGATACTATAGAAGACCATCGCGATGATTACTAATGTGGATAGAATATTCATAGTTTTTTGATCTTGATAAATTTGCGCTTTCCTACTCGCAGAACAGACTGATCCTTAATATCAACTTCAGCATCGATCGAAGTTATCTTTTCCCCATCAATACTGACACCGCCCCCTTTGATCAAACGCTTGGCTTCGCCATTTGTGGAACACAGTCCGGATTGGACCAGGAGTTGGACGACTTTCGTTTTGTCTCCAGCTATTTCATATTCCGGCATTTCATCGGGGATCTCTTTCTTGGAGAAGAGCTTCTCAAAGCTTTCTTGAGCGTTTGTTGCTTCGACTTCTCCATGATATAGCTTCACAATCTCCCACGCCAAACGTTTTTTGAGAATCATCGGATTGACCCCGCTGTCTAGCTCTTGTTTGACCAGCTCCAGCTGTGCCGCATCGTAGGTTGTTGCGTATGTATAGTAGTTCATGATCAAGCTATCCGGAATAGACATGACCTTGCCATATTTATCGGCGGGTGTGTCAAATATAGCAATATAGTTATTTAGCGACTTGCTCATTTTGTTGATTCCATCTGTACCCAAAAGGATGGGGGATAGCACTGCAATCTGCTGTTCCATGCCAAAATACCGCTGCATATCGCGACCGCATAATATGTTGAACTTCTGTTCTGTAGCCCCTAACTCCACATCACTCTCGATGGCGACCGAATCATATCCTTGCAAAATGGGATACATAAGCTCGTGCATTCCCAAGGAGAGTCCCCGTTCATAACGAGTGCGAAAGGTGTCGTGAGCCATAAATTGTGCAAGAGTAAACTTCCCTAAGAGTTGCACAAAGTCTGCCATGCCCATTTTCCCAAACCATTCGCTTTGATAGCGAATTTCGGTCTGTTCAGGTTTCAGAATGGTAAAGAGTTGATCCATATATCTTTCGCTATTGATGCGAACTTGTTCGTGACTAAGCGGAGGTCGAGAATCGTCGCGACCTGTGGGATCACCGATCTGTGCCGTAAAATCACCGATTATGATGACTCCGGTGTGTCCCAAATCCTGGAAATCTCGCATCTTGCGAATAGGTACCAAGTGACCTATATGGATATCATAACCGGTGGGGTCGATTCCATATTTTATACGTAGGGGCTTACCACTTTTCGCGCTTTTAGCAAGCTTTCCTTTTAATTCTTCCAGCGGAATGATCTCCTCAACGCTTTTACTGATTATTTTGAGTTCCTTTTCAAAGCTCATTATATCGTCCTAGTGCTAATATTAGGTAGAATACCATATATACAAAGCTTGTATTTCTTGTCAAGTGAAAGCGGATTTGGGTGACTCTTAATACGTAAGAGATCAGAAACAGTATTATAATAAAGAGTCACCGAATATTGCAAATCGGATAGTGTCTCAAAGGTTGGTGTAAAATAGGTAACGCCAGATGAAGAAAAAGGTTGAGCCGGATCCCGCTCTTTGTTTTGATGGTTTTTCCCAAAAAACTA
>JASKKR010000018.1 GCA_030154085.1 Candidatus Cloacimonadota bacterium | reverse complement strand
TCACATGGTATACGGTGGCTAAAGCACACCGCCTATCATCTTATACCCCGGATTGGGTCACAATGGTATACGGTGACTAAAGTCCACCGGAAATCATCTTATTTGTAGAATCGGGTCACATGGTATACGGTGGCTAAAGCACACCGCCTATCATCTTATACCCCGGATTGGGTCACCCCCGGAAAACCGCAACAGAATGCTTTTGTAGAAAGCTTTAATGGAAAGTTCAGAAAAGAATGTCTTGACTTATACTCATGTGTAAATCCAATTGTAGCAAGAGTCGTGATAAGCAAATGGCAGGTCGATTACAATAATAATAATCGCCCCCACGGCTAACTTATCTTCATGCCTCCGGCTAAATACTGTGAAAACTATGAAAACGATGTCGATAACAAACGTGTCTTTTTATGAGTGGTGTAAAAAATGGGACAGGTTCATCAGTTACTTATCATTACAGTATGCGCAAAATCCCTCCTTTATTTCTTCAAATATAAAGCATAAATCTATAGCTAAGTGCTTGAATTATAAGCACACTTCATGCCTCCCCCGTTTCTCGCTCATTTGCGAAGTGGGCAAGAAACGAGAAACGAAGGAGTTACAGCGATGTGAAGTCTGTTGTGAGGTCAAAAGAATATAGCAACGAGAGAGAACTTTTATAATATCTATAGCTTGGTGCCGATTACATTTATTTGGTAAAGTCTTATCATGCATAGCAGCGAAATTGGATTTAGATTGTCAGAAACTCTTTGTTAGCAGAAGAGAAGCATCTTGCAATCTTTTTACTTGACATAAGCACAAGACATTTTATATTGACTCAAATGATAAAAACTGCCAAAACTGGCAGCTAAGATGTTATGGTTCCCGTGCTTGCGGTCTTGATAGCTACCTCGGTTAGCTATTTTTTTTGATGCGAAAGTGGTATGAAGCTTTGCAAATACCAATTTTGCCAGACTAGTGTATAGAGTGTTCGCATTTCGAGCCGCAGGGTGGGAGATAGATATTATAAATGCGGCCCGATCGCAAAAAAAGAGGAAAAAGTGCAATATTACCGAACACAGATTGAGGATATCGCCAAAAAGATTTGTGCAGAAATGCAGGTAGCCGTCTATGACATCGATGAAAAGATGTCCGGGAAAGGTCGAATCATCATCGTGTATCTCACCAAGATAGGGGGGATCACGCTGGATGATTGTGCTCGTTTTAGTCGAGCTTTGAGTGAAGAGTTGGAAACCTTCGATCTCATCCCAGAACGCTACTTTTTGGAAGTCTCATCTCCCGGTTTGGAGCGTCCGCTGAAGCTCAAGAGCCATTGGGTGAGCGCAATCACCGAAAAAGTCGCTATCCAATATAATGATGCGGGAGAGAAACGATCTGTGATGGGAACTCTGCAAGAAGTCAATCAGGACACTGTAGTCTTGGATGATCGTGGAGCACGAATAGAGATTCCTCTCAAAGCGATATCGCGTGCCAAAACTGTATATTTGGGCTTGCCCCGAGGTAAAGACAATGAGCGTTAATATTCTTGATGCAGTGATGCAGCTTGCCTCACTCAAACAACTCGACGGAGCGGTGATCCAAGAGATCATCGTGGATGCCATCACCAGCACTTTGTCCAAGAAACTGGATGAAAAAAATGAGTTGGAAGTCTATATTGATGATGCCGTCAAAGGCATTAAAGTACGTTATAAATGCTTAGTAACTGAGCTCGAAACCGGTTTAGGTGAGATCTCACTTGCTGAAGCACGGGCAAATTACGATCCTGCAGCTAAATTGGGAGACTATATTCAAAAAGAGATGTCTCTGCATGAGTTTGAACCGAAATTGGTCAAAACTGCCCAGCGCTTGATCCAAGACAGAATTCGCAGTCTCGAAGATGAAAAGATCCAGAACGACTTTGACAAACAGAAATATACTATTGTGTCGGGAAAGATCAAATCCATAGATGAAAACAACGGCGGATATAGAGTCGATATCGGTTATACTGATGCTTTGCTCCCTCTTGATGAGCAGATCGAAAACGAATACTACCGGGTCGGTGATAATATCAAGGCATATGTTACCAATATTCGCAATGGGAATCGTGGGGTAACCGTTATTCTCTCGCGTACGAATCCGGAGTTTGTCAAAAAGCTCTTTGAAGCTGAGATCCCCTCTATTTTCAATAATAAGATGCGCATCTGCAAGATTGTGCGCGAGCCTGGGATCCGCAGTAAAGTCGAGCTGGAAGCTTTGGATGAGAACATCGACCCCATTAGCGAATGTGTGGGACCTAAAGGGACTCGAATCGATAGCATCAGCAAAGAATTGCATGGTGAGAAGATCGATATCGTCGTGCATAGTGATGACCCCGAACAGATGGTTGCAAATGCCCTTGGTATCACCAATGCTAAGCGTGTGGTGATCGAACGCAATCGAGCAGCCAGCGTGATCGTGGACGATGCCGATAAGGTCACCGCTATCGGTAAACAAGGTAAAAATGTCAAGCTTGCAGCCAAGCTAACGGGATTGAAGATAGACATTTATACATCGTTGGAATTTGAAGAAAAAATGGCTAAAGAGCGCCGGACGATTAGCCATGTAAGCGAGCTGGATGGGGTCACCCCCAAGATCGCAGAAGTGCTCCGCAACGCTGGATATACTAGTGTTCAAGATATATTCCAGGCATCTGTGAATGAACTATCTGCGCTGGAAGGTCTTGGTGCCAAGACCGCCGAAAAGCTCAAGGAATCTGCAAAGTATTTCTAATGCCAAATATGAATAGCAAAGCTGGTCACATCCCGATCCGCACCTGCGTGGTGTGCAAGAGGAAAAGCGCTCAGAGTGAGCTGCTCAGTTTTGTCATGCTACCCAGCGGAATCGCCTTTGACCCCGCCCGCAGACTGCCCGCAAGAAAGCAGTATGTCTGCCAGAAGTGGGACTGTGTGTCCGGTTTAGCAAAATGGCGCAAGAAAAGACATAAAGGGAGCCGCTCATGAACCCTGAGAATGCTCCCAAAATATTGAATTTGATGCAATTTGCCCGCAAAGCTGGGAAACTGGAAGCGGGAATCGACGCATGTATGCGGGGATTGCATCGCAAACATATACATTTGATCGTGATCGCTGCCGATAGCTCCGATCGCACCATCAAAAAAGTGATTAATGCAGCCAGAGCATATTCGCAAAAGCTTCCCGTGATCACTTTTGGAGAACAGATCGAGCTAAGCACTGCCCTGGGATTACCTAAGACTGGCGTGTTTGGGATCAGCGACAAAAATTTTGCTGCCAAAATATTTGAATATTGGCAGTCGTGAGTGGAGGAACCTTGCAAATACGCGTACATGAATTAGCCAAGGAACTCAAGATCAGTACAATGGCCTTAAAAAAGCATCTTACCGATCTGGGAGTAGCAATCAAAAGCCACATGAGCTTCGTGGACGAAGAAGTGGCAGATAAGATTCGGGAAAAATACAACGAACAGATTGATGCCGAAAAAAGAGCGGAGAAAGATCGCAAGAAATTGATTGAAATGCGCCAGCAAGCTAGGAAATCTGAAGCTAAAAGCGCAGAAAAGGCATCCGAGAAGGGTCCAGTTAAAAAGCCAGATACAGAAGAAGTAATCCCGGAATCAACCCCCGATAAGGAAAAAGAAGATATAACTACCAAACCAAGCAAAGTTAAAACCAAGAAAGAAACAATTGCAACTCAGCCTGAGGAAAATCCAAGTGCTGAGAATAACGATAAAAATCTCTCATTTGCCGAAGAACAACTTGAAAAGGCACGTGAAGAAGCGAAGAAACACAGAGAAAAGCTCGATATCCGGGTGCCATATAAGCAGGCTACTCCCCCTCCAAGGAAGAAAGAAGCCAAGCCAAAACCAGCTGAACGACCCCGCAGAGCTCCGCGCACTTCTGCTCCGACACCGCCTCCGCCTCCGCCACCGCCACCGATCTTGGACAAACCGGTAGCAGGTAAGAAATTTGGCAAAGCCAAGCTTGTTCATGATGATCTTGGCGAAAAGAGCAAACACAAAAAAGCTGTGATTGCCAGTAGTAAAAAGTCCAAAACCAAAGTCTTGGATACACATGATGTGGACGAAGCCACCATTTCCCGAAACATAAAAAAGGTGATGCAAAAAACAGCTAAGCGCAAGAAATATCATCGTGAAGCTCAGTCTGTGGAAGACCAGGGACAGGAGATTGTAATCCGGGAATTTACATCCGTTTCCGAGCTTGCCAAAATCATGAATGTACCTGCTACGGAGATCATCTCAAAGTTCTTTACGATGGGTCAATTGGTCACGATGAACCAGCGTCTGGATAGGGATTCTTTGGAGATGATATGTGATGAATTTCAGGTAGATTTTCGCTTTGAAGATGAATATGGCTCAGATATTATCGAACTCAAACAAGAGCAATATCAAGACGTTCCAGAAGAGCCACGACCACCTGTTGTGACCATTATGGGTCATGTTGATCATGGCAAAACCTCTATTTTGGATTATATTCGTAATGAAAACATAGTAGCTGGTGAATCTGGAGGCATCACCCAACATATTGGTGCCTATCAGATAGAAATAAATAAGCATAAGATCACCTTCCTTGATACTCCTGGGCATGAAGCTTTCACGGCTATGCGTGCCCGAGGAGCGAATGTGACGGACATAGCGGTGATCGTGGTATCTGCTGCGGAAGGTGTCAAACCGCAGACCAAGGAAGCTATCGATCACGCTAAGGCGGCAGGAGTGTCTTTGATCTTCGCGATCAATAAGATCGACCTGCCCGAAGCAAATGTGGAACGCACCATTTCTGAGATTTTGGATACAGGTGTGTACCTCGAACAATATGGTGGAGATGTCCCATGGTGTGCAACTTCTACCAAGACAGGCGAGGGTATCTTGAACTTGATCGAGATTATCCTCCTCACTGCTGAGATGTTAGACTTAAAAGCTAAGCGCCAAGTCCCGGCAGAGGCGATCGTGATCGAATCCCAGATGGATTCGCGCATGGGCTCCGCTGCCACTATCCTCATGCAAAAAGGAACGCTTAAAAAGGGAGACATCATCGTGTGTGGAGCAGTAAACGGCAGAGTGCGCCGCATGGAAAATGAGCGTGGAGTGGAGGTCACAGAACTAGGTCCGAGCGATGTGGCACGGATCTATGGTCTTTCTGGAACTCCCAAGGCAGGGGACATATTGAATCAAGTTGACAATGAAAAGATCGCTCGCAGCATTTCTTCTGAGCGTCAACAGATTCGCTTGGAACGAGAGAAATATCGCAATAAATCCAGCCTGCAAAACATCTATGCCAGGATCAAAGAAGAACAGATAAACACTCTAAATGTGATCCTTAAGACGGACAC
The DNA here is from genome assembly GCA_030154085.1 of Candidatus Cloacimonadota bacterium. Classification (GTDB taxonomy): domain Bacteria; phylum Cloacimonadota; class Cloacimonadia; order Cloacimonadales; family Cloacimonadaceae; genus UBA5456. Next base: position 35,928 of record JASKKR010000018.1, on the reverse strand, counting down.
AGATGGCTCCGCCGAAGCGATTGCTGATAGTTTGCAAAAGCTTGCCAATGACGAAGTCTCCGTAAACATCATCCATAAGAGTGTGGGTGGAATCAGTGAAGCCGATGTCAGTCTGGCAGCGGCAAGTGATGCCATCATTTTGGGCTTCCATGTTCGCGCTGGACAACAGGCTCGTCGCCTTGCCGAAGAAGAAGGCGTGGAAATCAAACTATATCGAGTGATCTATGATGCCATCGATGATATCAAGCATGCCTTAGAGGGGATGTTGGCACCAACTATTGAAGAGCAGAGCATCGGCTCGGCTACAGTCAAACAGGTCTTCAAAGTTAAAAAGATCGGCACTATCGCCGGTTGTCAGGTGGATCGCGGAAGCATCCAAAGCAACTGCCTTGTGCGGATCTATCGCAATGATGTTTTGATCGCGGAAGATAGCCTAAGTTCACTGAAACACTATGCCAACGATGTAAAAGAAGTGCGTGCCGGATCCGAATGCGGTATGACCTTCAAAAACTATGCAGACATTAAAGAAGGCGACGTGATCGAAGCCTGTATAGAACAAGAGGTAGCAAAGAAACTCTAATGAAAAACTACCGCATTCCTAGATTGCAGGAAGAGCTAAAGAAAATCTTCAATATTACACTGTCTCAGAAGATTAATGACCCGCTCTTAGCGTGGGTGAATATCACCGAAGTGGTAATTTCAAAAGACCTGCGCTATGCGAAGCTGTATTTTACTCATTATAATAATCCCGCTTCGCACGAGGAGGTTCTTCAGAGTCTAATCAAAACTTCAGGATTCCTTAAGAAACAGATAGCAGGAGCACATATTATGAGAACAATCCCCGAACTGTCATTCTACTATGATGACACAGAAGAACGTGCCGAAAAAGTAGAAAGCCTTCTAGCCTCTGTCAAAGACGACTTTGACGAGGATTATGATCCGGACATCGATATTGATGACTATCTCGATGATGATGAATACTATGATTATGATGACGATGATGAGGATGACTATGACGATTTTGATGAAGATGACGATGATGAAGATGACGATTGAAATCAGGGTAGAGCAGCTTGCCGGATAGACTCGGGAAGCACTCTAACGTAAACAAACAAAGTTCCTCAAAAAGATGACACAAACCTTCAGAAGCAAGCTCTCTGCCTTACTTTCCAAGGCAGAGAGCATAGCTATAACCACCCATATTTCATCAGATGGAGATGGTATGGTTGCCGCTATAGAGCTTCAGGAATTACTCCGACATAAAGGGTATGATTCTACAATTATCACCGATGGAGAGAAGTTATCCAGATATAGCTTTTTGACACAGCACAGCCACTTTGAGAAGTACCAGCCTGATATGGTATTTGATATGGTGATTGTGCTGGATTGCAATAGCTATGATCGTCTGGGCGAGCGCAGTAAACTTACACGAAGTGCTCAAAGTCGGGTAGTCATCGATCACCATCTAGTCGAGCATGCTCCAATAGAAGCTGAGCTTGAGGTCATTGATCCTCACTATGTGTCGGTCGGTGCGATGCTCTACAGTCTCCTTGAAGATGAGATTAAAATCCTTAAACCTCAGACAAGAAAGTTCATCGCGGAATGTACTTATGTGACCATTCTCAATGATACGAATAATTTCAGCAATGCCAATACTAACGCAGATGTCTTTGATTTATGCCGGGATTTGGTGACCTGCGGCGTTCAGCCTCATATGTTGAACAGGGCGTTTTATCAAAATAATAGCCCTCAGGAAATGCTATATTTGGGGCGGAGCCTTGCCAATATCCGGCTTCTGGATGGTGGCAAGATTCTCTTCCTGCACTCTGATCTTGCTATGGCAAAGAGTCTGGGAATTGAACCTGATCAATCCATAAGCGTAACTCGCTATGTGCAGGGGGTATCCGGGACCATAGTCATTGGATACTTTAAGGAGATTGAGCCGGATGTTTGGAAAGTGTCTTTGCGATCATTAAATCTTGATGTGCAGAGTCTAGCTGCACGATATGGTGGAGGTGGACATCGGAATGCTGCTGGTCTAACTCTCAAAGGGACCCTGGCAGAAGTGCAAGCTGAGATGTATCAAGTCCTACATAATGCCATCAGCCAGTTATGAATTCTTTTCTTTTGATTGATAAACCCGCTGGATGGAGTTCTTTTGATGTGATTCGCCAACTTCGCAGGATCTTGGGCATCAAGAAGATTGGACATGCTGGGACTTTGGATCCTTTTGCCACGGGATTGCTCATTTGTGCTACGGGGCAATATACACGTTTGCTCAAATATGCAGAGGCACAAAGCAAGACCTACACTGCATCATTACTTCTTGGTAAAAAAAGCAGTACAGGTGATCCGGAAGGAGAGATCATTGCTAGTTCTGAGATATCTTATAACTCGCAAGATTTGTCTACCCTGCCCGAGAAGATCCTTGCTCTGAAGAGCCTCAGAGTTCCGGAATATTCTGCTGTCAAGATCAATGGGAAAAGGGCATATAAGCTTGCTCGAGAAGGTAAAATCCTCGAGATGCCTATTCGCCCTGTCACGATCCATGATTTCCGGATCTCTCAGAGTCAAGATTCTGCGGTTTTGGATTATACTGTAAAAGTCTCCAAAGGCACCTATATCAGAGCTCTCAGCGAATACATAGCCGAGGCTTTGGGTTGTGTGGGGATGACCATTGCTTTACGAAGAGAGGCAATCGGAGATATAGGAGTCGATAGTGCAGTGAACTTCGACGATCTAGAAACTAAGTGGCGGAGTGGTATTTGTCCGGCTAAGAAGATCCTCAAATTGGATAGCATCTTGCTGAACAATGAGCAAACGACAAAGATCATTCACGGCAGAGGGATCTCGGTTGGGGATAACTTTGCTGAATCGATAGAGCTCGCAATGTATGACGAGCAAGATCGCCTTCTCGGAATTGGCTGTGTGGAAACCGGCATGATTAGACCTAAACAGGTATTTGATCCTGGGGAAAGCTTATGACAGTGATCAGTATTGGCACTTTTGATGGAATTCATCTTGGGCATCGAAAGCTTTTGTCGCACGTTACTCAGATTGCTAAGCAGGAAAATTTACGTTCTGTGGTAATCAGCTTCAGTGATCATCCGGCTTTTACTCTACACAGGGAAGCGTTGCCTGGACTTCTTTGCCCTTCTGAGATCAAGGAGCAGGAACTAAAGAAGCTTGGCATTGATGAAGTAGTCCTCTTGGATTTTACGCCTGAGATAGCCCAAACGTCAGCTCAAGATTTTTTGGAGAAGTATCTCATTCCTCAGTGGCATCCGAAGGTCTTTATCCTGGGGTATGACAGCCATTTTGGCAAAAATCGGGAGGGGAATCGGGATTTTCTTTTAAAGCATGCCTCTCGCTGGGGCTACCGAGTTGAATTTGTAGAACCCATCCTTGATGGGGGGCGAGTAATCAGCAGCAGTCGTATCCGCAATCTTCTACAAAGCCGGCACATCGAGGAGGCAAACCGACTTTTGGGAAGACCTTATCGGCTCTTGGGTGATGTTTGCCGAGGGCTGGCTAAAGGGCGAGAATTAGGATTTCCTACCGCCAATCTCAAGCTCAGGAATCCACATCAACTCATTCCGGCAATAGGGCTATATCTCAGTCGAGTGCACATTGAGCAGGGAGAGTTTTTTGGCTTGACGAATATTGGTAAATCTCCGACCGTGAAACACAGCGGAGTAATTGAGATTGAGACCTATCTTTTGGGGTTTGACTCCGATATCTATGGCTCCACTATGGAAATAGAACTACTTAAATATCTAAGGGAGGAAAAAATGTTTGCCAATACTGAGCTACTCATCCAAGCTATGCACAAAGATCTTGAATTGGCAAAGTCTCTGATTGAGGAGATGCAATGCTAAAGCGCATTATTTTGATCCTTCCCTTGTTGCTCAGCTTACTATATTCTATCAGCTATTTTGAAGCTGATGGCAGGACCTTGGATCTAGGGAATCGGGAATTTCATTATCATAACCACAATTCGTCAAATGACTACAATTTTTTTGGCTCAAATCGTTGGGCTGTGCGTTTCGATTTTAAAAGAGACTATCCCGGAATGGAAAATCTTCTTTTCAGCACTCATGGGGCGCGACTTTGGTTCCCCAATATGGGTGATTCTGTGACGGTAGAGCTAGCGCTCGACAGTGTTGGTGGACCCGGCATCCCGGTAGCTCGCAAGAGAGCAGCAGTGGATCAACAAATGATTGACATCAGTTTCGATACCGAGATCGAAGCTGACGTCATCTGGTTATTGGTGGACTACCGCACGAATATGAGCAACCGCTTTGTGGCTGCAAGTAGAGGTAGTGGCACAAACAGTTACTATATGAACCAACTAGGAGAATTGCAATATCTGAGCTCTTTTTCAAATTCCGGATTCAATTGTGACCTACTCTTTGGGCTGCTCGGTGATTTTGTCTTTGATGAAGCGGATCTTCGTCTCCAGAGTTTTGACCTGGAAGGAGATTTGGTCCCTGGCGGAGTAGTGTATCCCTCGTTTAGTATTTACAATCATTCTCCGTTCCCTATTAATGAAGCCGAGTTAACTTTGGTCTTTAGCCGTCCAGGTTTTGCTGAATATAATACATTAAACATTGCGATTCCTCATAGCCTTGAAGCTCATGAACTTTACGAATTTGATTCTCAGAGTGGATTTCTACCCACGCTCAGTCTGCCGATTGATCCCACCCAATTGCGCATCGAAGCGACGGTCCATAGTGAGTATCCGGAAAGCGATTTACACATTGCAAATAACAGCAAGCTAAAACACTTTGAGATTTTTATCGAAGAAAGCCCCTTCCATTTAGTGGAAAATTTTATCAGGGAGGATCAAAGCTCTCTATTCAATCAAATTCAACAAAGTGGTGATACTTCCAGGCTGCAGTTTCTAAATTACTATCCCATTCTTTCGGATTCCTTGGCCAATCTGGGGTCGATGAGACGCTTTAACTGGTATTCATACAATTCCATTCCCATTACAACTGGAGCAGGGCATCAGCAGATCTTCGGCTTTACGAATAACTATGAAGATTTGTTTTATGATCTTCTTTTAAAGATAAGTCAGGATCGTAGCTTTATCAGCTCATCAAGCTACACGATTCGCAGCCAGGAGAACTCTGACAACATCAATATCGATCTGCAATTTACAAACGATTTCACCAGTCTTTATACAAGCACCACACAAAGCTTGATGATGCAAAGCAGGATTTTTGTTGGTCTCTTCAAAAAACATGATTTTGGTTCTTCGCAGAGCTATGTGTTTTCAAATTGGATTGCCTTTGCAGATACGGTAAATAGCGCTCTCAATCTTGGTGCAACGATTAATAAAAGCTACCAGCTCCAAGCCTCAGGAATCTCCTTTGATGATCTCGTGCAAGATTATCGCATCTACTATTGGATCCAGCAGAAAAACGGGGGTAGGATCTACTATGCAGATTTCTGTGAAATTAATCCTGAAACTAACACCTCCGTCTCGGATGATCTGGTCCCGGCAGCAGTTTTGGAGCTATATCCCAATCCGCTTTTTACAAATAAGGAACTGTCTATCCACTATCCGGATCAAGCTCAACTAAGCATTTTTAATATTCGAGGACAACGCATCTATTACAATCCTAATTTCAGCCAATCCGAACATATAAAAAATTCTGTCTTCCCGGCGTCTGGTATATACTTTGTACGCATACAGAGTCGGGGTAGGAACCCTATCAGCAAAAAAATAAGCATTATAAAGTGATATATTATGGAAGAACACATTTTAGTTAACGAATTGTACAAGCATGAGAACCAAGAGATAACGGGCTTTTATTTAGCAGCCGAGAAAGAGCTGCGCGAAGGCAAAGGTGGGCAATATCTGCGCCTGAAGCTGCAGGATCGCAGTGGACAGGTCACAGCTAATGTCTGGAAAGATGCTGCCAAAGCTGCCGCCGAATTTGATGTCGGAGATGTGGTCAAGATCCACGCTCAGGTTGTTAATTTTAAAGGGCAAATCCAGCTCTCTATCTCTCGCTTGCGTTTTGCCGATAAAAGTGAATATGAAATCAGTCACTTTGTAGCACGCAGTCCCTTTAACCCTGATCTTTTGGCAGAAAGATTCTGGGGATTTGTTGATAAAGTTGAGAACGAATATCTAAACAAACTCCTGCACAATATCTTTGATGACAAGGATTTCTTTGCTCGCTATCTGGTTGCACCAGCGGCGAAAGGATGGCATCACAACTATATGTCTGGTCTGATTGAACACAGCATTGCTGTTGCCAGTATTTGTGAATTTGTCAGCAGTCAATATCCGGTTTCGTTGGATCTTATGCTCACTGGTGCCTTGTTGCATGATGTGGGCAAAGTAATCGAATACAACGACAAAACTTCAATTGACTTTACCGATGCAGGCAGACTCCTTGGTCACCTGACGATCAGTGATCAGATCACGGTGGAATCAGCCTCCAAGATTCCAGGATTTCCAGAGGATATCCTTCTGAATTTGCGTCACATGATCCTTTCTCATCATGGTGAATATGAAAAAGCATCAGTTCGCCTACCTCAGACTCTGGAAGCTGTGCTTTTGCACCATTGTGACAATCTTGATGCGCAAGCGGCAGGAGTTGCACAATTGCTTGCGGCTTCTCCTCCAGATGCAGTCTGGAGCGAATATGACAAGCTTAATAATCGCTACTATCGCATAGTTAGTATCTAGTATAGCGCTTATGTTTCAAACCTCCGTACTTGCCAGCGGCAGCAAGGGTAATTGCATTTTGGTGCGTAGTCAAGAAACAGGAATTATCATTGATGCCGGCATCAGCCTAAAGCGTATCTGGACGGCTCTGGATGATCTCAAAATCCCGCGCAGTATCATCAAAGCTGTCATAATTTCTCACGAACATTATGATCACACAAGAAGTGCAGGTGCTCTGGCTCGCAGTCTCAAGATTCCGCTTATGATCACTGCGGACACCTACGACTACTGCTCTCATCGGCTTGGAAAAGTGCATGACTGGCTGCATTACTTTGAGATAGGAAGGGAATTCATGATCGGGGACATTCTCATACATCCCTTTAGATCTTCACACGATGCTGCGGATTCCTGCAATTTTAGACTTGAACATGACCATCGCAGCCTGGGTATTGTCATGGACCTAGGCTACTATACCAAGCTTACTGTGTCAACACTGCAATCTATCAACACTTTGATCTTAGAAAGCAATCATGACATTCAGATGCTTATGGATGGACCATATGAACCCAATTTAAAGCAACGGATAAAAAGCGAACATGGTCATCTTTCCAATGAACAAGCTGTGGGACTGCTCACTCAAGTCATCCATCCAGGGCTCAAAAACCTCGTGCTGGCGCATCTATCTGAAATAAATAATCATCCAGAATTGGCACATAAAGTCATGAATGACTATCTGCAAAGCATTCGGAGCGATATTTGTCTGATAATGGCAGACCAATATAACCACACGCGCTTAGTTGATATTTAAAGCCGCGCTTAGTAGCTCTCTAGCTATCGATCCTATGCAAACGGCAGCAGGTAATTTAGGTCTGAGTGCAAATCAGAGCGTATCTATTGCAGGCATTTATAGCGCAGAAATATCCCTAAATTTGGTGGGAAATTGTATAAATATAGTTTCAGAGAAAACTGATATTTGCTTTATCCGAGGAATGTGGGATCAATATCAATCTGCAATGTGATCCCTTTTTGGGGACTAAATCTTGCTTGAATATAGGCGATGGCTTCCAGAATTAATTTTGGATTCTTACCTTTTAAGATGAGATGATAGCGAAAGAGTTGGTTAATCTTGGCAAAGGGGCTGGGACTAGGTCCGAGCACGATGAGATTTTCATCTTGGGGAGGGAGAAATGTCCTTTTAAGGCGATCCATTTCTTGTTCCAAAGCATTGAGATCTGTGGCTTGATATAGTAGGCGAGCCAGGCGATACTCAGGAGGATAATGTAGGCGTTTACGATAGCTGAGCTCTTCTTTGGCAAAAGCTTCAAAATCTTGACGGCTGGCACTTTGGATAGCGTAGTGGGAGGGGTTGTAACTTTGGATGATAACCTCGCCTTTCTTGCTGGCTCTTCCACTTCTTCCAGCTACTTGCGTGATGAGCTGAAAGCTGCGTTCTGCGGCACGAAAATCTGGAATATTGAGGCTAATATCAGCATTGATAATTCCCACAAGCGTAACGTTCGGAAAGTCAAGTCCTTTTGAGATCATCTGGGTACCCAAAAGGATGTCAACCTCATTTGCCTTCATCCGTCTATACATAGATCTTAGAGTGCTGGAAGAGCTATCACTATCCATGCGCAGGATTCTTGCCGAGGGGTAGAGCAACCTAAGGCTGTGTTCTATCTTTTGAGTGCCAGGTGAGCCGTATGAAAAGCTAAAACCTCCGCATGATGGACAGCGACGAGGACTGGGGAAGAAATTCCCACAATAGTGACATTTCATCTCTTCACGATCGCGATGGTAATACATGCTGATTTCACAATTTGGGCAGGTGACAAGTTTGCCACATTTAATGCACTGCATAAAGGAGGAGTAACCACGGCGGTTTTGAAAGAGAATCACTTGTTCGTGACGCTGTAATCTTTCGATGATTGCATGAGCTAAGATGTCTGAGATCAATTCCGGATCACGGCTGTCGCAGAGATTGACAATCCTAACTTCCGGGAGGCTGTAGTTTAGCGGCCTTTTACGCAGGATATGCAATTTGTAACGACCATTTTTGGCATTTTGCCAGCTTTCCAAAGAAGGCGTAGCTGAACCAAGGATGATCTGAGCTCCTTGCATCTTTGCGCGCACGATAGCAAGATCTCTACCGTGATAACGCGGTTGGTTGTCTTGTTTATAGCTTTGTTCGTGTTCTTCATCTACGATTATGAGACCAAGATCTGGTATTGGAGCAAAGAGTGCACTGCGTGCTCCGATAACGATCCTGCACTTTCCGTCTTTGATCTTTTGCCACTGAGCAAAGCGCTGAGAATCTGTCAATTGGCTGTGCAAAACGGCAAGGGTCTCTCCAAAGCTGCTGTCGAATCTATCCAACATTTGAGGAGTGAGTGCTATCTCTGGGATCAGGAAGATAATGCCTTTGCCAACAGTAAGATATTTGCGGATTATCTCGATATAGACTTCGGTTTTGCCGCTGCCGGTAATTCCATAGAGCAGGTGAGTCTGAAACTTACCAAAATCTTGCAGGATTTCATTGATAGCAAGCTTTTGTTCATCATTTAGTTCGATGTTCTTAGCAGTTGTGCTACCTTCAAACAAGAGATGATTTTCCTCTACTACTTTTGGAAAGATACGGATTATATTTTTCTTTACTAACCCTTTGAGACTGCTATATGAAACAAGATTACTTATATCTGCCATTGGGAAAGGGGCAGGTTGAATTTTGATGAGTTCCCACGCTTCCCGTTGCCGCAAGGGAAGATCATTTTCATCAAAGTCCCGGCTAAGGATCTCAATGAAATTTCGCACTTTGGGTTTGTCTCTACGCAAATAACGGCTGGAAAGGCTGATGAGACCGGCTTGGCTTGCCTCTTCAGCGATCTTGTAGATAGGAAAATTTGGATGATTTTTTTTAAGTTCACTAAGCTTAGCTTTATTGGTATCTTTAAGTAGACCATAAAGTGCCTCAAACCGAGGGGGGATCTCTTCTCGGTTTCCAATCCAAGAGATTTCTGCATCAATTGAAGCTTGGAGTTTGGCGGGAAGGATTGCAAAGAGCGCTTTCCCCAAAGAGCAATGATAATAGCTTGCCATCCATTGAGCGAGCTGAATTAGTTCCTCCGGAAGAATAGGAGCATCGTCCAGGGTTTCAATCACAGATTTATAGCGATAATTTCCCTTTGGGACTTCCTCCAAGACGATTCCCATCATGAGTTTTGCGTTTAGGGGCACGATGCAACGGATTCCCCGCGTGAGTTTCTTTGAGCTACTGTAGCTAAAATTCCGATCTACGCCCAAGGGCAAGCATACTTTGTAATAATACATACAAAGATGAAGTTTGGGAGGCGGATTTTTGTCAATAAAAACACGTTATAAAGTTTGTGATAATTGTTGCCACGCGATTGCAGATTAAGTTTCTGCTGAACTAATAAAAGTTAGATATATGAAGGTTCTTGTAGATTCGACTTGCAATAGACTTTTTGGTTTTTATGGCATCAAAAATTGCCATTAGCAGCAAATAAAATAAGCCCCACTTGATGCGGGGCTTTTTAATTTAGATACCAAAATATATCAACCGGCTCTTATGCGGAATTGATAAGCCATTTCTTCACGAACATTGAATTTCCAACTATCCACAATACTTTTTACCTTCGCGACAAAAGCTTCTGGATAGCTACCATTCGGGATCACTTGAGATTCTTTGACCGTACCATCGGCACGGATGAAGAGGGTTATGGTAAAGCTAACATTTTGACGGATTTGCATCTCGCGATATGCGTGCTCTATTTGACTTTGACGTGATTCTATTTGTTCACGGAGACTGGTATATTTGGTGCGAGTATCTTCATCAAGAGTGGTGATGCTACTTTCGTTCACAGTAGATATTCCTCTGCGGGCAAAATCAGCTGCGATTCTTTGCTGTTCTACTACATCACCCCAGGATTGTCCACTGGGAGCCAAAGAGCTGGCATCACCGGTGATATGTATTCCACTGGCACCTTCAGGTCGCACGCTGTAACCACCAGTCTGTGGACCGCTGGTTACCACTGAACCTATGTCCTCAAAGACAGGAGTTGCAGCAGGATTGTAAGCAGTCCCGGTAGCTATTCCAGCTACGGTTCCGCGTCCAGTACTGATGCCATTTCCAGGTCTTGATCCGGGACGGTTGGCGGTAAAACCTTCAGTCACGGTGGCTATAGTGAGAGCGGGAGCGGTTCCTGTGGCACTGGCGTCAAAACCTTGTAATGTGCGGGTGAGCCCTGCAGATCCTCTGGGACCGGTACCAGTAGTAACCTGAGAATCTGTAGCATCAGCTTCAGTTTGCTCGGGAGTATTGTCTAAAGGCTGAGCAAAGCTTGGTTGGGGGCTCACAATTTCTGGGATCACCCGCTGAGCGCTCTGAATATTTTGAAGCCGCTCTTGGATGGTCTCTTCGAAAGTATATTCTGGTTTTAGCACTTGATCAAATAGCAGGATAAAGGCGACAGTGAGCAACAAGACAATCCAGACCACGGTTCGATTGAATCTAGAGATGGCATCCGGTTTGGAGCGTCTGGCATATTGAGCGACGATGGCACGCTCTTCATCGGTGAGCACAGCAACCCATGGTTCACGGAAGTCGAAATCAATACTCCAATCTTTGGAGACGGTCAGAGTTCCCTTCATATCTTTATTCAGTACTAATTCGTTACCTGAAAGTAAGTGATTCTGTTTTAGGTACTCGCTATCGAGGGGTTTGCCATCAATTTCGCAGCTAAGCTCACTTCCAGGAGGGAGTTGCATCACATATTGCCTACCCTTTTGCTTGATAAGCTGAAATTTGTCAGGGAAAGATGGGTCTAATATCTGCCACTGCAAGTTTTTGTTTTGACCTATAATGAACTTCTTTTTGATTTCTTTCCCTTCTTTTGCGTAGTCGAGGAATTTGCCTTTATAGTTCAATCTGAGACTTAAGATTTTTGCCATAATGTCTCCCCTTTTACTTAAACGAAGCAGAAGCATAGCTTGAGAGCCAGTCTGCTTCCTCCAAAGTAGCGAAATAGATGTTTTGATAACCGGTGTTAGTGCCAACGCGCACAATCTCAGTGATGTAGGCACAGGGGATATCTCTATCAGCTTGCACAATCAGACAAGCTTCGTCATATCTATCTTCCGGTATTTCGCGCATCTCAGATTGAAAGAATTCAAGCATTACTGAGCGCGTCTCGACGTCTTCGATCAGTTCTTCCGGAGTACCCAAAAGCTGATTGTCCAAGCCAAGGAGTACGCGATCTCTGTATAATTTTACAGGAGTCACTATAGCATTATCCATGAGGGACTCAACGGTGGCGGTAGTGGGATATTTCATATCTGGTAATTCGGAGATTTTAACCGCTTCCATCGAGACATTCTTGATCAGAAATACTAGGAGGATGGTGAGTACGTCTAACAAGGAAGTGATCGAAAGTCCCTTAATCTCTTCGGCTTTTTTGCGGATTGCACGTCTTCCTTTTTGCTTGCGTACGTTATAATCAATACTACTCATTGTTCCTCCCCCAATCTAATAATAGTATACAGTTTTGGGGTTCTTGTAATGCACGGAGACAAAGCCATTGGTTTTGCAGAGGTCAATCGTGCGGATCAGGGTGTCGTAAATAACTTCGGGATGCACTATCACGGCGATTTCATTTGTATCAGCATAACGCTGTTTCATATCGATCAAGAGTTCATTCAATCTATTGAAATCATATACATTCTCACTCAGATTGGGCAGCTTGTGTATGTTGCCATCAGGCTCACGAATTTCCATACCTGGGAATAATCCGCTCGAATGTTCTTTTAGCATGAGATGAATCTCTATTTGTTTGCCGGATTCGCCGCTTTCGCCAGTACCATCGCCCGCAACGACTGGTCCTCCTTCCGAGGAAAAATTCAAAGCCACGAGTGCCACCTGCGATATCACGATCATCAACATTAGAAAAGGGATAATGGTGACGAAGAGGTTCATGATCGGAACCAAGTTTGGTTCCTGCGGTGCAGTTTGGGACTTTTGTTGCCTTGCCTGGGAAGGACGATATACTGCCATAATCCTATTCCTTAATGTAATTGTTGATATGGTTAACCATTTTTACGCTATATTCATCGATATCGCTGATTAAGTTTTGAGCGCGGGTAAAGAGTCCGCCTTTGATAAGGGTAAGGGGAATAGCACCTATCAAACCGAGAGCAGTGGTCCCTATGGCCATATAGATACCCTCGGTGAGAGCTTTGTTGGCTGCCGCACCAGTAAGATTACCTAAAGCACCGAAGGCTGCAATCAACCCAAAAATGGTTCCTAAAAGGCCGAGATAGGTCGAGATCTGAGCCAGGGTATCAAACCAGAAAAGTCCCCCATCAAGTTTATGTACAGTCTGAAGGACGGCTTCATCAAAAGCATTTTGCACAGCAATGCGGGCTTCTTCACCCTTCTTCCCGGATTTGCGGATGTCTTTGTAGACACTGAGTCCACTGAAAAATATAAAACCCATAGTAGTTGAACGGAATTGATCCGCAATCTTGGTGGCTTCATCAATTTGGTCGTTTTTTACAAAATTCTTGAGTTTTAAAAAGAACTTTTCAGCATCAATCTTCTCACGAACGTAGAGCTGGATGAAGCGGACTACTGCCATTGCCAGACCTATGATTAGATTTAGCAAAATTAAATATGCAAATACTCCACTTGCCGTAAAAACCTCGATCAGGTTCACGCCACGTTTAGCAGCAACAGGTGCTCCTGCGGTCTCTTGCGCTAAGAGAAAACCAACACTAAGTAACAGGATAACTAGAACGAGTATACTATGCTTGCTTTTCATTTTGACTCCTTAAGCCATTTATTTAGTAGTAATTCACTCTTGTCTTTGACCGTTTGCTCATCCAGTAAAAAGCGGTATTTACCGGTGGGCAAAAAAGTATCTTGTTTGACCTTATAGATACCAGAAACTGGCGCAAAAGAACGAACTTCGATGACAATCTCTTCCGTGTCTACTACAATGCCATCTGCGGTCATGGTGGGTTCTCCAGGTCTGGGACTATCTGTGCTTTGTTGAGCAGATAGGACCCAAGCACAAGATATAATTAGGATGACCATTAACATGCTCTTATTCATCGGATTGCCTCCTTACCAGTCTGAGTGTATGTGATATGAGCTAAAAATCCTCGGTATGGGGAGCTGTTGTTTACCTCAAATCTTAGCACATTTCTGCCAGCTATGATATTTTGTGCGGGAATAATGATCTGCCCTTTGTAAACTTCCAAAGGATCAGGATCGTAATCGAAAATACTGCTGCCGATATTAGAACCATTGAGATATACTGTTACGGATTCAGGAGCGACAAGGTCTATCATTCCTTCTATGAAATTGGTTTCTACGATAAACTCAGTCTCAAACACAAGGGTATCAACGGGAGCGGAAAGTTCTGATATCCAAATCGGCTCGGCTGCAGAGGGCTCCATATTTACAATCTGATCCCAAGTGATGTTCCATTCTGGAGCAAAATCCGCAGACTGCTCTGAGATTTCTCCTGTATTAGGATCAGTTCTGATGACTTTCCAGTCTGTACTGGAATATATATTTATGATCTCGGGTGGGATGTTTGCCAATATGCGCTGTTTATTGGTCATTAGCTGTACACACATGGCCATTTGTAGACTCTCGGGGCTGTCGTTGGATAGCACTATTTCCAACATGTTTTGACCCTGAGTAAAGAGCTCACCAGGGATCATGTAGCTATATCTGGTGCTGAGAGCTTGATCGGTTTCTAAACTGTCGATTGGTACCCAGGAAGACTGTACGAGGCTGCCATTGAGATAAACTTGGATATCAAGTGGGAAAACAATATGCAGATAGGCAAAATCTGGTTCAAGAGTAAGATCGATGCTCTTGGAAACCTTCAATGTGTGTCCGGGAGGAATCATGACACTACCCAGGTTTTGCCCCTTGGGGCTCGTGATGTTTTGGATATTGAGTAGATCAGAAGATGGATTTAATTCTTGCTCCCAACTGTCGTCAAAGACAAATTCCTGCTCTTGATATTCTGCTAAGAGATCTCTTGCCGCAAGAGCTTCCCGAGCAGAGATGGTGTATTCATCTTCATATCCTGCAAGGTGATATTGGCGGAAAATCTCAAATTGCCAAGAAACGGCGTTATTTAGATAATCCTGTGTTTGCTGTAAATTAAACTGCGCAATCACATTATCAAGAGCTTCTCCGGGATATTGCTCACGATAGTATGCGGCTTCATTTGTGATGCGGAAATACTGCTCTAATTGGTTGCTGACTACTTCGGCTCCTCGTTCGTATATCCTCCATATGAGGTCCATGGCTCGTAGTCTGCGCTCGTTGCTGATGAAGTAACCGGTTTCATTTGCTTCTCTGATAAGGTCAGTGACTTTTGCTACTTCGGTGGCGATGGTTTCACGATAGCGAGGGATTCTCTGATCTCCACCATTGAGATTGTAGTCCCATGTGGTGATTGGTACTACTCGAATCTGTTGAGCCGGAGTAGAGGTGAAGATGGGGGAATTTTCTAGAGCTGTCAGACGCTCATCATATTTAGCTAAGAAGGCATTGCGCTTTTGGATCTCATCATATTCTGCTTGAACAGCAGCAAAGACTTCGTGCACATTATCATTGTCAAAACTGAGTCCTTCTGCAATATAATTAGCTTCAGTAGCAAGATATTCATCGCGAATTGCTAAGGCTTCTTCGTAATCTTGGTTTAAGTATGCCTCGTCAAATCTGCTGGCTATCTGTAATAATTTGGTATCAGCTACGAATTGGTAATAGGAGTCCTTATCCGGATTGCGGCGCATGATCTCGCGAGCTATAGCAGTGTATTCATCCATTTCGTTACGATCAAGATGTCCTTTTGCCATATATTCCAGATATGGGATCACATTTCTATGTTCGGGATACAGATCAATAAAGCGATGACGCAGTGCATACTCTGCGGTGATATTTCCGCTACGAGCATACATAAGGATTGCATCCTCCAAGAGATCGCTTGCTTCTGCCTCACCAGGATCAATCTCACCGTTTTGAACTTCTTCAAAAAGGGCAAGATAGAGTTCTGCAGCAGATGCTGGATCTGTTTCCGCGATGTCCTGGATATTTGCAAGACGTAGGTGGAAGCTGTAGTTGCTGGCGGGATATTGGTCTATGAAATCTAGCTCAATAGCACGTGCCAAGTCAGGATTATTCAGCATATGTTCATTCTTTGCGATCTCATATGCTCTATTATAGCGAGCATAGACAGCGTCGATACTGGTATCATCTTCAGCGATTGCCATTAATAGATCAATGGCCTGCTGATATTCGCCAGCATTTATATAGGCTTCGACGGCTGCCATGCGGTGTCCCAAAATTTCTGAAGTGCGAGAGGGATCTAAGGCATCTGCTAAGCGCAAGCGCTCTTTAGCTTCTAGAATGTAATCTTGAGCTTCTGCAGCGCTTTCGAAGCTGCTCTGGATTTGTACTAATATGTCCTGCTTGATATTAACCTGATCTTCCTCAGAGTCAGCAAGAGGAAGAGCAAGACGTAGCCATTGCTCGGCATCACTGTGACGCTTTTGCTGTATGCTGATCTCAGCAAGCTTGAGATAGCAGTCACGCTTGTCTGCATCGGACAGTAGTTCTTCCTGCTCAAGAGCTCTGTTGTAGAAGTTGGCAGCATCTTCATAGTGCATGTGGCTCATCTGAATATCTCCCAGGAGCAAAATTATATCAAGAGCCTTGAGTCGCCTTTGTGGAGAACTGTGCAATTCATTATTCGACACTAGAATAAAGCGTTCTGCACTGTTTAACAGTAAGTCAAAGGCTTCATCAATGCGAGCTGTTCCTTCTTCTCCCAGATCGGCTAGAGATTCTGAGATTTTGGCATAGACATTTCTGGCATAATTCATTGCCAGCTCTTCATTATCATAAAACTGGCTGTTATAGGGATGATTCTCATTAAAGTCGTAGAGCTTCTCAATTGCAATCAAATAGTCTGATATATCGTCGGTTTGATCCGCTAATACAGCATAAGCATTGACTAAGAGGTTATCATTAATAGTGCTGAATTCTAGGTAATCCTCAGCATAATATTTGGCAAAAGCATCGTAGCGCTGACTGTGTGCAGCATAGGTGCGAAGGTTATCCCGATTGATATCTGCTGCAAAGATATTTAGCAAACGAATACCTCTTTGTCGGTAAGCATTATCCACAATCTGCATCTGCCGGCTAATATCATAATGATTATTTGCTGCATACCACTGAGTTGATGGGCTATAATCATCGATCAGCTTTTGGTATATATCCTGTGTGATCTGATCCAGGTCTTCTCCTGCTCTTAGGGGCTGACCGGAATTGTGATATAAAACAAGCATGGAATCCAGCAAAACAGGGTTTTCCAAAGCCAATGGATTGTGTTCTAGCTTCAGTTTCATGAAGTCAATAGCTTGTATGGTAAGCCCCATATTGAGTTTATTCTCTATAGCTTTGTCTATTACTTCTTGGATAACAAGCTCATTGTTGTATTCACGAAAGACATTATAGATTTCAGTCACTCCTCGGGACTCACTTTGGAAGTTTGTTCCGTCGAGCGCGATCAGACCGTAGGCGATGTTGTTGATGGCGTCGACCTGGTAATCTGAAGCAAGTTGCGGGTCAGAGATGTCTTGCGCTTCTATGGCTTTGAGTATCGCGATATTGTCATCCATGGCCAGCATGAGTTCATCATTATCAAAGCTATTCAGACGTACCCATCCTCGTTGATAGAGAGCTTCATAATACAGAGGACTTTGAGGTCTATCGATGATTGTGTCAAAGTGTTGAATAGCTAGGTCATGATAATAACTTGGATCCTGCGAATCATCAGCAAAGCGGAAATATAGCAATCCGAGACGGTAAATTGATTCTTCGTAGATTTGTGAATCAGGGTAGTTTTCTACGATTTCTTTGAGGGCTTGAAGAGTCTCGCTGAAATTGGCTTCAGAATATAGACAGTCAGCCGGAAGCATAGCATTTGTATCAGCGGTTTCATGGAATGCTATTTTATTTTGATCAATTTCACTGCGCTTTAACTCGCTTGAGATCACCGCTACATTGTATAAAGCGAGCTCACGATCAGGGAAATGGGGGTCAAGTCGAGCTGCTTTTCGGTAATCCTGAAGAGCTCGTTCTGGCTCGGCTGGATAGCTGAAATATTTAAGTTCCCCAAGCTTATAGTGTAGATCTGCGACGGTGATCAGATTTGTCGTATCGGGTTGGATAAAAGAGGCAAATTCAGGATTCTCATTTAAAAAAGCTTCAATGTCTGAGATTAGAGATATGTGCCTTTCACGGAGCTGATTCCTTTGTATTTCCCGCTCTTCATCGGAGTGTTCTTCCTGAGTATTAAAGAAATCATGAGTATCTTTCATCAGCTCACGATAGGAGAGATGTAGGCTCAAAAACTCAATGTGAGCCAGATAGTCTTCATATCCATTTATGATGGCACGATGGCGCAATTGGGGATCCTTAAGCTCGGCTATGTTTGCCAGGATTCTCGCTTGAGTCCCTCCCCGTGCTTCATAGCTGACCATTTCTTTGACATCGGTTTCGATATATTCTTCCAAGGACAGAGTAGTCTCACGAAGGAGGTCACGGTCTTTGACCAAAGCATTGTATTCGTCAAGGATTTCCAAGAGAGCCGCAGCATCTTCATCTGCTAAATTCTCAAGGTCATCAACAAAGCTAACGCGAAGAGCTTGGGCATCTTCCTTTTCAGCCATGATCAAAGCACGCTCTTCAAGAAGTCTGGCTTCATGCTCAGGGAATTCACCGGAAGCAAGCTGAGAGTCGATTAACTCCAGCTGTTGGTCATATATAGCGATCGTGCGATCAATCTGGTAGATGCGATCAAGGTATAGATCACCAGCATATATCTGCTGATCTATGGAGTCTGGATCAGAGCTAAGTCTAAGATAATTCTTCTGAAGATGATTGTCAAATAGCAACAAGACGCGATCGTAAAACTGGAGGCTTTGTTTTATCTCCGCAATGCTTTCTCGTGCTGTCTGCATTTGGCTCTCGATCACTTCATCTGCTTTGCTGAGGTTTTCAAGATCCTTCTTTAGATCGGCTAACAATTCACTTTCGCGCTTATGTGTCTCCACAAGTTCATCGATAAAGAGCATGCCCTGCATACCCAACATCTCAGAATGGATTAGAGTAAGATCGCCTTGGATTTGGTCTATGGTCATAGACATCTGAGCAAGTAATTCAGGGTCGCTATTTTCAAAATAGGATTCCAGATCTAGTGAATCTAATCTATCCAATACTCTCTGCTTAGCAGGGAGGAGGGTGTTTAATACAGTCTGACGAGTGAAATTGTAAGCATCTATGAGATTAAGGACATGATCATATTCCTGATTATCTGCGCTTAAATCTGCATATAGATATAGATACGCAGGGAAGTAAGTGCCTGTGTTATAAATACCGAAAATAATATATTTAAGATATTCCCGGGCAGATTCCCGGTCACCTTGCTCCAGCAAGTCGGCTAGCTTACGATAGAGGACTATATTCAGCATCTGGCGCGCATCTGAGTTTAGCTCTGTGGGAAGCAAAGAATCAAAGATAATTATAGCCTTATCATATTCCCCCATCCTTGCGTACATATGCCCAAGTAGTAAAGATGTTTCTTCGTCTCCCAGGGTGCTGAGGGTGCTGCTGAAAAGCTGCAGCTCTTGGCTTGCACGCTGAGGGTCCAACTCAATAACTACAGGAAGTTCGTCAACCAAGAAACTCTTGGCTACTTCGCGGATCTGCCTTTTTTGTTCTCGAATTTCTTCTTGTAGTTGCTGAATTGTAAGTTGCTCTACGTAGTCGGTAGCTTGGGCTGAAAGCTGGGAAAAACAAACCAATGATGACAAGACGAGCCAAACCAAAATTAAATACTTTTTCATAAACCCGCTCTCTTTAAACTCAATGTATATAGTCTCTAATTATATTATAAAGCCAGGGTACCCATGCACCCTGGCATTATGTTTATCTGAAGTAAGGGTGTTTAGTATAAGGCACTATTCTACTGTTTCAATTTATTTCTTTTCCTGCTTAAGCTGTTCAATCCATGCCCGCAAATCGTCTAGAGATTTCTGAGCCTTTTCGCGCTCGGTTCTAAGAATTCTAAGTTCTTCCAGAAGGTCGCGTATTTCTGGAGACAACTGTGCCTGAGAGCTAATAGCATCACCCTCGGCATATCCTGGAGTTTCAAGAGTGCCTGTAGGTGTGGTGACAGTCTCACCAGGACGAGTATCCTGAGGGGTGGGGACAATTTGCTTATCAACGATAGCTTTGTCAGTCGGGGAGCTTTTTTCTACTGAACCTGTTCCAAGATCTACCACATAGGATTCTTCCAAATGCTCATCTTTTGCATAGGTTCTGATGTCCGGACGACGCTTGGCTTCGGCATATTTATCGAAAAGATAGCTTAAGCCAAAAGCCAATCTCAGGTTGTCTTCGTAGCCATTATCTTTGGTTAGGTCTTCCAAGGCTTGTGCACCAACTTTAACACCCCAGTTTCGATAGCTATACTTAATCCCAGCATTGACATCTTGTCCATCAAATTCACCTTGAAGGGTGAGGTTTTGGACAGGTGACATCTCTGCTGAAGCAAAGAAGCCATTCAAGACACGAGATCTTGAAGCTTGACCGGTAAAACGGTGTGCACCAGCACCAAGATTTAGCATCCACGGCATACCCAGAATTACAGCTTGTTTGGAAGCAACCACATATGGTGAATATATCTCATATCCGGCATTGTCGGGATGATTATAGAAGTCATCTCCCGGGTTCAGGTCTTCCACGCTGGTCTCACCAATGGGAGATAAGATGTTGTCTATTCCCACCGATAGCTGAGGTAGCAATGATGTTTCCTGCAAGATCTTAGCCTTTACATTCAAAAAATAAACTAGCGGCTCATCTTCAATTTTGTCTCCCACGAAGAGTCCGAGTTCGACTCTATCTAGAATACCCACTCCGAGCATCACAAAAGGTGTGAAACCGTCATAATCCACAGGCTTAGCAACATCGCGATAATAACCGCCAACCATGATTTCTGCCGCTGTATGGGGTAATACATAAGCATCCGGGGTGCGCAACATGCCCAAAGTCTGGAACGGCACTGCATTCAACAGACCACACATCGTTGCGATAACAATCACACTTAATATAATTTTTTTCATACTTCCCTCCACCTTTCGGTGTTTCTTCTTTATTCTTTAAACAGTACCAAATGGAACGACATACTCATTAATTACTCATTTACCATTGACAAATAATCAGTCAAGCTTTTTTTAGACAGCATGACGATGCTATCAAAGAATGACTTGGCAAAAGCTGGCGAAGAAGCCGCTGCAAATTACATGTTACATAAGGGTTACCGCATTATTTGCAGAAACTTCCGTGTTCAACAAGGCGAAATAGATTTGATCGTAGAAAAAGATCAACAACTTATTTTTGTCGAAGTCAAGACCAGAAAATATCACTCTATAGAAAGTGCGATTGCTAGTGTAAACTACCGTAAACAGGCGCACATTTCCCGCGTCGCACAGATATATTGTAGTCAGAATCCTCAGTATCGCAACCATAATACCCGCTTTGACGTGATTACAGCACTATATGATGATTCTATCGAGAGTTTCTCGATAAAGCATTTTGAAGATGCTTTCTTGCCGGTTGATCTGCCATAAGTCTTTATTGCTTTGTCTTATAGCCGATCATCTGAGTTTAGTTTCTTAAGAGACTTACGTCAAAATCACCGCCCAGATATCTCAACCAATCCGGATTTGTAATTTCCATATCATCTCCACTAGCGTAGATCAAGCGGTAATTATTGTTCATCTGGATATCAATGAAGATATAGACTGGTCTGTTCCCGCTGTGGTACTTCCAGATTTGGTAGTCTTTGCGAACAAAGCGACTCTCATCTGAGCTTGTCCCCTTTTCGATATCATCAGGGGCTCCGTTACGGATATAGATGCGTCCCATGTCTGTAGTCCAGCCTGGTCGAAGATGTGAATAAAACCGATTTGCATGTTCGACACGTGAATTGATAAGATCCATCACCTCAGTCTCAGTCATTCGAGTTGCAATTGCCATATTTCGCCAGAAATTGCTAATGTGTCTCCGTTTGGTGTCAATATCCATGTTATCCCAATTTGCTGGCATATTGCTAGCCATGAAATAGCGCATGAGCTGATATTCATCATCTGGGCTGTTAAAGATACTCAGCATAGTCTCGATCTCTTCTGATAGCACAAATTCAAAATCTCGATCTTCCTGATATTCACGAGCTTGCAGTGATACCCAAGCTTGATATTTGCCCGCTGGTAGGTCTGTGAGCGGGATCTTGAGGGTAAAGCTCTCATGCGGTTTAGTCGGAATAAAATCCATATATTCATCCACAATCAATATCCCGTTTTGTTCCAGACTCAGGTTAAGGAGTTGGGATTCGCCCAGCTCTTCTTCAGGTGTGTATATTTCCAGATATAGATGTGCATTTTCATGATACTGGCGTCGTAAGATTGCGGACACTGTCGGTTCATATACTTTGCCTTGCCGGCGGAACTTTTCTAGATAAGCGCTGCTATCTACATAGACTCGGCTATTGAGTTCCAAATCGCTGATTCTGCTTCTAGGGGAAAGAGCATCGACGCCAAAGCTCCACACAAAGCTGTTTTTTGAGAGCAGGTCTGTGGCTGTGAAGGAGATGTCATAGTGTTCTTCGCTCATCAGGAAGCTTATCCGATTGAGATAAGACTTTACGTTTGAACTGGCGTCGTGCTTGCTGCTTATGCCTATATTATCAGAGACTTGGTGGGTATAGATCACAGAATCCTGGTTTGCCACTTGGATTTCTACTTCTACCTGTGCAAAGAAGGCATTGTTATGCGCCAAAAATAGCAGACTTCGATATGGAATTTCATAATCTATCAAAAGGATAGTGTTGCCCTCATGATCTAAAAACCGATTGTAATCGATATACATATTGAGTTTTGCTTGGGCAAAAAGACCCAAACTGCTAGCGATTAAAATGCACAGTAGCAAGGACTTTTTAAAAATCGATATATTCATCTTCTGTATTCCTTAGTTTATATTGCCCAAATCCGCGTTCATCAACGAAGACAAAGACGCGGTTTAGTCTAAAATAGTGCCAAATTATGCTGGGTGGTTTGCCGATTGGGAAGCTGTCATTTACGATTTGATCGGGTTCACCAAATTTGATATAGATTCGTCCCCGATCCGATTTCCAGCCCACCATTCTTCTATGGATTGTAAATAGCTCATCAGCCTTAATAACCCGCTGATAAAATAACTCACGGTTTTCATTGCGGATAGTACCCGGAGTGGGATCATGTGCCTGCCAAAAGCTTTCTATGGCGTCGGCATATTTGTCTTTGGATACTTTACTGAGCACTCGCCATTCGTTTTGACTAGCGATATAGCGTAATTGATCTATTTGATCTTTTAACGAATAGCGTTGATTAAAGGAAAACCATTGACCATAATACAATGGTTCGAGATTGTAACAGACGTTTTGTTGGAAGAGCGTCAAAGATAATTTTGAAGTGCTATCGGGGACAGCATAATCCATCACTTCAAGTTCGAATGGGCTTTGGGGATCAATGAAGTTATAGCTCTGCTTATCCAAGTTCAGGATGATTTTATCTATATCCAAACCATAGCTCAGTCTCAGGGTCATTTTATCCAAATAACGGCTCATTGGATTTGCCGGAACGTATTCAAAACCATCCCGCTCGGCGATGATATATGCTTGTCCTATTTCCGTAATCTGCCTGCTAACCAAAAAGTTTCTGATGAAATTATGCCGGTCGCCCAATTGCCGATTGCGGAGAGTCATGTTTAGGCTATAGTTTCCAGCAGAAAGTGTAAGCTGTTGATAAATTGGAATAGCACTTCCCTGCAACCAATCTTGATTTGGCACTGTGAGTTTCCTCTCAGCTACTGTTACCTGCTTATTTTGTGCATCTTGGATTTGGATAGACACTTGATATTCGGCTTGCTCTGCATCCCGCGGAAAGCGAAAGATGTCATATGGCACTAAAATCCATATATCTACTCCTGTTTCATAGTTCTCCACTACCATCTCTTGTCCAAAAAGGGGCAGTAAGATTACTACAAAGAACCAGAAGTTAATAATCTTTTTTTTCATCTGTATAGACGTCCAAACCGAATTCCAGTCCCTGTTTTTCCAACCATATCAAAATAGTATTATCGGGGAAAATATGATCTTTAGTCTCAAGTGTATAATATTCCATATCAGACGCTTCCACAGTCACTTGCAAACTCACATTTCCTGGTTTTCGTTTGCACCATGTGCTGATTTCGCTAAGATAGCCTTTTTTGATCTGATGATTTTGCAATCGAATCTTGAGGCTCCCCCGCAAAACCTGTGGCAATTCATCAAAAGGTATCAAAGCCTTTGGCAGGATTCTCAGGATTCCATCATCGTTACCATTATATAGACTTTTGGCTCCAGAGACATAAAAAACTTTGCCGATCTCGATTAAGTTCATGTATCGCTCATAATCCCGGTTAAAAAGTGGAACTTCAAATTTACCAGATAGATCTTCCATTTCCACAAATGCAATGGGATTACCTTTATTATCTTTTTTCCGGCTGAAGTTTGAGACTATCCCGACCAAGCTCATGTCTTTGTATTTATTCTTTCCGGTTATTGAGTTTCCTGTGCATAGATATTTCAAGAGACTTCGATATTCAAATAGAGGGTGACCGCTCATATAAAAGCCCAGTACTGATTTTTCCATTTCCAGCTGATGCAGATAAGACCATTCTTCAACTGTAGGTAAGGCTGGGAAGAAATTGCTATCTTCTTCTATGATAAGGTCAAAGAGTGAGGTCTGTCCTCGTTTACGATCACGCTGATCTCCTGAAGAAAGCGCCAAAGCTTGTTCGATTGCAGCCCACTTCTGAGCCCGAGTTCCCTCTAATTCATCCATTGCTCCCGATGCTATTAAGCTCTCAAGCACAGTTTTGTTTACCGAACTGCTATCAAGACGGGAACAAAAATCGAAGATATTGGTATATACCCCATTTTGCTCACGATCCTCGATGATAGCGCGCATGGCAGATTCACCTAGGTTTTTAATAGCTCGCAGTCCAAAGAGAACGTCGGAGTTATGAACGCTAAATTCTGCTTCGCTTCGGTTTATGTTTGGAGGGATGATATTGATTCCCATGTTTTTGCAGACTTCGATCTCAAGTGGGATATCAGCAGGATCGTCTTCCAAAGATAGCAAAGCTGCCATAAACTCTACAGGATAGTGTGCTTTAAGCCATGCAGTTTGATATGCAACCAAAGCATAGCATGTTGCATGACTCTTGTTAAAAGCATATTCTGCAAACTTCAGCCAATCCTGCCAGATTTTGTCGATTGTCGAGCGTGGAACTCCATTCTTAGCTGCTCCGGCGATGATCTTTTCTTGAAAGATCATCATCAGATCAGTCTTTTTCTTGCCCATCGCTTTGCGCAGTGTATCAGCCTCGCCTCCGGTGAGTCCACCTAATTCTCGAGAAATCTGCATTACCTGCTCTTGATAGATAGTAACTCCGTAAGTATCTTTGAGGGCATTTTCTACCAAAGGGTGATCGTAGGTCACTTTTTCCTTACCATGCTTACGCGCGATGTAGCTATCGATAAATTGCATTGGTCCAGGTCGATAGAGTGCCACCATAGCGATGAGATCTTCAAACCTATTTGGTTTTAGTTCCCCCAAATACTTGCGCATGCCGTCGCTTTCAAATTGAAAGACTCCATCTGTCTCGCCTTTCCCGAGTAAGTCAAACACTTCCTGATCATCCAGGGGAATGCTATCTATATCAATGCCTATATCATGGCTCTGTTTGACCAAATCTACCGTCTTTTTTATCAAAGTTAGCGTTTTCAGCCCCAGAATATCCATCTTCAGCATCTTCAACTCATCCAGCCATTTGCCCTCATATTGCACCAAGATGACCTTCTCGCCATCTTTCTGAGAACTGCATGCCAAAGGGACATAGTCGGTGAGATTCCCTGGCGCAATCACTACCCCTGCAGCATGGATTCCAGTCTGCCTGATCAATCCTTCCAACACAATAGAATGCTTTAATATGCTCTGATACAGTTCGTTTTGATTGATCAGATCCATAAATTCGGGAAATTGCTTTTGTGCTTCCTCGAGATTTTTAACCATGCCGGGCATTGTCTTGGTAATCTTGTTAGCTTCCGATGCGGGAACCGAAAGCACTCTTGCCACATCTTTGATCACACTCTTGGCACCAAGTGTCCCAAATGTGATGATCTGAGTCACATTCTCACGGTTGTATTTCTGCACAATATAGTCGATCACCTTATTGCGCTTTTGTGCACAAAAATCTATGTCTATATCTGGCATGCTAACGCGGTCAGGATTGAGAAATCTCTCAAAAAGTAATCCATATTTGAGCGGGTCAATCTTCGTAATATCCAATAGATAGGCAATGATACTGCCAGCAGCGGAGCCACGTCCGGGACCAACGGGCACATCCTGCTTGCGAGCATTATCGATGATGTCTTTCACCACGAGGAAATACCCTTCAAATCCCATGCGCTTGATCACACCCAACTCATAGTCTATACGTTCCGAAACTTCTCCTTCGACTTGTTCATACTTTTCTTTTGCCGCTTCATAGCAAAGGTGTCTCAGATAGTCTCCCATCTCAGGATATTCGGGCGGAGTTTCCACCTTGGGCAAAAGGAATTTGTCGTATTTGAGCTCAAGATCTATACGTTCTGCGATCTTTAGTGTATTCTCATAAGCTTCAGGATAATCCGGGAAGATCTGCTGCATTTCCTCTGGGGATTTAAAATAGAGCTGCGTCGTGTCATAGCGCATACGCCCTGGGTCATTCAGTAATTTTCCGGTTTGTATACATAGCAGGATATCGTGCGATTCATGATCTTCCTGATGTAGATAGTGACAGTCATTGGTCAGCACCATAGGAATGTCACATTTTTTTGCCAAATCTATCACCTTGGGCATCACGGCTTTCTCAATATCAAGACCGTGATCTTGGATTTCTATGTAAAAGCGATCTCCAAATATATTTTTATACCACTTTGCCACTTCCTCGGCTTGTCCATAGCGTTCTGCTGATAGGAGAGAAGGAATCTCGCCTTTTACGCATGCAGATAGACAGATGAGACCCTCGTTGTATTCCTCGAGCAGACTTTTGCTGATGCGTGGTTTGTAATAAAAACCGTTTATATAGGAAAACGAGGAGAGCTTCATCAAGTTCTGATAACCCTTATAATTCTGCGCTAATAAAATAAGATGGTAGCGAGTAGCATTTTTGTGCAGCTCACTCTCGATGTTGCCATTGATAATGTATGCTTCCGTACCTATAATTGGCTTGATTCCAGCTGCTTTGGCAGTTTTGTAAAAGTCGATCACTCCAAATAAATTGCCGTGATCGGTTATGGCAAGAGCCGGCATATTCATCTCTTTGGCAAGCTTGACCATCCTGTCCACTCGACAGGCTCCGTCTAATAGACTGTATTGGGAATGGTTATGTAAATGTACAAAAGACATCTTGATCTCCGTGTCACTAATGATGGCATTGTCTGTGACTATGTAATTATGTCAAACAAAATCCACACTCAGTTCCTATGCTCAGTTTGGATATAATGTGTATAAAGACTCACCGAAAATTGCAAATAAAGATCACCGAAAATTGCAAATCGGCTTTAGCAAGCGACGATCATGGGACTAATATCTACCTATTAATTAATATAGCATAAAAAATATCGTGGGGAGCACCGGCCGGTAATTCCACAACTTGGAGGGCATTCTATGCATGGTCTGAAGGCTGTATACGATGTGGTACTAAGTAGCATAACTGCAAGAAAAAAAATAACTTGCTTTCAGGTTGGTTGTGGTTATGTTTTTCATTAGACAATGTCAATTGACAAAGTACAAATTATATTTGGCATCATCCCTTGTGGCAGTGATGCTCCGGACCCATAATTCCGAGAGCTCCCGGCTTTGCAGACAACAAGGAAAATCAATCAACTGAAATAAGTAATCAAGAAGGAAACATGAAGAAATTATTATTTACCTTAGGACTGATCGTTGCTGTAGCGGCGATCTTTGCCCAGGCCCCTGTGGGTCGTGGCGGAAAACAACTTAATGCCGGAGTCGGCCTTTCCGAATGGGGAGTACCGGTTTATATCGGAATGGATTTCGGGATTAGTAGAGACGTTAGTTTGGGCGGAGAACTGTCCTTTCGCTCTTGGGAAGAAAATTACCACAACGAACATTATGACCACTCCATAATAGGGATATCCGGAAATGTGAATTACCATTTCAATTATATCCTGAATATCCCGCAGGATTGGGATTTCTATGCCGGGCTCAATCTTGGCTACTATTTCTTTAACAATCCGAACGACTATCCCGGAGATCATGATTCAGAGTTGGGCGTGGCAGCTCAAATCGGAGGACGCTACTTCTTTACAGATAAGGTGGGCGTTAATCTCGAATTCGGTGGTGGTAACGCCTTTAACGGCGGGAAGCTGGGAATTACTTTAAAAATATAACTCGCCTTGAAGGGCAATATTCACTGCACCCAAGCGGCAATATTGCCCTCAACCGAGCGTTATGACGCCATGGTTAACAGAACTAGATTAATAAGCTGATCCGCCAATGAACTCGCCATGCTTGCCTCAGTGTTATGACGCCATGGTTAACAGAACTAGATTAATAAGGGGATGTCTAGTGCGGCATCCCCGGTTGGTTATCGTTTCTGTATTTTTACCCACAAGACGGCAGGTTTCTCTTCGGGAGGGGTCTGGGTATCCATCTTATCTCCTTTGTTTAGTCCGGTATTTTCTGAATAACACAGATAATATCCGTTACCCAAACAAGACCATTGATAGTCGCGGGTTCTTCTCATTCATCAAAACCCGCGAGAAATTATGCAGGTCTCTTAATTGAGCAACCTGTTTTCTGGAAAGCCGTATGCAGGAGAACTGCACGTACGGTTCGGCTGGAGGGAAGCCAGTAATGGATTCTTCCCAACCTCTATCTGTTCATGGCAGGTTGTGAGAGCGTCTTATCATAGAGGGTTAAACTCAAAAAGCGGGTGGTGTGTTACCGCAGAAATAAAAGTAACCATTAGAGGGAGTTACATGAAAGATCAGAGCGTCATCACTCTTTATAAGTATAAACATAGCAATTGGTTAGACAGTTTAATGAGCCCTAACCGCCTTTGAAAATAATATGACAGCAAAAAACTTAGTAACAGCTTTCTTATCCTCAAAAAATCAACTGTCTAATACAGATAACCACTGCCTCAAAGTTGATATTGAGTATCATATCTATATAACCATCTTTATTCCCAACAAAAGGAGTTACTTACATTGACATTTAGCAGCAAGGCTTTTCATGACAGCATCGTGAATATCTGGAACGTTTTATCTGGAACGGATCCTACCTCTAAATTCACTTTTGATGAGCTGCCTTTACGGGCAGAGCTGTTTAGTGCTGACCAAATGAGACTACATGGAAAAAACTTGGCGGAAATTCATAAAGTTGCTACCGGACATCATAAGGGGATGCTGTTGAAACGGCTTGCCGAAAATGAAAGCTTTCTGCTGGAAGTGTATGATTTGCTGATGGAAGACGTGTTGGCAGACAGGCAGATTGCTCCTGCCGGAGAATGGTTGCTGGACAATTTTTACCTGATTGAAGAGCAAATCCGAACGGCAAAACATCACTTCCCCAAAAGTTACAGCCGTGAACTGCCAAATTTGGCAAACGGTGCTTTGGCAGGATATCCTCGAGTTTATGATATTGCACTGGAAACAATTTCCCATGGTGATGGTAGGGTTGATCTGGAAAACCTCAGCAGCTTTGTGGAAGCCTACCAATCGGTCAACATTCTAAAATTGGGCGAACTTTGGGCGATTCCCATCATGCTCCGTCTGGCCCTGATGGAAAATCTCAGGCGCGTGGCTGTCCGGATTGCTGCCGACCGAATGTATCGTCTGAAAGCTGAATATTGGGTTAAGCAGATTACTGATATAGCAGCCAAGGATCCCCAAAACCTGATTCTAGTAATTGCAGATATGGCACGCTCCAATCCTCCCATGGTAAGTTCCTTTGTGGCAGAACTGGCTCACAACCTTCAGGGTCAGGTGCCTATTCTTTCTTTGCCTTTGAACTGGATTGAACAGAGATTGTCTGAGTCCGGGCTTACGATTGAGCATATGGTCCGCTCTGAAAATCAACAATTGGCAGCCGACCAGGTTACTATCAGCAATTGTATTGGCAGTTTACGCATCTTGAGTGCAATTGACTGGCGTGAATTTGTAGAATCCATGAGCATGGTCGAGAGGACATTGTTTAATGATC
Organism: Candidatus Cloacimonadota bacterium; assembly: GCA_030154085.1. GTDB lineage: Bacteria > Cloacimonadota > Cloacimonadia > Cloacimonadales > Cloacimonadaceae > UBA5456. Next base: position 5,786 of record JASKKR010000018.1, on the reverse strand, counting down.
CAGCCGATGTTTATGGGAAAATGGATTTTACTACGCGGGACAACTATCGGCACATAATTGAAAAGTTAGCCAGAAGTAGCCACAGCTCTGAAATGGAGGTGGCACAAGCTGCAATCGATCTGGCACAAAACAGTGCAACCAACAAAGGTGGTGATGATCGCACGGCACATGTAGGTTTCTATCTGATTGACAAAGGTTTGACCAAATTACAACAAAGCATAAAAGCCCACATCCCTCTAACTGAACAATTGGGCAAATTCTGTCATAAATACCCAACTCTGCTATATGTGGGATCCATTCTACTACTTACCACCTTCTTTACAGGTTGTCTGGTAATGAAAGCATACATAGACGGACTTCAGGGCTGGGCTTTGTTTTTGCTGGGATTGCTCCTGTTCATTGGAACAGCGCAACTGGCTGTGGCACTGGTAAACTGGATGGCTACAATGCTATCCAAACCGCTGCTTTTACCTCGTTTGGATTTCTCCAAAGGGATTCCTGCGGACTTGCGCACTCTGGTAGTTATTCCAACTATGCTTACAAGCCCCCAAAACATCGAGGATTTAATCAAAGCCTTGGAAATACGTTTTCTGGCGAATCAGGACGACTATCTGCACTTTGGCTTGCTAACAGATTTTTGTGATTCAGCTACAGAATCCCTGCCCGAAGATGAATCACTGCTGCTGCTTGTTAGCCAAAGAATTGCAGAACTAAATGAGCAATACAGCCATCCGGGAAGTGATACTTTCTTCCTGTTTCATAGACCGCGCCGCTGGAACCCGAGAGAAAAAATCTGGATGGGATACGAACGGAAACGCGGAAAGCTAACTGATTTGAATAGAATTTTGCAGGGTGGCTCTCAGGAGAGCTTCTCACTTATTGTGGGAGATACAAAAATTCTGCTGGGTGCGAAGTATGTAATCACCCTGGATACCGATACTCAGTTGGTGCGTGACTCAGCAAGGCAATTGATTGGCACCATGGCACATCCACTGAACCGACCTTATTACGATGAATCGCGACAAAGAGTAACAGCTGGATATGGCATTCTGCAACCGCAGGTGGCAATTAGTTTACCTGGTTCCAACCGCTCTTTGTATGTCCGCATGGGAGCAAGTGAACCTGGAATAGACCCTTATACACGATCAGTTTCAGATGTTTATCAGGATTTATTTGCAGAAGGTTCTTACATCGGCAAAGGCATTTACGATATTGACGCCTTTGAACAGGCTTTGGGGGGTCGTTTTCCCGAAAACAGGATTCTGAGTCACGACCTGCTGGAAGGCAGTTATGCACGGTCAGGCTTAGTGAGTGATGTGCAATTGTATGAGGAGTTTCCCGCACAATATATTGCAGATGTCCACCGGCGGCATCGCTGGATCCGCGGTGACTGGCAAATTGCCCAATGGGTGATGCCGTTCATCCCAAGTGCTGATTCACATCTGATCAAGAATCCCATCTCTTTCCTGTCCCGTTGGAAGATCTTTGATAACCTGCGGCGCAGCTTGACATCTGCTGCACTCACCCTGTTACTTCTTGCAGGTTGGATAGTTTTTCCTACAGCTCTGCACTGGACTTTGACGATTATCAGCATCATCATTGTCCCAACCTTGGCTGCAGCTTTTCTAAAACTGTTTCAGAAACCAGCAGATGTATCTTTGAAAGAACATCTGGCAGCTGAAATGAATTCACTACGGCGAGCCATATTGGAGGTTTTATTTACAATCATCTGCCTGCCCTACGAAGCATTCTTCAGCCTGGATGCTGTACTACGAACTATCTGGCGAACATTGATTTCACATAGGCATCTTTTGGAATGGAATCCTTCGGGAGAAACAGGTAACAATAAACGAACCGCTTTAGGCTCTTCCTACAGAACCATGTGGTTTGCGCCTCTGCTAAGTCTTGTTACTATTACAGTTCTTGCGTTCAGAAATCCGAACCAGCTGGGAATGGCGGCACCCATCCTGCTCCTTTGGTTTGTTTCACCCGCTATTGCATGGTGGATTAGCCGTCCTCTGACTCAGCATGAGGCAAAGTTGAGCACTAAACAGATTACTTTTCTCAGAAAACTGTCCCGTAAAACCTGGGCATTCTTTGAAACCTTCGTTACCGCGGAACAAAACTGGCTTCCCCCAGATAACTTCCAGGAGTATCCCGCTCCCGTGATTGCCCATCGGACTTCCCCTACCAATATAGGGCTTTCACTGCTGGCAAATCTGTCAGCCTACGATTTTGGCTATATCTCGACCGGGCAACTTTTGCAGCGTTCTGCGCAAACACTTCATACTATGGAAAAATTGGATAAATACCATGGTCATTTTTTCAATTGGTATGACACACAAACCTTACACGCCCTGAAGCCTTTATACATTTCGTCTGTAGATAGCGGAAATTTGGCAGGCCATTTGATTGTTTTGCAAAATGGATTGCGCGGGTTGCCTAATGATATAATTCTGGGAAATCGCTGGCTGGATAGCCTGGCTGATACATTGGGAATTCTGTCTGATGAATTAGCTTTGGCACCTGAGCCACACATATTGTCCCAGCTTACCCAGCTCTGGCAGCAACTGGACTCTAAGATCGCTTCGCCTCCTGATTCGCTTTCTGCTGCGCGGCAATGCTTTGGGGAACTGGAAAAATCTGCCTCTGCAATTGTTTCCGCAGTAGAAGCTCTTGAACTAAGCCCGAATAGTTTAGTACTATGGTGGGCACGAGCTTTTATGGGGCAATGCCATGATGCCTTGAGTGAATTGGCATTTCTGGCTCCCTGGACAGATCATCTCACGAAATACAACCTACCCCATGATTTGTTGTGTCTGGACCATATTCCAACTCTGAACGAACTGGCAGGGCTGGAAACCAAGCTAATGCCTATAATCACCCAACACCTGAAATCTGTTGTAAAACCTACTGATAAAGCCTGGCTGTCCGAACTGCAAAACCTAATCAAGGTAGCCAGCCAGCACGCCAAAACCAGACTCACTATCATTGATGAGCTTGCTTGGCTGTGCATAGAATTTTCCAAGATGGATTATGACTTTCTTTATGATAAAAAACGGCATTTGCTGTCTATTGGCTTTAATGTAAGTGAACACCAGCAAGACTCCAGCTATTATGACCTTTTGGCTTCGGAAGCCAGGTTTTCCAGTTTTGTGGCAATTGCGCAGGGAAAAATCCCGCAGGAGAGTTGGTTTGCCCTTGGACGCTTGCTCACAACAGCCAGTGGAGACCCTATCCTGCTATCCTGGAGCGGCTCGATGTTTGAATATCTGATGCCACTCCTGGTGATGCCCACATACAAGAACACACTCCTTGACCAGACTTACAAAACGGCTGTGGCAAGGCAAATTGACTATGGTAAAAGACGCTCTGTCCCCTGGGGAATTTCCGAAAGCGGCTACAACGCCATAGATGTGCATTTAAATTACCAATACCGTGCCTTTGGGGTTCCAGGTCTGGGACTTAAACGCGGTCTTTCCGAAGACCTTGTGGTGGCTCCCTATGCCTCGGTTCTGGCGTTGATGGTGGCTCCAGAGGAATCCTGCCAAAATCTGGAGCGGCTTGCAACGGACGGATTTGAAGCAAATTATGGCTTTTACGAAGCAATTGACTACACACCTGCGCGTTTGCCCCGCGGCCAAACCCATGTCGTAATAAAATCTTTCATGGCGCACCATCAGGGAATGAGTCTTTTAGCATTGGCATATCTGCTCTTAGACCGCCCTATGCAAAAGAGATTTGAAGCTGATTCTTTGTTCCAGGCTACCATGCTTTTGTTGCAGGAACGAGTTCCCAAAGCAACTGCGCATTATGTGCGAACAACCAGGCTGACGGAACAGTTTATTCCCTCTGCTTCAAGCGAAACACCCATACGGGTTTTTTCTACCCCAGATACTCCAAATCCGGAAGTGGCCTTGCTATCCAACGGACGGTATCATGTATTGGTTACCAATGCCGGAGGAGGTTATAGCCGTTGGAAAAACCTTGCAGTTACACGTTGGCGGGAAGACCGAACCTGTGATAACTGGGGTATGTTTTGCTATATCCGCGATGTAGCCAGCAATGAATTCTGGTCTGCCACATATCAGCCTACTCTGAAACCATCCAAACACTTTGAAGCAATTTTCTCTGAGGGACGGGCAGAATTTCTGGGCAGAGACCATGGTTATGACACTCATACTGAGATTGCAGTTTCTGCTGAAGATGATATTGAATTGCGTCGTCTTCGCATTACTAACCGTTCACGGAACAGCCGGGTAATAGAAATCACCAGCTATGCCGAAGTGGTTTTGGCCCCACAGGCAGCAGACGCACTGCATCCAGCTTTTAGCAACTTATTTGTCCAAACCGAAATCATTCCAAAGTCCCGGGCCATCCTCTGCACCCGCCGGCCACGTTCTCAGAATGAATTGGAACCATGGATGTTGCATTTGATGGCAGTGCACGGAGCTAAGATCCAAGATGTGTCTTACGAAACAGACAGGGCAAAATTTATCGGCAGGGGAAACACTGTTGCCAATCCGCAAGCCCTGGTTGGCAAAGCAGGTATTGATAATTCAACCCTTACCGGCAGTGATAAGGGGGGACAGATAGAGGGAGAAATTGGTGTATGGGTGTAAATAGGTGGGATATAAGGGGTTATGTGATGTTATTGGAGATATTGGTTGGCGAGAAATAATTTGGGATGGTGAGGAATGGGGAGTTTGTTTGGCGAGAAATTTGTAAAGTGTGGGAATAATAGGGTTTTAGGATTGGTTGCATTGGATTTTGGGGGTGCAGTGGTTTTTGGTAGTTGGCGAGAAAAATTGACAGCTCAGGGAGAAATCTGGCCATTTCAGGGAGAAATCTCGCCAAAGGAGGTAGGAGAATAGCCATATATGCGAACTATGCGAAGCTATGTTGTCTAATGCGAAGCTATGTGAACCATGCAAAATTATTTGGCGCTACGGCGAGCGCCGGTACTTCCAAGTGAACTATGTGAATCAAGTGAAACCTGCGGATGAGTGATGAGATGGAGAGAGAGAAACTGGAAAGAAGAACGGGGATGGCCTTGCGATCGCAGAGGGTTGGAGAGTGGAATGGGTGGTTTTGAGCAAAAAGCGAGCCCCGTGAAAGGGGCTCTTACATTATGGTATGAGAGGAGTGAGGTCAGAGCTCGTCGATATACCACCAGAAGTGCGAGCGGGGTATGCTATACTTTTCTCTATAAGGCTTAATATAGCTGATAACGTAGTTGTATGGAGGGTCTAAGATAAGCTGCTGGCAAGCAAGAATAGCATTGTAGAGGTCTTGAGAGCCTTCTGAGAAGGGTAATTCGTCTTCATCTGACATATTCATGCACATGGTCATATACTCGTCAGGTCTGAAGACACATTTTGCTTCGAGAGCGTATTTGAAGGCATCGAGGTACATGGGATCGGTGTCATTTGCAGGTCTATTCTTCATTTTGAAACTCCTTTGATATTGTAGTATTGGTTTTCAGTGTTTTCGAGACACTTAGCGATGGATCCTGGTTTGTCATGCGCGAAGCATCCTCTGATGACGCCATTGGTATCGGCGACGACATAGCCGCCGTGGGTTTGGGAATAGAAGGTAAACTGGAGCTGCCCTTTATACATCTGGCAGCGGATATTGTCAGGGTTTTTGTAGATATCTCGTGCTTTTTGAAGGAACTGCTGCTTTGAATTGATTCCGAAATCCTTTCCGTGTTTTTTGATATCTGATTCGAAGTCATTATCGCTATAGTTTGGGTATTTATCATGGCGGATCCCTTCTAATTTGTT
>JASKKR010000035.1 GCA_030154085.1 Candidatus Cloacimonadota bacterium | reverse complement strand
ATCATGGCGGATCCCTTCTAATTTGTTAAGTATTTCCTGTTCAGACAAGTCTTTGATGGCGAAGTTTTTGTCAACGGGTTTATCGAGATCGACATCGCCATCGAGGGCGAAATCTTCGATCCAGGAGACGATCTTTGTGCGGCATTTCCAACAGATCGAAAAGATCATGCAAAATCTTGATCCTAATGTTCACAGGAAGGTTATGATGCTTACTGATCAAAAGATAAGCAAAGGAGTTACAATGGCTATCGGCGAATACTGTGCAAAAATGCTATGAATACATCATCGATTACTTCGAAGATGATGATACTACAGACAAAAAGGAAATGTTCTCCTGCCTGGACTTCGAAAAAGAATGGGACTCTATCCCGGAAGACCTAAAACAGCGCATCCTCGCCATAGTTAAGATAGTCCTCGAGCGTTATGCCGATTGGTTCGATTATAATGTCTTCAATGAATATATCAAGTGCATCCGCCACCGCCAGAAACTCGAAGCAGCTAAGGGAATGCGTCATCTTGACGCTTGATCTTTATAAAGGATACCTATATGATACTGATCATTAAACGCATTACCACCATCCTCTATCAGTCAGATTGCGTTTTGAAACTATCATGCAATCCCATCCTCTAATATATCAACATCTTACACTTATCATGATTCTACTCAATTCTCCGCATATCAATATCAGTATTATTATGTTTGTAGCTGAACTTTGATAAAAAGATTGACAAAAAAGTATAGATAAATTTTATTGATTGAACTGCTGCGGGGTGTAGCGCAGCCCGGTTAGCGCACTGGTTTTGGGAACCAGGTGTCGGAGGTTCGAATCCTCTCACCCCGACCAGCGCTTAAGCCAAGATATAGTGGGCGTTTAGCTCAGTTGGGAGAGCGCTTGCCTTACAAGCAAGATGTCAGCGGTTCAAGTCCGTTAACGCCCACCACTTCTTTTGGGAAGACATAGGAGCCAGATGAATATAGCTATTACCGGCGCCAACGGTTTCGTAGGAAGCACTCTCATTCGCAGCTTACAATCCCAGGGTTCTGAGCCAATTGCATTGCTGCGCAGAGAAGTTGATATGCCTGGCGTCGACGTCCGTGTCATAGACTTTTCAAATCAAAACGATATCATTGCTGCTTTATCCGACGTTGATGTCTTAGTTCATTGTGCTGGAATGACCAAAGCGGTTTCTGCAAATGATATGTTGTCCGCCAATGTTGGTATTACCAAACATTTAGTGGATGCGATCAATACACTTACCCGAGATATCAGCCTTTTCTTTATTAGCTCCCAAGCTGCAGCCGGTCCTTCCAGTCCGGATTTACCCAAGCGCGAAAATGATCCTCTTCAACCTCTTACTATCTATGGCAAGAGTAAAGCGCTTGCAGAACGTATTATCCAAAGAGATTGTCATAAGAACTATTGCATTATCCGTCCTTGCAGTGTATATGGTCCTGGAGATAAGGACTTTTTGGAACTATTCAAGCTTTGTAAGAGAGGTCTCAGCGTTCAGATAGGAGCATCTCGGCAGCCGCTGAACATGATCTATAGCGAGCAATTGGCAGAATTTATTATCCTAGCAATTAAAAGCCCACAGAGTAGCAAAGAGATCTTTTTTGCTACAGATACTCATGTCTATAGTAATCGTGAAATTGTGGAAGCGATAGCTGAGGCTATGGACAGAAAGAACCTGACAATTACAATACCTAAGATTTTAGCGAAAGGCATATTTGCGGTCAGCGATTTTGTCTCTCGAATTACCCATCGTCCCAGTATCTTGAATCTGGAAAAATATAAAGAGATCACAGCCGATGCTTGGACGGCAGATCCATCAAAAGCTAAAGATCTATTGGGGTGGGAGCCTGAGCCCAAGCTCAAACAGCATATGAGGGAGACCTATCAATGGTACACAGAAAATCACTGGCTCTGATTTTGCTGATTTTTTGCATAACTTTGCTCTCTGCTGAGGATACTGGAGTGAACAATTTGACAGACTCTGAGCAAGATGAGTTTAGTGTGGGACAGGAGATGGTCGAACCCGATAGTATTTTGCCTGAAGCTGATGTGATTTATGAAGCAGATTCAGAAGAATCTGTGATCTCGGTTGTTAATCGGGAGGAAGTGATTGCGCGCATTGAGGATTACAGGCTAGAAAGTTATCCAAATTCAAGATATTTTGATCCCATTTTAGCGCCTTATTCAGAAATAAGCTATCGTTTGAGCTTTGACTTTGCCGGTTTGCAAAATGAGCCCAATGAATTAAAGAGTAGTGGATTTACCCTGCCAGGAAGCTTTTTGCAAAGCTGGACCTATCAGGGTTATTTAGCACAATTTCATCAGTTGAAACATGATGCTTGGGGCATGAATGCAGTATCTGAGATCTATGATTATCCAGTAAGCTTGTCTCGTCTCGAAGGATCTTTGGGTGACTATGACAGCCGCTATGTCCTAGCCAGTTTTAGCAAGGGTGATCTCTTTGGTTTTACTGGTAGTAGCATGGAATTTGACTACACTATCTACAATGGGAATTGGGTGGATGCGTCCAATAGCGGTAATTCCATCAAGCAATTTCTCAGCTACCGTTTTGAAGACTTCCTCTTTAGCGTAGATTTGGCATCATATAACAAAGAAGGTGGAAGCTATGAGCTCAATCCGGCTTATTGGCATCTGGGAAACTTTCGTTATGAACACAAATTTTCTCAGATAATCGGTCAAATCAATCATCCCTTGCTTAACCTTAGTGTGGCTTCCTTGGCAGACGAGCTCTCTTTCCCGGCTTATAACCCTAAGTGGAAGACAAATTCATTACATCTTGCAGCTCATAGTGATGTCAACCTACCGGGCGGTAAGGCTCGCTTGCGCTATGAATATCGTGATCTCAATCGTGACTACATCCCAGCCAGAGGATACAACTTTGCGGATTTCAAAGAAGAACTCTCTTTGGACATAGAGCACAATAGTCTGGTCGGCTTCAACGCAAATACTCGGATCAAGGACTGGGACTTGTGGCAGACCAAGCTGGATCTTTTTAAAGATCTTGGCATCTGGCGTTTGGGACTGGATAGTGACTTGACAAAAGGATATTCACGACTCAACATTGCCAGTTCGCCCATTGATGGCAGCATGATGCCGGTTGCCGATCTTTATATTCCCCACGTATATGGACTATATGGATTAGTGAATCTGGGCAATTTGAAGCTTAGGGCATCAATACGGCAAAAACATGAAAAGCAGTATAACAATTTATCCGAAATATCCGAAAACTTGTATCTTCTAAACTTAGCTGGCACTTATGACGCAAGGTGGAAAGATTGGCAAGTCAAGGTAGACGCCATTTGGCGCTATCAAGAATATAATTCTGCTATGATGGGTGCCCCTGAATTTAGCTTTAGCTCGGAGCAAAGAATCTTTCGCCATCTTGATCACGACAATCGTTTGGAGCTGGGTTTTGCCCTTAATGGACACTCGGATTATTATCTGCCAAATGCTGTTAATCCATATTTGATTGAAGCATCGACCATCCTGGATGCGTGGGCTGCCGTAAGAATTAGTAAGCTTTTTGACTTTTCAGTGACAGCCAAAAACATCATGTCTACCAGCATCTATGGATTATATCCGATTCCAATGTCGGTGCATGCCAACCTCAGGTGGTTCTTTATTAACTAGCCGTACTATCTCATTTTTAATATTCAGTGATGTTTTAAATAATATAAAGTACTTTAAGTTAACTTTAGAGGGTGCTATGTGTGCCCATGGATATTAACCGTTTTGAATTCTTTCGGAACGTTTATTGCATACCCGTAACATACCACTTAATGGGAGGACCAATGAGAAATATCATACTGATCTTCAGCCTAATGTGCATCAGTTTCTTGAGCGCTGCCAATTTGGAACGCTTTCAAGATACCGGAATCGGAATTAATGCCCGATTTGAGAATCTACGCAGCAATCCCTTTGAGCACACAGATGCATCCATCGATGAGGGAGAAGACCAATTTCCCGATACTCCGACGATCTCACGTACTTTTGCTTTACCTTTTGAGTCTGCAGATCTTTCTGTAAATCAAATGACATGGCGTGTTTTCAATAAAAACGGAGAGTATTTAAATACTCGTAGCGAAATTAATGAATCTGCTCTGGAACTTTCTCAGCCTTTTACATTTAGAGAGATGCAAGGTTATACGATTCACATCAACACTCAGTTAGAAAATGAGACCGAGATCCTTACTCTGGACAATCTTGATTTTGATCTACAAGGTAGTGGCAGTATCGAGATTCCTCAAAGTGTGTCACCTGCTTTTGTGGATGCATATAAAGTTTTGGCGGACAACTGGGATACCTGCTATCTGCATGATCTACCTGTGCATCGTCCTAAGATGTTGATCATCAGTCATGCCAATCTGAATAGCTATCAGGCGGATTTCATCAAATGGAAACGGCAGCTGGGATTTGAAGTATTTGTGATCAATAAAGCAGATGCAGGCTCTAATATTAGCGAGATTCGTGAAACCATTCGTTTGCACTATTTAGAACATCAGAGCGACTATCTTCTCTTATTGGGAGATACGGTTGGCAATTTCAGTATTCCTACAAACTTCTATCCCTCTCCGGAATACAGTGAAAACGATGCCGACGATCAGTATTATACACTTTTAGAAGGTGATGATTACTTTCCAGAAATGATAGTAGGTCGTTTTTCCTTTAATGATATCGTGGAACTCATTGTGATGTTGGGGAAGACAGCTCGCTATGAGCGAGAACCGTTTATGTTGGATACTACCTGGATGAAACGCAGCTTGGCTGTTGCTGGAAACTATGCTGAAGGAAACTTGAGACCCAGCACTCCGGTCTGGATGAGCCGTTGGTTCCGCGATCGTCTTTTGGATTTTGGTTATGCTCAAGTTGATACAGTCTTTTTCCCACCTAGCTATCCGGGCACTTCTTCTATTTCCCAAAGCATCAACGAGGGGGTGCAGATCATTAGTTATCGCGGTTGGGGGGATGCAAATGGCTGGCACTATCCCAGTTTCCACATCCCGGATCTAGCAAATATCTATAATGGACAGAAAATGCCCATAATCTATAGCATTGTTTGTAATACTGGAGACTTTGCCAATTCGGTCAATCCATCATTCGGAGAAGCCTGGATGCGCATGGGCACTACTGCTAGTCCTAACGGAGCAGTGGCATTTGTCGGACCAAGTGATCTACATACAAAGACTCGGCTCAATAATACTATCGCTAGTGGTGCATATCGTGCGATTCTAGACTTTGGTGTGCGGGGTTTTGGCACTTCCGTTCTGATGGGTAAGATGGAACTCTATAAAAACTTCCCACATGACCAAGAACCCGGACAATATGTCCCTTTTTATTTCCATGTCTATAATCTACTTTCTGATCCTTCCATGAATATGTGGATTCTGGAGCCCGGCGTCATAGATGAAAATATCATTGAAGGTGGGCTTAGTTTTGCTCAATCTGACTCTCATATCCGCATCAATGCTCCGCACCTTAATGGAGCGATCGTATCCGGGACTAAAGATGGAGAGAACTTTACCTACACCAAGGTGGTCGACGGTGTTGCAATTCTAAATATAGATCCCAATCAGGAAGGAGATTTGCTCTTGACTGTATCCAAGGCAAACTGGGTGCCACTCGTCAGAACTTTAACTGCTGACGGAGAAGCCGGGATCGGACTAAGCGAGAATACTGGTGCTGATATGCAAATCAACGCCAACGAAAGCCTTGATATTGCCATCACGGTTAAAAATTACTCTAATGAGACCTATAGCGGTGTTACCGGAAACATCGAAGAATATGAGAACCTAACTATTACAAATCATAGTCCGGATAGTTTTGACCTAGCACCTGGAGAGACACATACTCTCCAATTTAGCATAGCTGCAAATCACAATATTCATCCTGAAGATTTGTTGAACCTGAACTTTGTAACCCAGAATCCAGCCAGCTCTCATATGTTCCAAATGGTTGGCGGAGGGGCTAAACTCCAAGTCTTCAACCATAGTGGCGAATTACCTCTTGGACAGAATTCTACAGTCACGTTTACCGCTACGAATAGTGGATCAGCACCACTTTCTGCAGCACATGTAATCGTTCAACCTCTTACCGAAGCTGCAACAATTAGCGCAAGCCCGATCGATCTCGGAGAGATTCTCCCGGGAGATGAATTTGACTTTGATGTTAGCATCAGTTTGATGCCAGATGTCTGGGATGGCAGAGAAATCGGATTGCGATTTATCTTTGGTGATGAAACTGGCTATGAATGGATGTCGTTTTACTCTGTAACTGCTGGTTTCCCCAGCACCAATGATCCTACAGGTCCATGTGAATATGGTTATTTTGCCTATGATGATACAGATGTGGATTATCCGATGGCTCCCAACTACGAATGGTTTGAATTGGATCCCGAATTTGGTGGACCGGGTAATCTTTGGTCTATAGTGGATGATGGCGTCTTAGAGCTTGGTCTACCTTTTACATTCCGATTCTATGGTCAGGATTATAATAGCATAACCATTTCTTCAAATGGATGGGTATCATTTATTCATACAGACGAGAGCTATTTTAACAATCACTTCATCCCTGCAGCATTAGGTCCAAAAGCCCTTATAGCAGCGTATTGGGATGATCTCAAAGGTAAGATGATAGGCTCGACTCCTGGGGGCGATGACATCTTCGCCGATATGCGGATTTTATATTACTATGATGAACCAAACAACCGCTATATCGTCCAATATAATGAAGCTTACAACCAATATACTATCCAAGCTGGCGATGACGCTTCTCTGGAGAAGTTCCAAATTATCCTTTATCCCAAAGACAATGATGATGGTGATATCGTGCTGAATTATCACACTGTTGACAATCCTGCTAGCAATGCAAACTATTGCACTGTCGGCTTGGAAGATCACCGCAATCTTACTGGTCTGACCTATTCCTATGCAAATATATACCCCGCTACAGCAGCACCTCTGCAAGCAGGACGCTCCATTCGCTTTACTACAACTGCTCCGGATAACTACGTGGGAAACGACGATGCTGTAGCAAGTATCCAGGTAACAAATCTGCAAAATTATCCGAATCCATTCAATCCAAGCACGACTATCGCCTTCAATAGCCCCATAGCAACTACGGCTAGATTGAGTATCTACAATATGAAGGGACAACTTGTGCGGAAATTGCATAGTGGACCAGTGCAAGCTGGAGCCAATAGTATCACCTGGGACGGTACGGATGATTCAGGAAAGTTGGTGGCTACAGGGCTTTATCTGTATCGCCTTGACATTCAAAACCAAGTCTATACTCGTAAGATGTTAATGATGAAATAAAACTAAATATATCTATATAGCAAAAGAGCCCACCGCAGAAATGAGTGTGGGCTCTTTTATTTAAAATCGCGTTATACTCCAGATCTCAACTCTCTGTATTTGGGGACGCAAGATCCATCAACACAACTTGTCTTTGACAAATTGCGGCAAGGCAAATGAGGCAGAATAGATCTCCTCATTGAAATATCGATATTTCTTCTTGGTTTCTCGAATGCGCTGCTCTACGCTCGCATCTTTGGGATTATGTATTTTGGATGCCATTTGGAACATCCACAGTCCCGCCTGATAGCTCTGGATGCCTGCCAGATAGGGATGCACATGAGTGAAAAGATCTTTCAGCCCCTGGTTTACTTCCACGATCAGATCCATCAGATCTGGAATCCAAGGACTCTCAGATTGGATGGTGAGGATACCGTCATCCGCCAGGACTTTGTAGCAATCTGTAAAGAATTCTTTCCGAAAGAGACCGGCTGCAGGACCAACGGGATCCGTGCTATCTACCATGATCAGATCAAAGCGCTCACTACTGGTCTGGATAAATTTGAGCCCATCGCCAAAGATCACTTCAGCCCGAGGATCAGCCAAACATTTGGTTAACTCTGGATAATATATCTTTGCCACACGAGTCACCATCTCGTCTATCTCCACTTGCACAACCCTTTTGACTTTGTCACACGAGAGTACACGAGTCATAGTGCCACAATCTCCGCCTCCAATGATGAGCACTTTTAGGGGATTTGGATGTGCATAAAGAGATGGAAGGGCAAGCATTTCGTGATATACAAATTCATCTTCGGAGCCCAGCATCAGAACTCCGTCCAAGAGCATTACTGTGCCCAGATCTGGATTTTCGATTATTTCAAGGGTCTGATAATCACTTGTTTCTTCGTAGAGTTTTTTTGTAACTTTTAGTGCCAAACCTCGATTTGGGCTGTGGTAGTCGATATGCCAATTTTCTTTCATTCTATACTCCTTGTGGTTTGTGCGGTAAATTTGTGCCATTTTCAGTATCAAATAGGCCGCGCTTGAGCTCCATTTTGCTGGCTGTCTCGGCTTTCAAAGCTTTCTTGAGACTGTGAAACAGGATCCAGGGATCTATCGTCTCACCACACGTAAAAATATCCACTGCAGCATAACCGTATTCAGGCCAAGTGTGAATTGCCACATGGGATTCTGCAATCACTACCACTCCACTGATACCCCAAGGGCTAAAGGAATGGAAGGTATGCGTCACGACAGTGGCTTTTGCCAAAACACAGGCATCTACCATCGCAGTCGCAATGTATTTTTCATCTTTTAATATATCTTTATCACAATCGTAGAATTCTACTAATATCTGTCTGCCAAGAGCTTGCATTTTTACCTCATAGTTTTCTCAAATAATCCTAGTGGATCCGTCTTTGGAATTGGAATTCCTCTTTTTTGACCATTAATTACTGCTATAGTAAAATGATCAGTAAACCAGATGGGGGATATCTGAATAAAGGACTTTATTAATTGCGAGGTAAAAGAGGCGTCAATGTGGCGTTAAATGCAGACAATTTAACTAACACCTCCACGTCGTCGACGAAGATGGGATTTTGCTTTGATAAAAAGCTATACAAAGCTTCTTGCATACAGTGGATACGGTAAAAAACCATGTATTTCACATCTTCTCCTTCTACGACTATTATATATTTTGCACAAAAAATGCGAATGCACGGATTATGTCAAGCTCCAAGGTCATATTTTGGCTATGTGTGCTTTACCAGTTCGTCCGTAGCTTTGATTACTGGGGCAAAACACTTGCGATATTCATCAATCATTTCTTCTAAAGATCGGTTGATTCTAGGTGAGGGTGAGCTGAGAATTTGGCAAGTATGACTCTTGATGGCATCAGCAGTTTGGACATTGAGAGTAAAGCATTTTTTGCTTTTGTCTTCATTCGGTATGCGATAAATAAAGCCGTGCATTTTCAGTGCTTTCAAATAGAGCTTACCGGCAAAATGTCCCGTGAAATAGAGATATTTGATTTCATTATGGGAAAAGTAGATCCTGGTAAGCAGCCGTTCATTATAGGAAAAATCTGATAGATGGTCATCGGCAGCCTTTTGATCTTGGCGAACAAAGCTCTGCAGGATATCTCCGATTCCCAGTCGGTGGCGCTTCAACAGATTCTCACATTGTGCTTTTGTGCGCGGCCAACGTGGATTTTCTGGCTCAAGAACAGCCTTGATCACATACCAAAAGAGGTTGTGGATGCTGCCATAAAAGAAAGGTATCTCTCCTTCATGCAGAGCTGAATTATCATTTTGACAGAGCCTCCAAGGAGGAGCTGTGCCAATGATCAGCGCTATGGCATCAGATGGAATATAGGGCGAAAAAGGGTGCTCCTGACGTTCAAGCATTGCGAACTCCAGATTGATCTTGAATGCAAAATATCGAGCGATTAAGATGCTGTCAACTTTATTTCGGGATTATTTCAAAGGTTAGTTACAATTGGAGCCAGGCTGATGTGAAAAAGCTTGAGTTAGATCAAGTTATTTTGCATTATTCTGCCGGGAGATTTTGTGAAAGGGCTCGAAAACACCATCCAAAGCTTCATTAAAGAGGAGCTCAGTTCCAGATTGTGAGTAGAGCCTTATCAGCATTTCGAGCAACGAACTACCTCAGCATGAGTGGGAAGGAGATGACACAAAGTCTACTCATAAAGATGTCGCAATTTACATATCGAAAGTCTTATGCTTAAGTGGTAAGATTAAAAGCTTATGTATGTTTGATTTTTCTTATTCTTGATTCTAACTTGATCTCCGACGGCAGTATTGCCAATTAAGAAAGGTGACAAGGGATCATGTTGAGCTCTGTTTTTCAGGGCAGTCTGATGATTCCTGGTGGCATAGCAATATTTACAGCCGGTTAGGCAAGTATTGTAGACACCGATGTCAAAGCTCTTGATACATCCGCATTCTGCTCTTTGATGAGGGTCTTTTACGGCGTGGAATGTTTTATTGGTAAATCTTGAAATCAATTTATCATCGATACATCTTCCATGAGATATCCCAAGATCTTCCAAATCAATTCTTTCAGCGCAAGTTTGCATTTCCAGATTGTAGTGTTTGGCAATAGGCGCAAGTTCTTTGGCAATCGAACGCTTGATCCTGTCATCCATTGCTGCTATGTGCAAATCTCTGATATTACGTTTGGTGGAATTATACAGATCGATGAAGCTGATAATACACCGGAATGTATGATTGGCAAGGGATTGAGCTAGTTTTTCGAACATCAGTAAATGGAAATTTAAATCAATATTATCCGAAATAAATATAGGATCATATCTCCAGATAATATGATCACTGCCAATTTTTTCTGATAACTTGATAAACGTCTCAATTCTATGAGGTAGGTCATCCAAGTTTGGCTCGTAAGCTTTGGGATAGGGCGTAATGGTGTATTGAAAATAATAGCTATAGTCTTGCAACAAATTAAGTTTGGACAGCATAGGTTCTGCATTCTTAGTCCAGAACACAATACAATCAATGTCGTCAGGATACAAGTCTATCTGATAAACCTGATGATAATTATACGGATTTCTTGCCCTCAGCATACCAGCTTTCAGCCGGTTAAAAAACCACTCGCTATAAAAGGCAGGAATGTCTGTACGTCGGCTCGCACTAAGTATCATATCTTACCTCACTTCTCTGATGTCGTGAGCGCTTAAACAATCCCATTATTACTATGAAACAGTTGTCATTTGTTACTCCTATCCGATACCCAAGAAGCAAATGACAATCCCATCGGCATTACTTGAGTCATCCTTCCTTTGGATAACAACGGTGTCGCTATTCGTGATCTAAGGATCCATTCTTTGACCTTTTATACTAACGACTATATAGTTGTCAATCTTATCCTCAAGATATGTCTGCGGTACTTCCACCGAATTGTCAAGTTTATAATCATTGCCACTTTTAACATCATACCAGCAAAATGTCCCCGAAATAAAGATATCTGAGCTTATGGTAGTATATAGGGGCAAGTAGCTGTTAATAAAAGAAGAATCCGATAGATGGTGATCTTTTGATCTTGGTAGGAAAGTATCGTAACTCCTGATTGGACTAACAAGCAAATATCGTGTAATAAATATGCAATCAGCCTTATATTTCGCTGGTGTGGGAAGAGCTGAGAAAGTTTTGGACCTGGGATCTACTTCGCTAAAAAACAGGCTCTATAAAGTACGATTTTGCAGCACACTTCACGCCTTCCCCGTTTCTCTCCCTTTTGAGAAGTGAGCAAGAAACGGGAATATAAGGATTTACAGCTTTGTGAAGTGCATTCTGACAGCATCACTCTCAACCCGATTCATTTGAACGAAGCATGTAA
>JASKKR010000017.1 GCA_030154085.1 Candidatus Cloacimonadota bacterium | reverse complement strand
TGTGACCTACAACTAGCCAAAGATTTTTGTGTAGATCTGTTGCATAGAGTAAGAAAATGAATATCTTAATAATTCCATCTTGGTACCCCCATCCTAAAGATCCGCTAGCGGGAAGATTCTTTTTGGATCAAGCAATTGCTTTAGCAAAACATAGTGATCATAGCTATAAGATATTGAATTATGGGCAAAACCGCTTTCAAATTCGCCTCAGAAGGGCTTTCTCAAATCTGGCAGTGCTTCATGATTACAGACAAGCAAAACCGGAAAGATTATACCACACTGATAGGCTCGAAGAAATTCGGATCCCGCACCTTAGCTGGACTAGCAGCATCACACGCGGCAATCTAAATTCTTTTGATCTTGCTCATGAGCTAAAGCCGGATCTCATCTATGCTCTTGTAACTTTCCCGGCAGGATTTATAGCACAGCAACTTGCAGAAAAATGGGACGTTCCATATATTATAGCAGAGCATAGTGGTCCCTTCCCATTCCCTGAGTTTTTACATAAAGGCAAGCTTTCTGATCTCTTGGCAAAACCAATCCAAAATGCCAGCAAAATAATAGCTGTTAGCAATTACATAAAAGAGCAGATCCTCTTTTATACTGGACGGGAAGCTGATGTAATTCCAAACATGGTGGATACAAACTTTTGGGTCCCAAGCTCTAAACAAGAATCAAGAGATGAAATCAGACTGTTTAGCATGTCCACTTTCACTCAAGCTAAGGGAGTAGAAGATCTTTTAGAGGCTCTTTACATTCTCTGGAAAAAAAGATTTAAGTTTTCAATGGTCTGGGCAGGAGATGGTCCACTTTATGCTCAGATTAAGAAGAATGCAGCCAAACTGCCAATCAAATTTTGTGGAACTCTAAATAAGATGCAGGCAAGGACACAATATCAAAAAAGCGATCTTTACGTAATGCCATCGCGGATAGAAAGCTTTAGCATGGTGCTCATTGAAGCCATGAGCTGCGGAATTCCAAGCGTTGCTACAGATTGTGGAGGTCCAGCTGATATTATTAACGCAACTACTGGTATTCTATGTAAATCCAATAACCCAGGATCTATAGCGAATGCAATCATAAGTTTTAAAGATCAACAGAATAGATTTGATGCGGGCAAGATCAGAACTTATTGTTTGAATCACTACTCAGAAAATATCGTTTGCAAGAAACTCATATCAGCATTTGAAGAATCAATCTCCCGCTAAAACAGATTTGACGGTTTCCAAGAGATCTTCTCTCATAAAGGGCTTTTGTAATGTGGCTTTGGCTCCCAATTGCTCAGCTAATGGTAAATAACTATCCGTGCCAAACCTGCCGCCACCGCTCATAGCAATGATCTTTATTCCGGGTCTGATCTCCATGAGCTCCTGAATGGTCTCCAATCCCTCTTTATCTGGCATAATGATATCAGTCAGGACTAGATCAGGCATGAATTGTTCACAGACAGTCAACGCTTGATTCCCATCACCAGCCTGGCGCACTTCATATCCAGCTTTCGTTAGCATTTTAACTAGCACATTACGGAAACTATCTTCATCTTCTATTACCAAGATTTTAGACATCGTAACCTCTTTCTTATTTGTTATGTTAGAGTAGAATCAAATTATAAAAAGGCATTCTATGTGTAAAGTAAAATATCAAAAAAGAGGGAAGAAACCGGTATAGGCAAGAAGGATGATTCACGAAGTAGTTATGTTATAAGTAACAGAATACAAAAATGGTGGCGAGACCCAGAATTGAACTGGGGACACAAGGCTTTTCAGGCCTCTGCTCTACCGTCTGAGCTATCTCGCCACACAGTGATAATCATTAAATCAAAAATAGTATATTTTGTCAAGAACAATCTTACTGAATCTATTGACCAAAGTCTCATCCTGATTCACTTTTACTTAGCTAATCTTTACATATGTCATCAGATACAGCATGGTTCAGAATGATCAATTTTAAACAATTGAAAAATTGCAAAGCTGATATAGCTACTTATTAAGCTTTTTCTAAGAGAATGACACGCGCGCTTAATCATCACCTTTTATCCTAAACTCCCAGCATCCTCAGTAGGGAACCAATGCGTAGTATTATTGGCAATCTTTACAAGAGTCAACATCACCGGTACTTCCACCAATACTCCAACCACGGTGGCCATGGCGACAGGTGAGCTTGTCCCGAATAATGATATCGCTACTGCCACTGAGAGTTCAAAGAAGTTAGATGCACCAATCATTCCAGCAGGAGCAGCGATACTATGAGCAAGCTTCAACTTCCTGCCTGCCAAGTAAGCAATGAAGAAAATCAGGAAAGTTTGTATAGTGAGCGGAATAGCGATTAATAGGATGTGCAAAGGGTTCTCTAAAATCACTTTACCCTGGAAAGCAAAGATGATGATCAGAGTAAGAAGCAAACCGATTATAGTCACATTCCCAAACTTGGGAATGAAACTATCATTAAAGTAATCTTCACCCTTATGCTTTATTACCCCGCTACGAGTAATAACTCCACCAGCCAGAGGAATAACCACAAATAACAATACAGATAGCAGCAAGGTGTCCCAGGGTACTCTGATTCCGCCAATCCCCAATAACAGCGCTACAAGTGGAGTATATGCCACCAGAATAATCAGATCGTTGGTAGCCACTTGCACCACCGTAAAGGCAGGATTACCCTTGGTGAGATGACTCCAGACAAAAACCATCGCTGTGCAGGGTGCGGCGCCGAGCAGGATGGCTCCTGCTAGATAGTCCTGGGCTAGATTTGTAGAGATGAGACCCTTGAACACCACAAAGAAGAAAAACCAGGCAATACCATACATAGTGAAGGGCTTTATCAGCCAATTCGTTACCAAAGTTACATAGAGCCCTTTGGGATTTTTACCTACATTCTTGATGCTGGCAAAATCCACCTTCATCATCATGGGATAGATCATCAACCAGATCAATATGGCGATGGGGATGGACACCTTTGCATATTCGAAGCGGTTTAGAAACTGGGGTACTTGCGGTAAGTATTTTCCTATCATGATTCCTGCCGCCATACAAAGGATCACCCACAGGCTCAGATACTTCTCATAGAAGCTGATGCCTGCCGATTGACTTGCTTGGTTTTTCAAAATTGCCA
Source organism: Candidatus Cloacimonadota bacterium (assembly GCA_030154085.1). Lineage (GTDB taxonomy): Bacteria > Cloacimonadota > Cloacimonadia > Cloacimonadales > Cloacimonadaceae > UBA5456. The sequence continues at coordinate 38,693 of JASKKR010000017.1, read as the reverse complement.
TTTTTTACTCCAGAAATCCTATCAACTACATCAAAATGTTAAACATAAAACCAGATATCACTGCAGTCATGAATACTGAGACTACAAACACAGCTACGGTTCTCTTCTTGAATATACTGGCGAGCATGGTCATTTCAGGAATTGCCATGCCTGCCCCGCCAATTATTAGAGCGATTACTGCACCGATGCTCATCCCCTTTTGCATAAGGGCCAAACCGATAGGAATGGCTGTCTCTGTCCTGATATATAAGGGAATACCGATCACCGCTGCGATAGGAATGGCAAATGGGCTCTTCCCACCGGCATATTTCAAGACTATATCCTGGGGAAGATAACCGTAGATTAGCGATCCAATTCCCACACCTATAATCAAATACCAAAACACCGCTTTATAGTCCCCAAACGCACTCAGAAAGGCATGATGAAGTTTCTTTCCAAAGGTGTTCAGATTCTCTTCTGGAATTGATGCCGTACATGTGCATCCTTTCTCCGGTTCACTCAACCCACCATTGCCAAACTTACCAAACACAAGCCCGAGCACAATAGCTAGTCCAAATACCAGCACAAAGTATATCAAACATGCCTTCCAGCCGACTAGGGCAAGCAGCATGCCTATGATGATTGGATTCAGTAGTGGTGAAGCTATTATAAAAGAAAATATTACCGAAAACGATATACCGGCATCCATAAAACCTTTGGCCATGGGGATTGTCGAACAGGCACAAAATGGTGTGAGCGCTCCCACCACCACAGCCATAATATTACCCCAGATCCCTCTGCCTGCCATCCACTGTTTGATCTTGTCCTGGGATATATATTGCAAGATTATCCCAATAATAGTGCTGATTCCTATAAACAGAACCGTAAGTTCCAAGATGATAGTAATAAAGTATCGCAAGGTATCGACGAGTGTATTCATTTATTGTCCTCCAACTTAACTCCTTCGCAGATACAGTTTTTCTTTGGTAAAATTATATCATCCAGGATATTGTGTAAATCGGGAACTATTTTAGGATTGATCGTATAATACACCCAGGTGGCATCTTTTCTTGCCATAACTATACCAGCTTGTTGCAATACCCGCATGTGGTGAGATAGAGTAGATTGGCTGATCGTCAACCTCTCCAGAATATCACAGGCACACAGTTCACCACAGGAAAGCATATCCAGAATTGCTAGCCGCATCGGCTCTCCCAATATCCTGAACAATTTAGCTGCAGCTTCGTATTTTTGCATAAGCACCTCTTAAGTGTTTCGAGCCACAAAAAACATTCATCGATACATGTCAATATTTATTTTCATCAATATATTGTTTCCTACTAAAAACGGAAGATATATAGATATGCGAGTTGCTAAAAGTTAATCAAGGAATTGATTTATTTTGTCAGGATTCTGATCGTAATCAAGATACCGAAAAGCATCAGATGAACAAGGACTTCTATACTAAGAGTAACTTAGATAAAGACCAGTATATTATTGGATATATTCACTCGACTGTAACGCTTTTAGCAAGATTGCGCGGCTGATCCACGTCATATCCTTTGAGATCTGCCACATGGTATGCTAAAAGTTGTAATGGAATCACCGTCAAAAGAGGCTGAAGATTTGTCTTTGTATCCGGGATATAGATGACATTTTCGCTGATCTTCTTTAGCTCTGTATCTCCTTCGGTCGCGATGCAGATGAGCCGTCCTTGGCGAGCCCTGACCTCCTGCAGATTAGAATATATCTTATCATACAAAGGATCACGAGTGGCTATGGCAATCACAGGCATATTTTCATCAATTAAAGCGATGGGTCCATGCTTCATCTCTGCTGCAGGATAACCTTCTGCGTGAATATATGAGATTTCTTTTAGTTTGAGTGCTCCTTCAAGCGCCACCGGATAGTTTACTCCTCTTCCTAGATATAGAGCATGGATGCTATCCTTGATGCTATTTGCGATAGCACAGATCTGTTCATTTTGAGCGAGGATCTTTTCTACCTTACCTGGGATCTCTGCCAACTCACGGATATATTTTGCTCCATCATCAGCTGAGATGTGGGTCATGCGACCTAAATAAAGTGCTAGCAAAATCAAGATCGTGACTTGCGATGTGAAAGCTTTTGTACTCGCCACTCCGATCTCCGTACCGGCATGAATATATACTCCTCCGTCACTTTCGCGTGCTACTGTAGAGCCCACCACATTTGTGATGCCTAGTACTCTGGCGCCTTTAATTTTCGCCTCACGCATAGCAGCCAAAGTATCGGCAGTCTCTCCGGATTGACTGATAGCAAAGACTACAGTATCTTCAGGAACAATAGGATTGCGATATCTATATTCACTGGCATATTCTGCATGAACCGGAATGCGAGCGATATCTTCGATGATATGTTTACCGATGAGAGCAGCATAATATGAGGTTCCGCAGGCAATGAGATGGATTTGTTTGATCTTTCTAAGCTCAAACCTAGGTAAATTCAACCCGCCTAACCTTGCGGAGCCCATCTCTTCATTGATTCTACCGCGGAAGCTATTCCCGATAGTAATAGGTTGCTCAAAGATTTCTTTGAGCATAAAGTGTTTAAATTCCCCTTTTTCAATGGCTGAGATATCCCAATCCACGACACTGATTTGAGGTTTTACGTTATCTTTGTCCAAGGTTGATATCTCGAATCCATCAGATCTAAGCACACAAAGCTCTGAATCTTGCAGATATATGACGCGCTTAGTATGGATGATGATAGCGCTGACATCACTAGTGACAAAGTATTCATTATCGTTGATACCGATGATGAGAGGACTGCCTTTGCGTACTGCAATCAAGCGATCTGGATGATCCTTACTAATAACAACCAATCCGTAGGTCCCTTCGACGCGTTTCATAGCTTCGCGCACAGCATCTTCGAGAGGAAGCTTTGTACTAACAAATTGTTCGATCAGATGAGCAATTACTTCAGAATCGGTATCGCTAATGAATTTGTGCCCCAAATCTATTAATTGCTGGCGTAATAGCTTATAATTCTCGATAATCCCGTTATGCACGATGGCAATCTTACCATCACAGCTAAGATGAGGATGTGCATTGATCTCATTTGGTTCTCCATGTGTAGCCCATCTGGTGTGGGCAATTGCGACATTCCCGGAACATTTGGAAGGCTCTGGCAGCGAGCGTTCTAGTTCTATGATCTTACCCTGTTTTTTATAAACATCCAAATCGCCTTTGTGAATTATCGCAATACCTGAAGAATCATAGCCGCGATACTCCAATCTTTTCAGTGCTTCGACCACGATAGGCAAAGCTTCTCTATGACCGATATAACCTACTATTCCACACATAATTCAGCTTCTTTTGCAGTTACTTTATGAAATGCTCTGAGTGCCAGATAGAGGATCACCACGGCTGGCAGGGCAACCCAATAGCGCAGATTTTCTTGATCCTGCATGAAATAATTCAGCCACGCAGAACCAGAAAATGCCATAATAAATATTGCAAAACCGTTATTTAAGATATGCAATATCATGGAATTCACAATGGATCCGCTTCGTAGGGTTAGATAAGCCAGGATAAGTCCCAAAAGAAAAACCGGGAAAAAGCGGAAAGGATCTAAATGAAAAGCGGCAAAGAGTAGGGCAATAAGAATTATATTGATCTTGAAGCCATATTTTTCAAAGAAACGTGGCATGAACCCTCTAAAGAGTAGCTCCTCACAGATACCGGGCGCTACGGCAACCACCAAAAAGCTGCCCCACAATGGTAGATCCAACTCAAAGAGTTTGCCCATGCTCTCGAGATAGCTTTCTGGAAAAGGATATATCACATTGATTAACTGTGAAAAAAGAGACACAAGGATAGTTGCTGGAATCGCAATAAAAGGAATTAGTACGACCTGCTTCCAGCTGGGCAGCTTCAGTCGTAACGTCTTTGCCACCGGCATCTTAAGCAGCCTAAGAATCACCAGGACCGGTAGGGCAAAGAGAATAATCTGAGTCTTTACCAAACCGCTTGTCAAATCCTGTATCTGCCATCTAGAGCCGATATAATAGAGCGCCACCAGTGCTAATGTATAATATACCAAACCATTGTAGGGAGTAAAGAAGTTTCTCTTGTTCTTTTTGATGCTCTTTATGCCGCCACTATCATCCTCAGAGCGAAACAGAATTCCTTCGGTATTGAAAAGTTTAATCGTAACCCAGATGGCGATTACATCCAATACCAAGGTCGAAATGATTGTGATCAAAAGATGTGATACTTGATAGTCGTTAATCATCAGCGCTTTAAAGAGTAAGGCAATATTGACCACAGGGATGAGTGCCATCAAAGAATTCATTTCGACAGCAGGCAAAAAGCTAATCATTGCCATAATCATTGAGATAATTAAGATAGGCTGTTCATAGGTGCGTGCTTCTTTTATATTGCGGCTAAATGTGGAGATAGAGAGCAGAATAGCCGCAAAGAGAGTGGCCAAAGGCAACATCGCCACCAGTAAAATGAGGATCGCTTTGATCGGCATATTTGCTCCCGCCAAATCCAAGCCGGATTGTGCAAGCATATAGCGTAGAGAAAAGCTGATACTAAATAGATTTACAATGAGATTGACCATACTCATAAAGATGATGGTCAAATATTTTCCAATAACCACATCGATGCGCCTAACTCCTGCGACCAAGAGTGTTTCTAGGGTCTTGCGTTCCTTTTCACCTGCGACCAAATCAGCGGCAACTACAGAAGCTCCTGTGAGCAGCATCATGATCATGATATAAGGTAAAATCATTCCCAGAATCATTCCCATCTTCTTTTGAGAGTCTGCTGTATCACGTTCCCTTAGATCAACCAAATTTACCAATTCTGGATCAATCCCAGAAATCTCCAATTTCTCGCGCACCATCTCCTGTTCTGTCTCTTGCAAGGCTTCAGCAAGTTTGCTATACATCATGCTGCTGCGGTCATTAGCAGCATCATATTGGACAAATACGTGATAAACTTTCAAGCCATTTGCAGTTATAGAATCACGAATAGTGACAATACCTTGAATATCTTTACTTTGGTAAAGGCTTTGCACACTATCGGAAGCTGGTATAAATTTAAAGTTTTCTATTTTTGATAGGTCATTGATAATACGCATAGATTCAGCAGTCTGTACACTATCACAAACAGCCACTGTAGCGCCTTGCTCCTCTAGCACGTTACTCTGACGCGCCATGATGGCATTGAAACCCACAATCAATATAGGATATAGAATTACTGGTAAAAGTAAGGTGGTAAAGATTGTGCGTTTATCCCGGAAAACCTCCATCAATTCTTTGCGGAAGACGATAATTACTTTCTTAAAATTCATCAGCTTTTACCTTTTCTTCATCGCTATATAAGTTCACATAATACACAAATATATCATCCAGATCGGTCTGTCCTGTTGCAGTACGAAGTTCTTCCAGCGAGCCTTCAGCAAGAATTTTACCTTTGTGGATCATCACAATGCGATCTGCCAAACGTTCTGCTTCACGCATTATATGGGTGCTAAAGAGAACGCACTTACCACGCTCTTTGCAACTACGGATAAAAGAAATGATGTGTCTGGCAGTAAGAATATCCAGTCCGGAGGTGGGCTCATCCATGATCATTACTGGAGGATCGTGAATAATTGACCGAACAATTGAGACTTTTTGCTTCATTCCCGAAGAGAGAAATTCGATCTTTTTATCCATGAAGTCATTCATGTCCAATAGGTCTGCCATTTCCTGCATGCGCCGAGTAATCTCATCATCAGACATCGAATACAGTCTTCCGAAATAACGGATCAATTCATGAACTCTGAGGCGATTATATAGACCTGTGTCACCTGATAGGAAACCCAATTGTTCTCTAACTTTGTCAGGATTTTTGCGAATATCCCAACCTTGGATCTCAGCTGTGCCTTTTGTAGGCTGAAAGACTGTGGAAAGCAATCGCATCGTAGTGGTCTTCCCCGCTCCATTAACTCCCAGAAGGCATACGATTTCGCCATCGGCAGTCTCGAACGAGATATCATCTACCGCAGAGAATACACTGCCATCCTTTTTGGGAAATTCTTTCACCAGATTCTTGACTAATATCATCCCTTCTCCTTAATATCGATGAAAGTAATGGGCTCTAACATTATGATAGAGCCCAGATTCTCTTTATAGATTTTCAATGTGCTTTAAAGGCTTTGGTGCTGTCGCTTCAGAGACTCCTTCTTGAGTGATATAACCTAGCATTGGACTTCCAACTGGACGCTGATCCGATTCTTCACGGAAAAATTGAACCGGAATTCTAATCGGTTTATCACCGTCTTTTATTATATCCTTACCTTCCGCATCCTGCTCAAATTGATTTTGGTAAAACCAGGCTAAGCCGATTGCAGCCGTACCATTTGGATCATTGACATTCTTTCTTTGAGAACCGATCGCCAGACGCTGTTCATGGCTGAGATTGGGTGAATTTATGCTGGAAGTGACGGTACCTATGCGTGATCCATCGCGATATACCCCTCTGCCACTCACGATTCCTTCAGTGATAATGATATTTAGTCTCTTACTCACTCCTTTTTCTATCTCTTTAAGCAGAGCTTTTTTGCCTATAAAGTCATCTTTCGTAAAATCAACTGAAGTTTCAAAAAGAGGAGCGTTGATGGGACTGTGCTCGGGATCATATTCAGCACCCATGAGGGGAAGACCAAAAGGTCCTGCTGACATCCTGTTTTCATCACGACCGCCCAAACCTACTAAGAGTCCATCAAATTCTAGAGCTTTGCTGACAATTTTCTTAAAATCTGCTTCGGCTTTAGCTACTGGAATATAAAGCTCCCAACCCCATCGATTTGTATATCCGGTGCGACTGATGTAATACTTCTCGCCGTCGCGCATAAATTCGTTAAATGTGAAATAGCTCATGTTTTTAGCCGGATTGTTGCGATTGCGCAGTACTTCTTGCCCATATACTTCTTTAACCAGTTTATAGGATAAAGGACCCTGAATATCCACCTTCACCAATTGATCCGATATATCGCTTGCCTCAACCTCTTCTCCTTCACGCTTTTGAGCCATGATACGATCGATATCGGCGATCAATTCCACTTTTTCGCCGTCTTCTTCCATCACGTCTGTGATATCGTGTCCGGCATTGATCACAGCGATAAATTCGGTTTCAGAGATGCGCATCACGATCATATCATCCTGCACCCCACCATGCTCATTGAGCAGTAAAGTATATTTGCACGAACCCACTTTCATGCCAGTGAAATTTGCGCCGAGACTGCGGTTGAGTAGATTTTCAGTATCCTTGCCACGAAAGCGAATTTGAGCCATGTGATCTATGTTATAAACAGCTACCTTATTTATAGCAGCTGCTTCTTCGAGCACAGAGGTTAGATAATTCACTGCCATGTCATATTGACCGAAATTGCTTCGCTTGATAGAACGCATCTTTAACCCTTTGTGCTTCGCTAAAAGCGGAAGATACCAATTTTCTTCTAAATCATAGAGGAAGGTCTTACGGATACTTTTCGGATAGTCAAAACCATATTTCTTCATGATATTTACTCCAAAAATTTCTTTTTCTTTCCTAAAAAAGGATCGTTCCTTTTTTGTAAAGTCATTTTTTATTTCTACCCCCACAGACAAGGGGAGCAGAGGAAATAATTCCACTCTGGAGAGGATTTGATAAGTGTAACACACATTTGCTTTTGAGGATATCCGAGGAAACGCCAATTAGCTGATTATAAATAAAGCTTTGAGCTCAAGAAATTGTCGTGGAGAAAAAAGATGGTCGGGATGACAGGATTTGAACCTGCGACTCCTTGAACCCCATTCAAGTGCGCTACCCGGACTGCGCCACATCCCGACCGGTTACGTACCATAGATTTTATTCCTGATATTTTGGCAAGGAAAAAATCAACTTCTGCTTTGGCCCTCAGACCACTATTCTTCCCCTAAGGGATAAAGCAATCCTCCCGAGTGCGATAATCTTGAGGCTATTCAGTGTAGCTTTCCTTCTCTCTGCATTATGGCAGCTGCATCCCAGTCTAATCAAATCGCCAGGCAATGCTCAGAGCAAATCCGTATATTTTTCGTAGCCCGGCACAGCTTCCAACAACCCCGCTTCAATCGCTAAACTCACCGAGCGGCAGGGTAAGGCTTGACTCTCAATCTGCGCTCTGGTAATCTGGGTAAGATCCACCTGATCCGGATATGCAGCCTGCATCTTCCACATCATCTTTACAAAAAGACTCCACCAAGACGGTACCAGCACCTTAGCATCCTGATCCCGTAATTCTGCCAAATAGCGCTTAAAATCCCTCTTGTAACCTTCCGATACATGCAGGGCAGAAAGCCTCTGCGCCACATTTCTATATTCAATATTCTTTGCCTGAAGCGGCATATTCGGCTGCTTGCGCATCAACCAGCGTTTCAATTTGGGATGGTAATAATAGACCGCCCCATCCAGCTTCCCACTAAATCCGGCTAAACCGGCTTTGAACTGTGCCTTCATATCTTTTCCTCCCTATATCCTCTGTATGCTGTGATGCCCGACATTATCGAACTTACGCATCTATATTCATACGGGCTACAAATTAGCATAAAATCGAAAGTATAAATCATCAGTTATGGCTATCTTATTTCTTTAATTACAATCTCAGTCTCTGTTTGCAAGGGCTTTGCCTGTTTGCATACATCCCGAGGCAATACTTATGCCTTCGGATACTATCTCATACATTACCATACTCTTAAAAGATCTGGAGTAGCTAACTGCTTTCCTGAATCAGCACTTCATTATGTATCTTTACTTTAGCTGTCAATTAAAACCAAGAAAGACTAATTATCGCTGCCAACTAAAACCAATAAAAACCAATTTTTCCCCATAATTTCCGCCCTTGCTATTACGTCAAGCTAAAATACAACTTACCTATATCAAGCGTTCATTATTATACGCTTAATGTAGGTTTATTGAACGTAAATTGAGTATTTATTAGGAGGGGAGTGAAAATACGTCACGAGAATCTTCCCAAAGACCTGATCTATTTCCAATAAGTTATCCGCATTACGTGGACGATAAAGTGGGCGGAGCGCCCCAATATCTATCCCATGTGCAGAATTGACAAGCCCGAGTTCCGGAGGAACAGCATTTCAGATAGCGTTATCCGTTATGCGTTATCCGTTATGCGTCATCTTTAAGCGCCGATGGCACTAAACCTTCTAAACTCTCTCAACCCTCTCAACCAAATTCTCAATTCTCAATTTCCCCCGAGTCCCATCGGGACGGAATTTCAGATAGCGTCACGATACCCGGAATCACCACCCTGAGTTCTGGAGGAATGGCATTTTAGATCTTGTACACCATGCATATAAATATGATGTGCCGTTTTTATTGAATTTATTGCTTGCTATGTAGAGTGGAGAGTGGGTGTGATGGTGAAACGGCCAATTTGGGTGCGATTAAATGGACAAGATGAAAGGCGGTCGACTTTAGTCACCGTATCACAAGCGAGCCGAATCTGGAAATAAGATGAATTCCGGTCGACTTTAGTCACCGGCAACAGCAGTAATTATGGGACGAGATAGCTCAGCGCACATTCATTCTATCAGTCTTTCCGTTTTTTCTGGCACCTCATCGCCGGAATATGGAGTAAGATGCAATGATGCGGAGTATTACCCCATCTTTCGAAAAAAAAGTCAAAATGAGCAAAAACGGATCGTAACTCATTGCTAAATAGACATCGAGTGGTCTCAATACAGTCAATTAGTGTTCAATTTCAGAAGTTGTAATTATAAATATGCCCAATCGCCTTTTTTCTTGTATTCAGTAACCTTAGTGTATCGCTTACCACATAACGGCTCTGAGACCATAAATATGTTGCAAACACCGTTGCGTTTATATTCGTAATCATGCTTTGCAGGATATCCTGGACCTTGTGGAATAGGAACCTTGTTCTTACCAATCAATTGTTTTGGTGTCTCATCCATGCAAATCACAGGATTATTCCTATTATATGGCCTTTTATAGACATCCAAGACTACCTCCATTCTGGCAACAAACTCGCTACTCTGCTTTGGTGGAATCACCCATCCTATACTTTTCCAAGGCTTAAGTTCGTTTTTTTTAAGATCTGACGTACGCTTTCGTGGGATATCTCATCAACATACTCCAGCTCCACCATTTTGTCAGCCAACAACCGCAGAGACCACTTTGCATATCCTGACGGCGCTTCACTGCAACATAAAGCCACCAGGTGAGCTTCTAATTCTCCATCAAATTTCTTCTTGTACACGCGTTTAGATTTACTGGGGCTCATGATTGCTTCGAAGCCCTCTTCTACAAACTTTTTCTTCACTCTCTCGATGGTTTTCGTGCTGACCCTGGTTATGTCGCTGATCACTTTGTTAGGATATTTAGTGGCATATTCGCTTTCATCGCAGCTTAGTAATATCATGGCATACTTAACCTTAGATACCGAATATGTACCTTTACTGATAATAGATTCGAGTTCATCGCGTTCTGCCTTGGTAAGAGTCACTTTGTACTTAATCATAATCACCTCACTTCGTGAAACAATTATTTCTATCCTGTACGACATGTCAAGCTTGACATTACACTAGCATTATCGATCAATACTATTTGGTAATCACCATTTCCCCATTTGCCCTTGCCGGATACATCCTCTGCTAAGCCAAGATTATCAATCAGTTGACCTTTGGGCACATTGATGGTTATCTTAATTTTGGACTTTTGAATCTCGATGTCCACAATGTTAGTATTCCTTTTAAATGCTATATATAGCTTTTGGGGTTCTACGCTTAACTTCCACTTGGCAACGATCTCGTCTCTGAGTGTCTCGTAAAGAGATGCAATATCTTCGTTAGCCTTCTTAAGATGGTCTTCTTCAGTATAAACTACAATCTCTTTTGTTACTTTACCTAGTTTCGTATTTATGGAAGATAGTTTTTTTAATGCTGGTACCTGATCTGCCATAATCTATTCTGCGATAGGACATGTGGTTTTCTGAGTAGAACTTAATTTCCCAAAGTGAAATGGGTAGATCATTAAAGATTAGCTAACCTAAATGATAGCTGTTGAGGGCAGTTGAAACAAAATACACTCTGGACTGAGCCAAATCTATGTCGCCAATTTGGAGGTTTTTATTATTAACAAGGTTATACTGGAGGACAAAATCTGACTTACGATCTAACATCTTCCCTAAATAGGCATAACCATGATCAATGACACTGCGGTTTTCACTGCGCTTGTATTCAATAATGACGAATGATTTGGTTTCCGAATCAAAGGCGAGCGTGTCCAGACGGTGGTCTCCAACTGCAAACTCTGAGCAGACAAGCTCCAGTCCAAAGATCAGCTCAAGATTCCGCTCTGTAATGGATTGCAGAGTCTTCTCTTTGGCAATCTTGATCTCATTTACCTCGATCAATGAATCAGTCTGGGTTTGCTTGAATAACCTCATAATGGCTCCTTCAATATGCTTCTTTAGCAGTTGACGATAACAGCATCTAACATCGAATTATAGTCATAGCACTGTACTTTCCAATCATCTTGAACTAGGCTGTTGTATGTAAAACTATATCGTTCATCTTCAGTCCAATCATCGGGAAACTTAACTCGAAAGTAACCCCCAATTGCTGAATCCAAACCATCATTAGTACCCTCACATGCCAATAATGTTGCACCTGGAGAAAAATCCTCACAGCAAAACTGAGAGCTAAGCACAACTACAAGAGCACAAACAGCACCCATTAGGTTCTTCAGGTTTGCCTGTTCGAAATTTGCTAATCTGTTGTGTTTTACTGATGTGTATGCATTATACCAATCAGGAGTGGATTGTTTATTTTGAGTCTTGGCATCAAACAAGGCGAACTTCTCAAATGGTGTGATTTTGTCCTGCTCCCCCCTCCAGTATGGAATTTTAACCCAGTATGATGACAGTCTGTGTGATTGATTGATCAGTTTATAGTCCGATATATTAAGCTTATGAGTTGGTTTCGTATAGCGGTTCTCACATAGAATAGCTTTGAAATTTGCTTCGATCTCCACGCAAGTGCGGAAAAACAGCTCATAAATCCGGAATGAATAGGTATCCAGATTCTTGTCAGAGGGTTCCACATAACTAAACAAATGAATGAGATCTTTTTGGATAAGCTCAAAAGCCCTAACATAATGTTCCGGCGATTCAGCAAAATCTTTATCGTGAATGTATTTCCATTGTCCATTGTTTGTATATGATCCATCTACGAACTGGCGGCAGGTTCTCTTATATGGATATTGTAAAGGCATATCTTACGCTCTCACTCATCTTCTTCGTATTCAGACAGATGAGCTTCATGGATGTTTCTATTGAAGGGTATTGACAAAGAATAGGTTTTTTCACCAGTGTTAAAACTGATCCAAAGAAAGGATGGACAGCCAAGATCATCTGTTTTAAGTAGCTCAGTAGCTTCTTTGTAAGCGTTACAACCAAGATCTATTGAACCATCTGACTCTGCTGAATCAAAGGCCCGCTCGCAGTAGTTTTCGTATTTACCCATATCGAAATCCTGATCTTGAAAGTCGCTGGGATACAAATCCAATATCGATCAATATTTCATGTGTCCGCAAATGCTTATGATTTCCATAGTTTATCTATCCTATCTTTGATTTTATGCTCGTAGAGCTTGATTAGCTCACGATTGGCATCAACCAACTTCTGTTCGGATTCGATGCATTGGACGATTGATTGCTGTAATGCTATATCTGGTAAAGGGATACTATACTCGTTAAGAATCGAAGAACTCAGATTATTGATGTTAGCGCCGGAAATTCTTCTTCTAAGATACTGATTGAAACTATCGTCCATAATCATGTGGTATAGATACTTCGGCAAAACAATCGAACTAGTGACTCTGACAGCGCCCATGAAGCCACCAAAGTAAAAACTGGTATCTTCTGGGATGAAGCAAGCTTTCCCGATGTGTTGCTTGCTGCCACTCGCCAAACAGATAAATATATCGTTCTTCCTTAGTAACTGATCATCTCTAAACTTTAGGAACTTTGAAATCAGCTTGATATCATCAAGATTTAAGTTGCCTGAGAGATCAATGTTGTTTGCTCGCAAAATTGGAAATCCGTCGACACTAACCTCATCTCCCTTACTATATGTTACCCCTCTTACGAGTTTGCATATGTCTCCCAGTTTGATATATGGCCACTCCGGATCAATATCGATGCGTGGTTTCCAATTCTCCACCACTTGTTTTGCGCCATCTATGATTTTTTGGTAGGAATCCAGCTCTGCTACTATCTCTTTCTGGACTGATAGGGGTGGGAGGGGGATCAAAAATGGAGATAAAGAAGTACGGGTAATCTGTGGTTGAGCAGATCCTGATACCGTAGCAGAAAGATCTGAATTCTTAAGAATATAGTACAGGTATTGCTTAGAAACACAATCAGATTTAGGTTTCGCTACCATAGCATTGCCAGTTATCCACGATTTGGGGACAGTTATGTTTATCGTTCCACAAGTTGCTCCTCGACATGTTATCACTATCTCACTATCTGGATGGTTGTATTTATTGTATCTTCCAATAATCCCATTTGCTCCGAAGACTGGATACTCTCCGTCTTCACGTAATTCTTTTCCCGTTATTGTTTGGGGTTGGTATAAATTACATAAATCACCAAGTGGGACCATTTCATAACGAGAAGAGTCTCTAATTAGTGCAACTCCATACCTCTCACCACTAAGATTATAGTGCCCACTCTCCGCCAATCTCTTTTTCTCCACCACGATTACATCGCTCTCGGGAGCTTGGTATTCGCATCCAGAGAGGATGGCTTTTTTGAAGGCCTGGGCGTTATCGAATGCAGTGGGTAGGTCGTTGGCGTCACAGGGACGGCGTTGGGCACCAAGGTCGAAACCATCGCTGCTAACTTTGATAAAGATGATCTTATCAGTCTTTTTGGCTAAAGCTCGGTCGATCCATAGGATAGAGGTCTTTACCCCAGCATAGGGATTGAACACTCCACCCGGCAGGGAGATCACACCCACTAAGTAGTTTTCCTCAACGAGTAGCTTACGGAGCAGTTTATACGCATTATCTGATTTGAAGATAATTCCTTCGGGGACAATGATGCCAGCTCTGCCATTATTAGTAAGATGTTCCAGCATATAGTCCACAAAGAGGACTTCGCTACGTTTCGCTTGGATGCTAAATTTCTGGTGGGGACGGATACCTCCCTTGGGAGTCATAAAGGGAGGATTTGCGAGGATCACATTGGCATATTCATTCCAGCGGTCTGTGCTGGTGAGGGTATCGTATTCATAGATTTGTGGAGTGTTGAAACCATGTAGATACATATTAACCAAAGAGAGGCGTACCATCTCAAAGGCTATGTCGTAACCCTTGAGGTTTTTATGCAGGAATGCTCGTTGATCGGGAGTAAGCAAGTCGCCGTTGTATTTCTTGCCATTCAGGATAACCAGCTCATCCAGGGGAGTGCCATGCGAGGCAAAAGTGTGCGGATCTGTGTCTTTATCGTAGTTTGAGCTATTGGTTTTAATAATGTGTTTATAGGCAGAGATCAGGAAGCCAGCGGTTCCACAAGCGGGGTCAAGAATGCTGTCTTCTTTTTGAGGGTCTATCAGTTCCACCATGAAATCGATGATATGCCGGGGTGTCCTGAACTGTCCTGCATCACCTTGAGAGCCAAGTACAGCCAAGAGATACTCAAAGGCGTCTCCCAGCTTTTCACTGTGCTCATAGGTAAATTCATCTATGCACTTGAGAAAGAGCTTGAGGGTTTCCGGATCACGATAGGGAAGAAAAGCGTTCTTGAAGATATCCCTGAATAGAGTAGGAATAGAAGCATTATTGGGTATTTTTGCCAGGGCATCCTGATAGAGAATGACTCTACCTTCGCCACTGAGTCTTTGATCGAATAATTTATTCCACGCATACTGGGCAAAGTCGCCGGTAAAGTATTTGGGGTTACCACCCATTTCGATAGATTCGATATCCATGTCGTACATGAATTTGTAGATCAGAGCAATAGTAATCTGCTCCACTTGTGAGCTTGGGACAGGAACCTTACCCACAAGAATGTCTCGGGCATCGTCTATCTTCTTTTTGGTGATTGAATCTAACAATCTGATCTCCTACATGAATTTATTTAGGACAACATAATCTTTAATGTATTGCGGGATGGCTACTCGCCAGCTATCTTTAACCGCCTTGAAGTCTTTCATGCCAAAGCGGGGATAGGTATTAAGCTCGGCATAGTCTTTATGGTCGATAATGTCTCTCAACCGGTTGTCGGTCACATAGGCTTTGAAGTAGTATTTGAGAGCCGGGATATTATCTGTAGTACTTGGTTTGTAAATTGAGATGAATCTATCAAACTCGGTATTGAGCAGTTCGTCTTTGGATTTGAAACCTGGAATCAAGCCAAAAGCTTTTTCCACAATTTCTCTGAGGGTTATCCTGCGATCAAGTTGCAAAGAATGACGCAGCTTCTCCAGAGTGAAATAATCCTCTGGCTTGTTAATCAGAGTTTGATTGATGTAATCTAATACAAAGTCCCATTTACCATCGTCAACGCCTTGCTGGATGACAGGGTCATGTTTGATCTTTTCTTCAAATTTTTGGAAGAACATCCGGTCTATCTTCATGCCCTCTGCACCGATGACCTTGCGTTCTATCTTTGCCAAAGGATCAGGAGTGTGAATTTCTGCACCATTGGCTTGAGGTTGAGGAGGTTCCCCGCCAGCAGGAGGGCTGGTTCGTTCTGTGAAAGCAGGGAGGGCAAGAACCTGGTCATAATCGAACTTCTCTTCAAAATACTCACATACGGCAAAGAAATCAAAGAGGATATAGCCTGTTTTGATCTGGTCTTGGGTTTGCTCTTTAAGAGCGGGATCGATAAACTGTTCGCAGAAGTTGTGCCTTCTGGTACCCCTGCCTTTGATCTGGATAAACTCTGAAGGTGAGAAAATCGGGCGCATCAAGGCTATATTGAGGATATCCGTGCAATCGTATCCGGTGGTCATCATGCCCACGGTTACACAGACTCTGGTCTTGGAACTGCGATAATCGGAAATGAAGTTGCCTCTGCCTGAGAGGTTGTTGTTGGCAAAGTTAATACTCATTTGCTGAGCTGTTGGGATAATGGATGTAACCTGCATGGCAAAATCGGAATTGTACTTGCCAGGAAACATCTTATCAGCCATCACATTAAGGATTTGGGTGATCTTAGTAGCATGCTTTTGGTTAACAGTAAAAATGATGGACTTGCCGATCTCTCCGCTGATTGGGTCATACATAGCATTTTCCAAAAAAGCCCGGCAGAGAGTGACATTGGTATTTTGAGAGTAGAAGCTTTTTTCAAAATCTTTCTCTTCAAAATAAGTGATGGTATCCTCGCCTTGGGGGTTTGGTTCCACATAGGTATATCCTTGATCAGATAGCAATTGGGTGGTAACCTGGGAGCGAGCATCAATCACAGTAGGGCTTACTAAATATCCGTCTTTGACACCATCACCGAGAGAATAACGAAAGGTGGGAATACCGCTTTTACAGCCAAAGGTCTCGTAGGTATCCAGTAGCAATCTTCGCTCATAATCTCTGGGACTGTTGCCGTCAGGAACGGCATTTTTAATGTAATCTTTGGGAGTGGCGGTTAATCCCAGTTTGTAACCCACAAAATACTCAAAAACAGCTCTGGCATTACCGCCAATGGAGCGATGTGCCTCATCTGAGATCACAAGATCAAAATCTGTGGGGCTAAATTGAGTTCTGTATTTGTCTCCAGATAATAGGGATTGAACGGTCGAGATGACTATCTCCGCCTTCCGCCAATCTTCTTTAACTTCCTTATAGACGACAGAAGTGAAGTCGTTTTTTAGGTATTTTACCATATTGCGTTGGGCTTGATCTTCCAGTTCTAGTCGATCCACCAAAAACAAGACTCTATGAGCATTTCCAGTCTTAAGGAACAGCTTCATTACCGCTGCCGAGATCAGGGTTTTCCCAGTTCCAGTTGCCATCTCAAACAGGAAACGGTTAGCACCATTGCGTACAGCGTTTTGGATAGATTCAACCGCTCTTACTTGATAAGACCGCAAGAGGCTGAGATTGTGCTTCTTGAGGTATTCTGACCTAGTATCTTCGTTGTGAAAGTCCGGATTTTGATCGTAGTCATGTTTTTGGGTGATAGCGATGTATCCAGTAGTGATAATCTCTTTTACCAAGGCATCAGTATCAGGATTGTAATGTTCATAACCCTTCATGGACTCAGGAGATGGGAATTTAGTGATAATATAGGGATTCCCCTGCTGAGTATCCCAAAAGTAATGAAGATTGCCATTGGAGAGCAAAATAAACCTACAATTCTGGGATCGGGCATAAGCTCTGGCTTGTTCTTTACCAACAAGCGGATTGTGCTTTTCTGACTTGGCTTCCAGAACGATGATGGGATAGGAATGCTCGTCCAGAAGCAGAAAGTCAATGAAGCCTTTGGAAGAGGTCTCAAAGTCGTTGCCAAGCTCATCGATAATCTTATGAGTTATCTTCGTCTGGTTTTCCAAGATGA
This sequence comes from Candidatus Cloacimonadota bacterium, assembly GCA_030154085.1. Classification (GTDB taxonomy): domain Bacteria; phylum Cloacimonadota; class Cloacimonadia; order Cloacimonadales; family Cloacimonadaceae; genus UBA5456. Next base: position 21,120 of record JASKKR010000017.1, on the reverse strand, counting down.
TGTTTGCTTTCTTGCCCTTCTCATCAAAGAAACGCCATCCGGCTTCTTTTAGCAACTCGTTTATCTTGATTCTAGCTGAGGCCTCTTTATTCATCCTTCATTCCCATCAGAGTTAGTCGATTTGGCATTATGTCCCGCAGAACATAAACATCAAACCGCTAGTATCTTAAAAATATAAGAGCATGAATTCTGTCAATGCTAAAATCTATCGCATCATTAAGCATCCTAATTTGTCAGCGTACAGGGAACTGCTTCCATGGCTCTGGATCAATGATTACATCTGGAACAAGGAGATAGCATGACCGAAACATTGATGAACCGAATCAAAGCTCAGTTAGTCAGACATGAGGGTCTGAGGCTCAAACCATACCGTTGCACTGCAGACAAGCTGACTATCGGTGTCGGGCGCAATCTCGATGATTGTGGTATCTCACAGACAGAGGCTTATATGCTCTTGAAGAACGATATCTGGAAATGCGAGAAGCAGCTTCTTGATGAGATTCCGGAGAAATACAATGCTTTGGATGAGGTGCGTAAGTCGGTGCTGCTGAATATGTGTTTCAATTTAGGTATTGGGGGTCTGCTTGGCTTCAAGAACACTCTGGCGTTTGTAAAAGCTGGAGACTGGTAACGAGCCGCCAATAACATGCTGGTGTCCCGTTGGGCAAAGCAGGTTGGCCGTAGAGCGATCGAGCTATCAGAGTTGATGAGGAAGGGCAAGTGATTCCCCTCCAGGTCGAGGCCGATGACATTTTCGCCATCATAAACCTACCCAAGGAGATGTCCAACAACGGCATCTTCAAGAATCACCGGAATTTGATTCAGGAGATGGTTTGGTCTGTGGTTTTACTGAAACACTATACCCGGGCAACCCAGGAAGACCTTCCAGAGGAATAGCCTTTTCTGATCTCTTTTGTTTTAGGGTTTTGTTTCCTGAAGATCAGATAAAAATATTTAGACGATTGTGCTTGACACAGAGGTTAAATTGATTATTTGGCCAACATCATCCAAGCTTTCTAAGCAAGTTTGCAACCCTAAGAAGATCGACGGCATACTGGACTATTACTTTTGTAATAAGCCACTCTAAATATGGTCAAGAGTTCTTTATGAACTATCGTTTGTGACAGGCCTACTTGACAAGGCTCACAAATCTTATGTGGTGGTTTAAGCACGCATGTAAAACTATATGTTTTAAACATATTATGATTTTGCAGACTGCGGGATGTGCTTGGTTTCATAAAAAAACTGAGCTCCAGACTCAGGAGGGCTTTTTCTGTTTAAATTCCGCCTAGCGTTTTATGTAAAATGCTGTGCTGATGGCACTCGGAAATGGTGAGGGCGTCTTGCGTGATGCTATCTGAATAGGGGTAGGGGAGCCCAGTAATGGATCTCGCTCCCCTACCCCTATTCAGATAGCGTTATCCGTTATGCGTTATCCGGTGCGCCACGAAGCGTTGTATGGGAAGCTGGTGGAAATCCAGTCCATTCAATTTTCCGTTCAAATGGAAGCGAAGAAGATGGCAGCAGCCGTAAGGCGAGAGTCAAAGCTCTTCTTAGCGGTAAGTAAGCCGTAACGCAAGTGAACAGGTTAGCCTCGTTAAACCGAAGCAGTCGGTCAGTCTCTCGGATATGATGAAACCTGATATATGGTTGGAAGCAACATTCAGTAGTAAAGGAATCCTTTACTACTGCCGCGGACGGAAAACAATACAGGACATTGTTTTACAATCTGGATGCTATAATATCTGTTGGATACCGTATTAAGAGTCTCACCGCCACGCGCTTTAGAATATGGGCGACGCATCAGTTGAAAGAGTACTTAATAAAAGGCTTTACTTTGGATGATGAGCGCCTGAAGGGCAACAATACTATAGCTGATTACTTTGATGTACTCCTTGCCTTCATCCGGGATATCCGCGCCAGCGAGAAAAGAGCTTACCTGCGCATCCGGGAAATCTTTGCCCTGGCCGTGGATTATGTTGCGTCTCAAACGTTGGTGTAAATTCCAACTTTTTGTTTCTCCGCTTGTTTGAGGGCTTCTGATATCCCTCGTTACTCACAATCTATGTAAGGCCAAACGACCAATATCATTGTTTTCTTCTTGTTAATCCAAGTCAAGTTCTTTTTCATAAATAATCTACCTTGCTACGAATCCGGGAGCACCACCCTGAGCTCTGGAGGAACGGCATTTTAGATCTTGTGCATAATGCAGATAAATATGCTGTGCCGATGGCAGTCGGAAATGGTGGGGGCGTCTTGCGTGATGCTATCTGAAATGGCGTACCGATGGGACTCGAAGGGAATTGAGAATTGAGTTGAGAGGGTTGAGAGGGTTGAGATGGTTTAGAAGGTTTAGTGCCATCAGCGCTTAAAGATAACCCATAATGGATAACGCATAACGGATAACAATATCTAAAATGCCGACCTGCTTTGCTCAAAGGGAACAAGGAAAGCGGCTGCAGCTGGTTGTGCTTGTTGAACCGTCTCGGCACAAAAAAATACCGTTTCCGTAAAAAACATCTTGACACTTTCTGGCTCAACTGAAATATTAAATGAATAAGACTCACTACTTTGGGAGGTGAGAAATGAAAACTTGCTTTTTGCTATGTGGCACTTTGCTGCTCATGATACTTCCCCTTTGGGGGAACATGGCTTTTGATGCCCAAGTCCCCTTGTACGACTTTGCCAATCCCGAGCTTGCTATTCAAAGCACGATATGCCCCAATGGCAACTACGCAGTACTATATTTGATGAGTAAAATGGGGCTGAGAAGCACCTATTTGCAAGTCTTTAATCCCCAAAATCAAGCCTTGTGGGATGAGCCGGTCTGTGTATACGGTAAATATTTAAACAGTATCAAGCTGGTTGCTAATCAGGACAATAGTATTAGTATTTGTTCTCTGAAGAGAAATGAGAATTACGACCTCAGCTACGAGATTGACACTTATGACCCTCAGGGAAATCCCGTAGCAGAATTGTCTGGCAAAACAGTTTACCAAAGATATGGACTTTCCGGAGGCAATATATGTTTTCTCAGTGATTCTGAGGGCGGTTTACACTTCAGCATTCAAGATGGCAATTATAACTATCGTTACCAATATATAGATTCTGCGGGCAATCTAAGCTATCCTGAAAGTGGATTGAATCTGGGAAATGGTGAGGGCAATTACGGGCTTTCGATGATAACCACGTCAGATAATGGAGCTGTCATAACTTACCCTAATCGTAATGATAGCAATAACGCTGTCATACTTTTAAGCAAGATAGACGCCAATCATCAGCTTGCCTGGCAAAGTGAATATCAATCTTCAGAGCCCGATTGTTATCATCTATTAACTTTGGATGGGCCTGACAATTCCTTTTACACCATTGCAAGCTATCAAACCAACAGAATTGAAGCAAACAGAATTGATTACCTCGGAAATACCATGTGGCAGGAAGCATGGACTCCTCAAAGCAGCCCAAACCGAATCTTTGATTCGGCAGTGGTCACCAGCTTGGGAAATCTGGTAGTTCATTCTTGGTACAGGCAAAGTTATGATGTTCCGTATTCCTATTATTATGATGTGGTTGAATCTTCCGGTATCACTCTAATTAGCAGTGAGACAGATCACTCTGCGAATCTGCTGGTGGCAGATCATTATGGCGGGTGGTATGCGCTTGATATTGGCTATAACTATACGAATACATCAAATCTGGTGCAGCATTACGATTCTACCTTTGTTCCCGAGTCTGTACCGCTTGATTTTGCCCCGGATGTATATCTGCCGCACTATACCGCGTTTATCTCACCGGATGGTGAAAATCTGCAGATTCTCTATGATTGGACGCATGAAAATCAAGCCGAGATATGCACTCAGCTGGTGGACAATCAGCTTAATCTGGCCTTTCCCCCAAGCGGATTTTGTCTTGTATCAGGAGAGAGTGAGGTTGCCTTTAATGTGATGGCCGTTACTTTGGCCAATGGGTCTTTATTTTCTATGTGGGGCCAGGGCAGTAGCAGCTATGATGCACCTCACAAGATCATGTACAATATTGTGACGCCCCGGGGTCAGACTGTATTCGCTAACGCGCAATGTTTTATGGAGAATGCTCAAAACATCCTCAGATTCTGGCTATTTCCAGTATCAGATGGCAATGTTCTAATCTGCTGGACTTTGGCATCCGAAGATAACTACACGACCTATGCTCAATTGCTTATACCTGGTACCGGGGTACTCTGGGGACATGAAGGCAGGCTGCTGTTTAGCGGAGCCGGAGAGCCCCAAATCTCCTACTCTAACGGGTCATTGTATTTGGCACGGAGAGTTGCTTCCGAGATCAGAATCCACCGCTTTGTAGAAGGCTTGCCGGTGTGGGATAGCAATGGAGTATTAGCTGCAGTGCCAAATCCTGATTATCTGGGCAATACTTTGAGTTGGTATCAGATTTCCGGAAACCGCTTGTTCTGGAGCCAGCAGGACAATACTGTCTATCCCGAGATGAGCTTTATGAATGCCTTTACTGAAGATGGGACCCTCCTCTTTCCCACGGAAGGTTTGCCGCTGGCGACACTCAGTGAAGACTATCTGGGCATAAGTATTGCCAAGATTTTTCCGCAAGAGACAGATCTGATAGTGATGCTGAAATACCATTATCGGGTTTGGGAATTTGACCAAGGGCCAAATAGCACTCCATCTTGGCATTACTATTGGACTCCTGGCTTTAGCATTGTGCAGCCCGATGGCAGCATCATTCAGCAAGCTATATTCTCCTCGTATGACTACGAGGATATTATGTGCATGATGGATGGAGCATATTACTGCACATCTGCTGGTAATGCACCAATCATAAAGAAGTATGACCTATCCGGAAACTGCCTGTGGAGCGTGCAATATGCTATTTACTCAGGTATAAGAAGTTTGTTGCCGCTGCCGGATGGTAGCATCATGATCATCTCTCGTCTCTATGATTTATATTATCAGCACAAAGTGTATTATGCCCTGCTAAGCGCAGATGGCAACATCGAGTATCCGCCAGATGCGCTTTTTGCAGAAGGAAATTGTCAAGCCGCTTATACTAGCGATTTTGGCGCTTACCTGCTCATGGTTCAATATCCGAATGAAGAGATAAGTCATGGTGCAGGCGTGCAGTATTTTGAGCTGAGTACCTGGGATAATGACGATCCGCACCTCAGCCCCCAACTGCTTGCAGTATCCCAAAACCACCCTAATCCTTTCCGGGAACAAACAGCTTTGAATCTGAAGATGCCTGATGAAGCCCAGCTAAAACTACGGGTTTATAATATCCGCGGACAATGCGTAAGGACGATTTACGATCAGGCTCTTGGCAAAGGAGATCATCTGCTAACGTGGGATGGCAAAGATAAAGCTGGACAATCCTGCGCCAGCGGAGTGTATATCTTCAGAGCAGAGACGCCCTTTGGCAGTAAGACGGTTAAAGCTTTGAAGCTGAAGTAATATTCGCCTACATTCATATTCCTTGTGAGTTCCGTAGGAACGGTATTATAGATAGCATCACGATACCCGGGTTAACCACCCTGAGTATACAGTGCAGGCAAGTGATAGGATAAGATGAATTCCGGTGTGCTTTAGCCACCGGCAAAGGCACGGAGAACTAAGATGGCCAGCAGCTCACCCGAAATGGAACAATTGGAATGCGAGCTCCGTAATTATTACGATCCGGATAAATGGGAAAGAATAGCCCAAGAAATCTGGATTTGGGTTTTGGGTGTTACAAGAGGAATTGTGGCTTGGGATCGCGTTTTGCCGGTGACTAAAGTCGACCGGAAATCATCTTATTCCATTTGATATCGACATCGAGCACGGTGGTTAAAACCACCGCCTATCATCTTATGCCAATTGATGTGGGACTCGGGGGATGATGTAGGCTTCGTGCATAATGCTATCTAAATAGGGGTAGGGGAGCGATCCATTACTGGGCTCCCCTCCCTCCGAACCGTACGTGCGATTCTCCCGCATACGGCTCTCCAGAAAGCAGGTTTCTCATTTAAAAGACTGGCATAATTCCCTGTGGGCTCTGGCTAATGAGAAGAACCCATAGCTATCAAAGATTTTGTTGGGGTAGCGTATATTGTCTTTGTATGTTGTGGCTATACCTCTGCGTTTCTCACGCCTCTTGAGGATACTACGTAGTCTACGTCTCGTCCAGCCATCTACATCAGAGAACGTTTTTTTGTGACAGTGTTTGTAATATTCAAACCATCCTCTTTGGATTGGTTTGATTTTGTTGATGATGGTTTGCATGCTATAAGGGTTAAAGCGTTTTGTATGCTTCTTGATTTTGATTGACTCCAAACCTTGTCTATCAGACTGAACCATTTTCCACCTTTAACTCCTCTTTCGAGGGCTGCCAGCATTTTGTCATTCCATACCAGTGGTTCTATCCAGTCCCAGAGGGGCGGGATGTCTCGCCCTTGCTTAGTCGTTTTCGGCACTGACGGTCGTTGTTCTTCCATTGATACTCCTTTTCAAAATCTGTTTTCCTGTGTCCCTTCGCTACTCTTGGGTTATGTTGTCCCAAGTATCAACGCTAATATGGATACTCTGACTCCTGCCAGTCTCTCATCCCACTGACAGGTCTCCCTGCTTAACGACACTTACCTTCTTGACCATTCCGTCTCCAATCACATGACAGCTCCTGAGCTGGCTTACACCAATACGTCTTTCATCCGCTCAGGTCTTCCCGTTCATGCTTTCCGGTACTGCCGGTAGGCTAATTCCGGGTCTTTAGTCTTCGCCCTGACATTGGGGGCTCGACAACTTATCCCGCCGAGTCGAGTTCGTTATCCTACGGACTGGTCTTTCGCTTCCGGTTGCTCTCCACCCCACCTCACGGTGACGCAGTTACCTTCAGCTACAGGGCTTGACGATACCCTGAATCGGACTTTCACCGATCTAATATGTGTCGCTCACAGGCGCACAATACCGTCCCGATGGGACTCGAAGGGAATTGAGAATTGAGTTGAGAAGGTTGAGAGGGTTGAGAAGATTTAGTGTCATCGGCGCTTAATAATGGCGCATAACGCATAACCCCTCCTTATAAAAAATCTGTGAAATCAGTGTAATCTGTGTGAGACCTTTTAAGATGGTTGTGCTTTTTGAGCAATCTCGATCAGGAAGGCGACAGCCATAAGCAAAAAATGACTTGACGGATAACGTGCGCTGCAGCCTTATGATGTAAAGTATAATTCATTATGGAGTAGATAGATGAGCCCTACACCTCGAGGTGAAAGATTGATCATTGCCCTGGTTGGACGCCGAAATGCGGGCAAATCCAGCTTGATAAATGCTATTGTTGGTCAGGAAATTGCCATTGTGTCAGAAACCCCGGGTACTACTACAGACCCAGTGGCTAAGCATTATGAATTGCTGCCTTTGGGTCCCGTCACTTTTTACGATACAGCCGGCGTAGACGACAGCGGCGAGCTTGGTGAAAAGAGAGTTGCTTCTACCCGCAAGGTTTTGTATCGAGCCGATATTGTCCTTTTTGTGAATGATGGCAGCGAGTTTGATGTGCATGAATTGGACATGCTCCAGCGCTGCATTAAGATGGAAATTCCCTCTCTGGTAGTATATAACAAGAGTGATCTGCGCTCTCCTGCGGAAGTAAATATCAACTTCTGCAAAAAGCACAACTTGCCATATATCATTGCTTCCGCTTCTGCAAAATCGGGCATTCTTGAGCTGAAGAACGAAATCATTCGCTTAGCCCCCAAGAAATTGGTAGAAAATCGGGTTTTGATCGGTGATTTGCTCTCCCCTAAAGCCAGAGTGATATTGGTCTGCCCCATTGATAGTGCTGCCCCCAAGGGACGCCTTATTCTGCCTCAAGTGCAGGCTATACGGGATATATTGGATCATGATGGGCTTGCCATCGTGGTCAAAGAGACCGAGCTGGAAGAGAGTCTGGCTATGCTAAAAAGCCCCCCAGATCTGGTGGTGACAGATTCTCAGGCTATCGAGCTCGTGAATAGAATCACTCCGGAGCCGATTGAACTTACCACCTTTTCCATCCTCTTTGCCCGTTACAAAGGGGAGTTGGATATTTTGTTATCGGGAATTGAGCAGATAGACAAGCTGCAAGATGGTGACAAGGTCTTGATTGCCGAAGCTTGCTCTCATCATGTGCAAAAAGACGACATCGGACGAGTAAAGCTTCCCCGTTGGATAAGGGAATATACGAAGAAAGAGCTCATCTTTGAGACCTATGCCGGACACGACTTCCCGGAAAACCTGGAAGACTACTCCCTCTGCGTTCATTGTGGAGGTTGTATGATCAATGCCGCCGAGATGAATCACAGAATTCTCGAATGTCACCGGCGCAAAGTGCCCATTACGAATTATGGGCTTACAATCTGTAAAGTACATGGCGCATTTGATCGTGCTATAGCACCATTAATGAGAGTAAAGAAATGAAATATAGGATATCAGTATTGCAATATGAACCTATCTTTTTGAAGCCTATGCAGAATCACGAGGTACTTTCAGATTTGCTTAGCAATATTGTTACTGACCTAGTTGTGCTTCCCGAGCTGGCCCTTTCTGGTTATGTGTTTCAAAATCAGGAAGAAGTAGACAGCGTTGCCGAAAGCATTCCTGATGGAGAAATATTCAAAGACTTTCAAGCTCTATCTGCTAAAAAAGATATGAGTATAGTATATGGATTTGCTGAAAGAGCCTTAGATAATTATTATAATAGTGCCGCTTTGATAAATCCAGATGGCAGTTACGCTATATATCGCAAGATTCAACTCTTCTATCGGGAAAAGTTATTCTTTAGCCCAGGAGATCGTCCATACTTTGTTAGCACAGCCAAGTCAGAAGTCAAAATCGGCATGATGATCTGCTTCGATTGGCAATTTCCCGAGGCTGCCCGCAGTCTTGCATTGCAAGGAGCACAGATCATTACTCATCCGTCAAACTTGGTTTTACCTTGGTGTCAAGAAGCCATGAGAACTAGATCTTTGGAAAATCATGTATTTTCTATAACTTCAAACCGTATTGGTACAGAACAAAATGGGAATTTCAGCCACACCTTTACTGGACAAAGCCAAATTTTGGGCACTAAAGGTGAGATCCTGATCCGTATGAACGACACTGAAACTGGTATTTATACAGTCGAGATTGATGCCGCTCTTGCTAATGACAAGAGCATCACCGAGTTTAATAATGCCTTTCAGGATAGGCGTCCTGATATGTACAAACTCATATGAAACAAAAAGAGCTTCAAGAAAGAATTGATTACCTCAAAAGAGAGATTGAACGTCACAATCAGCTTTATTACGCTGAAGCAGACCCTGAGATCACGGACTTTGAGTATGATATGCTAGTTCAGGAACTTAAAGACCTTCTAGCCCAGCTACCTTCGCAGGAAGAAACAGATGTACTGAGCACGGTTGGCAATGATCTTCGCCCTGAAGGTAAGAATATCCCACATAAGATTCGCATGGCAAGTCTAGATAATGCCTATTCGCTAGAAGAACTTATAGCGTGGTGGAATAAGATATCGCAGGATCAAGGCTATCGACCAGAGGTCTGTCTTGAGCTTAAAATTGACGGCTTTGGAATCAATCTCTTCTATAGCAAAGGTGATCTCCAATATGCTAGTACGCGCGGAGATGGGTACGTTGGAGAGGACGTAACAAATAATTTTAGAAATATCCCTGGGATCCCTCATCATATAAATTTCTCTGGTGAGATAGAAATCAGAGGAGAAATTTATATGCCCATCATGGCGTTTCATCAAATCAATCGAATTCGAGAATCAAATGGAGAGAAACTTTTTGCAAATCCCAGAAATGCAGCAGCAGGATCGATCAAACTCAAGGATGCCGAACTTGCAAAATCGCGCCCATTGAAAGCACTATTCTACAGCATTGGTTTTGTTTCAGGAGATTTCTCTCCAGATAACCAATATTCGCTTCTGAATTGGTTGGAGGAAGAAGGCTTTCCAGTTAGTGAGAAGCGTAGGATCTGCAAGGACGAATACTGTGTGATAGATTTCTGCAATGAGATGGAAAAGATGCGTCCAGAGCTGGAATTTGAGATCGACGGGGTAGTGATGAAAATCAATGACTTTGCCTTGCAAAGATCATTAGGCTTTACAGCAAAGAGTCCCAAATGGGCTATAGCATATAAATTTAAACCAGAAGAGAAAGAGACCATCCTTCTAAATATAGAGTATCAGGTGGGACGCACAGGTGCCATCACTCCAGTTGCCATCCTCGAACCAGTCTATATCTCTGGATCCACTGTTTCACGATGTACTCTGCACAATTTTGACGAAATACGCAGGCTAGATCTACACGAAGAAGATACTGTGGTGCTGATCAAAAGCGGAGAGATCATACCTAAGATCCTCAAAGTAAATAAAGACAAACGGAAACTACATGCCAAAGCTATTTCACTCCCCACAAGATGTCCGATTTGTGATAGTCCCCTTTCTCGGGAATCAGAAGCAGCGATAGAATATTGCAGCTCAGCGGATTGCCCGGCGCAGCTGGAGCGCAGCATTGAGCACTTTGCTTCAAGAGATGCTATGGACATATCCGGTCTTGGTAGCTCATTGATCAAGAGATTTTTGGATGAGGGTATCATCAAAAGCATCGCTGATATATATCGGATGGATTTTACTCGAGTAGCAGAGATGCCGGGTATGGGGACTAAATCCGCCCAAAAGTTGAAAGAAGCCATTGCTGAATCCAAACGCAAAAATCTTGATCGAGTAATATATGCCCTGGGTATCCGATATGTAGGAACTGTTACTGCACGTAATCTAGCTCAACATTTCAAAGATATAGACAGTTTGATGAATGCAAACACAGAGGAGCTAAATCAGGTTCCTGAAATTGGGGAAAAGGTAGCTTATTCTATCCAAGACTATTTTGCGAATCCCAAAAACCAAGCATTGATCTCAGATCTCAAGGATCAAGGCGTCAACTTTTCGTATATAGAAAAACTCCAATCATCGAGTTTGGGAGGTAAGAGCTTTTTAATAACAGGAAAGTTAAATCATCATAGCAGAAAGGACTTGGAATCGATTCTTATGAGCCATGGAGGGAAGATACTCAGTGGGGTATCAAAATCACTCGATTATTTAATTGTAGGAGAAAATCCGGGGTCCAAGCTCACTAAAGCTGAAAAGATCCCTAGCATTAAAATCATTACCGAAGATGAAGCACTTGACCTCATTGAGAGTGAATCATGATTTTAAAACGCTATATTCTCAGAGAGCATATTTCGCCATTCCTCATATCGCTATTAGTAGTGACATTTGTGCTTTTGATAGATCGAATTATAGAACTTCTTAATCTGATCATCGAAAAACAGCTTCCAGCTTCTATTGTGCTGGAAGTCTTCATGCTTTCTTTGCCTTATATGCTGGCTCTATCTATCCCTATGGCAGTTTTGGTGGCAACTATATTGACGTTTGGGAGAATGAGCGTAGATAGGGAAATCATAGCCATCAAATCCAGTGGAATAAATATCTATAGAATGTTGGGACCTTTGATCACCGCAGCAATCTTGTTGACAGGTTTGATGGTCTACTTCAACCATTGGTTTTTGCCAAACACAAACCATGAACTCAAGAACCTCATGATCAAGATTGCATATTATAAACCTATGACCATTATTAAAGAAGGAGAGTATAACAATCTCTTGGATTATACTGTGTGGTGTCGCGATAACACTGAGAACGAGCTTTTGGATCTCATAATATATGACAGAAGTGAGAACAGATTTCCCCGAACTATCTTTGCTAAAAGCGGAAGAGTATTGCAAATGAATAATGGTAATGCTATGCGAATAATTTTGAATGACGGCGAAATGCAGCAGCGTAATGAACGAGAACCGGGGAAATATCAAAGAACTACATTTTCTGAATATATTATAAATATCCGTGATCTGGGCAACCGTACTGATGCCATTGAAACAGGATATCGCAGTGATCGAGAAATGACCTATGGACAATTGGTCAACAGTATCAAAGATCGCCGAACAGAGCTAGCCGCAAAAAGGGAGGAGCTGGCTGATCTTGAGTCGAGGATTCAAGCTTTATCTGGAAATACATATGATATTCAAGTGGAAGAACGGCGACTTTCCTCCATGCTGCAAGTCACACAGAATAGAATTTTAGAACTCGAAGAGATCATTCGGTCTTTGGAAGTCGAATATCACAAGAAATTTGCTTTATCCTTTGCGGTCATAATTTTCATCATGATCGGTGTGCCTTTGGGACTGATGACTCGTACGAGCGGAATCGGAATGGCATTTAGCGTATCAAGCGTGATCTTTTTGGTCTATTATGTTGCTTTAAATATGGGTGAACATTTAGCTGATCAGGGAGGCTTCAATCCCTTCTTAGCAATGTGGGTCTCAAACCTAGCTTTCTTCATTTTAGCTTGTTTATTGATCTGGAGTTCCATTAAGGAGAAACACATTATCGATATGCAAGTCTTAAGTTGGAGACTCAAAAATAGAAAATTGGGTAAAGTAGCGCCCCCAGACGAGGTAGTTCACTGATGCGGCTTCTGGATCGATATATACTCCGAGAGTTTCTCAAAAGCTATATCATCATATTTTTCAGTTTTGCGGCAGTATTTTTGGTGATCGATATAGTAGATAATCTCCCTAAACTACTTAGAGCGGGAGCTTCTTTTGATCTAGCATTTTTGTATTTTGTTCTGAGGTTACCATATCTGATCGTGCTAACTTCACCAGTCACGGTGCTTTTGACCGGACTTTTTATGATGAATAACCTGGCAAAGCACAATGAATCTGTGGCCATCAGAGCTGCCGGAGTCAGCATCAAGCGCGCAATGTTTCCTCTCTTTGTCTTGGGTTTTATCATCTCAGTTACCATAGGCATCATGGGAGAGTATCTTTTGCCTTATGCAGAATCAGAAAGAAGTGAAGTGTATAATGTCAAAATTAAAGGTGAACAGCCTGACGATCAAATGCTCAAAGCCCGCATTCACTATCGCGGTCAAGACAATGATTTTTACTATTTTGGCTTCTTCGATGGTTATAAGAATACCCTAAGAGTCATAGATATGACCAAGATCGATTTTGATACTTCCGAAATCATTGAGAAAGTCACAGCCTCTAGTGCAGTATGGAATGGTAAAGAGTGGGAATTGAAAGAATGTGATGTCAGACGTTTTCGTGATGGAAATCAGATATACGCTCAATATTATGATAGTACTACTTTGCCGATCCTGGATGTTGAGCCAAAAGATTTTATTCGCATTACAAAAAAAACTCTAGCACTTAACTTCATGGAATTGTGGGAATATATCGGTCGCCTAGAGCGTCTCGGCGAGGATGCCTCCCGAGAATTAGTCGATTTGCATATGAAGATCTCCTTCCCGCTTACAAATTTAATAGTGATCTTCTTTTTCATTCCAATTGCCACTTCCAATACCCGGAGTAAAGGTAGAGGATGGGTATTTATGTTAGGTTTGGTAGTATGCTTTGCCTATCTCATTGTAGTGCAGATAAGCCAAAGTCTAGGTTACAATGCTGTAATCCCTCCCTTCATAGCAGCTTGGGCACCAAATATTGTTTTCACTATCTTGGGAATTGGCTTTTTATACAAAGCGGAAATCTGATCTATGCAAGAAACTACGAAGTTATTACAAAGCTATTTACATGGTAAGCGACTCTCCAATGCAATCGGTAGTTACTTGGATTATTACCAATCTCTTAGCTGCAAAAAGGCCATAGTGAGACATCTCCCCCCAGCATTAATGATCGAGCCTACTAATATCTGCAATCTCAAATGTCCCCTATGCCCAAGTGGAAATGGCACCCTTAAACGTTCAAGAGGTATGATGTCATTCTCAGTATTCAAAAATATCGTTGATCAGATAGCAAACCAGATCGGCATGCTTATCCTCTGGAATCAGGGAGAGCCATATCTGAACCCAGAATTTAATCGAATGGTTCGATACGCTGCTGACAAGATGCTCTACACTATGACCTCTACCAATGCAAGTCTATCTATGGATCATGAAAAGATCGTCAAAAGCGGTCTTGACAAAATCATCATTTCCATGGACGGCATCTCTGAAGAGACATATAATAATTATCGCATCAATGGAAATTATTCGTTGGTTCTTAAAAATATGGAACGGCTTGTTGCAACTCGGGAACGACTTCGAAGCAAGACCCCCTATATCGTATGGCAATTTATTATTATGCGCCACAATGAAAGCGAGATTACCCAAGTCAAACAGATGGCTAGAGATATAGGAGTGGACAAGTTAGATTTTAAGACAGTACAAATTTACAGACCAGAAGATATTAAATTCCTACCAACCGATCATAAACTCAGTAGATATAGCTTTTCCGAGAATAATTTTGAACTGCGAACCAGACTGTTAAACCGCTGTCGCAGAATCTGGACACAACCCGTAATAAATTGGGATGGAGAATTTAGTATATGCTGTTATGATAAAGACGTTTCCTTTAAAATTGGTAATATAAATGATGAATCTATGGATCAGTTATGGCATTCCCATAAGCTGATGAAAATCCGCAATACCATTCTAAAAGAAAGAGCGTCTATCGAAATATGTAGAAATTGCGGTGAAGGTATTGTACAAAAAATCAAAGTATAAGGGAGCATTTTAGATGCTTAAAAAAGTTCTCATTGGTTGTGGTCTGCTCATAATAGCAGTTTTGATATTCACTGTCATAATTCCAGAAATGCAAACCCCAAAAGAGAGTCTGGGGGATATTCAGACAAAACAAGCCATTTTAGCTTTTGCAAATAAACAAATGGAACCTAAAATATTCCAAATTCCGCAAAACGCTCTGGAATGGGCTCTCGAGGATATTACGATTCATAAAATCACAGAAATACCTGGTCCACACAAACGCAAGGAAGCTATCGTTACTTTAACCGGATACTATCTTTTGCCGGCAAAAGAATTTCGCCAACCTAAAAGAAAAAACTTCAAGTTTAAAGGTAAATTCAATTACGGACATAAATATCCCAACGGAATTAGTGTTCAATATATTCGGAGATAATGGGCAGATTTTAAGAAATAGTTTTTATCCCCAAACGGTATGCTCTAGAAAGTGCCGGATACTTGACCTGCGCTTGTCAATCAATTGATGGCAAAAGTTAACAATTGCATCAGATAAATCTTTTTAACTATAGGAACAAATTCATGCCAGATGCTCCCTCAGCGGGCTAAGCTCCATCCTCTCTGTAGATGATAGTCCATTTCCCTATCCGTTTGTCTGTCGTATAAAAGCTCCGCATCCATTGGGCTTGCTCATCTATATCTTTCCATACTAGCAAGATTGATGGCTGCGTAAGCAGGCTGCTCACTGCAGAGCTATCTGCATACTCTACCAGATAGTCTTTATATCGATCATCAGGCTCGAAATCAGTTTCACGCAGCAAGTTTTTGCTGCGATTGTGTAATGATACTATCGGGCGCTGCAATTCAAATGCTAGGGAGGGCAGTAGCTTATCGTAGACAATCACCGTCTCGTTCTCGGTATTTTGCTCTATCCATTTTGCCAGGCTGCGGCTACTGCCGGGGATACTATCTCTCTGTTCCAATATCACCGTAGAGCTCACCATCAGCAATCCACATAGAATGAAGGACATCGCCCCAGTCACCACTATCGGCTCTTTTGTCAACCTCAGTATAGCAGCAATTACCACCGCCAGCATCAATACAGAAAGACCTATGAGGTAAAAAGTGGCATGCAGCTGTGGAATGAACACAGGGGCAATTATGAAAGCAAGAGGAAATAAACCCCAAATCGCCAGCATAATCCTCAAAAAATTTATCTGTAGCTTTTCTGTATATGTGGCAATAATGCCTGCCGCTAAGATTGCCGTCAGCGGGGCGAGGGGCAAAACATACAGTATGCGCTTGGATGAAGAGATAGAAAAAAATATGATCGGAACAACTATCAGCCAGAATATGAAATAGGCATGCTCATCCTTGAACAGTCTCTTGCCTATTTTCACAAGGTAATGCACTAAGGCAAAAAAGGGCATCAGCAGCGTCGCTGGAACAAAGACAAGAAAGTACCAAAACGGCTCACTGCGGGAAAAGACGGAAGCTCCGGCGAAGCGTTCCAGCGTATGTCTGAACAAAAAGTAACGTAGGAACATGGGATTTTCTATAACCATAACCAGATACCAGCTTATACTTATCAAAACTCCCAATAGCAATGCCGTGCAGGTATGCCAAACTTTGGGATGTGGATTAGCACCCCATTTGCGTTTGAATGGAATTACCGATAGAATCGGGAATAGTAACCCTACAGGGCCCTTGGTTAAGAAGGCAATGCCCATAGCAAGTAACGCTGCATAAAGCCACTTATATTGCTTTACCAGATAGTACTTCATAAAGAAGAATATGGCAGCCAATTCAAAGCCAGCAAGATACAGATCAGTCGTAACGTTACGCACTGCCATCAACTGCAACGGCATCAGCACAAACAAACCTGCTGCCAGAAAAGCCGTCTTTTCGTTACCCCAGTATATTTTGGCGATATGGTAAACCAGCAGCACCTGCAGCAGGAAGCATATTTGCATCAAAAATCTAGCGCCACCGGCACTTACTCCAGCAATCTTCATACTAATCGCGGTTAACCAATAAGTCACAGGTGGCTTGTGATAATGTCCGATCTCCAGCAGACGTGGATGCAGCCAGTCCCCGCTGCTAATCATTTCGCGGCTTATTTCAGCGTAGCGGGCTTCACTGGTTTCCTGAACTCCCCAACTGTTCAGTCCTATGAAAGTGGAGGCAAGCAGCCACAAAGATAAAAGTAAAAGCAATGTCTTAAGTTTCATATTTACTCCTTAAGATCAGCATGGCGTTACGGACATAGATAAATAATCCCAGGCTCTGACCCAACAATATAACCGGGTCTCGGCGGTAAATGGCATATGTGATCAGCAATATAGTACCTATCATAGAAATCACCCAAAAGCCCATAGGTAATATCGATTCATTCCTCTTTACTGAGTAGATAACCTGATAAACAAAACGAAAATTGAACAGAACTGTACCGCTGAGCCCTAGCATAAGCCATGATGTAGAAATATTTGGATGACATATAATATCACCAAGATTAAACCCCCCAAGACGAAGAATGCTTAATATCCCAATCGCAGGAGTTAATATCACCACAGTCCTCCATATCCGGGAAAGCTTCTGCCACCAACCCTTGAGGTCTAGATTTATGATATAGATATAATAAGTTACTATCTGCCCCACCAATATAGCCAGATCTAACCGCAATGAGGCATATATAATCATAATAAAGGCAGATACTAGCGAAATCACCCAAAATACAGTTGGCGACAGCGACTTTTTATGTTTCTCTGATAGAAACATCTGGACCAACAAACGCATACCAAAGCCAATTTGAGCTATAAAACCTATGGCATAGATCAAGTAGTTATTCATCTGCTTTAACGACTCGGTAGTTAATATAGCGTTTTCTCATCCATACAAAGGCTAAAGTATCTGCGAGAGGACCTAACATACGGTTAAAAAGGTGATACTTGCTTTCTCCCGCCAAACGAGGGAAATGCTGTACCGGAACTTGTTTTATCTTCCCCTTCTCCAGCATTAACAATGCCGGCAAAAAGCGGTGCATGCCATTGAAGAAAGGTATCCGTCGAATATAATCTGTCTGGATAATCTTTAAGGGGCAACCTGTATCTTTGCAGTCATCTCCTGTAGCCTGTCTTCGTATCGCATTGGCAATCAAAGAAGATACTCGCTTTACAAGATCATCCTGGCGTTTAGTACGGATTCCAGTCACCATAGCATATTCTTCTGCAAAGGGCATCAGCAGGTTGAAATCCTCAGGCGTTGTCTGTAAGTCTGCATCCATATAACCGACTAAAGGTGTTTTCACATGGTCGAATCCGGCTTTCAGCGCTGTACTAAGCCCTTGATTAGGAAATAACTGCAGAAAGTGATAATTTCTGTTTCGCCTGCATATATCTTCTATCAAGGTTTGAGAATTATCTTTGGAACCATCGTTCACCAGCAGAACTTGAATTCCGTAATCGGCTTTACTTATATAACTGTTCAGAGCTTCTTCCAGGGAAAGTAGGCAATCCTCTTCATTGTATATCGGAACAACTATTGTAATCTTATCCAAATGATCTCCATATTCATTTCAATATTGGATACTTAATATTTGTGCTAGCTTATTTTGTCAATCTCTTGTTGAGTCCCAATTGTGATGTTAATTTCATTTAAATGTTTTTCAGCTGATCTTATCCCCCCCCTGACTCAACGCGATTGCTTAGGGTTTTCTTATAACTTCAGGATTCGCTGTGGCTTCTTACTGATCCCGTCCACGCTCATTTGCAACAAATATGCTCCCGCTGGTAGAGCGCCCATCATCGTCACAGCCTTCCCAAGCCAATACTTGCTCTCTCTCTTTGTCTGTGTCTCACGGTAGAGACGCTTCATCAATTGACCTCGGATATTGTAGATATTGAGCTTAATCTCACTATTTTGGGGAAGCTCATAGCTGATTATCACAAGCTCCCGGAACGGATTGGGGGCAATAGAAATGCTATAAGCAATATGCACTGCCAGCATCCCCACCGGAGGATTACTTATCCCAAATCCCTTGTTTGGTTTTGAATAAACTCCCCACAGATTTTCACCTGACAACATGCCCTATGCTATGTAGATTCGGTAGTCAGCAAGCCTCTTTTCAGGATTGTACTAAGGGTCAGCACCCATTCCTGCCACACTTTCTCGTCGTTGAAGTCCCGTTCGTTGATCAAAGCGATAAGCGGAGCTAGATAGATGGCGCTGTAGCCAATAGCCAAAAGGCACTCACGCACAGCTTCCACCGGCAATTGCACTGCTTTACCGGTTCTCACGGCTTCCCGATAGGCATCGTAGAAGTGCATATTGGCTCCCAAGGGTCCGTGCTCGGACACATCCTTCAGAGCTTTACGCAGGTGTACAGCACCATCGGCAACTTCCCGGCGAAGTAGCGAAGCCCAGGAGGGATTTTCATGCAAAACCGTCATCAGCCGGATGGGGGAATCGATCAACATTTCTTCCGGGGACTTATTCAAAGGATTTTCCCCGAAAATAACGGATATCATCGTGATACCTTCATATTTCAGCACAGCTTCGTAAAGTTCTTCCTTGGTGCCATAGTAATAATGAAGCATGACTTGCTTTACACCCGCGGCATTAGCAATAGCCCGGGTAGTTGTTTCTTTGAAACCATGCTGCGCAAACAATTCCGTCGCAGCTATGAAGATTTTTCCTTTGGGGGTATTTGGATCTGGAGCTTGAGGAATCTCTTCAGCTTTGTTTCGGGGTATCCCAAAGGCATTCGATATTTTTTCGGGATCAACCGGCAACCTGTTTATCGTCGGTTTTATAGTTAATTTCGTCATCTTTTATCCTCTCGCCATTATTAACGGACGATATAAATAGTATGACTTAGTCACTCGACTACGTCTATTACAGAGCATAATTCAAAATCTCACGAAAGCCAATAAATGTTTTTTGGTAACAACAAATAATGTTTTGTAGCAAAAGCTAAAAAAATGCGATCCCTATCCTGTAAGTATTTTTTTTTACTTGCAGTTCACCCATATTGTCAGGAGGGAAGCGCATCAATGAGGTCGAGGTATCGAGAAACACGGAACAAAGCAAAATAATAATTTGCTTTCACAAGCCAAGGAGGTTATACTATCAATTGATATAGTCGTTTGATTAAATCATTCGATATAATCATTTGTCAATATCGTTCGACATAGACCTCGGAACAATTCGGGAGCGATTATTTTATTGATGCCAATCCTACGGATAGTCCCTACCTGATGTAAACGTTGCGAGAATAGTTTTTTTTAACCGCTGAGCATCATGAAGCTCAGTTTATCTAGGAGAAACAAATGAATACAAGAAGCTACCTGGTGTTGATAGTGGCGATGCTAATATTTAGTTTAGCCAGTGTACAGTTAGCAGGCTCCGCTTGGGGCTATGGATTGGAAGGTGGGATTGCCAAAGGTGACAATACCGCTGATACTGATGATGAGAATCGGGTTCCAGCCGTGAGAGGAAACATGCAGTTAACGCTTTATGAGCAACTGCACATACGTTTTGGGCTTGGTTATACACCTCTGAAAGCAGATGATGTGTATGACGCCAAGCTCGTTCAGGCTGATGTCCGTCTCTTATTCAGACCCATTCAAATGAATCTATTATCCCCCTATCTATATGCGGGGATAGGCGCAGCGAAGGATGTAGGCGATAGTTCGACCGATATTTTTCCTGTAGTACCCTTTGGTTTTGGTTTTCAGACCAGATTTAGCCCCAAATTCCTTATAGATTTGAGCGCAGGCTACAATCTGGCTTTATCCGACGAGATGGATGGCAGAGATCGCCCGGATAATCAAACGAACCGTTATACTAACAAAAAACAAGACGGAAACTTTACTGTCATGTTGGGTGTCGAATTTACCAAGCCCTATCAAAATAAACACAAAAATGACAAGTCAGACACCGTGCGAGAAAAAAAACCGGTAGCAAATCCAAGTACCACAGATACTGATAAAGATGGTCTGACCGATATTGATGAGACAAATGAATATCGCACTGACCCATTGAAAATGGATACTGATAACGATGGGCTTACCGATGGCGAGGAAGTGTTGAAATACAGCACCAATCCCCTGCAGGCAGATAGTGACAACGATGGACTTACCGATGGCATGGAAATCAATCAATTTAAAACTAATCCTCTCAAAGCCGACTCGGATAATGATGGTTTGACCGATTATTCTGAAATTCATACTCATTTATCCAATCCGCTGAGCATCGATTCAGACGGTGGTGGTATGAATGACGGAGCTGAAGTTAAAGCTGGGAAAAATCCTCTAGATTCCAAAGATGACGGACCGAAGAGTGCCGAACCAGCTGTAGTGACTCCAAAATCAGATACCAGCCAGAAAGATACCGATGGTGACGGACTCACGGATATCGATGAACAACAAAGATACCGTACCGACATCAACAAGAGAGACACCGATGGCGACGGGCTTTATGATGGCGAAGAAGTCTATCAATAT
>JASKKR010000004.1 GCA_030154085.1 Candidatus Cloacimonadota bacterium | reverse complement strand
TATTCTGCTTAAGTTGAGCTACATTCCTTATTCTGTTTGGATTCCAAACTGTCTGATCTTGGAAATAAGATGATAGGCGGTGTGCTTTAGCCACCGTATCCCATGTGATCCGATTCCACAAATAAGATGATTTCCGGTGGACTTTAGTCACCGGCAAAAGCAGCTTGATCAAAAGATGTGGGAAGGTTCGGTTAACAGCTCCTATTGCCGGTGGTTAAAACCAACCGGAATTCATCTTGGTAGGCAACCATGAATCGGGGTACGGTGGTTAAAACCACCGCCTATCATCTTGTTCAAGCACGGCACTTCCCTATGTTTCTCATACCAACAGACACGGTGGTTAAAACCACCGCCTATCATCTTGTTCTCAGGATCAGACTGCTAAGGTATACACCTTGCATCTTGTTCTAAGAATCAGGCTGCTAATGTATACGGTAGTTTAAGTTGTACTTAACGGGGAAATAAAGATAGAAAATCATGCAATTGATCGTTTGATCTAACGTAGATTGTGAGTAACGCGGAATATCAGATAGCCTCAAACAACCTGAGAAACAATAAGTTGGAATGAACACCAAGATTTGTGACTCAACAGCAATTTATAGGCAGATATGGGTCCCATGATCGTCGCTCGCTAAAGCCGATTTGCAATCTTCGGTGACCTAAATGGACAGAACAGAGAGCTCAAAAAAACCACTTTCCCTCGATTTGCAATTTTCAGTGACCCGATTTGCAATTTTCGGTGACTCTTTATAGCGTTACCTATTTTACACCAACCTTTGAGACACTACCGGCAAAAAAATACTTGACACACCTTCATGGTTCAATCACTTATCATCATGGTGATTGTTATTCTATCATAAAATTAATAAAAAGTAAGAATGAAAACATCAAAGGAGTGATACAATGAAACAAATCATGATTACATGTATTCTAGTGTGTGTGATTGTTGTAATTTTCTCAATCATTGGATGTACCGGTTCACCAATGAAGGCAAATGACAATGAAGTTAATGATATTGGAGTCGGAGAAGCGCACAACATGGTACTTAAACATCTAGAAAGTCGCAAATTTCCGTTGTTTAATGATGAAGGTCTAGTGCCATATGCTAACTTGGAGTATATGTTTAGTGCCATCTATGATGCTATGATAGAGATAGGATATGATCCAACTAAGTGTAATGAGATTATCCCTGCAGTGTTTGAAGAATTAGCGGCTATGGGATTGCTTCGAGAAATTGATGGTGAGGTGTTTCTGGATTTACGTGAGAAAGATTTATCCTTAACGACGTGGGACTATCTTGTGGCGAATGGTAAATTAGACCAAGGTACCATAGAAAAAATAACGCCTGTGATAGAATTCTATAGACAAAATGGAGATTCTCCTGAACTCGGTGCTATGGTCGAGGAGCTAAACACCAATCTAGATATCTATGATCCCGATACAATAACCAAGATTCTGACATTTAAAGACGTTTTTGAGCATAGTGAGGATTATTGGGAATATTATGGCCATTGGATTGGAGGACCGGGATCAGTTTCGCTCTGTGACGCATTAGGAACTCTTGTTGGAGGAGTTCCGGGAGGTTTAGTTGGAGGTGTGATTTTTGCGGGTGGATGGTCTTATTTACATGAGAGATTTGTCGTGTGGTATAATGCGCATTGACAATGGATTAATGATAGGACAATCTTAACCATTTGTAAGATTGATGAGAAGCAGTGCGATGACAAACTCATCGCTGTGGGCCTATATCGTTTAAATTGATATAGGCCCAGAACATACAAAGGAGTGTTTAGAATGATATTTGTATATTCAACATTGTTTGCCATTGCAATGGCTGTGATCATGCAATTGATCAGTTATATCCTGCACTATTCAGTTAGTATCCAAAAATATAAATCGTTTTATCCTACAAAGGAACTTCTTACCTCTGCAAATCTTGGTAAAGAAGAAATTCTTAAGTATACAAAACAATTGTACCTACATAGAAAAATCCGGCACATGTTTCTCACAGAAGATTACGTGAGTTTTGAGGATAACTCTCCGTTATTGCTGGGTAATGTTTACTATATACGTTTTCAAGAACCTTGTATTATTTCTTACAGAGGAATGAAACGCGTCTACCGCTACAATCGAAAGAAATTGGAAGAAATAACTCTTTTCTTCTCCATGTAAGAATCATAGAACCGTCAACAACCTTGGAGCGCAACAATTCGCTAAGTCCATGTGAGAAACTTAAGTACCATTCATGGCCGATACTATTCTTTGCTATAGAAAATGCGATCTGCTTTTGTAACAATATGATGATACCTATTCCTATTCTCTGGTCTTTGCGTCAAGAAATCACTTGCGGGTGCTTAATGAAAACTCTCACTTAAATTTTCTAATTGCACTCACTTGGACAATTGATGCTATCACATAGTTGACAAATACGATATGGCTAGATACATCTGCTTTGTTGGACTTGGACATTCCCTATGATTATCATGAATCTTGCGCCTTATACACAATAAAATGATCTGAAAGAAGTTAGCATACTATAAACATTCGACTCGTCTGGATCATCATCTTATGGCCTAGGCCATTTGACG
The DNA here is from genome assembly GCA_030154085.1 of Candidatus Cloacimonadota bacterium. Classification (GTDB taxonomy): domain Bacteria; phylum Cloacimonadota; class Cloacimonadia; order Cloacimonadales; family Cloacimonadaceae; genus UBA5456. The sequence continues at coordinate 98,221 of JASKKR010000004.1, read as the reverse complement.
CTTTCAGTGAGGGTTTATAAATTATAAAGAGTCACTGAAATCTGCAAATAGCGATCAATGGACAAAATAGGTAAGTCTAAGAGAGAATAGGATATCCGAAAAGCATTTGCAGAAAACCACTTGGACATAGTTTTAGTAAATTTCATTGTTTTGATCACCAAAACCTGCAAATCGGGCAATGTTTTGTCCAAGTGGTTGTCACTATAATCAGCTTCAAATCAAGATAACAATTCCCGTAATGATATATGCAATATACCAGTACGTGTTTCGTTAGGTAGTATTTAGAGTCTTGGATTTGTATCTATTTTGGAATTTGCAGTTTTCGGTGACCCAATTTGCAGATTTCAGTGACTCTTTTCAGTGACTCTTTATAAGTCACTACTGAAGATGAATTTTTGCAACAAAGATCTTGACAAGAAAGTCATATGTTTAATATATGAACACATATTCATGAATGGGGGATATAATGACTGATACATGTTTGTGTAAGCTCATCTCTGCAGATGAGATAGATGATATAAAGGCAGCTTTGCCAGGACCAGGCGTGATCGCAAAATTGGCAGAATTCTTTAAAGTTTTTGGGGATCCGTCGCGGATCACGCTATTGTATTACCTCTCCAAAAGGGAGCTTTGTGTTGCGGATCTTGCCTCCTTAGCAGGGATGGGACAGTCTGCAGTCTCTCATCAGTTAAAGATCCTGCGTCTTTCCCGTTTAGTGAAGACGCGCAAGGAAGGCACTGTGGTGTATTATTCTTTGGACGATGAGCATATCCAGAAACTCTTTGACGTTGCTCTGCAACATGTAGAGGAGGCATAGTGGTAATCCGAGAATATGAAGTTAAGAATCTTAGTTGCGCCGGTTGTGGCGCCAAGATTGAGGAAGAGATAACCAATCTTGCCGAAGTTAACAGCGCAAATCTGGACTTCGTCAACAAGCGTTTGGTAGTCCAATATCACGAGCATAGCGAAAACGCCTTGGAGCGCATCAATCAACTGGCATCACGGATTGAGCCTGGAGTTAAGATCTACAATCTCGGTGAATCAGTGAAACCTGCGAGATCAATCTATTCCAGCTTAATCTTTGCGGGTCTTGCATTATGGCTTTTTGTACAATTTGCACCATTGAGTTCCACTATCTCCACAATTCTCTTAGTTGTATCATATTTTTTAGTGGCATGCAGAGTGCTCAAAAGCGCCGTGCAAGAAGTCTTTTCCCGGCAGCTTATGGCAGAGCATTTTCTGATGAGCATTGCCAGTCTCGGAGCGGTTTATCTCGGTGAATTTACGGAAGCTATCGCCGTGATTGGACTGTATGAATTGGGTCAATATCTGGAAAGCAAGGCAATATCTAAAAGCAGAAATAGCATTGCAGGGATCATCTCCCTAAAGCCTGATAAGGCGCATGTGCAAACGGAAACAGGCACTATTGACAAAAAGCTTAGTGAAGTGACTCCCGGCGAAGTTCTTATCGTACATCCAGGAGAACGCATTCCACTTGATGGGCGCGTCATTAAGGGCGAAAGCAGCTTGGATAGCTCCAGTGTAAGCGGAGAATCTACTCCGATCGCTGTTAAGCCTGGAGATGAGATCTTTGCAGGATGCCTCAATCAAGGCGGACTTATCCAGATGCAGGCACTAAAGATTGAAAGCGAGAGTATGGTAGCGCGCATATTGTCTTTGATCGATAATGCTTCAGCCCGGAAGTCGCGTCAAGAGCGCTTTATCACTCGCTTTGCCCGTGTCTACACTCCCACAGTCGTCGGCATTGCTATAATAGTCTTTCTCCTCCCGGTTCTTCTGGGCTATCCGGCGGCTGTTTGGTTTAAGCGCGCTTTGGTCTTCCTCATAGTGAGCTGCCCATGTGCACTCGTGATCTCCATCCCACTTACATATTATATCGGTATCGGTACTGCCGCACGCAAAGGCATCATCTTCAAAGGTAGTATCTTTTTGGATTCCTTACGGAAAGTAGAGAGCATGGTTTTTGATAAGACCGGTACTCTTACCACTGGAAATTTAAAACTCGAGGCACTTCTTCCCTCTGAAGGAGTAGCTGAAGCAGAACTTGCAGAGGCTTTATGGCTAGCAGAATACAATTCACGTCATCCCTTCGCCCAAGCAGTCAAAGCTGCCCTTTCAGGAAAACATGATAGCAGTCTGCAAGGCAACTATTCTGAAATCTCAGGTAGTGGAATCCGCATGGAGTACGCCGGCAAAAGCTATATCGCCGGATCTGAACGCTTTTTTAAGGAACAGGGATATGACAATCTGGTTGATTGTTCCGATAACAGCAGTGTGCATGTAGCTGTGGATGGCAAGTATCTTGGGGCAGCGATCTTTAAAGATGAAATCAAGCCCAGCATGAAACAGAATCTGAAAAGCCTCCGCAATTTGGGAATCAAAACTATGTACATGCTGTCCGGTGATCGCTCCGAGAAAGTGAAAACCGTAGCCAAAGATCTCGGCTTAGATGGCTATGAAGCTGAGCTATTGCCAGGTCAAAAACTGAAGTCTTTGGAAAAAATCATGAAAAATGGGCAATATACTGCCTATATCGGAGATGGGATGAACGATGCTCCGGTCTTGACAAGGGCTGATATAGGGATAGCAATGGGCGCTATCGGTGCGCAAGTATCTATTGACACTGCCGACATTGTGTTGTTAAATGACCATCCTGAGCAACTGGTTCAAGCCTACAAACTTTCTTGTGCTACAAACCGTAAGGTTAAGCAAAATATATCCTTAGCGCTTGGGATCAAGATCTTGGTTATGGTTCTTGGGGTAGCGGGGATCAGTGGACTTTGGGAAGCAATTATCGCAGATGTTGGAGTCACCTTACTGGTTATATTCAACAGCTTGCAACTCAGCAGAGTGGACAGGATGCTTGACAAGAAATAGGCATCAAGGATTGTGGAAAGATAAAGACAATTTTGGAGATATTATGTCTATAATCATCAGCCTTCCTGACGGGAGTAAAAAAGAGTATGCTACCGAGGTAACTGCTCTGACTGTAGCTTCGGATATCAGTCCGCGCCTTGCAGATGCCGCTCTAGCTGCTGAAATAAATGGCAAAATGTGTGATCTGAACACAATCATTGATAGAGATAGTGAGTTAATCATCCATACCTTCAAGACCGAAAAGGGTAAAGAAATATATTGGCATAGCACTGCACACTTGATGGCTCAAGCTGTTAAACAGCTCTGGCCAAATGTGCACGTAACTATCGGACCGGCAATTGAACAGGGATTTTATTATGATTTTGATCGCGATGAACCTTTTAGTGATGCGGATCTTGTTAAGATCGAAGAACGCATGAAAGAGCTGAGCCGTCAAGATCTGCCCTATTCCCGCCAAGAACTTAGTAAAGTCGAAGCCTTGAAGATCTTCAAGGAAATGAATGAGCTTTACAAGGTCGAGATTCTCGAAGATATCCCGGACGACCAAGTTATCAGCATATATACTCAAGGAGACTTCATTGATCTCTGCCGGGGCCCACATATCCCATCCACTGGAAAAATTAAAGCCATCAAACTCCTTAAAAGTTCAGGCGCTTATTGGCGTGGGAACGAAAACAATAAGATGCTCAAACGCATCTATGGCATCAGTTTCCCTTCAAATAAAGAACTGAAGCAGTATCTCGCTTTCTTGGAAGAAGCCGCAAAGCGTGATCACCGCAAGCTCGGCAAAGATCTGGATCTCTTCTCGATTAATGATGAGGTAGGTCCCGGTTTGGTGCTCTGGCATCCAAATGGAGCCATGATCAGACATCTTATCGAAGCTCACTGGAAAGATGAACACCTTAAACATGGCTATAAACTCATTTACACCCCGCATGTGGGACGCAGTAAACTCTGGGAAACCAGCGGTCATTTAGGCTTTTACAAAGAAAACATGTATGCCAAGATGGATGTGGAAGGACAAGATTATTATATTAAGCCCATGAATTGTCCATTCCATCTATCTATCTACAATTCAACTCATCACAGCTATCGTGAATTACCTGTCCGTCTGGCGGAACTTGGGACAGTCTATCGTTATGAGCGAAGCGGCGTCTTGCATGGTCTCATGAGAGTACGCGGGTTTACCCAGGATGATGCGCACATTATCTGCACTCCAGAACAGGTTAGCGATGAAGTGGAAAAGCTGATCGTTTTCGCTCTAGATATGCTAAAATCTTTTGGTTTCAAAGAATTCATGATCTATCTTTCGACAAAGCCTGAGGCGTCCGTGGGTGAAGATGCTGACTGGGAAATGGCAACCAACAGTCTCAAAGAATCCCTGACCAAACTGAACTTGGACTTTGACATTGACGAAGGCGGAGGTGCTTTTTATGGTCCTAAAATCGACATCAAAATCAAAGACGCTCTCGGTCGTGCATGGCAATGCACAACGATCCAATTTGACTTCAACCTACCGGAACGTTTTAATATGCAATATATCGGTGCCGACAATCAAGCTCACCGTCCATTCATGATCCATCGTGCAATCTTGGGCTCTATGGAACGATTCTTTGCCACTTTATTGGAATATCATGGGGGAAATCTGCCGCTATGGCTAGCACCTGTCCAAATGATAATTCTGCCCATTACTGACGCCCAATTGGATTATTGTAAAGAACTTCAGAGCAAAATGGCTCTTGAGGGTCTGCGTTGTGAAATCGATAGCCGCAGCGAGAAGATCGGTTATAAGATCCGCGATGCCGAGTTGAAAAAGATCCCCTATATGTGTATCATTGGCAAAAAAGAAACAGAAGATGGCAGCCTTACCCTGAGACGACACACTCAAGGCGATCTCGGAGTCATGAGTTTCGAGGATGCCATCCAATCTATCAAAAAAGAACTATGAAGATATACGAAAGCATCAAAGAGGAGCTCCTCAAAGAAGCTTCTGCAATCACGACTGTCGCAGAAGCTCTGGATCCTTCTCAAGTAGAAAAAGCCTTCACCCTTCTGAGAGATTGTAGAGGTAAAGTAGTCGTAACTGGGATCGGCAAAGCTGGCATCATCGCTCGCAAGATATCAGCTACTCTTGCCAGCACTGGCACGACATCCATCTTTCTTCATGCTGCAGAAGGGATACATGGAGATCTGGGCATGCTTTCCCGTGATGATCTTGTCATCGCTGTATCCAATAGTGGCAAAACTCCAGAAATACTTGCCATCATCCCATTTGTCAAATTCATAGGTATTCCTTTGATATCTCTAACAGGTGATGCCGAATCTCAACTTGCCAAAGCATCTGATGCTGTGCTATCCACCAAGGTTGATGCAGAATTGGAACCTCTGGGTATGGTGCCCACTTCCAGCACTACAGTTGCGTTAGCTCTAGGAGATGCATTAGCGATAGCCTTACTCAAAGACAAGAATTTTTCTTTGCAGGATTTTGCCAGAGTTCATCCTGGAGGGGCGATCGGGAAACGATTGCTACTAAAGGTGCGTGATCTCATGCACAAAGATGATGATCTCCCCCGGGTCTACCTTGATACATCCATGCAGAATGTGATCTTGGAGATGACTTCCAAAAAGTTAGGTTGCACACTTGTCGATGATCACTCAGGCATGCTTAAAGGCATCATAACCGATGGTGACCTCAGACGCCAGCTCCAAGCAAAGGGTGATGGGCTCTTGAGGCACAATGCAGGCGACTGCATGACAGAAAATCCCAAATCTGCTCGCGCTGATGACCTAGCGGCTGCTGCACTGGCATTTATGGAAGAGCACAGCATCACCATGTTGCCTATCGTGGACGACTCCGGGAAAGCTGTCGGACTGTTACATATGCATGATCTCATCAGTGCCGGTGTTGTCTAGGTAATTCCATTAAACCTTTACAGTCCAACTAGCAGTGGCTTATTTTCTATGGAACTGTTAAATAACCTGAGTATAGCGCAGAGCTCTTACTTTCTTTTTAGAGCAGCAGTTGACATAGATACATTTGTATAGACTCCAGAATACCGATTCCTTTCTTATCCAATTATTTGATATGCACAATGGTCATAAAAATAAGAGGCCACCTGATTAGGCAGCCTCTTATAACCTATTTCTTTTTATGACGATTCTTGCGCAGACGTTTTTTGCGCTTGTGAGTGGCGATTTTATGGCGTTTTTTCTTCTTTCCGCAAGGCATAATGATACCCTAACTTTGGATTTTCAGATCGACTACGCTGTTTTTAAATTCGCGGGAGAACTTGAAAGTAGGAACTGTACGTTCTGGAACCGGAACTTTCTCGTCGGTCTTAGGGTTGCGACCCATGCGGGGCTTGCGGGTTTTAAGGCGGAAGGTGCCAAAACCACGAATTTCAATGTGGTGACCTTCAGCAAGAATATCTTTGATGCTTTGGAACAGGGCGTCGACTACTACAGCTACGTCTTTACGGATAATACCGGTATTTTCCGAGATTTCCTTTACGAGATCGGCTTTTGTCATTACATTACTCCTTAAATTCTTTCTTGATTTATACGATAAATTCATTCATCGTTTGAATAATATACTCAAAAGCAAAACCTTAGGATTTATGTCAAGGGAAAAGTTAGTTTGGCATACCCCCATTTTTCTATTCTGACATTATCCCTGCATAATTTGTAGCGAATCTTCGTCGATTCTATGAGTTATGGACTGATTCTGTTAATATAGTAAGCACTAAAAATTCAAAACATATCATTCTAAAGAACTTTGCATATAGATTCTCTTTCGGCAGTCTATCTTTGGGATACAGCAATCTAATAATAAAGTTTTGAGATATACAAGTAGTTCTTGACGAAGTAGATAGCTATACACTTTATCACATGAATAGAGTTTACCATGAGAACAGACAAAATGACTCTGACTGTGATTACGAAATTCAGAACGCCCTGACCAAGCTGGACCACTTTCTCTTGAAGTTGGATAAGAGCATCAATTGACAAAGAGTAAAAACGATACTTGAGCTCGATTCTTAGAGCCGTCCTGTGGTTACCCACCTGGTATGAAAGAGTAGCTTCATTCAAAGGGAAATGTGAATATACAATATCAAATATGGCTTGACAGATAGTAGCTTGCAAAAAACATTGTATTCAGATAATTATTAAATCACTCAAGGAGTAAGATTAATGAAAAAAGGAATACATCCAAAATATGAAAAGGCGACTGTAACGTGCGCCTGTGGGAATACCTTTGAAACCCGTAGCACAAAGGGAGACATGCACATAGATATCTGCAATCTTTGCCATCCCTTTTATACTGGAAAACAGAAGATTCTTGATACTGCTGGGCGTGTAGAAAAATTCAACAAGAAATACAATATCACCAAAGAGAACTAGTCCTTTCCCCAAGGTTTTACGCCAGTCTATCTCACCTCGTGAGAAGAGTGGCGTTTTTTCTTTATCAAAGCAGGAATGCTCCTTGGGTTTGTACCACTACAGATTCATAACTACTAAAGGTATAGCAACAATAATCAAAGGAATATCATGAAAAAAGAAATAAGCGTTGGTGGACAAGCTGTCATCGAAGGTGTGATGATGCGTGGTCCTGAGCGTCTGGCAACAGCAATTCGGCGTAAAAATGGAGATATAGAATTGCTGCTCACTCCCTTTGTGAGTGTCACTACCAAAGTGAAAGTTTTGGGCTACCCTATCATCAGGGGTTTTGTTTCTCTCATTGAGATGATGAAGATTGGATTTTCCACTCTTACTTTTTCTGCAGATCGCTATGAACTGGACATCCAGGAGGAGGCACGAAGAAAAGGAGAGAACATCAAGGAAAAGAGTCCTTTCGCGGCCAAGATGGAGGAAACTTTTAGTTTTGTATTTGCGTTTGGAATTGCATTATTGCTATTTGGTCTACTGCCCTACAAACTAGCAGATTGGCTCAATCTTTCGAAGCAGGATATTTTCTTCAACCTTTTTGCCGGATGTATCAGAATAGTTTTTTTTGTATTGTACGTATGGTTGATCTCCTTGATCAAGGATGTTAAGCGTCTTTTCCGATACCATGGTGCAGAACATAAAAACGTAAACGCATATGAGCATAATAGCAACCTGGACCCAAAATCTATCCAGACTTTTAGCACGATTCATCCTCGTTGTGGGACCAGCTTCATGATTTTTGTCCTCTTGGTTGGAATTTTGATCTTTTCGATCACAGATAGTCTTGTCTCATATTTCATCATTGGTGGTCCTATTCCTGTTCTCATTAGGTTTGGTTACCATTTATTGATGATCCCTCTTATTGCTGGAGTTAGCTACGAAGTTCTGAAGTTTTCTGGTAATAATCTTAACCATCCACTCGTCAAGATTATGACCATCCCTGGAATGGCGCTACAAAAGATCACTACTCAGCCTCCTGATGACGATATGATCGAAACCGCTTTGGTAGCTATGAAAGCTGCTCTTGATATGGATTATAGTCAGCACAATGTAAGACTTGTGGAGAATAGCAAATGATACCCAGAGATAAGCTGGAAGCACTCCGTGAAGAAAAAGCCGAATTGGAAAGCAAGGTATCAGACCCTTCCCTGATGAATGACCCTAAGCAATATCGCACTATCATGCGACGTTACAAAGAGTTGTGCAATATAATTGAATCTTGGGATAAATACCTTAATTTTGAAAAACAAATGGCTGATACTAAGAATATGCTTTACAGTGAAAATGATCCAGACTTGCAGGCTATGATAAAAGACGAAATACTCAGCCTACAGGAAAACCTTGAGAATGCTGAGCTTGAACTTCGTGATCTCTTGATCCCAAGCGATCCCAATGATGAGAAAAATGCAATCATCGAAATCCGCGCCGGTACAGGAGGTGAGGAGGCTGCTCTTTTTGTTGCTGATCTATTTCGAATGTACAGTTACTATGCCGACCAGAAAGGATGGAAAAAGCAAATTCTCAGTATGAACGAAACCGGCTTGGGTGGCTACAAGGAAATTGTATTCCAATTAAATGGCGAAAATGCGTATGGTTTAATGCGTTTTGAGAGTGGAGTTCACCGAGTCCAGCGTGTCCCCGTCACCGAATCCAGTGGGAGAATTCATACTTCGGCTGTCTCTGTGGCTGTGCTTCCGGAAGCTGAAGACATCGATGTAGAAATCAATGAAAACGATCTCCGCATCGACGTCTATCGCAGCAGTGGAAATGGTGGGCAGAGTGTAAACACCACAGATTCTGCTGTGCGTATCACTCACATTCCTACCGGACTCGTAGTTACTTGCCAAGATGAAAAATCCCAAATCAAGAACAAAGCAAAGGCAATGAAGGTGCTTCGCAGTAAGCTGTTGGATTTAGAAATCCGCCGTCAAGAGCAAGAGATCGCCTCTTTTCGCCGAGCTCAGATTTCCACGGGAGATCGTTCGGCAAAGATTCGCACCTACAATTTCCCTCAATCCCGTGTCACGGATCACAGAATAAACTTGACAAGCTACAATCTAGAGAGTTTCTTGGCAGGGAATATCGATGAATTCGTCCAGTCGTTAAGAATTGCTTGGCGAAACGAGAAGGTAAATGAATAAATGATACAGGTTCTGCTTCTTTTATTGGTCCTACTCTTTTTCCTTACACTATCGCTTTTCTTTTCGGGCTTAGAGACAGGATTAATATCTTTAGATCTAATCGCTCTAGAGAATTCTGCCCGCCGCAATCGAAGGGATGCATCGCTTTTGCGCTTTGTGCGCCATCCAGATAAATTTTTGGGCACTACACTAATAGGCAACAACATAGCAAATGCTATCCTGGCTTCTCTTTCCACATATTTCGTAGCTGAACTCAGTCATTTTTCCTTTGATGCTCGCTATACCGCCTTATTTTTAGGAATCATAGTTTTAATTTTCGGAGAAATTGTCCCCAAAGCCCTTTTTCGGGATTATGCAGATACCATCGTACCAAAACTGTACCCAATATTAATCTTTTTTTATTTTCTTTTTAGACCTTTTGTAGCTATTGTAAGCTTCATAAACCGTGCCCTTCGCAAGATTCTCAAGCTTGAAGATACAAATCAATATGATTTTCTCACAAAGGATGACATCAATTTTCTGCTCAATGAAAGCAGCGAGGATGCTGACATCCAGCCCCATCTGGAAATGATTGAAGACGCCTTGGATCTCAAAGATCTCGAAGCCAGAAATGTCATGGTACCCCGCACAGAAATAGTGGCAATCCCTGAAACAGCCACACTAGCTGAAGTCACAGAACTTGCACGTGAAGCAGGATTTACTAGATATCCTGTTTATCGCAACAACATAGATGAGATCATTGGCGTGCTCATCATTTATGATATCTTGAAATATCAAGATGATCCAAACGTTCATGCAGGTGACATCATTCATGAGCCTTACTATGCCCCTGAAAACATGGATGTTGATGTGCTGCTTAAAGAAATGCAATCTCAAAGAAAATCCGTGGCTATTATAGTGGATTCATATGGTGGAACCGCTGGCATCGTGACTATGGAAGATATCCTTGAAGAAATTGTTGGCGAGATTGAAGACGAATACGACGATGAAGAAGAACGTGATGTAGAACAAATCAGCCCAAATACTTGGATCGCCATGGCAGATGTCGAAATCGATCATTTAGCGGATAATCACGGCATAGAATTACCGCATGGAGATTATGAGACAGTCGCAGGGCTGATCTTGGATCACCTCGAAAAAATCCCGCATCAAGGTCAATTCGTTAATGTCCCTCCCTACCGGATACAAGTCCTGCAAGCTACTGACAAAAAAATAGTTAAAGTAAAAATACATAAAATAAACGAGGTAAACCATGAAACTGATGGAATGCGTACCAAACTTTAGTGAAGGTCGCGATATGGCTGTCTTGGAAGCCATTGCCAGTGCAATGAAATCTGTAAAAAATGTCACTCTCTTGGATATGGATCCCGGAGCTGATACAAACCGAACCGTTTTTACACTTGCTGGGGAACCAGAAGCCGTTGTAGAAGCAGCGTTCCGGGGAATCAAGAAAGCCAGCGAACTGATCGACATGAGTAAACATAAAGGTGAGCATCCTCGTATGGGAGCCACCGATGTATGCCCCTTTATCCCGATCTCAGATATGACCATGGAAGAGTGTGTTGAATATGCCAATAAGCTGGGCAAAAGAGTTGGTGATGAATTGGGTATTCCAGTATATCTTTATGAATACGCAGCTCGTAAGCCGGAATGGAAAAATCTTGCCAATGTTCGCAAAGGCGAATATGAAGCTTTAGCGGATAAAGCCAAAGATCCTGCTTGGAAACCGGATTATGGACCTCACATTTTCAATGTCAAGAGTGGTGCCACAGCCATCTCAGCCCGCGAATTTCTGATCGCCTATAATATCAATCTTAATACTCGAGACAAAAAAAAGGCTCATGATATCGCCCTCTCCATTCGGGAAAGCGGTAGAGCAGCTAGAGATGAACACGGTAAATTAATTAAAGATAAAGATGGCAAGACTGTTATGGTTCCTGGTCTCTTTAAGTATTGCAAAGCCGTGGGTTGGTATATTGATGAATACAATCGTGCCCAAATCAGCATTAACCTCACAAATTATAAGGTTACGCCTCCTCATCTTGTCCTGGATAAAGTTCGTGAATTAGCTCGTGAAAAGGGTTTGGAAGTAACCGGTAGCGAATTAGTGGGGCTCATACCCAAAGCTGCTATCTTAGAATCTGGAAAATACTATCTGCAAAAGATGAATGAATCCACTGGCATCCCAGAAAAGATGATCATTGAAACAGCTATCCAATCTATGGGACTGGCCGAACTCTATCCCTTTGAGCTGGAAAAGAAAGTAATCGAATATGCCATAGCCAAGAAAGATCGTTTGGTCAATATGAAAGTGGAGGAATTTTGTGACATCCTATCTACCGATGCCCCAGCACCCGGTGGTGGCTCTGTGGCAGCTCTCTGTGCTGCAATGAGTGGAGCCCTCTCTGCAATGGTCTCAAATCTTACAATCGATAAAAAAGGCTATGAAGGTGTGCAAGATAAAGCCATGCAGTTTGCCCCCATGGGTCAAGACATCAAAGAACGCGCCATGCGCTGCATTGATGAAGATACTGATGCTTTTTTCGCTATGATGGATGCTATGCACCTGCCCAAAAAGACAGATGAAGAGATATCATTCCGCAAAAAGCAAATTGAGCTATGCACCAAAGGCGCTATCATGGCTCCCTTGAAAACTCTCAGAATATCACTTGAAGCAATCGAGCTGGCTAAACAAGTGGCTATGATCGGAAACTTAAATGCTCTCTCAGATGCTGGAGTCGCAGCCTTGACCGCTCTTGCTGCTGCCAAAGCAGCAAACTTCAATATCATGATCAATATCCCCGGCATCACAGATGATGAATTCAAACAGAATACTCTGACTGAAGCCAAAGAATTAGTTACTCGCTGTGAATCTCTTGCTAAAGAAGTAGAAGAAGACGTCAGTTCAAGACTCTAAATGCTGCTCTATATCATCGGTTTCACTAGAGCAGGGAAAAGCACATTTGCTAAAAAACTGGCAAACAAATGGCAAATACCCCGATGGGATACTGATGAGATCTTTTGCAAAATGCAGAAGACAAGCATCGAAGAATACACAAACATTCACGACTGGAATTCTTTCCGCAGGATAGAAAGCCAAATCTTGGCGGGGAGCCCAAATCTCGACCCGGACTTCCCGCTTTATTCTTCTACAAAGATTACTGGCATTGTATCTTGCGGTGGAGGTATCGTAGAAGACCCTGAAAATCGCGCCTTCCTGATCCAACAGCGCTCAGTCTGGATATTCTGTCCATGGGACACAATCCTAAAACGGATCCACCAAAGCCCTTCTGCCATTAGCAAACAGCTAACCGATGATCAACTAAAACGGCTTTACTATGCACGCATTCCCCTCTATCTTGAGTGCATCAGCTCTGATTTTTCCCTTTCCTAAAATCTTGCTTTTAATCGATGGAGCTAAGTGCTTGCAATAATAGCACACTTCATGCCTCCCTCGTTTCTCGCCCATTTGCGAAGTGAGCAAGAAACGAGAAAATAAGGAGTTACAGCTTTGTGAAGTGCGTTATTGATGCTTTCCACAAATTCAAAATATAACATACCTTATTTGCCATCTTTCAGATCCAAGTTCCGACTCTTGAACCCATAGCCCATCACATCATAGACATCAGTCAAGACCATAAAGGCATCGGGATCAATCTCCTTTACCATATCCGTCAAAAGAGGAACCTGCCTACGGTTTAGCACACAAAAAATCACATTGATATCACGCTGATTAAACCCACTCATACCCTTAAGCAGGGTCACTCCCCTTTGGAGCTTATCAAAGATCACGCCACGGATCTCATCCACTTCATCCGAGATAATATACACTCCCTTAATATATGGTAGACCATCGGCTGCCAGATCAGTAACTTTGGAAGTGATAAAAAGATTGATATAGCCCCAAATCAAAAGCCTTGGATCTTTAAGGAGTACAGCTACAGCTAAGATAATGCCCGACTCAACAATATAATAACCCGTCCCAATAGAGAGATTTGTCTTCTGCTTGATCAATGCTACTGGGATATCAGTACCTCCGGTCGAGCCCCTAAAGCGGAAAATCATCCCTAGACCAAATCCCAATAGCACCGAGCCGGCTATCGCGGAAAGAAACATCTCCTCAGGAGGAAGCATCGCATAGATCTTGACTCCATTTACCTCGTGCGTAAAATGTGCCAGATTACTGATCAAACCAAGCTTATTCAGCATAGGAAAGCTCATGAGATCTGTCATCGTTGCACTTACAAACATCCCATAAAGAGACTTACTGCCAAAGGATTTCCCTATGAAAGTGAAGCTGAGTACAAAAAGGGGAATATTGATCAAGATCATACCTATACCATTAGGGATTCCAAAGAAATGGTTTAAGATTTGAGAAATACCTCCCACTCCCCCAGGAGCCATGTTATAAGGTAAGAGGAACCATGAATATCCAGCAGCAAAGAATAAGGCAGCAAATATGATGCCAATATAGTTTACAATCTCTTTTCTAAAATGCTGCTTTGGGCTGAGATGCTTAGACATTTTTCTCTCCTAATGTTCTTGACGAATAATGCATTATTAAATAACTTGACCAAGCTTGGTATCCAGAAAGTAGCACTTTGCTGCTTTGTGGACTTTCCAGCAGGTCCATTAACTAAACAAGGATTTACTATGAAGATCGATATAAGATTAGACGGACAGAAACACAGTCTTATCGAAACAGAGCAAAAAAGGTCAATAGCTCAGTTGCTAAAAGGGACTGATATCGACCGACGCTACGTTTTGAGCTACAAAATTAATCACACTGAATATGTCAATGAAGATTATGTTCCCAAAGAGGACACTTTGGTGAATTGCATCACGGCAAAACACCCCGAAGGATATCGCATTTATCAGGATACAGCCATCTTCATAATGGCAAAAGCACTTCATACTCTCTTTGGAGATGCACCATCGATGGTGGTTGAGCATTCCATAGGCGATGGAGTCTATTGTGAAGTATTCAATACCGAGAAGTTTAGCAAAGATGATTGCACAAGACTCAAACAGCAAATGCAAGAGATCATCACAAATGACCTTCCCATAGACCGCATTGAAGTCACAACTTCCGAAGCTATTGATATCTTCAGCACGATGCTGCGTAACGATGTGGTTGCCAACATTAAAGCCAGAACCAGCGACACTATAAACATTTACAGATGTGGTAAATACTACGATTTCTTTATTCGTCCTCTGGCGGATCGCACCAGTTTTATAACCGAATTTGATATAGTCTTTCAGGATCCAGGTTTCATCCTGCGCTTCCCTACTGGTCCAGATATGAAAATCACCCAGCCATTTATCCTTCCGAAAAAGGTCTTTGCAATGCATCAAGAGCATGACAAATGGTTGAATATCCTGAATGTACACAATATCTCGGATATAAACCGACTTATTGAAGAATATGAGATATCCCAATTTATACTTGTAGAAGAAGCACTGCATGAAAAAAAGATAGCCGAAATAGCTGCTGATATCGTTAAACACGACCAAGTAAAACTTATTCTGATTGCGGGACCTTCATCTTCTGGTAAGACTACTTTTGCAAAACGTCTGAGTGTTCAATTGCAAGCTTGCAAAGCAAAGCCCATCGTGATTGGCATGGATGATTACTTTTTGAATCGCGATAAAACGCCCCGCAAAGCGAATGGAGACTATGATTTTGAATCCATTCATTCTATTGATCTAGAATACCTCAACCTGCAACTAAGACAGCTCCTTGATAAAAATCAGATAGAGCTGCCTCACTACGATTTTACCAGAGGTATCCGTCGGAGAAGCAATCATTATATCAAGATGGGCGATAACGATATCATCATCATGGAAGGAATCCACGGGCTTAATGAAACTCTGACCGCCTCAATTCCCAATCACCGCAAGGTCAAGATATATGTCTCTGCTCTGAATCAACTCAATATCGATGACCACAATCGCATTCCCACTACTGATTGCCGACTCTTGAGACGGATCATCCGCGATCATCGATACCGGGGATATTCTGCGGACGAGACCATCACCCGCTGGCGTGACGTGCGCGAAGGTGAAGAGAATAACATTTTCCCATACCAAGAAAATGCCGACTATATGTTTAACAGTAGCCTGACCTATGAGCTGGGAGTACTCAAAAAACACGCCTGGAAAATGCTCCACCATGTCCCTCCCACGTCTTCGGCATACACCGAATCCCGCAGACTGTTACATCTTTTAAGTCACGTTAAAGACATCGATGATGCTAAAGTCCCGTATAACTCCATCATCCGCGAATTCACAAACGGCTCGATCTTTAGATACTAATTATGACAAAGATAAATATCCTCTCGGAAGATGTACGAAACAAGATTGCCGCTGGTGAGGTGATCGAGCGCCCCGTCTCTGTGGTCAAGGAGCTGGTCGAAAACAGCATTGACGCTGGGGCAGACATGATCACAGTGATCGTCGAAAATGGCGGCAAAGACCTCATCCAGGTGATCGATAATGGTAGTGGAATGGATCCCGATGATGCCCTGCTGGCTCTAGAAAGCCACGCCACCAGCAAGATCCGTAACGTGGACGACATAGTGCACATCAGCTCACTTGGATTTCGCGGCGAAGCTCTTCCCTCCATCGCTTCTGTATCAAACTTCTCCCTCTTGACCAGAAGTCGGGACAACGATGTAGCAGTGAGGATCGACATCAATGCCGGTAAACTCAAGGATGTCCAAAAGACCTCCTCAAATCCAGGAACTACCGTCTGGGTGCGAGGACTTTTCAAAAGTCTACCCGCACGCAGGAAATTTCTCAGAACTGACACAGTGGAATTGCGGCATATCCTCAAATACTTTCATTATCAGGCTATTATATATCCATCGATCAGCTTTAAGCTCATCGCTGATGGGAAAGAAAGACTCAACTACATAGGCTGTGAAAATCGTAATCAAAGAATGAGCGACATCTTTGGCTCTAGTTTCTTTAATGATGATATCATCGAAATATCTTCATCCAATGGCGACTACTCAGTGAATGGCTATATTTTTGGTTTAGAAGAGCGCTCCGACAGACTGATTGATGCTCGTTATGTCTTTATCAATGGAAGATTCATAAACGACAAGACAATCAAGCACAGCATCAAAAGCGCATATGAGCCGTTTATTCTTAAGACAAGAGCCTGGATGAAAGGGACTACTCCACCTTACATCCTGTTTGTGGACGTCCCCCCTACCCAGATCGATATAAATGTGTCTCCCACAAAAAACGAAGTACGGTTCCGAGAAAGCCAAAGAGTGCATTCCTTGATCTTTGAGACTTTATCTCGTGCACTCAGACGCTATGAAGACACCAAATTTGCTACAGCACGGGAAAAATTTATGAGCCCGCCCCCGGTACCCAAAACCAGTAGGCTGGAGCGAGATATCTTCGTTCAAAACATAGAGATTCCCCGCTATGCTGAATACAAAAAAGAACACTCCAATCTCTTTCAAGATGATCTCTTCCAAGATCACTCTGAAACAAGTCAACGATCAATCCCGATTGTCAATCCTGAAAAAGCTAATAATGATCCACAGCATGAGATCTTTGACGATATGCCCAATGACTCGGTGCCCTATAAACTCCTTCTGCAAAATGAAGAAGAATATATCAACCCATGGCAATTGCATAATACCTACATCTTTATCCAAGTAGAAGACGGATTGGTAATCATCGACCAACACGCCGCTCATGAGCGAATTCTATACGAAAAGTTGATCCATCGCACCGGCGGGGCTCCTGCTATCAGGCAAAAACTTATCATTCCTCTAGTCATAGATATACCACCCTACATCGCCAGTGATATCCGGGAGCTAGTTGATGAAAACTGGGAACTCTTCGAAAAGATCGGTTTTGTTCTTAAGAAATTCAGCGGAGATTCTTTGGTTATAGAAGAGATTCCGGCAGAGCTCGGAGACATCCAAGGCGGCAAAGTCTTTATAGATATTCTTAAACAATTAGAGACTGAGATGGAAGCAAATCCTGATTTTAGGGATTCTTTGGCCAAATCCATCGCATGTAAAGCTGCCATCAAGGCAAACACTAAGCTCTCGCGCAAAGAAATGCTCTCTTTGATCAATAATCTTTTTGCCTGTCGAGTTCCATATTTCTGCCCGCATGGTCGTCCTCTGATCGTAAAAATGACCCTAAATGACTTTGAAAAGAAATTTAAACGACTTGTATGATCATCACCATCGAAGGTCCCACAGGAGCTGGGAAAACAGCTATCTCACTCGAGATTGCACAAGCTTTAAATACCCAGATCCTTAATTGTGACTCTCGCCAGATTTATAAGTATATGGATATTGGTACAGCTAAGCCAAATATTCATGAACAATGGCAAGTCACCCATCATCTCATTGACATCATCACGCCAGATGAAACTTTTAACGCGGGTCTCTGGGTTAAAGCTGCTGATAACGTGATCCAAAGCTTACAAGATAATGACAAAATTCCTTTAGTTTGTGGAGGAACTGGACTTTGGATACGTTCCCTTCTCGAAGGTCTTTTTCACCATCCTCCTCTGGATCCAACCTATAGAGAAGTCCTAAAGGAAGAGCTTAGCTACAAAGGACTTGATGTCCTGTATAAGGAACTATCCGAAGTTGACCCCGCTTTCGCAAAGCGCATTAGCCGCAATGATAGCCAGAGGATCCTGCGTGGCTTGGAAATCTACCGTGCCACCAATAAGAGTCTCAGCGATCATTGGGCAGAGCAATCCCGTTCACCCCGCTACTCCGCTTTTCGCATCTTGGTCTGTCCTGATCGTGATGCTCTCTATAAGAGGATTAATCAACGCTTGGATATGATGATCAATCTCGGCTTGCTTGACGAGATCAGCGCTCTTCTTGATCGGGGATATAGCTGGGATGACCCAGGACTCAACAGCCTGGGCTACAAAGAGTTTCGTGCATTCTTCGAATCCCATGGAAGCCTTACAGAAGCAGTAGACTTGGCAAAGCAGCATCATCGTAACTATGCTAAAAGACAGATTACCTGGTATCGAAAACAAAATTTTGATTTGACATTGAATCCTTTTAGCTTTAACTTATCAGAAGTCCTCAAGGCGATAGACGCCAGATTATTGAGGTAGGAAGAGGAAACCGTGCAAATTGTCGCTAAAGTAGCTAATATAGCAATATCAAAGAAAGATCTTGATCGAGAAAAAGCCTGCGGAGGAACCGAAGCACAAGCCTTGAAACGTCTTATAGATAGATGCCTGATTCTTCATAAAGCAGAGCAAATGGGCTTTTCTGTCTCTGATGAAGAGTATGATGTCGCCCTTATGGAGATTATAGATGAAGAAAACCCCTTTGGTCTCTCTCCGGGAAGCTTGCAAGACATGGATGCGGCTGAGATGGAGACTCTCATCCGCAGAAATATCATCATTCGCAAATATGTAACCAGCATTTGTCCAAACACTAAATCCATCCCGGAAGAAAAGTTAAAAGAGCTTTACAAAGAGCAGATCAATAATTTCTGCCGGGAAGAGATGGTACGCTGTTCTCATATCTTTATTCGTGGAGAAGATGCTCTTGAAAAGATCCAAGCAATCCGTAATCGCATTCATAATGCCGAAGACTTTATCAAAGAATGTAAGGAGTGCAGCGATTGTCCATCAAGTGAATCCTGTGGGGATTTGGGCTTCTTTCCAAAAGGAAAGCTGTATCCCGAGATTGATGAAGTTGCCTTCTCTCTTAAAAAAGGTGAAATCTCTCAGCCGTTTAAGAGCCCTGAAGGATACCATATCCTAATGCTCACTGATCGCAAATGTGAAAGCGCCATCCCATTTTCAGAGATCAAAGATAGCTTGTCTGAACACCTTCTCCAGATGGAAAAGGAATATTTCATCATGCGCCACATCGGCGAACTCTATGAGGAATTTAAGAATCAGATCGTAATCTACGACGATGCCCTCAAATAGCATTTCCCAGATATTTGGGATAAGTACATTCGGTGAATCTCATGGACATGCTCTCGGAGTTTTGATAGACAGCCCCCTGCCTAATATAGATTTCCCTTCTGATGAACTGCTCCAAGCCATTCAGCGCCGCAATCCGCAGCTTTCTTTTACCACTTCCAGAAAAGAACCCGATAAGATCGAAATCCTCAGCGGAGTGATGGATGGCAAGACGACTGGTATGCCCCTTTGCATCATCGTTCGTAATACTGATGCAAGAACTGTAGATTACGAAGCTTTCAAAGATGTTTTCAGACCAGGACATGCTGATTTTTCCTGGTTTCAGAAATATGGAATCCATGACTACAGAGGTGGAGGTCGATCATCCGGAAGAGAGACTATTACCCGTTTGATAGCAGCAGATCATGTCAGAGCTGTCCTCGGCAATATTAAGATCCAGGTCATGACCAAAAGCATTGGCAGTCTGAGTGCTCAAAAAGAAGGCTACAGCAGCAAAAATCCTTTCCATTGGCCTGATCCAGAGAGCTACCCTGACCTTCTGAATTATCTCCAAAATGCCAAACTATCACAGGATTCTTTAGGAGGCATCCTCAGAGTCAAGGTCTCAAATGTACCTCCCGGTCTAGGAGATCCGATCTATGAAAAGCTCTCTGCCAATATTGCTAAAGCTATGTTCTCGATCGGAACTGTGCGGGGCATCAACTTTGGCGATGGATTGCGCCTTGCCAGAGATCCTGGAAGCTTGGTGAATGATATTTACAAAGATGCCAAACTTACTACAAACTACCATGGTGGCATTCTTGGTGGAGTTTCCACGGGAGCTGATATAGAATTTGATCTCGTCATTCGCCCTGTATCATCGATCGGGAAAGAACAAGAAAGCATCAACAAATCCGGAAATCCCTGCAAGGTCAAAATCTCAGGACGCCATGATAGCTGCCACATCCCGCGCCTTATCCCAGTGATCGAAGCCATGCTCTCCCTATGCTTGGCAGATGCCATCCAATACCAGAAGCTCATTTCCAGTGAACACCAAGATCTAAGCGGCTTTCGAGAAAGCCTTGACAAGCTGGATGAAGAGCTCCTCTTGCTACTTTGGCGAAGGCGCAAAATCGTATCTCAAGTCAAGCTCTATAAAGAGCATAACGCATTACCTCCCAAAGATATAGAACGCGATAAGGAGATCTTTAATCGCACTAAGCTAATAGCACAAGAGCTTGATCTTGACCCTGAGCTTTGCTCACAGATCATTGACCTCACATTAAAAATCTCTGACAAATGAAGATTTTGACTCTTCCAGAAGTGCGCCGCTATGCTGCCTCCAGCTGCAGGATAGGAGACTTTCAAGAATATCGCCTTGATCTTTCAAAAGATTGGGACCATGACACTTTTAGCCTTTTCACGACTTCGGCTATTCTAACTGCCAGAGGTGATGCCCTTTCTCAAGAAATGCTCAATCTGATGATCCATAGCAAGCCATTGGTGGATCTCGATATTAAAGATTATCAATGCTTCCCAGATGCGATCCCTGCTTCTCGTTTGATTCTCTCCATACATTTAGATACTTTTGATGCTAACAAAATCCATGAATTTTTAATGCTTCAAATAGATGCAATTTTTTATAAGATAATCTTCCTTTGCAATCACTTCGCTGAAATCCTTATAACCAAGGACCTAATCCAGAAAAGCGGAAAAACAAATGTCATATTTAATGTCACGGGCAAATGGAGCAAATTGCAAAGATCCCTTTATCAAGATTTCGGATCCATTGGTTACTATGCTGCCTGGGACAAGGTCTTGGTGCCAAACCAAATCCATGAGAAGGAAATTTCCTCCATCCGAGTCAACATCAGGGATTCCCACACAAAGATCTATGGCATAGTAGGAGACATAAAAGTTAACCGTAGCTTGAGCCTAACTAAATACAATGAATTATTTCACTCTGCCGCTTTCAATGCCTGTATCTTGCCCCTGCCCGCGGAAGATTTAGAAGAGCTGATCCTGGTACTTCGTTTTCTTTTTTCAAGATACACCCCAGCTGGTTTAGTGGTCACCAGTCCTTTCAAAAAAAACCTGGCAAATTATTTCCAATCTGAGCTCGGAGTAATTAACACAGTTAAGCTCACCCCTACTGCATTTGGTAATGGTCACTATCACAGTGAGCTGGGTCTTTTTGTGTCTTGTACAAATACAGACCTTGACGCCCTAAAACAAGCTTTGAAAATTCTTTATATCAATGCGCAAGATCATATTTGCATCTATGGATCAGGAGATTGTGCCGAAATATTTGGCAGTTTCCTCTTATCAAATGGTTTTTACAACCTCAATATTATAGCCAGGAACGCCGCCAAAGCATCTGAACTTTGTTCAAACTTGAAATTAAAATCCACCTTGACTCGTGAAAATTATGATCTCTTGATCAATGCTAGTTTTTTGGGTTGGGATGATTCTGATGAGATCGGAGCTCTTCCAGCTTTTAAGAAATTGATCGACCTGCCCTACCGTGCTGATGGTAAACCTACGACTCTCAGTATTCGGGCAATACAGGACAATATTCCTCTCCTCAATGGGACGGATTTTTGGCACTTACAGCACGAGTCCCAAAAAAAGTTTCTACTTTCCTGAAGATAATCATAATAATTTTATACTCTTCGAAAGCTCTATTTAGCAAGCCACTAGACGCCTTCCCCGTTTCTCGCCCATTTGAGAAGTGGGCAAGAAACGAGAAAATAAGGAGTTACAGCTTTGTGAAGTGCGTTTTTGAGTCACTATCTTGCGATAAGCCCAATTTAGGCAAAATAAGGCAAGATCTATCTTGCGTACGAAATAGGTTGTCGTTAAGAAGCCTATTAATGCCTACCTACTCCAATTAAAACACTTCTTGAGACCAAGTAAACTGCGTTCATATCGGTATCACTTCTTTCATATTATGATACACCGAAGTTATCTCAGCCCAAAGAACATTTTCCATAAATTTATATAAATAAACATAAAACATTTGACATGGACAATGACTTTATAATAATTGCAAGATATAAGATCATTGGATAGCCTAGATATAAAAGGAGAAAAGAAATGAGACGATTCCAAATCCTAATTTTGATTTCTGCCATTTTTTTGGCAGCATCTTTCCTTTACGCCCAGTTTGATTACCAGCAGTTAGGATGGCAAGAATTCCCCACTGCAGCCGTAGATAATCTTTTTATTCCATATTCCAATCCATCCCTATTGTCAACCGGAAATGCCAGTGGAATCGGTATGGTCAGGATGCTGGACAATGAAAAAATTGCAAATCGTTATTGGCTCATGCTCAATTTTGATGGTGTCGGTTATGCTTACGAGAGAAATCATGGGAATAGCTATCATATGTTTGCCATGGGCACCGAATTGTTGCCAGCTAACATTCTGCCAAATCTCTATGCCGGAGTAAACTACCGTTTTAAAGAAGGTGATTTCGAAGATGGCGTTTTCAGGTCAGCATTCACCTACCGTCCGGCAAACTTTGCTTCCCTCGCTTTCACATGGGATAACCCCATGCATGAAAGTCCGTTATATCGCGCGGGATTAGCTTTGCGCCCCTTTGCCTTTAGTCCACAAATTGCTGACTACCGCCTAGAGCTCTCTGTAGATATGAATTATTCCAAAGCCTTTAGTGAAGATTATGAGTTTCAGAAACCCATTATAGGTCTAGGGACTCAAGTCTTGGATGGACTAAAGATTTCGGGGATGTACAATCTTGAAGAAGAGACAACTCTTATCTCCTTTAGCCTTAGCCCCAGAAAAGCCGAGATTGGCAGTCTGGCAAGAATCAAGGATAACGATAACTATGGCTACGTTTATGCTCACATCACACCCCAAAGTTTCAAACCTCTGTTTGGAATATCCAAACCTACTTGGTATCAAATGCCTGCAGATAAAAAATTGGTGGCATATCGTAGTCCTAGACTCGAAATCGGTCCGATCAAAATTTTTGATAAAAACACTAAAAACATTGATGAAGTTATCAAGGAACTCGAAAAAGCAGGAAATGATCCAACTATCGAAGGGATACTTATGATAAATCCATCGTTTAGTAGCTCATTGCCACTTAAAGAAGAGCTTATCACTGCATTTGATGAATTTCGTGCAAGGGGTAAATATGTCAGCCTATATTTTGACAATATATCAAGCTCAGAATACATAATGGCTGCAGCCATAGCAGACAAGATCTACCTCAATCCCATGGGAGATATCGATCTCAAAGGAATTGCAATCACCAGTCCCTATCTCAAAGAGCTATTGGATACTATAGGCATTGAGGTTCTCAATTTTAAGAGCCATCAATACAAGAATGCGGGCAATATGTTTAGTGAATCCGAAATGACTCCTTCAGAACGCGAAGCCTACGAATCACTCTTAAATAGCATTTTTGACAATATGGTGAGCCTTGTTGGTAGAAGATCCGACAAAATTCGCAAACCGGTGCGCGATGCCATCCTTGATGGTCCATATTTTTCAGCACAAGAAGCTCTTGACATAGGTCTAGTGGATGAGATCATCTATCAAGATCAACTTGATGATAAACTCCGGGAAGACTTTTCTTTTGCTAAAAGAACTCGGAGTCTTGAGGATTATCGTAGTTACGATTGGGCAAAACCCAAAGAAAGTTATATAGCTGTGATCTATGCCAGTGGTAATATCGTCATGGGAAAGGATAAAGCTGGTAATAAGATTGCCCAGGATACTACCGTTGATCTCATTAGAAAAGTGCGAAAAGACCCAAAATACAAAGGTATTATACTGCGCGTCGATAGCGGTGGAGGCAGTGCACAAGCTAGTGACAACATCCTGCGCGAACTTAAACTAGCTCAAACTGAAAATAAGCTACCAGTTGTTGTCTCAATGGCAGGAGCAGCTGCCAGCGGAGGATACTATATTTCCGCCAATGCTGATCGGATTGTTGCAGAACCGACCACCATCACAGGTTCTATTGGCGTTATCGGTATGGCTTTCACCGCTACAGAACTTATGGACAAGATCAATGTTAATTGGAGCACTGTGAAGATAGGCGAAAGAAGCGATATGTTCTCTCTCACTCGTCCTTGGACAGAAGATGAAAAGGAGCTAGTAACTAATAGCGTGAGCTCAACATATAATAACTTTGTCAGAATAGTCGCAGAAGGTCGTAAAGATCTCTCAATTGAAGATGTCCACGAAATTGCTCAAGGCAGAGTCTGGACTGGTGAGCAGGCACTAGCAAATGGTTTAGTCGATGATCTTGGAGACATGGAAACTGCCGTCGAGCATATGCGTGAGCTCACTGGTATCCAAGGAGAGATTAGACTCATTGATGTCACCAGCGATAAATCAGATTTTAGTATTAATATTGAAAGTGAACCATTCTTATCCTTCATGAAACTAGAAGCGTTTGAAGCTTTGAATATGAAATACATCCAAACCTATGAGTTTTGGAAAGATTTCCAGAATGATAAAACCCTGATGCTTAGCCCTATCATGATAAGTGATATTATTTACTAATAGAAAGATAGACTAACGTAATAAAATAAAAGGGTGGGAGCTTTGGCAACCACCCTTTTTATTTTAACGCCAACTTTAACAAGTCAGAGCAGGATTCACCACTAATGCAATCTACACAGACTTATGAATATATAAGTTGCCACCTTCAATTAATCACCTGTGATGTTTGTATGATCTGGATATGACAGTTGAATGGGTTCATCCTTGAGCAGTATAGCTAAAATCGTGGACACCGGTATTTTGTGCATACAATTGAAATGTTTACGGGGACAGCGTTTAGAGCCGTGCAAGGAACAGGGCTGACACTCAAGTTCTGCCACCAGAAGATGGGCATGAGGATTTTGCGGGGCGAACCCTAAGCGCGGATGAGTAGCCCCATAGATTGCAATTTGAGGAACTGAAAGAGCGGCAGCTATGTGCATAGGTCCGCTATCCGAAGAAATTACCCAATCTGAACTGGCGATTAGCTTTAGCAAATGCGGAAAATCGAGTTTACCACAGAGGTTGTAGGCATTGCTGTCCGCTCTGATACTTTCACACAAATCCCATTCTGAAGCTGAGCCTAATAAAATATATTGCCAGTCATCAGGACTATCCCTTAAAAGCATTTTATAATATATCGCAGGATATCTCTTCGTGTCATGCGCGGCACCCGGAAAGATAAGTATGCGTTTATGGGCTTTAGGTAAATCTGGTAAAGGTAGATTTTCAGGGACATAAAGCTTTGGTGAAGGAAGATCTACTGCCTGATATATCTTATCCAAAGCGCTTTTATAAAGCTCAGTAGTCGAAGATATAGCCAGATCTTTATTCCCCCGTACTATCCGTAAACGCGTTCTCCTTTGTTTATTATATACACTGCTGCGTCTGGCGTTGGCGGCAATTCTGAGAATTACTGTAGATGGTTTATTATGCAGATCCAGCAACAGATCATAGCGAGGATTTCTTAGTGCCAAATGCGCTTTAATACTCTTTTCATAGGCAATAGCTTTAAGATCACAGCCCATCAACGGAATAAGATCTATAAATTGTCTTTTCACTACTACGTCAATCTCTGCCTCTGGATGCTGGGCACGCAACCAAGCACATATCGGCTGAATCAATATGATATCGCCTAAAGAACTCAGCCGCAGAATTAGGATTCTCATTTATCAAAATTAATAATTTGAGGAATCATCTCTTTAAATTTGGCAAGATCAGTTGGCAGAGGTCCTCCTGCCATAGCAGAATCTGGTCGTCCTCCTCCTTTACCACCGATTTTTTGTGCTATGGAAGAGACCAATTTACCCGCATGGTATTTGGGAAGTAATGCTTTACCCACTGCTACCAAAATAGAGAGCTTATCAGCTTTTTTACAGAGAATCACGGCAATATGATCTCTTAGTTTATCCTTGAGAATCTCGGCAAAAGCCTTGAGATCGCTGCCTTCATCAAGCTCTGCTACGATGAGTTTAAACCCATCCTGAGGACAGGCATTATCCAACATCTTGGCAATTTCAGCTTGGTTGATAGCAGTTTGCAATTCTTTAATTTTGGTTTCCAAATCATGGATTTGCTGTTTTTGTGCTTCCAGCTTCTGCTCAATCATGTTTTGTGGGCAATTGAGAATTTCCGCCACCTTGGCATAGGATTTTTGCAAATCTGCGATGTAGTTCAGCGCAGCTCTTCCGGTAACAGCCTCAATACGTCTGATACCAGCAGCTACAGAGCCTTCGGAAACAATCTTAAAAATGCCAATATCTCCAGTTGCATTGACATGAGTTCCACCGCAAAGCTCTTTGGAAAAGGCATCTATGGTAACTACGCGAACTTCGTCACCATATTTTTCACCAAACAACGCAGTGGCGCCCTCGGCTTTCGCGCTGTTGATATCCTGAATTTTGGTATTTACTTTCATATTCGCCCTGATTGCTTTATTGACCTGCTCTTCCACTCGATCCCATTCAGAAGTGCTAAGGGCTTGGAAATGGGTGAAATCGAAGCGTAAATAATCAGGATGCACCAAAGAACCCTTTTGTTGCACGTGTTCGCCTAATAATAATGCTAACACCTTATGTAAGAGATGAGTAGCCGTATGATTCCGAGCGATATCCTCACGGCGCTCAAGATCGATCTCGGTAGTTACCTGGGGTGAAGTAATTGCACCTCGGGTCAAAGTACCGTAGTGGATAAAGGCATCATCTATCTTCTTTACGTCGTTTATCTTGAGTTCAAAATCGTCATTATAGATTCTACCAGTATCTGCAACTTGCCCACCGCTTTCCGCATAAAAGGGAGTCTGAGAAAGCTGCAAAGCTACGATTTGCTGGTCATTTATGCTGTAGCGTTGAATCACGGCAGTATCAGAACTCTTATCATAACCTGTGAATATGGTTGCTGTAGGTTCTGATAGCTCGATCCAATCTTCCTTGTTTTGAGCGAAACCAAATTTAGAGGCTTTACGAGCTCGTTCTCGTTGGGCTTCCATCTCAGCAGCAAATCCTTCCTGATCGATACTAAGACCTTTTTCCTCGGCTAACATCATGCTCAAATCAAGGGGGAAACCAAAGGTATCATACAAGACAAAAGCATCTTTACCAGCAATCGTACTACCACTGAGCTGGGCACAAATTTCATCAAACTTCATCAGCCCTTTGTCCAATGTTTTATTGAAACGCTCCTCTTCTGCCTTGATCACCATCTTAATATAAGTATCTTTTCCATTTAACTCCTCAAAATGGTGCCCCATGATCTGAATCACTGTATCCACAAGGTTAAATAGAAAAGGCTCGGCAAAGCCCAGAAGTCTGCCATGCCGTTCAGCACGTCTGAGAATGCGACGCAAAACATATCCTCTACCTTCATTGGAGGGGAATCCTCCATCGGCTAAAGCAAAGCACAAGCAGCGGATATGATCGGCAATCACACGGTGACTCATGCCAGAATCAGAGCTATAGGGAATTCCGGAATACTCAGCAATCTTATCGATAATAGGCATAAAAAGATCTGTTTCATAATTGGTATTCTTGCCCTGTAAGACCTGAGTGATACGTTCCAGTCCTGCTCCAGTATCCACATAGCGGTTTCTCAGGGGAGTTAGAGTTCTGTCTTCTTCCCGATTATATTGGATAAAGACCAGATTCCAAAGCTCGATAAAACGGTTACAATCTCCATTGACAGCACACTTGTGCCCAGGGAGATGACTTTTATTGCAGTGTTGTGGACCCCTGTCTATGTGAATTTCAGAGCAGGGACCACAGGGACCAGTGTCTCCCATTTCCCAAAAGTTATCTTTATCTCCATGATATGAGATATGATTGGGATCTATATCAGTTACTTCCCGCCATAAATCATAGGATTCCTTATCGCTATCATGCACCGTGGCATAAAGCAGGTTCTTATCGAGTTTCCAGACCTCGGTGAGTAATTCCCAAGCCCAGCTAATGGCTTCTTTTTTGTAATAATCACCAAAACTCCAATTACCCAGCATCTCAAAGAAGGTATGATGATATCCATCTTTTCCTACCTCTTCCAAATCATTATGCTTGCCCCCAGCACGAATACACTTTTGCGAATTGACTGCTCTGGCTACTTCTGGTTCTTTCTGCCCCAAAAAGATGCTCTTAAACTGATTCATCCCCGCATTTGTGAAAAGGATAGTAGGATCATCTATTGGTACCACTGGTGATGATTTTATAAAGCGATGATCTTTAGAAAGGAAGAAGTCAATGAACTGAGAGCGGATCTCTTTACTGCTTAGCACTTTCTACCTCGAGAGCATCATAGTTTTCAATTATCCACTTTTCAGCGCTCCATGCTGCCACGGCTCCATCAGAAGTAGCCGTCACCACCTGTCTTAATACAGTATGCCGAATATCACCAGCAGCATAAATCCCGGGGACATTAGTTTGCATATTTTCATCAGTCAGCACAAAACCTGCGTTATCTAATTCAATGCGGGATTCCAACAGACCATTATTGGGCAATATCCCTACGTAAATAAAGACTCCGTCTATGGGTAGCATAGTGATCTTCTTACTTTTCCGATTCACTAGCTCCAGCTTTTCGATGCGCTGATCCCCATGTATCTCTTGCACTACAGTATCCCAGATAAATTCTATTTTAGGATTATTAAAAGCGCGGTCTTGAATGATTTTCTGTGCTCGGAGCTCGTCGCGCCGGTGGATTACGATCACTTTTTTTGCAAAACGGGTAAGAAATTGTCCTTCTTCTATAGCGGAATCGCCACCCCCTATTACAGCTACTACTTTATCGCGATACAGGGCTCCATCACAGGTAGCACAATAGGATACACCTCGCCCTGTAAGCCGCTCTTCTCCAGGAACATTCAACCTTCTGGGATGGGCGCCCGTGCAAATAATCAAACTCTTAGCCCGATACTCCCCTGAGTTGGTCTCAATCACTTTGCAGAGACCTTCCAAGCCAATGGCAGTAATTTCTTCAGAGATAAACTCTGCACCAAAGCGTTCCGCTTGAGTCTTCATTTTGGCGGTGAGATCAAATCCGGAAATTCCGTCTTCGAAACCAGGATAATTTTCCACATTATCAGTTACAGTGATTTGCCCTCCTACCATAGCTTTTTCAAAGATTGCTGTTTTCAAGCCACCTCTGGCGCTATAAAGAGCAGCACTAAGTCCGGCTGGTCCGGCTCCGATTATGATGACATCGTATTTCATTATTACCTCATAAAATTTATTACCATATTACAATATTCTTCATTCTGTCTCTTTCGTCAAGTACAAAGCGCTTTATGCTTGACATAAATAGCCTCTAAACTAATATAGTTTGAAAATATCAAATTGGGATTAATATGAACCGCGCTATAGTATTATTAAGTGGAGGCATGGACTCTCTGGTCACAGCCGCTATTGCTGCTAAGCAGTGCGATGAGCTTTATTTTTTACACTTTTCCTATGGACAAAGAACCTGCGCCAGAGAGCTTAAGAGCTTTCAGGCAATTGCACAGCATTATCAACCTATAGAGGCCAAGGTGGTCGACTATTCCTGGTTTTCTGAAATAGGTGGTTCTGCTCTCACAGACTCTTCCCTTGAGATTACTCAGCAACCCAATGGCATCCCCAATAGTTATGTTCCTTTTCGCAATGCCACACTACTTTGTGCTGCCACAGCCTGGGCAGAAGTTCTATCTGCACAGGCGATATACATCGGTGCCGTGGAAGAGGATTCTTCTGGATATCCTGATTGTAGACAGAGCTTTTTTGAAGCTTTTGCACGGGTGATACAAGAGGGTACTGCAAATACAGATTTAAAGATTATGACACCCGTCTTACACCATTCCAAAAAAGAGATCGTATTATTGGGAAAAAGTCTACAAGTCCCCTTTAATCTCTCTTGGAGTTGCTATACCTCTGAAGACAAAGCTTGTGGTGAATGCCCAAGTTGCCTTTTACGGCTTAAAGCTTTTGCGGAAGCCGGAATCACCGACCCTATCCCTTACAAGGATAATAAATGAAAAAGAACATCCTATTGATAATGACCGGGGGCACTATATCGATGCGGAAGATGGGAAATCTCGGTGTAGTTCCCAGTTCTGAATTAGCCGAATTTCTGAAACAATTTCCACAACTGGAAGGAGTAGCTAATGTAGAAGTGATGGACTATCTGAATATTCCCAGCCCTTATATGAGTCCCGAGATGATGTTTTCTCTGGCTAAACTCATCGATACCAAAATCCTGGCTTATGACGGCGTCGTGGTCACCCATGGTACCGATACTTTAGAAGAAAGTGCCTTCTTGGCGGACTTGGTCCTGACAACAAGGAAACCTGTTGTCTTTACCGCCGCTATGCGTAGTGGAGGAGATTTGGGTTTGGATGGTCCTCGTAATATCATTGGTAGCGTTCGTGTCGCAAGCCATCCTGAGAGTTTTGATAAGGGTGTGCTGGTGGTCATGAATGACGAGATTCATACCGCTCGTGATGTTGTTAAATCTGATACCGGCAAAGTGGATGCTTTCACCAGCCCTGGCTTGGGTCCATTGGGAATAGTAGATCCCGATATCGTAGTTTATCATCGTAATAGTCTCTATCGAGAAAACGTTTGGACTGAAGCACTGGATACCAGGGTCGATCTGATCAAAGCAGTAAGCGGTATTGACGGGAAATATATAGATTGCAGCATTGATCATGATGCTAGAGCAATCGTGATCGAAGCATTTGGTCGTGGCAATCTTCCCAAAGACCTTATCCCCCATATTAAAAAAGCTTTATCCCGCGATATCGTTATCGTAATAGCTTCCCGAACTCATACTGGCAGAGTACTTCCGGAATACGGTTATGAAGGTGGCGGCAAAAATCTGTCTGATATGGGAGCTATCTTGGCAGGTGATTTGAAAGGGATCAAGGTGCGGCTGAAACTTATGGCACTCTTTGGTAAATACAATGACCCCGTCTTAGTAAAAAGATTTTTTAGCCAATCACAAAATCAGGTGTGATAAATGAGAATAGCATTTTTAGGTCCTGCTCCGCCCTTTAGAGGAGGTATAGCCAATTTTGCTAATCATCTGGCAAATGAGTATGTAAAACAGGGTCATGAAATCTGTTTTTTTAATTTCAAACAGCAATATCCCAATCTACTCTTCCCTGCTGATGCCCAAGAGGATAATGTCAAACCAGAACACAATTCATTGCGGATTCTTACCCCATATTTGCCTCACACTTGGGGGAAGACGATCAAGGCCATCAATAAATGGCATCCGGATCGGTTGATTATATCCTGGTGGATACCATTTTTTGCCCTAGCCTATGGTTATATAGAGCGCAGAGTCAAGGATTGCCACATTTGCATCTTAGCACACAATATCAAACCTCATGAAGATTGGTTAGGAACGCGCAATCTCTTGTGCTATGCCTTCGAACCAGCAGAGAAAGTAGTCGTGCTCAGCAAGTCTTGTCTCCTTGAGCTTAAACGCTATTTGCCGAGCAAAATAGTTAAGCGGGCTGTGCTAGGGTTTCACCCAATATATGATAAACATGTGGGTAACACCGATAAGATCAATACTGATCCTTGCATCCTCTTTTTTGGCTTGATCAAGGAATATAAGGGACTGGATGTGCTTTTGGAAGCAATGCCTATCATACTAGTTGCCATGCCCAAAATCAGATTGAAGATAGTAGGCATGGTCTATGGTAAAGAAGCCCCCTATAGGGAAATGATTCAGAGATTTAAGCTTGAGAAAGCAGTTGAGACAGACTTTCGTTATGTTAACGATGAAGAGATTAGCAGTTATTTCAAACAAGCAGATCTATGCATATTGCCATATAAGACAGCCACTCAGAGTGGAGTAATCGCAACAGCTTTTAGTTATGACACACCAGTGGTTGCATCCAATGTGGGTGGGCTCAGCGAATATATCGAAGATGGTGTCAACGGACTATTGGTGCCCCCAAATGACCCTCCAGCATTGGCTGCAGCGGTGATTAAATTCTACGGAAACAACCTGCTAACACCCATGCAAGAAGCAATCAAAAACTATAAAAAGCATAAGACCTGGACTGAGCTTGCCAACCTAATTTTAGCACGATGAAAATCCTGCTTATCACCTATTATTTCCCCCCTTGTGGCGGGGCTCCTGTACAGAGATGGCTGAGACTCTTGCCCTATATTTGCCAAAAGGGGCATTCAGTGACAGTTATTTGTTCTAAAGGTGGAGATTATCCATTTTGGGATCCCTTGTTGATGGAACGAGTTCCACCCTCAGTCCGGATCATTCGAGTACGCGCTATCGGAATGACACGAATCTGGCGCAAGCTGACAGGCAATAATTCTGAGCTACCTTATGGCAGTATTCCAACAAAAAGCTCATTTGTTTCCAGAATACTCATTTGGATCCGCCTTAATCTTATTCTCCCTGATTTGAGAATCTTCTGGAACCCTCCTGCAAAAAGAGCGACAAACCGATTACTTAGTCAGAATCCACAAGATCTTATTATTACTACAGGTCCACCTCATAGCACTCATTTAATTGCAAAAAGTATAGCAAAGAAGTTTCGAATCCGGTGGTTTGCTGATTTTCGTGACCCCATGAGTCAGATCCACTATCTCAAACTACATCCTCCGGGGAAAATTGCCATGAACAGACTCCGCAAGACGGAAAAAGAAATTGTAAGTCAGGCAGATCTCAATCTAGTTGTTTCGCAAGCGATCTCTGATGCATTACCAGATGGACATAAGCTGGTTATCCTTAATGGCTATGAACCTCGTGATTTTGAAGGTCTCAAACATAATGATAGTCCTTTCTTGAGAATAAAGTATGTAGGACAGATAACGGCTGGACAGGATATTGGGCTGTTCGCAGAGCTCTTCGAAAATCTTGAACGGGAATATCGACTTTATATGATCGGCACTAGGTTGACACAAGATGAGGAGACAAAGCTACGTCAAGCTTGCCATGACAGGCTTATGATCAAAAGTTTTGTTCCCCACCAGGAAGCTGTAAAGGAAATGGTAGATAGCGATATCCTACTACTCATCATTAACCGACTCGAAGGTAATCAGGGCATCCTCACAACCAAACTCTTTGAATATCTGGCGTCACGCACGCCTATCCTTTGTTTGGGACCTCCAGATACTGCTGCAGCGACCATTATCAGGGAATGTGAGGCTGGACAAAACTTTGATTATCATGAAATACCAGAAGCAAGAAAGTGGCTGGAACAGTTGCCAATACAGCAAAGAACAACTGGCAACATCGAGCTTTATAGTGTTGAGAGTCAATCTGATATCCTTCTTAGCGCTATGCAAAGTAAAATAGGGGTTGACAAATAAACTACCTTACATATTGTAGTCCATTATATTAACTAGAACAAAGAGGAAAAAATGCCACAACACAAATCTCCCCTGAAGCGCATGGGCACCGACAAAAAAAGGAATGCCCGGAACAACTATGTAAAGCGTACCATAAAGACTCTCACCAAAGAAATGAAGCAGAATCCTGAAAACCTTGATGAGCAGTTGAATAAACTTTATTCTCAGTTAGACAAAGCAGCTAAAAAAGGTGTTATACACAAACGCACTGCCAGCCGTCGAAAAGCGCGTTTGGCAGCATTTGTGAACAAAGCCAAGTCCTAAGCCCTCGTTCTGAGGGGGTCTGGTGGGGAAACAAAGAAAGCGCAGGAGCTTTATCGGTAAAGCTGCTCGGTGGCTTCTTTTTGTCCATCTTTGGTATTGGGGGATTATAGCAATTCTATGTATTTTATACAGTTTTGTCAATCCCCCGATTACTCCAATAATGCTTGAGCGTTACCTAATTCGCGGTTACCCTATTTCCAAAAGGCTATATATCCCACTAGAAAGAATCCCAAAATACACCTCTGCCATGCTAATAACTCTCGAAGATGGTAACTTCTATCAGCATCATGGCTTTGAATGGAATATGATCAAAGAAGCCTACATCAAGAATAAAGCAAAGGGTAAAATCATCCACGGCGGATCCACACTCAGTAATCAATTGACCAGAACTCTCTTTTTGACTACCGATAGAAACTATCTCCGCAAATATCTGGAAGCGCAAGCAACAGTAATCCTGGAACTGATCATGAGCAAGGAAAGGATACTCGAACTTTACCTAAACTATGCAGAATGGGGCAAGGGAATCTATGGCATCCAGTCTGCTGCATGGCATTATTACAAATGCAGCGCAGAAAATCTGAGTAAAGAGCGCACCATGAAATTGCTCTGCATTCTCTCGAATCCTATCCGATACGGTCCCGAAGACTATGCATCTTCTTCTTCAGCCAGAGCCAGAATGCGGCTCTTGAGGACATATTACTGATGGAAGAAAGATTCCTATATCACATCTGGGATGAAGGGCACTTACAATATGATTTGAAAGCCATTAGCGGCTTATCCATCAAGGTCATCTACCGCGGGCAATTTAATACTGGAAGAGGTCCTGACTTTAAAAACGCCATAATTGCTATCAATGGTCAAGAGTTTAGGGGAGACATCGAGATCCACTTTAAGACCACTGATTGGCAGGCGCACAACCACCAAGAAGACTCCTACTACAATCAGGTCATCCTACACGTAGTTCTTGAACACAACGTGCCATATGCCCAGACGATCAAGGAAAATGGTGAAACATGCGAAATTATGAGCCTCAAGAATCAACTCTCGGAAGACATTCAAAAGCTGTGGCAGGAGCATAAAGAATACAAAACCCCCGCCGTGTATTGTGATCTTCTTTCAGCAATTGATAGTGATAGACTCATCAGTATCTTGCATCTTGCTGGAAAGAGAAGATTTGAGGCCAAATGCAAGCGATTTAACGCAGCTTTAAGCCTTAGCAACTTTGATCAGATTCTCTATGAAGGTATTTTCGAAGCACTGGGATACTCCAAAAACAAGCTCAATACACTTCAAATCGCCCAAAGTTTACCTATCCATGATATTCGCGAGTTCAAAAAGCAAGGGCTGACGAAAAGCCAACTCTGCAGCATCTATCTTTGCTCATTTGGCTTGTTGCAGAAATCGCCAAAGTTGCTCTCGGAAGAACTTTCCACCGATATTTGGAATGACTTCGAAGCTCAAAGATGGTATGCAAAAAAGCAGCCGATCTGTTGGCAGCTCTTCCGAGTGCGCCCTCAAAATCATCCCATTCATCGCATCATCTACATTAGTGAGCTCATCTGGGAATATGCAGATCTTGGCTTGATGAATACATTTTGTTCTCGGATCGAACTACATGGTGATATCAGAAAAGGCTTTGACAGCATATGGGTTCCGCGGCAAACCCTCACAAAGATGGCTACTGCCAAACTCGGACAAAGCGTTGTGGATAATATCTATCTGAACATTTTCTTGCCTGTGTTGAAGGTCTGGCAACAAAAGATGGGACAAGACACTCGGTATATAGATGAAGCATATGGCAAGCTGAAGCCTTTGCAGGAAAACCATATTACGCGCTTTATGCACCGATATCTAAATCCCTCGCAGATCAAGCTGGTCAAAAGCAAAGCTATTTATCAACAAGGACTGATGGATATATATCACAGATATTGCGATTGGCATAGTTGCACAGAGTGCACTTCAAATCACATGAGCCCCATCAAAAGCTGAATATCTCTCAGTATAATCGAAAAGTCTGGCGATGAGTCGGACAGGCTCCCCAAGTTGCCAGCGCTTCATAGTGACGACGTGTACCGTATCCTTTATGAATGGCAAATCCATATTCAGGATAGGCAAGATCCATCTTGGTCATCAAAGCATCGCGATGCACTTTTGCTAAAATTGATGCTGCTGATATGCAAGCATGTTTTTGATCGCCCTTGATCACAGCCTCACCCTTGATGTTTGAAGGAATATCTCTGCCATCTATCAGTGCATATTCTGCTTGATCTTTGAGGGCGTCATACACCAGCTCAAAGCCTTTGAGGCTTGCCGCTCGGATATTTATCTCATCTATGACCTGAGCATCGAGACTCACGATCTGATATGCAATTGCTCGATTTCTTATCTCAGCAGCGAGAAACTCCCTTTTTTTGGCGGATATTAACTTTGAGTCATTGATCCCCAAGATAGGATCTCGATAGTCTAATATAACAGCTGCTATAACAACTGGACCAGCCAATGCTCCCCGTCCTGCTTCATCAATCCCCATGATCTTGTCTATGCCCCGGCTTTTGATCAGATCCAGATCATTGGCATAGAGGAGCATCAGGCTTTACCTAAGACAAAGAAAAGTCTGTAATAACGATGATCAAGCCCAGATAGCTTTTTTGGATAGAAGTTTGTCTTACTCTCGGTACTGTGTATTGCGAGCAATTCCAAAGGGCTATCAGCGATGATTTGAATCAATTCTTCTGTCATATAAACTCTCTGATGATGTTCTTCGGTATGCAGGCTATACGCTGCTCCCTGAGCTTTAAAAAGGTAGAGCTTAGAGACTTGTAGCCTATGTCCAGGCTCATAGTATGCCTTGTGTATAAAATGTGCATCATTATCAAGTTGATGATTCACTAGTTCACTGAAATTTTCCATACTATTAAGAAGGGTCGATATATCAAAGATAAATATCCCTTGTGGTGCTAGTGCCTTCTCTACTTCTATGAGGCATTGGCTAATCTGAGACCGATTGTTAAGATAGTTTATGCTATCAAAAAGGCACATAATGAGATCATAATCTTTCCCTGGGATAGGGTCTGTGAGCGATGCTTGATAGAGATTGGGTCTATAGCGCTTACGTTCTGCATTAACCAGCATCTGTGCCGAGAGATCACAAGCATCAACCTCATAGCCTGCTTTCACAAAGCGCGAAGCTACATTTGCCGTCCCGCAAGCGAGCTCCAAGATCCGCTTCAGATTTCCGTTAGAATATACTCTATGCCAGAGCTTAAGCCGTTCAACCCACAATTCATAATCTACGTGTGCCATATACGAATCATAGCGATCTGCAAAGAAGCCATATGCACCACCACCATCAATGAGACATTGGCGAGCCTCCAGATAAGGTATCTGTGATTTATCTACCCAATTTTGGCAAAGCTCTTCCGCCAGATGTACTGCACTGCGTAGAGCGGTGGGATCATCATTCCAATATTCCCCACCCAAGCATAGTTTGATGTCATCCTTAGCCAGGATAAAGTGAAAAAAACCCTCTGGATTTGAGCTAATGATGCAATTAACTATTTCCGGTTGAGTCGTAACGATTAACTTAAGGGGGTTGCTTTGTCGATAAAAATTAGTCAGAAGATCTACTGCTTCATATTTATACCCTTTTAGAAAGGCAAGCACCTGCAAGTCTTTTTCCAGGACATAAAGCTGTTTACTTTTTAACAGTTCTCCGAGAATCCCTTCCGGAGGGCTAGACTCAGGGGAAATACACAAGATCCCAAAACGTTCTGATACTTCCAGCCGAGGAGATGCTTGTAAGCCAATATCCAGCATCGAAAAATTCTGTAGGACAACCAGCTCAGAAACGTCGGAAATTGCTTGAGAGTATTTTCCATAAATCTGCACACTAGAGAAAGATTTTAGGGAATAATATTTGAGCGCTTGCTGGCTTTGTTCATCTTTTAAATACAAAGCTAGCTTCATTATTGTTTGTCACTACTCCCTGGTTTAGTGAGTTCAACTCCGAGCTTGCATAGGTCACACTCTTCGGGACTCCAAAAAGGTAATTCAAGAGTTAGCAAACTTTCTACCGGAACTCCAATATCTAATTTTCCTGCGCTCCGATCCACCAACAGACCGGCAGCAACAACTTCTATGCCTCTATCTTGGGCACATTTCAAGACTTCTTGAATACTGGAACCTGTAGTAACTACATCTTCAATGATGATGGCTTTATGGATCTGTGAGAGATCAAAGCCGCTGCGGAAAACCATCGCTCCATCTTTTCTTTGCGTAAAGACAAAGTCTTTATTCAACGCTCTGGCGACCTCAAAAGCAAGGACAATCGCTCCATAAGCAGGACCAATCACAACGTCGAAATTGTAGTCTTGCAGTCTGCTTGCCAGCCTTTTACAGAGGATGTGGGTAGCTTCAGGATTTTGCAAGATACGTATCTTCTCGACATACTGATTACTGTGATTACCGCTGGTGAGGAGAAAGTGTCCTTCCAAGAGAGCTTGCTCCTTGGTGAGGATCTGTCTCGTCAGATATGCATCATCCAGATCTTCCAAGAGTTCCTTGGCCTCATTTTCCACATCGGCATATACTTGCAACTCTATCATATACATATCCCCTGCCATTGAGGGATACATGCTTAGAATCCGCTCATTTTGGAGATAAACTTCATATCCGCTATCTTCGAGATATCCCTTTGCCATCTCGGCTTCAAAGAGATCGGTATAGCTGGCTATAGTGACAATATCTTTTTCCATGCTAGCTCCTTTTCCAAAAAAAGGGGCGGTAGAAACCACCCCCTAACCATTGGCATATCGATCTCAGCTTTTGCCGATCTCAATACCCCGTTTAATAGCTTTAAGGTTGAGTTCGAGTAGTTCTGGATTTCTATCTTTCATAAAGTTTGAAAGATCTTCTTCCATCGTTTCATATTTAATCAAGCCGGTTTTACCGATAATGATACCGATCGCCAGCATGTTTAGCACCATAGCATTTCCTATCTCCATAGCTATGTCGTTCATGGGAGATGCTATCTTGGTGATATCTTCACGTTTGCAACCATTAGGACACATGTTTGTATTGTAGATCAGGATTCCACCAGGACGGATAGAGTCAGCGAATTTATCGATGGAAGGCTGATTGAGAGCTACCAAGACATCGGGGAAACTGACTATCGGAGAGGCAATTGGCTCGTCAGAGACCACGGTGGAGACATTAGCTGTTCCCCCGCGCATCTCAGGTCCGTAGGAAGGAAGCCAAGATACGTTTTTACCTTCAGCCATTCCAGCTTTGGCGATAAATTTGCCAATCGTTAGTACCCCTTGTCCACCAAAACCTGCACAGATTAATTCAGTAGTCATCATTCCGCTCCTTTATCTCTAAAGCAGCCCAATTTGAAGAAGGGCAACATATTTTCTTTCGCCCAAGTGCGAGCTTTGAGGGGATCGAGACCCCAGTTTGTCGGACAGGTAGAGACGAATTCAATAAAGGTAAACCCGCGACCTTCTTTGTTATACTGAATAGCCTTAGACACAGCTTTTTTGGCTCTGAGGATATCTGCCGTACTGAGCAAGGAGACCCGCTCAATGTAATATGGCGACACCAAGGTATCAAGCAACTCACACACACGGATGGGATAGCCAATGTCATCTGTATCTCGACCATAAGGACTGGTCGTAGTCTTCATATCCGGCAACGTAGTAGGAGCCATCTGAC
This sequence comes from Candidatus Cloacimonadota bacterium, assembly GCA_030154085.1. GTDB lineage: Bacteria > Cloacimonadota > Cloacimonadia > Cloacimonadales > Cloacimonadaceae > UBA5456. Next base: position 58,472 of record JASKKR010000004.1, on the reverse strand, counting down.
CGCCTGTCATCCCATAGATAGCATTGTTAACAAAGAATACAGATATCTTTTCGCCACGATTTGCAGCATGCACAATCTCGGCAGTTCCGATTGCGGCGAGATCTCCATCACCTTGATAGGTAAAGACATGCATGTCTGGTCTGGCACGCTTGATGCCTGTAGCGACAGCAGGAGCACGCCCATGCGCTGCTTCAGCCATGTCAAAATTGAAGAATTTATAAGCAAAGACTGAACAGCCAACCGGAGCGACTCCAGCCATTTTGTTGATCAATCCATGTTCGTCCACAGCTTCTGCAATGAGGCGATGTGCTACGCCATGCAGACATCCAGGACAGTAGGTAAAGGGAGTTTGAGTTAGAGACTCTGGTCTATATGATATCTTTTCCACGTTCTACTCCTTAAAACAAGCTTCAAGCTTTTCTTTGATTTCCGCAGGAGTAAAGACTACTCCACCCACTTTGCCCCAGAATTCAACCGGGACTTTGCCAGCTACTGCGATTTTGACGTCGTCCAACATCTGACCAGTATTTAGCTCAAAGACATATACTTTTTTGACCTTCGGACCAATAGCTTGAGCTATGGCTTCATAGGGATATGGCCAAACTTTAATGGGGCGGATCATGCCTACACTTTTGCCATCTTTTTTCACTTCATTGATAGCGGATTTGACGATGCGGGAGGCAGTTCCCCAGGCTACGCAGAGCACTTCATTGTCATCAGAAATGTTATAGCGCTCATAACTGATCTCATTTTTCTCGATCTCGGCATACTTTTCGTAGAGTTTAGTGACGTGTTTTTCCAAAACCACAGGATCAATCTCAAGAGAATTGATCTCATGATGGTGTTTCTTATCACCATCTTCATTGGGACAAATGCACCAAGATTCATGTTTCTTGGGCAGTTCCTCGATCTCAGCATCAGTGAGTGCTTCTTTAAATTCTACCGGTTCCATCATCTGACCCAGCATACCGTCTGCCAGGATCATAACCGGATTGCGATATTTATCTGCAAGTTCAAAAGCTTCCGAAGCCATGTCAGCAAATTCTTGCACTGATGCAGGAGCCAACACGATGAGCCGGTAGTCACCATGACCTCCACCTTTAGTGGCCTGGAAATAGTCACCTTGTGCAGGTTGGATGTCTCCGAGACCAGGACCACCGCGCTGGACGTTTACGATCACTGCTGGCAGTTCTGCTCCGGCAATATAGGAGATGCCTTCCATCTTCAATGAGATCCCTGGAGATGAGGATGAGGTCATCACTCTTTTTCCACTGCCAGCCGCTCCATAAACCATATTGATGGCAGCGACTTCACTCTCGGCTTGCAAAAATGTGCCATTTACTTTTGGCATCATGCGTGCCATATATTCAATCAATTCACTTTGAGGAGTAATGGGATAAGCAAAATACAATCTGCAACCACTGCGGATTGCAGCTTCTGCTATAGCTTCATTTCCTTTCATCAATATCTTCGCCATTATTACCTCACTTCTCAACCGTTATTGCCACATCCGGGCAGGTTATGTAGCAAATTTTACATGCGATGCACTCTTCTTGTGCAAAACATTCTGCATAGTGATAGCCTTTGTCATTGATATTTTCCGAAAATCGTAGGATCTTTTTCGGGCAATCCTCAATGCATAAGCCACATCCTTTGCAGAACTTTGGGTCAACCGTTGTTCGTGCCATGGTTGTACTCCTTATGATATATTTTTTTCTATAGCGATACGAGCCTGAGATCGAGTATTCTGTCAACCAATTTCCCAGATTTTCTTCATTTTCCTCCATTCCCCTTTATAGGCTATGCTATATACTTCACAAAGCTGTAACTCCTTATTTTCTCGTTTCTTGCTCACTTCTCAAATGAGCGAGAAACGGGGAAGGCATCAGAAAGCCTGCAAAACAGAGCTTTAGCTATACTATTTTGAGCTGGAATCTGCTCTTTGTTTTGGCTCTTCTCCAAAGAGTTCTGGATTTTCTTCTATAAATTGCCGATGAAATATCCAGAATGCGGAATCCTCATCTTTTCTATGTTTTATATGACTATATCCTATGGTAGATACTAATAAAGCGCCAATAGTATTTACAATAAAATCTTGCATGGTATCCATAACACCTAATCTTGTGTCAAAGAAACCATATATCTGCTCCAGATTCCTGGCTTTTTGCATGTTTACACCTAAACTGGCATCTACTAAGTATTCAAAGATTTCCCAAATAGTACCTATCATCACAGCAAAGCAAAAACTAAAGAGCGCCATAAAAAAAGGGTTTATTTTCACTTCTATCCGCCTATCTTTATTCAGTGCATAGATCAAAAGAAATCCAACATATGCCAAGATCACAGCAGATAGCGAGTGGAGCATTAAATCCCACCAACGATAGCGGTAGAAATAACTGTGAATCTCACCAAGGTACATGGAGGCGAAAATAAATATCAAAATGACAATCTGGAAAGGAGCAGGAATCGAAATCCTGGTACGTTTAGTAAATATCGTTGGCAACAAAAAGAGAATCAAAGTCGTGATTGCTGAAAAAAATATTTCCCATTGTTGATCGATAATGTTATATACAGCAGCCAGGGCTGTAAGAACTACAAAAGTATGCCGCATATAACGTTCAAGCTTCACGGAGCTAATTTTTCTCATATCTTTTCTCCAATATCAGTAAGCAAAGACAAACATTTCACAAATAAATCAATTGTCAAGTCAAACTGTTACCATATAGATTTCCCCTGAGTAGAAATCTTAAGCAAGATTCTATTTATATTCACGCAGCATATCCTAGGAAATAATCCAAATTGTAGTATGTTACGAAATTATTGCAGTTGCTAATTAGACAACCTATTCCCATCTAAGTAGCTAAGATCCTGAATTTAGCATATTTTCCATTAAGCACTCGATGAGATCAAGACTTTATCGTTGCATCTTGGTAAACGCTGATGATCTCAGCCATGATGCTGATGGCTATCTCTATTGGAGTTTGGCTGCCGATTTTCATGCCAATAGGCGCATGAACTAAACTAAGCATTTCTTCTGTAAAACCTTTTGCCTTCAGATTCCTAAAAGTTTGCTCTACTTTGCTATGGCTGCCGATCATGCCAAGATAGCTAAATCTTTGGCGAAGACATTGCTCCAAGATGCTGGCATCATGAGTATGAGCATGTGTCATAATCACCAACCAACTATTGTCATCCCAGGAAAGATCTTGATAGATATCATGAAAATCACTAAAGTGTTTTTCATGATATGTGTCTTCTGGAGCATTATCCAAGACATCCTTGCGATTGTCCACCAATAGCACCCAGAATCCACATTTTTTAGCAAGTCTGCCAAGTTCTTTGCCACAATGTCCAGCACCAAAAATATAGAGCTTTTTTGCCACAAAGATGGGTTCAATGAAGACCGTGGCAGTGCCTCCGCAAATCATATGAGTGGGGATCAGATTATTTAGCTGACCCTTCCCAAGGTCATAGTGGACACATAAACTTTTCTCAGGGCGATTATCTCGTATAAAATCGATTGTGAGATGCTCCATCTCTCCCCCGCCGAGATTGCCATAACAATCCCCTTCTAGAGGGATAAGAAGTTTCATCCCGTTCTTAGCAGGCGTGGAACCATCAGTCTCCACAATGATTGCTTGCCACAAGGGAGAATTGACGGATTGCATCTGAAGAATTTTTTCATAATATTTAGGATCTGTCATTTTGAACCCCCAAAAACTATGTGATAGAGAGTTATTGCTGCAGCCACGCTCACATTAAGCGAATTTTTCCAGCCCAGAACAGGTAGATAGACAATATGATCACAGAGATTGAGGATTTCCGGATCTATGCCCAGAGCTTCATTGCCCACTACAAGCGCCATTGGTAGGTCAAATCTGGTTTCGAAGACGGAGCTTGATGGTTCAGCAGTCTCCAAGGCGTAAATTGTATAGTGTTCTTTTTTTAGCTGCAGGATAGCATCCTTGCTCTTGTCAACGTGTTTCCAGGCTACCCGTTCTGTCGTTCCCAAAGCTGTCTTTTCCATGTTGGGATGCCCTGGATCCGGACTTATGCCACACAAAATCAATTCTGCAATTCCCAAACATTCAGAGCTGCGAAAGAGGGAACCCACATTGAAAACGCTACGCAGATTGTCTGCAATCAGTTTAATTTCAGAGGAACGGGCTTGGAATCTGGGATCAGGACGGTGTCCGCCATCCCCGGTGTGAAGCAGAATCTGACTATCTTTGATAGTAGTATTTTTATGATAATCTGCAAGAAGTTTTAATAATCTGAAAGGATCTTCGGGCAAAGATAAGATAAGCTTTTCCATCTTGGAAGGAATTGGCTTTCGGCAAAGCGGATATAGCTTCTTTATCTGGGTAAGTATAGTCCCGCGTTTGTCGGCATCCGATATATAAAATTCCAGCTCGCGAAGGAGCTTTGAGAGAGCTTTGACTTGAGAGTCATAGCTGAAGTTTTTAAACTTTTCTATGCTATATTCAGCTCTGTATTTCATAGGTCAAATCGATTTATCATTTCAGCAGCAGTCAGAATGTTTTCACAGATATAATCAGGTTTATAGAGGATACAATTTTTCAAGAACGATCGAAATACATTTTCTCCATTGCCAGTTAGCAGGAGGATGCTCCTCATGCCAGTATTGTGAGCAAAGCCAATATCGGAAGCCCGATCACCAATCATGAATGACTGAGCTGGATCAAAGTGGTGCAGTTTTTGAGCTTTTTTATACATCCCGATTCCTGGTTTGCGGTCCTCGTGATGAATATTGAAAGGCTCTACAATCCCTTCTTTGTGATAAGGTGAATAGAAGAGACCATCAAGACGCACACCTTCTGCATAGAGGAGATCCTGCATCTTTTGGTGTACATTTGCCAGATCATCTTCTGTAAGATATCCGCGAGCAATACCGCTTTGGTTTGTAACAACGAAAATCAAGAAACCCATCTCCTGAAAAATGCGCAGAGCTTGACCTGTTTCTGGATATAGATGGTAGATTTCGGGATCTTTAATATAGCCAAATTTATCGGGACTGATGGTACCATCCCGATCCAAAAAAACCGCTCGCTTAGTATCTCTTGCTGTCACGGGTCTGAAACCTCAAAGCATCAGGGAATTGAACATTGAAGAAGACAATTCGGTAATCCCAATATTCGTTTCTTTTTGTAAAGTTAAAATCCAGTTTCCAACAATGCAGATCTCTACTCAAGGCTATGCTTTGAGAGATCAATTCGTTGTCCTTGAGATTGTAGTAGTTTGAATATGTGACCGAAAACTTGTCAGTTAGCTTGAAAGCTGCATTCATCCTGAGATTAGATGTTCGGCTATTTAAGAGACTTTTGGGAGCAAAAAGATCATGGGTTATTCCCAGATTCCAAGATTCACTTGAGGTCTTGGTCTGCGGATTGTCTGGCTCACTTCCAAAGGCAGAAAATGTGCGATTCTTTGGTTGAGGGAAGTAATCTGAATATGGAGCATTGCCGCTGAAAGTAATCGTCTGCGAAAAATATTGGTTCTGCACAGCCAGGCTGGAGGTGCTAATCGCATAAATATCTTGAACGAAGCTGAGTCGATTATTATAGCTCATGGTGAGTCCATCCAGCTTCCAACCATTATTTTCAATGGAACCTAATTTGAAAGATCCCGGACGGAAGGCAAAACTATGAGTGAGATTACCAAAAGGCTTGTCATCCTTCTTCAGATTCGCAGATATATGCGAATCCCAAGTAAAAAGATCGTTAATCTTGCGTTCATTGGCACCGCGTCCGAGCTTCACTTGCCATTTTTGTGAAAGTCCAAAGCTTAGATTTGCCTGTTCTTGATTTTGCCGAAGAGATACTCCGCCAAATGAATAGAAGCGGCTATTATCGGAATGATCTGGGATATAAGTGAGATTGACAGATGGAGTCATAGTATGGCGAATTGCAGAAACTGGAGCTTTAGCAAAAGTTTTTAAACCGTAAATGTTGAAGCTGCTATTTAGAGAAGCAGAATAGTCATTGCCTCTCACCCATTTCTTGTCTTCACGATCTCTATCAAACCAAACCTCGTTGTAGTCTATGCTTTGTCGGATATTCAGCCACCCATGATAGTTGTAACTATTTGATAATCCCATTGATTGACGCAGACCAGCATGGTGTTCCACCAGATATTTATCCGGATTATCTGGATCCGGTGTGTTTGCCCAAATGTAATCCATCGTAGAGGGATCTGATGTGTTCAAAAAACCGGTGTGATCAAGACGGAAATTATAGTAGTAACTCAAGCCCGAATACCAGACAGTGGGCGGCGCTGCAAAGAGCTCATACACAGGTCGGCTGGAGATATTCCAACTAATAGAAGGTAGGCTTATATTGGCGATATCATTCACCAAATCCTGGTTGTAAACTGCTCCAGCATTAAAATATGTATTCCATATAGGTTTGCGATATGAGATACTGGAGCTTAACCTCTGTGCAAGAGATTCGTCCACAAGGTCACTTCCTTCCCAAATGCGTTTGTTGCTGATAAAATCCAAGGATACATCCAGAGCAGACTTTTCTGGAAGATCGTGGTGATGATTTGCTCTAAGCGACCAATCGTACTGAGTTCCAGCACTATTAATATTTTTTTGGTAACTTGCATCGAAAGACCCAGTATATAGGTAACGCTTTATGTAGCTAGAGGAAAACTTTGCCTTCCATCCCGTTTTTTCCATGAGATCCATCCCCACAATAAAATCAGCATATTCCTTATAAGGATAGTAGATAGCAAGATCCCGGATGTATTTGCCATCCACATTGTTGTAGCCTGGCTCAGGCAACAAGAAACCCGGTTGTCGACCCTGCTTGATGCTTATGGCAATAAAAGGGAAATAAAAGATCGGCATGTGATTTACATATGCGAGTACATGCTTTCCTACGACCTTGTCACGTTGATAGATGCGCAATTGTCTTGCCAGGAACCAATAACTGGGATTTTCCAAATCGCAGGTGGTAAAGCTCCCATCATCGATATCATAAACCGAGGAACCTACCTTGCGGATCTCATCTCCAGAGTAGTATCCATTTTCAATATAGCTTTGTGCTTGATTCAGATATCCAGTCTGACTGCGTATGTCAAAACGGACATTTTCTCCTATCAAGAGTTGCCCATCATCCTGCATGAGAGTAACACCAAAAGTGGTGGCTTGTTCTTCCTTCAGATCCAGATATAAAGAATCTGCTTGAATCTGGGATCTGCCATAATCAATAACTGTGTTGCCAAATAACCAGATCTGCTCGTCAGTATAATATGCCCGGATGCTATCTGCTGAATAAAATAGAGAATCCAGATTCCCGGTTGCATCCATTGCAACATCCAAGCTGTCTGCAAATGAAGCAGGATCAAAGGGATTAGCTTGTTCCTCCATAATCTCAGGGATTGACTCCCGTATGCCGTCTTCAGCAGACAGCATGGCAATCATGAGTATTAGGATCAGGATTATGATTCTCTTTCTATTCATCTTATGTTAACTTAAGATTTATAGCTCCATTTTCCGTCAAGGATTTCCAGTCATTCACCGGATACTGTGTGAAATAAATGAGGACAAATGATATGTGTAAGCTTCACCTTGATTGACTGCCAATATCTCACAATCCAAATCCTTTAGCAGCTTGACTGATCTCATCCTATCCTCCCCTGAATTCAAGTTTCACTATTTTCCGACAAAAGGCTATAATGTCAATCAAAAAGATTTGCAAAGAAAAACCCGGAACCATGCTAAGCTCCGGGTCTCTTGCCAATATTGTATTATGATTATTTTCTTCTACTTAGTTTTTGAGCCGCTTTTTTCTCATTCTTGGTAGCATGGGTGACATCAATCACCAAACTGCTAGCGATGTATATCGAGGAATAGGTGCCGAAGATCACACCAAGGCAGATAGCGAAGGCGAAGTCATGAAGCACAGTCCCTCCAAATAAATAGAGTGATAAAGCAGTAATAAAGGTAGTTCCAGAAGTGATAATCGTGCGTGATAAAGTCTCATTGACAGAGAAATTGATCACCTCATCCAGAGGTTCTTTACGACGGATCTTGAGGTCTTCACGGATACGGTCAAAGATCACGATGGTATCATTGATGCTGTATCCAACGATTGTGAGAAGAGCAGCAATAATTTGGATAGTGATCTCCTTGCCCGTGAGAGCAAAAATTCCCACGATGATGATGACATCATGAGCCAAAGCTACGATCGCCATCAAACCAAAGATCAGTTCAAAACGGAACCAAATGTAGATGATCATTAGTATCAAAGCTATGACTACAGCAAGGATCGCATTTGTGCGCAACTCACTACCTACTTTTGGACCGACTTCATATATCTCTTCTATGACGTCTTTATTGATATCCCTTCCTTCTACATGCTTGGGGAAGTTTTCTATAATAATTCCAAGAATCTCATTTTTGGTTTCTCCGGAAACCTCGGCAGTAGAACTTTCGCTTTTGACCTTTATCATGAAACTGGCATCCTGTATGGGACCTACATGCTGAATCTCTGCCTCAGGATAGCCATTATTCTTAAGAACATTACGAAGTTCATCGATTTGAACAGGCTCAACTGAACTATCCAATGGAGAAAGATTTACTTTGGCTGCTACACCACTGGTGAAATCAATGCTCCAATTCAGACCACGAACAAAGAGACCAATCAGACCGGCAACTATGAGAATCAGAGATATCATATAGGCAATCTTGCGATAATTTACAAAGGGGATATTCGTATTATTTAATAATCTCATCTTTCTCTCCTATATGCTCAAAGTCTTTTTGGTTCCGGTCACGATATAGTTCTCAAAAATCGAACGAACAAATACCAAAGCACAGAACATAGAACCGATAATTCCTATGGTGAGAGTAATGGCAAATCCGCGAATAGGACCAGTGCCAAACTGATACAATACTGCTGCGGCAATCAGGGTGGTGATATTGGCATCCCACACCGTGATAGTGGCGCGCTTGTATCCTGCATCAACAGCAGAACGAGGTGTCTTGCCGTGATCAAGCTCTTCTCGGATTCTTTCAAATACTAGCACATTTGCATCAACTGCCATACCAATGGTTAGGATAATACCAGCAATTCCGGGTAGAGTTAGTGTGCCACCAAAAGCAGTGAGCATCGCCAAAATAAAACCGACATTGAAAATCAAAGCCAGATCTGTAATCAAGCCAGAAAGTTTATAGTATATTAACATGAACACCATCACTACAGCTAAACCAATCAAGCCAGCAGTCGACCCGCTACGAATGCTGTCCGAACCCAAGGTCGCACCGATTATCGAGGTGGAAACTGGTTTGATGGGAGCGATAAGACTGCCCGTGTTTAATACGATAGCAAGTTCGTTGGCTTCTGAAGTAGTAAATCTTCCTGTAATCTGAGCTCTTCCGCCACCTATGCGCTCCTGGATATTTGGAGCAGAATATACAACTCCATCCAATACGATAGCAAGGCGTTTCCCCACATTATCAGCAGTGACTCGTTCAAACTTGCGAGCTCCTTCCCTCTTCATCTCGATAGAGACATAGGGTTTGTTCGCAATTCGAGGATCTGTCGAAGTAGCTGAGCCATATTCGACTCGAGCTCTTGCAATATCCGCGCCCGAGAGCTCTACAGCAGAAGATAAAACATGAATTGGGCGGTCAGAGCGAGGGTTCTCGGCATTGATGCGCTCCAAAGCAAGCTCCCATCCTGCAGGGACCATCTGCATAAATTCAGGATTGGCAAGAAGATCTTGAACTAGACGGATCGTGTCATACTGAACTACAAAGCCATCTTGGGAGGGACGAATTAGACTGCTAAAGACACTTGACTCTGTATCAACTCCTGAGCTGTCTGCTCCAATGATCTCACGATCCTTATCAGCCAGTTCTTTGAGGGCAGGGAATTTATCCAAATTGGCTTTAATATTTGCATCAATAGTATCAATGACCCGCTGAGCTTCCTCTTGAGTTGCCACAACTTTGAATTCCAGCATAGCTGTTTGCTTTATCAAGTTCTCAGCTGCCTGATAGTCGCTAACTCCGGGTAATTGAACCATGATTCGATTTTCTCCGAGCTTCTGAATGGAAGGCTCGGCAACTCCATATTGGTCAATACGTTCACGTATTATCTTGATGTTTTGGTCAACTGCGCCGCGGGCATCTGCAGTAGAAAGCTCAGAAGTATCTACTTCCAAGAGGATCTGCATACCACCTTTGATATCAAGCCCAAGCTTCAGCACATGAGATGACCACCACCTAGGCAGATTCGGAATTGCCAAAGGAGCCAGATAAAATAAAGTTACACATATGAATATGATTATTGAAAGACCACGCCAGGAAAATTTCTTCATTGGCTTTTGCTCCCTTTCTTATTAATTTTAACTTAAAATGGCTGTATTTAATCCAAAAGTCTGATCAGCCGCTATCCGTCAAGACCTTTTTTGCTGTATGCATTTCATACTAAGTAGCTCTGTAGGCATCTAAGATCGAGTCGCAATCTATATTGTAACTTTGCCAGGGTTGTCTTTAATTGCTGATCTTAGCTTTGATGAGTCTTGAAACCGACTGCTTTGTTCTCGCTTTGCCCCAGTACTTTCACTTCACCAAATTGCTTTTCATAAGCGTCCATATTTTTTTGCAAGAGTTGTAAGAGCTGCTTAGCATGACTAGGTGTCATGACCACTCTGGAATATATTCTTGCATCGGGAAGACCTGGTAAGATCCTGCCACAGTCCATGATAAACTCTGAAGGAGAGTTTGTTATCATAAAGAAATTTGCATAGACGCCTTCGCCTACTTTCTCGTCGAGTTTGATATTTAGTTGTTTTTGAGGTGGGTTTTGATTTGGCATGGTATACTCCTTAGTCTAGAATTTCATGTATCTTCGCTATAGCACCCATGTTGGAGATTTGGGTATATAGCTTGTTATAGTGTAAAGATTGCCTACATATGTCGCTATTTGCGAGAATGATCACTCGTTCACGAGCTCGGCTGAGAGCTACGACTAGTTTGCGATCCACTTTGCCCTCGCTATCCAAAGTCTGCATGCTTTTAAGTGATGATACATTCCGCAAGGGAAAGCAGAGGATGATCACATCTCTTTCCGAGCCTTGGAAACGTTCAACGGTATCGATTGCAATCTCAGGAAGCTCAGAGCGAAGAGCATGGATCATAACGCGATAGGGAGCAACAATCCCAATCTGTGTCGACGGATCTTGCACAGCGCCGGATTCACAAAGCCTGCGAACAATCTGCTTTACTGCCATAATTTGCTTTTCATCCAAATAGTCTTTTTCTGTCGGAGGGCAATCCACCCAAGTGAGACGTTTTTGCAGATAAAGCGGAATGGGATACTCTGGCAAAGGCTGTTGTTGACGAGGAAGCATCTCCTTGAGCAGATTAGAGTAATAAGGAGATACTAACTTCGCTATCTCTTTATGCATGCGGAAATGTCCCTTAAGCATATAGAAGTGGGAATTCCACCCATTATTTGTGTAAACACGGAACAATCTTTCCATGAGGGATTGATTAATAGCATCATAGCATAGACCGTCCAACGGGCTGTCATTGAAAGAAAAATCAAACGAACTTTGCACTGTAATTGGGGGAAGCTGATTCTGATCTCCAATGAAAATACACTTTGGAGCAAGGTCCATCAAAGGCAATATGGAGCTTTCCAGGATCTGTGACGCTTCGTCCACTATCATCTCATCTAGTTCACAAAAGCACTTGAGATCTTTATGCCAACTGATAGCGCTTTGCACAGTCGCCACAAAGATCCTGTTCATCTTCAATAAGCTCTCTATCTCATGATAGCGCATATCTTGGATCTTTACTGAGAGCAGTTCATCTTTGATGATCTGTGAATTACCCGTACGCAGAAAAGGAATTTTGCGTGATCTTAAACAGAGGCAAATCTCATCGACAGCTCTGTTTGTAAAGCTAAGGATAAGTAGCTTGCGATCTGAATTGACAAACAGGTTCTCCACATAGTTTCCGATCAATCCAGATGTTTTCCCGGTTCCAGGAGGACCTTGTATGAGATACAACTCTTTAGCAGCACGCATATGGCACAGGACCTTTTCTTTTTCATCTTCTGGCTCACAATCGACTGGATCTTTTTGGGGTTCGCGCAAACCAAAGAAGAGCTTCCTGCGCTCTTTGTCCATCTCCAGGAAAGATACCAAAGAACTAAAAGGTGCATAGATAAAGCTTTCTATGAGGTCATGTTCCAAAGCCCAAAGTGCATTTTTGGGGAATGCCCGATGTATTTCCCCTCGAAGTAGGATATATATACTATCGGGTTGAATATCCAAAATCATGCCCCGCATTACTTCCTGATGCTCTATCTTTCGATCCTGCTGATAAAAGAGTATAACATCTCCTTGTCGGAAATCTGTGCTTGAGCTATCTGAATTTGGCTTGAGCAAAATCTCATTTTGATTGTGAGAAACTATCCCAAGATCCGTGATTATCTTCCCTTCTTTCTCTGCTCTCGATCTTCGCCACAAAGCATTATGCCCCAGACTATCATTAGATGAATCGGCACCAAGTTTGACATGCCAAATCTCTCTCACTGCTCGTTTTATTTCTTCACAGAACCATTGATATTCATATCCTTCAATCCCCTTAAAAAGCTTTTTAAACCGTTCAAATGTAACACGGCTATAGCCACTATAGCGATCCCCGCTTTGTTTAATAAGCCAATCAAAGAAGATATTAGGATTTTCACTCAAAAGGTGCATAATGCCCACAATGCGGTTTCGGCAGTGCATGAGATTCTGCTCCAGAAGTGGCATATTTGCCACATTCCGCAGTGGTTTTTGGGATTCACCGGAATACAAGATGCTACTGGTGCCAAGCTTGGTATTGCCATACGCATTGCGAATGATCATGTTGTATGCCACTACCTGATAGCGTTGAGACGGCCAAACATCGTGGGGATGGGGTTTCCCGCTTTTAAGCTCGCAGATGCTAAACTTCCCTCTATGATAGTACAAAAGATCAAGTCTGCCTTGTAGACCGTATTCAGGACAGAGAAAACTAGGTTCCAATAAAAGGTCAAAGTCTCGTATTCCGGCACAGTAATCCCTGATCACGGGTTGATGTACTTTTTCTACTTCATGATAGATCCGTGCTACCGCCGCTGACCCAAGAGCAGTCATGGGGATCGCCATAGAGCGCATTGCTTGTTTAAAAAGATCCAAAAATTCTTGTCTGGGTTGATGAATAACTTCATCAAATATGTTATTTACGATCTTGCCCAATAGCATCTTTTCCGATGATACTTCTTTAAACATCATACTGAGGATATACAATTCCGGATATGAGCCACCATCTGCCATACATTCAGCTACTGATGAAGCATCAACCAAGAAGTCAGGCTCTAAAACGACCAAGCTCCTTGGATTGTCTATATAGTAGTTTTCTTTGCCAGCTACTTCACTAAGATAGTGACAATTCAAATTCGCATAACGCCAGAGACTCGGCATAAGAGTGCTATATTTTGCTTTTCCAAGATTACGGAAATCGTCTCGCAGCAGGATGTTGACCCCGACTCCTTCTTCTGTCACTGCTTCCAGTTCCAATCCGCTGATACGTCCGCTAATCATATACGGCTGCCAGCTTTTGAGCACACAAGCAAAGCTGCGTTTTTTGGTCTTGGGCTTCTCAGCAAAAGGTTGGGCATCTTTCAGCATGGTAGCGAGCTCGGGTAGGGCGAAACCTTCACATATTTCTTGCAAGAAATGATAAATACATAGTGCTCCGGATTGGGCTTCTGTCATGCTGATATCTGCACTATCCGAATGAGCGGCTTTGTTTGCGATCATGCGAAGTTTATTTAATTGATCTACTATGTTTTCCGGGCAGGGATTTAGATCGTGATAGTATTGCATCCGAGCAAAGAGTCCATTGAATCCTTGCGGCACATCAATTAGAAGGTCTCTATAGATATCTTCCAGGATTTGCCGTTCGAAGATCAGGATCGTACTAGCAGCTTGTTCTGTAGATAAAATATCCAGAAGCTTCTTTGCCAGATCGGTTGCCCGGACAAGTTCCATCTATCTATCGCTATCCTCGCCTCTGTCGAAAAAGGCTTTTACAAAGCGTACCGTATCGAAATTTTCTATGTCATCGATTCCTTCTCCAACGCCCAATAGCCGCACCGGTATCTTCAGATTTTGTTTCAAATTAAAGATGATTCCCCCCTTGGCAGTGCCATCAAACTTTGTTAATGCAATACCCGTAAGCTTGATAGCTTCGTCAAAGTGTTTGGCTTGTGAGATCGCATTCTGACCAGTTGTGCTATCCACCACAAGGATTGTCTCATGAGGAGCATCTGGACAGGCTTTTTTGATGCTGCGATCTATCTTAGAGAGCTCTTTCATGAGCCGTTCTTTGGTGTGTTGTCTTCCGGCTGTATCGATGAGAACAACGTCATATGCTTTAGCTACTGCTGATGCCACGCCATCATAGATAACCGCGGCAGGATCTCGATCAGGTTCGGATCGCATGATCTGCACTCCAGCCCTTTCTGCCCAGATTGCCACTTGATCGATGGCGGCTGCTCGAAAAGTATCACCTGCCACGATCAATACTTTCTTGCCTGCTTGGGCAAAGCGATTTGCTACTTTCCCTATAGTGGTAGTTTTGCCAGTGCCATTCACACCCACAAATACTATCACAAAAGGCTTAATGTCAGGGATATCAAAGAAGTCTTTCTCATCCTCAACGTCTTTGAAAAGAATGTTTTGCAAGATGTCCATCAAGTAAATCTGCACCACTTCGGGATCTGAGATTTTATCGGCTCGAATTTCCTCTCTGAGCTTGTCCATGATATGGGCAGCCATTTCTGCACCAGTATCGTTTTTGATCATTATCTCTTCAATCTCATCAAAAAGTTCTTCATCAACAACTCCACGACCCCTGATTACTTCGGATATTTTATCTATAAATCCGGACTTGGATTTGCTTAGTTTGTTACGTAGGTTTTTTAGTTTGCTTAACATGGCTTACTCCGTTTCCTTGTGATTCTCATTGACATCTTGTAACTGTGAGATAAGTTTGTAACATAAGAGATGTCGTCAATGAAAATTATCCCAAGACAGCTCTTTAGATTGTATAAATACTTTGATATTATTGAGGAACAATGAACAGATTTAGGTTTCAACACATCTTGATTGTGTCCTTCCCGATCCTGGGAGCATTAATCAGCGGTATCTTGCAAAAGGAAGATCCCTCTCACACAGGGGTAACTTTGATGCAGATTGGTATCTTTATAGGTATCTTTATGGGTATTATGACCTTGATGATTAGATATCTTATGAGTAAATACAGTTATTATGTGGCCGCTTTTATAGCATTGATCTTTGCTATCCCACTGTACAATGCTCTAAACGCTCCGATCAGCATCTTTCCTCTCCTGCTCTTGAACCTCATTTATGGTTTATTGAGTGTAATCATGATCCGCTATCTATTCTATCTCAAGTCCCTCATTCGCTTGCGGACTCTGTTCTTGGGGATTGCAGGAGCCATTTGTTTTGGATTATATCTTTATGCCATTTATGCGATGATTTCTATTCCTTTACCGGATGATTTTTGGAATCCTGTCCTAATGTATGGTCTTATTCTCTACATATTTATTGGTTTTGCAATGTCCTTGGCAGATCTATTGGTCTTGCGTATAGAGCTCAACCAACTTCGCAAAGGAGATAGTTCTGAAGATGATCAATGACAGAGATTTCTTTGTTATAGAGCCTGCGGAAGATGCTCTATTAAATGATATTTTTGATAATAATCATGATCTTTATTTGGAGATTGGATCCGGCAAAGGAGAATTTATCTCCCGCTATCCCATTAGCCATCCTGAATGGAATTTTATCGGATTTGAAATGAGCGAAAAGCGGATCCGTAACTGTCTGCGCAAGTTAAATGTTGAAAAAAACCAAAATGTGCGCTTGATTCAGAGATTTGTGGATGCGCGCATAGCTTCATGGTTCACGAAAGCGAGCATATCCGGCGTGTTTATCCAGCACCCAGACCCTTGGCCCAAACGCCGCCATCATCGAAGACGTTTAATCCAACAGGACTTTTTGGATGCACTTGCTGAAGTCCTCAAACACGGAGCTCAAGTACAAATCTCGACTGATCATGAAGAATATGCAAATTGGATTCTTGAAGAGTTCTTGCAAAATTCCAACTTTACTTCTCTGCAGGATGATCCTATCCAGATGCATCCAAACTTAGATGAGCACATTGTCACATGGTTTGAAGAAGTCCAAAAACGCCAGGGTTTTAATCCACATTTCATGCTCTTTGAACGAATCTAAGGTGCTGATATGCAATATGAATTTAGCCACAATCTCCGAGTAAATCGAACTCTCAATGAAGTGATCAACATGATTTCTATGATGGCTGAAGACCAGCTCAAACATATTCAGCAGCTCACCAAGATCGGAGAATCCCTCTCTAGCGAAAAGGATCTGGACAAGATCTTTGATATGATCCTAGAGGAGGGAATTGCCTTTACCAAATCCGACGGTGCCACAATTTACAAAGTTAATGAAGATGCCACCGCTTTGGAATTTGAAATAATCTTTAATGCCACCCTAAACATGCGCCAGGGCGGTTCACACGGGAAAGTTGATTGGCCGCCGATCCCTCTTTATGAAGAAGATGGCAAGCCAAAACTGTCCCATATTGTTTCTGCTGTTTACCACACAAAACATAGTTTGTTTTTTGATGATGTATATCAAGCTAAAGGTTATGATATCAGTGGCACCATAAACTTTGACAAAAGCACAAATTATCGTTGTAAGGCAATGCTCACCATTCCCCTAAAAGATCATGAAGATACTGTCTTGGGTGTGATCCAATTTATCAATCCTCTCGATGAAGACGGGCAGGTCACCAGCTTTAACCCGGAACACAAAGCTATGCTTTCATCTCTTGCTTCGCAAGCAGCTATCGCTCTCTCAAACCGACGATTGATCAGTAATCTGGAAGAACTTTTACTGGAATTTATGCGCTCCATTGCGGGAGCGATAGAACGCAAAAGCAAATATAGTTCAGCTCATATAACCAGAGTGGCTAGATTGACGGAAATGATGACAGAACGCATCAATCAGGAATCAGAAGGTGTCTTTGCTGACGTGCAATTTTCTGAAGATGAACTCAAAGAAATTTCGATGGCTGGGTGGATGCACGATGTGGGCAAGATTATTACTCCCGAATTTGTCATGGACAAAAGCACAAAACTAGAACGTACTATAGATGGAATTGAGATCATCATGCAACGCATCACAACTGTGAAAACATTTCTCCTCTATATCAAACAAAAATTGGGCAAAGATGGATTCAATGAGTTTTGCCAAAAGCATTTCCCCTCCCCGATGCAAGAGCAGCCTTTCGTCTACCTGGATCAATCTGCTTCCTTCATACAAGCTTTAAATATCGGGACAGAATGTGTTAGCGATGAAGATATAGCCAGAATTCATGAAATCGCTTCGATCAATGTCCACTATAATGATATGGATTACTATATCATAGATGATTCCGACGTCCAAAATCTCAGTATTCGCAAAGGAACTCTAAATCCTGAAGAAATTAAGACTATGCGAGATCATGCTTCGATCACCTGGGAAATGCTTTCTCAACTCAGCTTCCCCAAAAAATACAAGAACGTGCCATATTATGCCGCTACTCACCATGAAGCTCTCGACGGGAAAGGTTATCCCAGAGGATTGAATGAACATGATCTTCCTCTGCAATCACGAATAATTGCGATAGCGGATATTTTTGAAGCCCTCACATCTTCCGATCGCCCCTACAAAAGCCCGCAAAGTCTCTCAGAATCTCTGCATATAATGGCAAATATGGTTAAATCTGGACATCTTGACGGGAATCTGGTTGATTTCTTCATGGATAGTGGTTTATATTTGACTTATGCTCATCAATTTATGAAACCAGCACAAATCGACCATCCTGACATCATGGAGATCAAGAGCATTTATCACTATGACTAAGATTCCTCTATATTTAGCACCCTTGGCTGGATATACTGATCAAGCCTTTCGCAGACTGTGCAAGGATTGGCAAGCTGACTACCTCGTTAGTGAGATGGTGAGTGCTGATGGCTTGATCCGAAATCATAGTAAGACCCTTAGCTACGTGCTCTTTTCTGATTACGAGCGCCCTTATGGGGTGCAGATTTTTGGATCGGATCCTTATGTGATGGCAAAAGCTGCTGAGTCGCTCATCCCATTCCAGCCAGATTTTCTGGATATAAACATGGGCTGCCCCGCCAAAAAGGTAGTGAAACGCGGTGCGGGCTCGGCACTTATGAAGACCCCCCATAAAGCAGCCGATATTGTGCGTGAAGTAAAAAAGGCTTTAGCTGGCACTATGCGTCTTTCCGTTAAATTTCGCAGTGGTTGGGATGCTCAAAATCAAAACTACCGTGATTTTGGGCTAATGATGCAAGATGCAGGGGCAGACATCCTTTGCCTGCATCCCCGTTTCCAAAAACAGATGTTTTCTGGACATAGCAATTGGGAGCATATTCGCATCCTTAAAGAGGTCATTTCAATACCACTCATCGGAAATGGTGATGTTGACAGTCCAGAAAAAGCACAAAAAATGCTCAAAGAAACAAACTGTGACGCAATCATGATCGGTAGGGGAGCCCTCGGAAGACCATGGTTATTCAAGCAGATCAAGGAATTCTTTGAAAAGGGAAGCTATTCCCCGATTACAAAAGCACAAATTCTTGAGGTCGCACTCAAACACTTGGACTATGCCTTGATGACAAAGGATGAATATGTCGTGGTGCGTGAGATGCGTTCTCAACTCTGTAACTATATCAAATCTATGCCCGGCAGCAAGGATTTACGGGCAAAGATCAATCACGCTCAGAGCGCTGATGAAATCAGAGAAATGATCAGAGATTTCTTCCTCAACTGTCCATGATCACTTGCTTTTGAAAACTATTGGACATTCTCTTCCAGAATGTACTTCACAAGGCTGTAACTCCTTATTTTCTCGTTTCTTGCTCACTTCTCAAATGGGAGAGAAACGGGGGAGGCATCAAGAACCCTTCTTTTGCAAGCATTTAGAACAGCATTATCGATAAATTTGAGAGCATATTGAAAGATTCACATATTAATCTTTGTTTACTTTCCTGAGTCTTACAAATCAAGTAAGATTTGTTCTTCCTTGTCATCGTAATGCAGCTTTCCCACTCCGAGTCCCAGTAACCTCACTTTCCTATTTGGATCCCAATTTGAGATAAATAGCTGTTCGCCATTTTGGTAGAGTATTTCTCGTTCATTTGTCATGATTGGCAGAGGCATGCTCCGTGTGATTAGCTCAAAATTATCGTATTTAATTTTCAGTACCAGATTTTGTCCTATTAATCTTTTAGTTGCCATTCTGCCCGCCAGTCGATCTGCGAGCTTCCGCAATCTGGCGAGCAGCTCATCAAAATCTCCAATATCCTCGGAGAAAGTATTTTCGCAGCTAATTGATTTAGGATCCCAGGATGTGATTATTTCGCGATTATCCACTCCCCGAACTACATGGTAATAAAAAAATCCAGCTTTACCAAAAACGCGTACCAATTCGTTTAGATTTCTCTGATATAGATCTTTACCATTATTGATACCCATCTTTTTCATACGGGCAGCAGTAACTTTACCTATTCCATGGAATTTTCCGATGGGCAAAGCAAAAAGAATTTCCTGAGCATTATCTGGATTGATCACAGTGAGCCCATCTGGTTTATCCATGTCTGAGCCAATCTTTGCCAAAAATTTGTTATATGACACACCAGCCGAGCAAGTAAGAGAAGTTTTTTTGAAAATCTCCTCTTTGATCCACTTAGCGATTTTAACTGCATCAGGTTCATCAAAGTTGTTTTCTGTCACATCCAAATAAGCTTCATCCAAGCTCACTGGTTCTACTAGGTCTGTGACCTGATAAAAGACATCCCTAATCGTTTGCGAGACTTCTTTGTAGAGCTGAAAATTGCTGTGGACAAATACGGCTTGGGGACAAAGTTTCCACGCTTGGAAGGAGGACATGCCACTGTGGACGCCATATTTTCTTGCTTCATAGGAACATGTGGATACTACGCCTCTACTTTTGGGGGAGCCTCCGACAATCACACACTTGCCCTTTAGAGATGGATCTTCCCGAATCTCTATCGCAGCAAAAAAAGCATCCATATCCACATGTATGATCTTCTTCATGAATCAAGCACTGCAAACTATGCTTATTTGGTCAAGCATAAAGCACAGAAAGCTTCCATAAGTTATAAAATCATCAGCTTAGTATATAGCACAGATATTCATTTGACACAAAAAGCAGAATAGATTATATTGACTAAACTAAACTTACTTGAGGATGTGACATGTACAAAGAACCCTACCATTTTAATTTAGAGCGTTATATTGATCCCGCTCGCTTTGCACAAATAAAAGAATTTACCAAAGATATGCCAACCCCACTTTTGGTAATGGATAAAGACCTCATTCGTCATAAGTTTGACGAGTTAAGTTCAAGCTTTCCTATAGCGGATATCTATTATGCGGTCAAGGCAAACCCTATGCCCGAAATCCTTTCGCTTTTGATATCCAAAGGATCTCACTTTGATGTTGCATCCCGATATGAGCTGGATCTCCTCCTGAGCCTGGGAGCAGATCCAAAGAAACTAAGCTTGGGCAATACCATCAAAAAAAAGAGTGATATAGCCTATTTTTACGAAAAAGGAGTCCGTCTCTTTGTCACAGATAGCAGCACCGATCTGATAAATATTGCTGAAGCGGCACCGGAGGCGAAGGTCTTCTTTCGGCTTTTAACAGAAGGTATGGGAGCAGATTGGCCTCTTTCCCGAAAATTTGGCGCTCATGCAGATATAATCTACTATCTGATCCTGGAAGCTCGAGATCTGGGATTGAAGCCATATGGTCTATCCTTTCATGTCGGTTCTCAGCAACGCGACATTGGACAGTGGGACGACGCTATCGCTCGCTGCAAATATCTCTTCGACGCTGTAGCAGAAGATGGTGTCGAGCTTGAGATGATCAATTTAGGCGGAGGCTTCCCAGCCAGCTATGTGGATCCAACCTTTACAATTAGAGAATATGCCCAAGAGATCATGCGCTTTATCGAAGAAGACTTTGGTGAAAAAATCCCACGAATAATCTTGGAGCCAGGCAGATTTTTGGTCGCAGATGCTGGAATTATTATCACCGAAGTAGTAAATATCAGCCGAAAATCCAAGAATAATATCTATCAATGGGTATTTTTGGATATCGGAAAATTTGGAGGCTTGATCGAAACGATCGATGAATCCATCAAGTTTCCTATCTATTTCGAGCGGGAAGGCTTAGCAGATGAGATCATCTTGGCAGGTCCTACCTGTGATAGTATGGATATTCTCTATGAAAACTACAAGTACCATATGCCAGAATCTACCCAGATTGGTGACAGAGTCTATATTTTCAGCACAGGTGCATATACCCGGAGCTATTCATCAATCTGTTTCAATGGTTTTCCCCCACTCAACGCTGTAATTTTTGACAAGGAGTTTAAGCAGTGATCTACCTCCCTATCTCTACCCTACATAATTTTATGAAAGAAGTATTTATTCACCTGGGTGTTCCCAATGAAGATGCTGAAATCTGCGCCAATATTCTTTTAGCAAGTGATTTAAGAGGAATCGAATCTCATGGCATCGGACGGTTGAAAATGTATTATGACCGCATCAAATTGGGCATTCAAAATGCAGAAACCAAGATCGATATCCTGCGGGATCGCTATGCTACAGCTGTTTGGGACGGTAATCATGGCATGGGACATGTGATCGCACACAAAGCCATGCAAACCGCCATCGACAAGGCAAAGATATATGGTATGGGAAGTGTGGCAGTTCGAAATAGCACTCATTTTGGAATCTGTGGTTACTATGCAGATCTAGCAACTAAAGCTGATATGATCGGCTTAATATTCACTAACGCACGCCCCTCCACCTGCCCAACCAATGGAGTTTCACCTCTTTTGGGAACAAATCCAATTTGCTTTGGCGCACCCACTAATCTCGACTTCCCCTTTATCTATGACGCAGCTACATCAATCTCACAAAGAGGAAAGATAGAACAATATGCACGAGAAGGAAAAGATACTCCTCCATATTGGGCAATCAATCGCAAAGGTGAGCCGCAAACAGAGACCAAAAAATTATTGGACGACCTCGTGGAGCAAACTGCATGTCTATTACCTTTAGGCGGGATAGATGAGCTCACGGGTAGTCACAAAGGCTATGGTCTGGGTACTATGGTAGAAATCCTTTGTGCAGCGCTTCAAAATGGTAGCTATCTGAATGGTCTTTGGGGAAGAGATGAACAAGGACAGCCATCCCCTTATCGACTTGGACATTTCTTTATGGCGATCAATATTGATTTCTTTACTGAAATTGAGAATTTCAAGAAGATAACAACCGATATCTGCAAGCAATTGCAAAGCTCTGACCTGCTCCCCGGACGTGACCGCATCTGGGTCGCTGGAGAAAAGGAATGGGAAAATGAACAAAGAGTGAGAAAAGAAGGCGTTCCTATCAACGATAATCTTGCTAAGAATATTAAAGTAATACAAAAAGAGTTGAAGCTAAATCTGATAGATATCTGATAATACATTAGTTAAAAGCTATAAACGGCTAATTTCCAAAATAAAAAAGGAGAACTAAAAGTGAAAAAGGTAATTCTTATCCTTATCCTTATGCTCATGATGATAGGGCTTTCAGCACTAGAGTATGACATCAGCGGTGCAATTCGTTTCCGCGCTGTGGTTGCAAATGATGAATTTGAAGATGACGGCGGTTGGGTGGACAATCGCTTCAACATCGGTTTTGATTCTCAATTCCATAAGTACCTAAAGTTCCGTATTGCTGCAGAAATTGGCGATATTACCTGGGGAAATGGCGGTGGTGGCATCAACACTGGTGCTAACATCAATATTAGAGAGTTGTTTGTGAAGCCGTATATTGAACTATTAGATGCAGATGTAAGCATTGGACAGCTCTATTGGAAAGATAAGATGGGGTTGGTGATGGATGATTATTTCTCAGGTGTGATCTTCCACAAAGATATTAACAACAATCTATCAACCGAATTAGCCTGGATGAAAGTTGAGGAGAATGCTCTATATAATTCTGATGATATGAATGTCATTTTAGCACATGCTAGCATGAATACCGATGTCCCTTATGGAGCGTATATCTTTTATGGCGTAGACAACTTTCTCGATTTGGAGAACCTCACCTTAATGCCATATATGAGCATGGATATGGACAAATTAAATTTTGATGCTACTGTATTTTTGGATTTGCAGATGGATGACGATACTGATGTTGGTCTTGGTGCTGCGGTAAAAACTGGCTTAATGCTTGATGATTTTGAGATCGGTGCAGACATCCTCGTTGCTACCGAGAATGGCCTTACTACTATTAGCCCTTGGTACCAAAACGGATTGTATATCTACGGTATTGGGGAGTACCATGATAGAGTCAATCTCTATTGGAATACTCCATATGATGGTAATGAGGATTTCTTTGCCAGCATTGTCGGAAGGCTCAAGGCTCCTATCAATGAGAAAATAAAGGCATTTGGCGCTGCCGGTTATCTGATTGATCTCGGCACAGAACTTAATGTTGGTTTAGAATATGAATTGATTCCAGATCTTTCTCATGTAGCAGCCTACTTTGCAACTGGCTTCCACGATAATGATACTTTCAACTACATTCTTGGCACTTCATTGCAAGTAGAATTCTAGAAAACCGTTCTCATGAAAAGCGCTCACCATGAGCGCTTTTTGTCTATCAACGTAAATATACTTTCTTGCAAACCCTCCCGATAGAGGGTAATAGTGAGTATATATAATCTCTTTCCCTAATACGAAGGGTAAATCCAGTGGGATTCCTGGACAGTATGCAAGATCCAGTTGGATCTTGGAAGATTGACACTTTTATATAAGTTAGGTTTAGAGATTAACTTCCACCCAGATACCCAGGCTAAATATATTGGAGCCATCATCCCTTTTCTTGTCAGTATTCACTTCGTAACTAGAAGTTAATCCCCCCTTGATGTTGCGATTAAACTGATATGAAGCACTGGGAGTCAATAAAAATCTAGAGGTGGAGCGGTCAACTTGAGACGTGTCTCTGCCCTTGGTAACGTCTTCATTGTTCTCGAAGCGAATGCTCATTGATGAAGTCAATTGATTGCTAATATGAATCTTCTTGCCGGTAAAGGGAATTGTAAAGCCGCGCCCAGAAGAGAAGCTATAGGAAATATTAGCATTTACAGCTTGTGTATCACTGGTCTTAACTATATCGTAAGTATCCATATCAGTAATGTTTTCAGTGTGAGAAACCGATATGCTGACATTAGTATTCACTTTATTCATGAAATTACCAGTAAAGCCGATGAGCGGGGACATTGCAATAGTGCTGGATTCCTGCTTGGGTTTGTCCCAATCGATATCTCCACTAGCACGAGTAGTATATTGAAATCCTGTATTCAACCGTGCGCCTTGCAGATATTTTGACAGACCTACCCAAGATTCCCAATTCATCAAGCTGATAGTGATATCTGGGAAAGTAGTAGTGATATTCTGTTGGCTAGCGGCTGCGTATCTTCTATTATAGCTATGAGCAAAATTGATGGTGCTATCCAAATTCCTGCTTAGGAATAACCCTGAGGATAGGGTAATGGTATTGTCATCACCAATGGCATCAAGATAATCTCTAGGCATAGAATGAGGTAAGCCAATCTGAAAATCAAAACCAGGTAAATCAGTTTTGCGAGTGTAATTCATGGTGTAGGAATTTTGGAAAGAGGCAGTAATATTTTTAACTCGGGCAAGGTAATCTACTGCCATAATCAAAGGGCTGAATCCTTGACCTTTTTCTTTGGGAGGTTTATTTGTCTTACCGGGAGTTTCATCATCAGCTTGGGATTCATCTGTATCTTTCTGCTCCTGCTTGGGCTCCTGTAGATCATCTTTTGTAATCTCTTTTTCGGGTTTATCCTGCTTAAGCTTTTTAGGTTCCTCTTCGTCGGGTTCTTTTATTTCTGGAGATTTTTCTTTCTCCTTTTGATCCTGAGGTTTTCCCTGCTCTTGTTCCTTTTTAAGCTCTTCCTGTTGCATTTCCCAAATTTTGACCTCACCTTCTGTAAGTCCATCCAATATTTTATCTTTGGGATCAGGTATATTAGCTTTGGGTGCATCTAGGTTTTGTCGACCACCTCTGTTGCTTTTGAGCTTTTGAGAGAGATTACTTAAGATGTTGGAATTCATCAGGGAGACATTTGCTCGGATACCACGATTGACATTGCCGTCGCTTTGAAATACTTCTACCTGTTCACCATCGACAGTTTCATAGTATTTGCGTTTCATATCCGTATAGCGAGCACTAACACTGCCGCTGAAATTCACTACCCGCGGGAAGTAGTTTGGATTGTAGTTTAAACCGAGATCTTGTACATACTCAGTCTGTCTTCCAATATTGATTCCACTGACATATCTCTTTTGCATCAGGTCACGTTTAGTATTGAACCTAGCTGAGACGTTTACGTCACTAGTCATTGGCCAAGTAATGTTGTTATCACTGGTAAAGATTCTGGTAGCCTGGTTGTAGGAACGGGGTTGCCAGCCGTATTCTCCATCTCGTAGTTCCCAGTTCCAGCCGTGAGGCTGGTTGTTGTTTATCGTGAAGCTATTTGAAAAAGCAGTCGGCATAAACCCTATGCGATAATTTCCCCAGATTGGGAAACTAACCGAATTAGTTGGGAAATTGAGGTTATAGCTCATCGTTCCTCGCCAGGACTGAGTTGTATCGACTGCAGTAGATGTGTGACTATAGCGTTGTTCAACATTTCCTGATAAAGAGATTTTCCCCAGAGTATATTCTAAGATTTTGTTTTTGGGAGGAGTGCGCATATTATAGCCAAAATCAGCGTAGTAGGTCAAGGTCTCGGTGCGCTCTCTTTCTTTTTGCTCAGGGTCTGTAATACTTGCTATTAAGAGGTCAGAATTTGCTCGATATCTAGGAGTTCCCTGAGTATGATTTCGTCTGAGTGTAACCGGAATATCCAGTCCCCATTGTGAGGGGAAGAGCTTATTTATAAAGACCTTGTTAATGATGTTCAGACTTTGTGTGCTGGTGTATGTGTTTGTCCTCCCTCTCTGTATTGTAGGATTGAAGTTTTCAGTTTTAGATTCAAATTCTACATCCAAGGTACTAATGTCCGCAAATTTGGTATTGACACTAACTCTTTGGGCTACACCCATTTCTTGATATGGATTTACTACTTGCATATCATTGAAATATACAGTGCCATTTAATGGAGCATTTTGCTGTTCTGTTCGAGGGTTGATCACGCCCAGATAGAGCTCTCGGATGGTCGTGAGAGTAGGTCTTCCTCGGAAATAATAGGTTGTATCCCCCACCACCAGAGTATCTGAAGTTGCGCCAGGACTCATTTCTTTGAGAGATGTGATCTGTTGGAGGTCATACTCCAATTCTCTCCAAAGATTCTGATCCATCTTGTTTTGATAATGGTTTACGGGAATTCTTTGAGTAATCTGATAGTAGTTTAGCGAATCTGCACCAATCCTAAAGAAGACATCAAGTTCCTGGAGATCAGAGTCCTCATCCACTTCCGGGTAGACCCAATAGCGCAAGCTTTCGTAAGATAGCAAGTCATAGGAATCGATCAAACTCTGTTGCAGGATAACTTGATTGTCGCTCTGCAGATTACTGACTTTTAGAGAAAGTGCAGATTCCAAGGATTCCCTACGTTCTTCCATATATACAGTTCCAGGAGGTGAGGTATAATGATTTGAGTTCTTTTGATTGTTTACTATCCCGGTAAGATAGCTCGTGTTGTGAGCGCTTAGTTCAGATTCGCTGAGGATTCTGCCACTAAGATCTCTTACATAAAAATCCTGCCACTTATTCCCGACTATCGACGCATCAGCAATGTAAATTCTGCTCGGAGAATCGCTCTGGAGCGTGATTCTGGCATATGAGATTTTGTTGAGGCTAGGTTTAACGCCAGTTGTGGAATTGTTTACTATAGTATAATAATCCGGATCTGTAAGCGGAATTCTATATAGGACCCAACCGTCATGATTTGCCCCGGTGGTGTCAGATAGTGAGATGCTGTAGCTAAAATATCGATCGAGTTGGTTGAGAACTCCATTGCCATCGAGATCTTCAGTATCAAGGATTCTGTTCCCTTCTGTACCATTGATTTTGGGATAGTCCCCAAGGGCATCAATTCCTGGATCTGCCAGATCAAACGGATCGTGCCCAGGATCCCCATACGGGATACCATCCAAACCAACATCCTCGTCCAGGACAAGTACTCCATCCAGATTTTTATCCTCGGTATCCAAGCGATTTAGGCCTCCAAACTCGGTGTAAAAATCTTCATTGATATCCCCCAAATCCACTGTCAGGATGATCTCCGGTAGATCTTCATTGCCTTCACGGTCAACTTTGATCAGGAGTTCAATGTATTTCTTTTGGGAGAAGTCCAATTGGTTTCCTAAGTATTTCATGATGCCACTCCAGCTCTGAACTCCGCTGCCTGGCATATATAGATTACTTGGCCAATGTCTGATTGCAAGTACTGTGGCAGTCTCTTTACGCTCTCTTTCTGTCAAAGTGGTTGGATCCTCAATCTGCTCGCGTCGGATGTTCTTCGGATTATACCAATTCGCTGTCCCTTTGGCTAAGGTACTACCCCAAGATTTACTACCTTGCATCCACGTGGAAAATGTAACTCCCAGAGGATATGAATCTACGATAGACTCCATGTCATCCACGTATGATACTTTTTTCTTGGTATCAGAATCACCATAAATAATTGGGATAGTATATGCTATCTCACCTGATAAGTTTATTTCACTGTCGGCTGTAGTATTGATTAGGGGAATTGCATCTATCCACCGCGTAACAAACGCTGGCTTAAAGCCAATCTTGCCATCGATGTCAGCCAACCACAATTCGATGTTTTCATTTCCAATACGAGGTCGTTTGTCTGATACTGTTTCCGATCTATAAATGACTGTCCCACCCAATTTGGCATAATCTGTTATCTGCCAATCTGCGCGCATCCCAGTAAGGCTTTTCCGAGCAACATCAAAAAGAGTTCTACTCTCATAGTCAATCTCAATCCTAGCATCAGGATCTTTCCCTGCTGAGGTCAAAAATGTAATCCTGCCAAAATCATAATCCACAATGTAGTCTACGTTTTCACGCTGATCAAGTCCATTGACTCGCACGCGCACGCTCCCAGGCAGGATGCCACTTTGGGCGAGGTCGATTGACTCTCTACCGATCTTGCCTTTCACGGACAGGAAGAAGCTAATGTCTTGATAACTAATGTTTTCATTTTCTTCCTCATAAAGTACTTCATCACCCAAAGGGCGGAAAGGTTCGATAAAAGGAAAAATGATTAAGCCAGTTGAAAGATTTACCGTGGCATCATCTCCATTGATAAGTCCATCACCCGTACTATCCAGTCTCAGATAATCCATATAGGTGATAAACGATTCATAGCTGAGGTCATCTGGGAGATTGTAATTCCTTGTATTATCAACATTTAGTGTATATACATCCAGCTTGAAACCATCACTTTTGATATTTGTCTTGTTCATGTTATAGACATTTCGCATCTGCAAATGCCACACATTATTCGGATCTGAAGGGTTATATTCTTGGTTTCGCCGTCTGATTACATAGGGATAGATCAGCTCATTGTCAGGATCCACGCCCTCATTGGCATAATCCGTAGATCTGATTGACACCCCATCACGACGATCATACATGACAGCTAATGTGGCTCTGCGATCCAAGCTGCGAAGTACCGTGATGAAACCCGCATCATAGTCAGTTACAAAATCTGTGCCTTCGATAAGCTCATCATAATAAGGAACGTAATAATCATTGGGACTAAAGAAGATAGTATCTCCGGGCGCGGCTGCAACGTTGTTTGCTGCATTAGCATCATCCAAGAATAAGCGCACAGTTCCATTCTCAGGGAGAAGGTTAGGATTCTTGATAATCCATGAACCGGCAGGATCGGTGACAATGGCGTTGTTCACCCAGCCACTGGGAAGATTCCCGATGCTATCCTCATCATAGATTTCATATAGCTCCCGCGGATCTGTTAGATAGTACATGGTACGGGCAGCATAATCTTTACTGCGGAATACAACGCTATCGGCTTGAGCCTGACCCACATAGCTCATCGTGTTTTTTTGCCCTTCTTCCTTGGATGCTATGACTGTGAGATCAAGATCCTTATATTTGAATTTTCCTGTGACACCAAACAAGCCTTGGGAACTGGTTGAATAGCTGATGTAACGGCTTCCTGACAATGATAGTGATATATTGCCTGCTTCAATAGATCGCACTACTTCATCTTCATCGCCTGTGTATTTAATGTTTACATTGTTCGGATCAAAAATCTGCTCATCCTGATTTGAGTTATATTTGAGATTTACTTCGATCTTGTCGCCAATCGTTCCAGACAACCTGAGATTCGTTTCTTGCTCCATCTTAATATCGAAAGTGCTGCGGTTTTCGACCTCATAAATTGGAATCTGCTTACGTTTCGTGCTGCTGACAGAGATGGTAACCTTCTGAGTGCCATCCAGATTCAAACGGCTTGTGCCACTGCCCAAAACTCTTTGCATAGTTCGAGGCATTGCTATGGTCGGCAAGTCCAGCACAAATTCTCTAATCAACCCCGTGGATGGTGCTTCCGCCGTGCGCGTATACTCCTTGATCTTTGCATTCAAGGACATTCGGAAAGTGTGACGCTGCATATTCTGCAAATATTGATCAAAACTAAGTGGAATTGGCGGATAAAGATTTAGGTTTTCAACTAAAGTATAGACTATAATTCGTTGATTTTCAAAGTCTATCTCCTCGTTCCTTGGGATCTCAAGCGCAGGTATAAGATATGGCTTCTGACGATAAATATTGAGACCACCATCTAGCTTGTAGATGTCTACTCTATTGTTTACCAAAGGATTATAGCCCGGGATAAGCAGGCGGGGAGCAAAAGTTTCTGCAAGCAAGACTCCCGGTATGAGAATTAGGACTAAAAGCCAGCTAAAACGCATAGATTATTCAGATTCTTTTTGGACCAACGTCTGCATAGCCATATAAAGCCCATCAATTGTGAGATTCTGGTCTACTACGTAATCTGCTGCGCACATGGGGGCAATTACATTGGCAAGCCCACCTGTCAATATAACCTTAAAAGGCGCATACTTAGCGTAGTTTACTTTTATCTCAGCGATGAAGCCTCTGAGCATCATGGCATGACCGGTGATGATTCCGGATAGCAGAGCATCTTGTGTGCTATTTCCCAGCAATTGTTTAGGAGCTGTGAGCTCTACATCACTCAACAAAGCAGCCTTTTCAAAGAGATGGCTAGCGGCGGTTTTGACTCCTGGAGCTATAATAACTCCCGCATACAGACCATCCTTGTCCACTAGTTGGATAGTGGTGGCTGTGCCCAAATCTACTATAATGGTTGAAATATGATATTTCTTCCAAGCGCCAAAAGCATTTGCTACCAAATCTGGACCCACACTAGAACGATCTTCGATTAAGTATCGAAGCCCAATATCTGATAGTCCATTGATCTGATACACTTTGGCAGAGCTAAAATTACTGAGTAGCTCAACGAAAATCTCCGTGAGTTTGGGTACAACACTTCCTATTACCGCATACTTGAAAGAAGCTAAGGGGTAATTCTGCATCTTGTGCCGCAATATGCTATGATAGTCTTCCACCAGCAAATTGCGATTACTCTCAAAACGAAACCGCCTCAGCACTTCGTCCTGAACAACTACGGCACACACTATGTTTGTATTTCCGATATCTAACACCAAGGTTGGATCGGTATTCACGCTATTTAGCATAATCCCCGCTCAAAACAGTATTTTAGTAAAAAAACAAAACGAAAGACAACCATGGACTAGTCTTTGAAGAGTGCATATTATGTCAACGCTTTTATCCTCAATTACAGATATACTCATGGATTTTTCGATAAAATATCTCAATCCACTTGTATGAACAGATAATCAACCATATCAAGAGATACTGCCATCCTTAATTTCGTTTTATCGCTCTGCCATGGAGATCGTTTCCCAGGCATTGTCTAAAGAACGTACTTCACATCGCCGTAACTCCTTATTTTCTCGTTTCTTGCCCACTTCTCAAATGAGGGAGAAACGGGGAAGGCGTGAAGTGTGCTACTTTTGCAAGCATTTAGCAAGATGGAAATGCCGGTACATGTCAGATCAATGACAAATAAAAGCTATTCGATCCCATGGAAATGTCCATAGAAAGGATCGATTCCCCAAAGGCAGCTATTTCCTATAAATACGCATCAATATACTATTAAGCTTTCCCTATACCTGAAAGGGAAATTAAGATGTAATTGATTCGTTTTGATAATGTCAGGAAATTCTATACTAGATATTTTATGAAAGTCCAGCGTCTGCTAAATCGCTTTAGCTAGAGCAGGTCTTGCATAGATAGTGTTTGGCAGCAAGGGACAGTACTTTCCCTAAATGTGGACTTCTTTCAACTTTACAGAGTCACTTTGCGTTATATTCCCACAGATTCTGCGAGAGTAATGATCGCCATCAAGGCATTTAACAAGACCGCAAAATCATTTTCCGTATAGCTAATGGTCTTCCCATCCAATCTCACAACGTTTGGCATCAGACATGCTTGATCTGCCATAGCAGTAGAATGCAACTCAATTTTGAGATTAATGGGTGAATCTATCCTAAAACAAGGGAGATTTTCTTTGCTCAGGGCATTTCTCACTTTCTCGGCAAGCTCGTTTGTTATACGCTTCTGAGAATAGTTTTTTGCAGAGAATTTGCTGATACCTTCTTTGGTACGCACGTATTCAATCCAAGGCATTCTACCACTCAGCTCTTTCTCAAGCGCTAAATCTCCGCTTACTAACGCGACCGGAACATTGTGATATCCGGCATAGGCTGCATTGATAAGAGCTTCATTCATGGGCATGTCATTGATGTGAATCTTTTGAATTCTGCTATTTGAATAGCTGTGATCCATATTGCCCTTTAGAGCACCAGTTCCGGCATGATAGCCCAAAAGAAAAACCAGGTCAAAATCGGAGCTAAATCCCGGCATCATATATTCAGGTCTGGGGGCTCCCGAGATCATAGTTACCCTGGAATCAAGGTTGCTCAATTCATACGACAAATTGTCACAATCACCATGGGAATCAGCAATGCAAATCTCTGTAATCTCAGACTCTTTATCACTTGATGTTATTGCTGTAATTGCTGTTTCTAGATGCCGATTCATGCTAGCCAACACTGCTGATCTATCCTTCTTTTCATGTTCCCAATTGAAAGTTCCGGGCATTCCTTCCATATCAACTGAAATATAAATTTTCATATTAGTTCCTTGGCGAGTTTTGCGCCTAATATAACGTTATTTCGAAGAAGTGCAAGATTCGCTTTCACACTTCTCCCTTCTGTCGCTTCAGCAAGATAATTTAGCAAAAAAGGAGTTAGATCTTTGCCGTGTATAGCTGTTGCTGCCTGCAGCCCACTTTGGATGTAGGGCTCAATCTCAAAAGCAGGAATTTCAAAATCTCCAGGGATTGGATTTGCAATCAGCAAAGCACCTTGCGAAAACTCACGAGATATCCTGAATGTATCTGCTATGGTCTGCAAACCATCTACCCTGGTTATCTTGCATCCACTAGTTCGAGAATAAAAGGCAGGAAATTCATCACATTGCCAGCCATAGACACTAACACCTGAAGTTTCCAGTAGTTCCAAAGTCGCTGCTATGTCCAAGATCGCTTTGCATCCGGCAGAAACGACGATCATCGATATTTCGGACAGTGCCTTGATATCCAGAGAAATGTCCAAACTTTCTTGCCAGCGACGATGCACACCTCCTATCCCGCCAGTAGCGAAGACCTTGATCCCCACTCGATGAGCTAATGCCATAGTTGCAGATACTGTCGTTCCACCGCTTTCGCGCTTTGCTAAACTTAGCGGTATATCTCTTAATGCAATTTTATGAATTGGAGCATGTTCAACTATCTTGTTTCTTAGGATATTCCGTTCATTAGAATCCAAACCAATCCTGATAACACCATCCAAAATACAAATAGTCGCTGGAATTGCGCCATTTTCCTCAGCAAGATCTTCCAATTCACTCAAAATCTCGAAGTTTTGGGGATAAGGCAAACCGTGTGTGATTACGGTAGATTCCATAGCCAATACCGCTCTACCTTCTGAGAGAGCTGATTGAACTTTCGGTGAAACCTTTTGCTGAAGCATGGTAGAATTATGGGGATATTTATCGCAGTAGATTAATCTAATTTACAGCGTATTCATTCAAGTGAGTACTGTTTTCTGGATGCAGGATATAAACTTCTACCTCTGCTACACCAGGACGAATCAAGCCGATCTTCTTTGCTGCCCCAAATGAGAGATCTATATCTCTATCGGGAAGATAAGGTCCACGATCATTGACGCGAACTTCTACGCTTTTTCCATTTTGGGGATTTGTCACGCGCAATCTTGTATTGAAGGGAAGAGTTTTGTGGGCGCATGTCATGGCATATTGATTGAATGTTTCACCATTTGCTGTAGTTTGACCGTGAAAATAGTCTGCATAGTAGGATGCAATCATCTTCTCAGGAGTCCTTCCCGGAGGTTCCTGACTATGCTGCGAGTCCATCAACAGTTCGGCTTGATCCTGTTTAAACTCATCACTGCCCATTCCTGCCACAGAATCAGCAATTACAGGTGCTATAAAAAGCAGCTGTAGGCTCAAAAAAGTGACAGAAAGTTTTTTTCGCATCTTCCTCATAAGTTCCTTATTATATGTAATTTACTATATTTGAATCATACAATTCTCTGAGCTCCTATCTGTCAAGATAAAAATCGCTATCCAAGAGCTATCACTTTATCTTGCTTACTCTTAGGACTCACATCTCAAAAAGCTTAAACTGATTTATATTCAACACCTGTACTTATTATAGCCAACACCATAAACCCCAAAAAAAGCAATTGACAACATGAATAATGCATGCATATTTGGTTCAGATAGTATAATTGAATGTAATACAAACAGTTTTGAGAGCTACCCATATGAAAAAAATAGCCCTGTGTCTCAGTCTTCTACTTTGTGTCACCATCGTCTTCGGCACCGAATTCAGTTGGTTTTCACAGACAGATTCAAGGTGGGAAACTGACCGATTAGGGAGGTCTACATCCATCGGGCGTAGTGGCTGCGTTGTTTCGTGCCTTTCCATGCTTTTAAATCAGGAAGCATCAAATCCCTACATGACACCGGCAAAGCTAAATGAATGGCTACGCAAAAATGGTGGATACTCTGGCAACAATATGCGGTGGCAAGTTCCCAGTTTGATTGATGGCGAAGGTCTGGGCTTGGAACTGGTTGCGGAAAGTTTTCGAGCCAATGATTGGGATTTTCTATCTCAGGAATTAGAGAAAGGCAATAAAGTGATCGTCAAAGTTGCCAAGCGCAGATCTCATTGGGTTCTGGTAGTAAAACAAGACGGTCCATCAAACAAAGCTAGCTCATATATTGTGAACGATCCAGGGATGAGCCAATATGAGCAGCGCACATTGGGCTATTGGGGCGGCTTTCGCTCAGCCAGGAGCTATAGTGGCAATTGGTTAGACGAAGACACTTTTAATCTTTGTAGCGATATCCAAGTGGTACCGATAAATGGTGATGAGTCATTCTTGTATGATATCTTTGATCTTCCCACTCCTGCCGATGTGTTTGTAAGTATCAAGAACAATCTTGATGTCCCTATTCAAGGATTTTTTCTTCTGGGGTTATTTGATGGTGATGACAATCTTCTTGACACCGTGGACATGGCATGGGCAGAAATAGGACCAGAATCAGAAATTGATTTAATTTATGAAATGGCGGATTATAGCCCTCTTGAAGTAGATAGCAATAGTCTCAAAATCATATATAGTAAATACTTCTCATCTATGCCTTCGCGCTATGAGACTCTTCATATCAAGGCTTCCGGTATTAGCAATTTAACCAATTCTGATTAAATTATAGTATGTACTATGTCTATTTGGATATCGGTCAAAGCAAAGCATTTTGTTTTATAAGTATTCGAACCTAAAGATTTTGCAGTGATTAGGTTTAGCATTTTGAGAAAAAATACTTGACGGTATCAAATTCATGAGTTCTTGGTTCTAATCTTGCATGAATTTATATGCATGGCGTGTTGAGAACACTATCATAGTTGAAATTTAATATAAAGAATACAGGAGAGAAGATGAAAAAACATCTTTTGATATTCCTGCTATTGGTTCTATCTCTTAGTTTGATGGCCAATAGTGGAACCATCCGTTTACAACGCGGAGTATCTCAATCTGAGATACTAGAAAGTCATTCAGACGGTTTAAGCGCGCGCTTTGCTATTGATGCTTTAGATTATTTTGAAGTGCAAAGCAAAGAAGGAGTTTGGACTGAAATATCGATCAAAGATTTTGCCAGTACGAATCGCATTGGGGAACCGAAGCTTCCCCTTTTGCGCAAGATAATTAGCGTGCCATTGGGAGCAGAGCCCCAATTTAGGCTTTCTGACACCCAAAGAACTACACTCGACCTTAGTGAGAATGGAATACTATATCCTATTATCCCGGCTCAAGCCAGCGTTTCCAAGAGCACCAAAATCGAAGAACTACCATTTGTGGTAAACCGTGATTTCTACAATGGTAATCGCTCTACTGCAGAACCTGCGATCCGCATACAAGAGCTGGGAATGATGCGCGGAGAAAGACTTTTTGCCTTGGATTTTGTGCCTATAAACTATAATCCATCTACCAAATCTCTAAATATAGTACTTTCCACTAAAGTGGAGATCAGCTTTGTTGGTTCTGATCACTATGCAACAAGAGAGTTAAAGTCTAAGACTAGCTCAGTAGCTTTTGATGGAGTCTTGGCATCAACTATATGGAACTATGAGCAGCCACGTACAAGCCTTATGCGCTATCCCACGGGATACGTAATCATCAGCCCTTCAGCATTCTTGGATGCCTTGCAGCCTTTTATCGAGTGGAAAACTATCGAAGGCTTTGATGTACAGGTAACAACCATCGAAAGCATCGGTAACAGCAATACTCAGATCAAAAACTACATGCAAGGACTTTGGAATGCTGCTACTGCTGAAAACCCAGCACCCAGTTATCTATTGATAGTGGGCGACGTTGCTCAAGTGGCTACAGGATCTTCGAGCACATCTAGCACGCATCCTACAGATTTGCATTATGTACGTCTGCAAGGAACTGACTATCTGCCTGAAATGTATTTTGGCAGATTATCTGCTACTACTCCTTCTCAGGTAACTAATCAAGTTAATAAAACTCTCATGCATGAGCAATATACAATGCCTAATGATAATTATTTGGGCAAGAGTGTATTGATTGCGGGAGTGGACGACTATTGGTCACCTACACATGCTAATGGGCAGATTAATTACGCTTCTCAACATTACTTCAACGAAGCTCATGGAATTACAAGCAATACCTACCTGTATCCTCAATCCGGAAGTAGTGTAGCCAACATCGTAGCAAATGTTTCTGATGGTAGAGGATATGTTAATTACACTGCTCATGGTAGTACTACCGATTGGAGTAATCCAAATATTACAATCAACCATATTAATAGTCTGCAAAATGAAAATGAATACTCGTTTGTGGTAGGTAATTGCTGCCTCACAAACAAATTCGACGTAAGCACCTGTTTTGGCGAGGCATGGTTAAGAGCAGAGAACAAAGGCGGTGTTATATACATAGGGGGAACCAATAGCACTTATTGGGATGAAGACTATTGGTGGGCAGTCGGTGCCAAAGGGAATGCTACCGGAAGCGCTCCAGCCTATAATGCCAATGATTTGGGAGCATATGATGCCCTCTTTCATGAACATGGTGAAGCTTATACAGACTGGGCATCTACCGCTGGAAGCATGGTCGTCATGGGAAATATGGCTGTGCTACAAAGCAATAGTGATCTCATCGATTATTATTGGGAGATTTACTCAATCATGGGTGATCCTTCCCTAATCCCCTATATTGGAATTCCAGAAGATATTACTATCAATACTCCTGAAACCATCTTCTTGGGTATGGATACTATAGAAATCGTCGCAGACCCTTATACTTCCGTAGCTGTATCCATGAATGGAGAATTGCATGGAACGGGTCTCACTGATGCCTCTGGATATTTGACGCTTGAGATAGCCCCCTTTGAAGAACCAGGAACTGCTACTTTGGTTGCTACTCGTTCCCAACGTAAACCTATAATCACAAGCATAGACGTGATTCCAAATGAGGGGCCATATGTAACGATAAGTCAGATAACTTTACAGGATGGCAGCACATCCGCCAATGCTGGAGATACCATCGAGATGGATCTCACTTTCAGTAATGTGGGAGTTTTGGATGCAGAAAATCTAGAAGTCACCATCTCAACTGAAAGTCCTTGGGTGTATTTGCTCAATACTCAGGCCACAATTGAAGACATAGCCGCAAATAGTCAGATAAACGTATCTTCGATTTTCAGCGCCATGATTGATCAAGGAGCTGAGGACCAGCACGTGGCAGAATTTCTGATTTCTGTCACGGATGGAGTGAATGTGTGGTCTACTACGCGTAATCTGCTCATAAATGCTCCAGAAGTCACTATTAGTTCTGTAAGCTACTTTGATCCCAATAACAATGGCATCTTTGAGGCAAGCGAAACCATTAATATCACTCTAAATATAACAAACATAGGACATATGGCTGTTGAGAGTGGCAGTCTGAGCCTCGTTCTTAATAGTGATTTGGCAAGTCTACCAAATTCATTCTTCCTGATTCCAGGCATCTCAATTGGTGGGAACATCCCTCTCACTTTTGACTTAAACTTAGCAGAAGAAATTGAAGATGGCGAGACCATTCCCTTGGGGGTTGCACTAGATATGGGCGCTCAGATGATAAACCACAGCATCATAATTCCGATCGGAGCCATAATGGAAGGCTTTGAATCTGGCGATTTCGAGACATTCCCGTGGCAAAACCACAGTGCTATTCCATGGACAATCGTCTCCAATGATGCTAACAGTGGAACATATTCCGCCCGCAGCGGAGCTATTTCACACAATGGCAACACCAGTCTGGAACTCACTATGGATGTAAGTGCAGACGGCGAGATCAGCTTTTTCAAGAAAGTATCTTCCGAATCCGGATGGGACTTCCTCAAGTTCTACATTGATGGAGTAGAGTTAGGATCTTGGAGCGGAAACCAAGGATGGTCAGAAGTGAGCTATCCCGTTTCTGCCGGAAGCAGAACTTTCAAGTGGACATACATAAAAGACGGAAGTTATTCGACCGGCAGTGATGCAGGCTGGATTGATGACATCAAATTCCCCATGAGTGGAAGTGATGAAATACCCATGGCATATACAACTACTGACGAGATAATCTTCTCGGAAGTGGTTCCCAATGGTAGCTATACCCAGCCCTTTAGCCTACGCAACCTGGGCACTGGCGATTTGGAAGGACTCATTTCAGTACCTGCTGAATTTACTCTTTCACAGATGAGTCAGATCCTGCCCAATGATTACTCCTATGTAATCTCTCCTGGGGCCAGCATGACATTCACTCTTGGATATGAAGCATCAGATTATGTCTCGGATATTAATACAGAATTGATTATCACCACGAATGACGAGGATCTGCCAAGCATCACCATCCCGATCACCTTGAAGTCTGTATCGAACAGTGATTTGGTAAATCCAGCGATTACGCGCTTAAACGGGAACTTCCCAAATCCTTTTAATCCCGTTACCAATATTCGCTATTCGTTGAAGGAAGCCGGTAGAGTAAAACTAAACATCTATAACCTGAAAGGTCAATTAGTAAAGCAGTTACTCGATACTGAAGTTTCAGCCGGAGACCATCAGGTAGTATGGGATGGGAAGGATGATCGTGGCAATTCTGTAGCTAGCGGTATATATTTCTATCGAATGCAAGCTCAAAACTATCAAGCAACGAACAAAATGATGCTTATGAAATAATCTCGTCTGGCGCTTCTTTTTTATGAGGGGCGCCTCATAGTTTTCTGTATATATTAATAGTAGCACATCATGCTAGAATTAAAAAGATAATTATAAGAAGATAAAATGGAGGATATAATGAAGCGAATCATTATATTATTAACCCTGATTTTAGCATTGGGAATAACCCTCAATGCTGAGCAGGTAAATGTGAGTAATTATGCAAATGAAGTGCGGCTTGTCGGAAGCCAGCCAGGTGTTTCCAAGTTGGAATTCACCTTGGGTAGCTTTCAGCGCAAAGCTGTTGAAATAGATTCTGAAACCTGGTATTTGCCGACTCTCAAACATGGCGGACTCACTCTTGAGGTTGGATTGCCAGAAGTGCCAATTATGGCTGGCAGCATCATCATTCCACCCACTGCCAAGATGGAAGTTGAAATCCTTGATAGCGAATATATTGAGCTGCAAATGCCCATCGCTCCTTCCAAGGGAAACTTAACCAGGGATATCAATCCTGAAGATGTTCCCTTCAGCTTTTCAGATTTCTATACTTCCTCAGATTTTTATCCTGCAAACCCGGTAGAATTGAGCGAACCATTTATCATCCGTGACTATCGCGGCATCACCGTCAGATTCAAACCTTTCGTATACTATCCAGAAACCGGGATTACCCGTGTATACACAAAAATCTCGGTGCAAGTAAAGGAAAATGGCACGGACATGACCAATGCTCTCTCCGCTGCCAAAAACAGCTATGCCCATGAATTTGCAAATATATATCAGAGTCTTTTCTTGAATTTCAATGAAGCTAAATATCCGGTGCTTACAGAAGAAGGACGCATATTGGTAATCAAGCATTCTATGTTTGATGCTGCAATTCAAGATTGGGTAGAATGGAAACGTCAATTGGGGTATAACGTCAATATAGTCGATGTTTCCGAAGTAGGTCCCAGCGCTACCAGTATCAAAAGTTACATCCAAGCCCAATATGATCAAAACGATGGACTGATGTTTGTACAGATCATGGGCGATGCACCCCAAGTCCCATCCCTCACCTATGCAGGGGGCGGCAGCGACCCTTCATATTCTCTCCTTGCTGGAAACGACAGTTATCCTGATATCTATGTTGGTCGTTTCTCTGCGCAGACTGTTGCTGAAATGGAAACTCAGATCGAAAGAAGTGTCTATTATGAACGTGATATACAAAGCGATTCAGAGTGGCTTCAAAAAGCTATCGGAATTGCATCTAGCGAAGGTGGAGGCTATCAAGGTGATCAAGGCGAAAGTGATCAACAGCACATGGAAAACATCCGTAATGATCTATTAAATTATGGATATACTCAGGTCGATCAATTATATCAGAATTTCAATGCTACTTCTGCCCAAGTAAGCAACAGCGTCAATAGTGGTCGGGGTCAGATAAACTACATCGGTCATGGGTCAAATACTTCATGGTCTACAACCGGCTTCAACAATACTGCTGTAAACAACTTAGTCAATGAATATGAATTGCCCTTCATCATATCAGTTGCGTGCGTGAACGGGAACTTTGTGAGCACTACCTGCTTTGCGGAAGCATGGCTTAGAGCTACAAACAACGGCAATCCTACTGGCGCTATCGCGATGTATGCCTCTTCTGTAAACCAGTCTTGGGATCCACCTATGCGAGCTCAGGATGAGATTAATGATCTTTTGGTAGCTGATGCTAAATATACTATTGGTGGTCTCTTTTTCCACGGCGCTTCACGAATGATAGAAGTTTATGGAAGTGACGGAGCTGATGAATTTAAAAACTGGCATATTTTTGGGGATGCCTCGCTCATGGCTCGTACTCAAGATCCTTCCGAAATGGTTGCCACTTACGATCCTGTCCTGCTAATCGGCATGAATAGCCTGAGTGTTCAGACAGAACCAAATGCTAAGCTCTCTTTGAGTAACGATGGTATAATCTACGGGTCATCAACCACTGATGCAAGTGGAAATGCTGTCATCAACCTTGATCCCCTTCCTTCTCAGCCCATGGATCTTACCCTCACTATTGCTGCACCAAACCGTGTGACTCATCTTGGGCAGGTGCAAGTATTACCTGCGGATGGACCATACATCATTATTACAGATATTCAAGTTTCAGGTCATGATGAGCTTGTAGCAGAATTTGATGAGACCATCACTATCCAAGTCGAAGTAGAAAATGTTGGTAATGATCCCGCGGAAGATGTGACCATCACTCTCAGCACGGTAGATCCGTATATTACTGTAATTGGTGAAGCTGAGACGATTCCAGATATCGCTGCTAATGCGACAGGCTCGACTACAACCGGAATCGACATTCATGTGACCGACTTTGTGCCGGATCAATATACTGCTGATTTTACTGTCTTAGTCACTCTTAGCAATGGCGATGTTTATACAAATGATTATAGTCTCACCATCAATGCTCCTAAAATTGAATGGGGATACCTTATAGTGGACGATCCAGATGGCAATAATAATAATCGAATCGATCCGGGTGAGTCCTTCGTCCTCGGCATTCCTTTCAGTAATGTAGGTCATGCCGAGAGTCCCGCAATTCAGACATCTCTAATCATCAATGGCGGAGCAACCATCATCAGCCCAATCTTGGACACTGTGGACAATCTCCCAATCGGTGCTGAAGGAATTTCCATGTATGCCGTCACGCTCAGCTCTCAAGTTACTCCTGGCTCCATGATTCAGATCATGACTTTTGCCAGCTATGGAGGATATACAGATAACAATATCTATAACATAACCGTTGGTATCATGGCGGATGGATTTGAAAATGGATTCCAAGACTTCCCATGGAACTTCACAGGTGGAGATTGGACACTTGACTCTGAAAGCTATAGAGATAACTACGCCGCTCGTTCTGCAGATATCAACAACAATGAAACCACAGTGATGAGCGTCACGATGAGCAATCCTGCTGATGGTATCATCTCTTTCTGGAAAAAGGTATCAAGCGAAGAAAACCATGACATGTTAAAATTCTACATTAATGGTCAGCTTAAAAACCAATGGAGTGGCGAAATTGATTGGAGCCAAGTTAGCTATATGGTCACTGCAGGAACCAATACATATCGCTGGGAATATACAAAAGACACTTCCATCTCCTCTGGTCAAGACGCTGTCTGGATAGATGAAGTCATCTTCCCTGCCGAAGTGATCGAAACTGGCTCTCCTGCGATCATAGTCGATCAGACCACCTTGAACTTCGGGAATGTCCCAGTGGGTGAAGAGCTCATTAAGCCCTTTAGCATCTCAAACCAGGGCAATGCCCCTCTGCTGGGAAGTATCCAGATTCCAGTACCATACACCCTGGATGCTGCGGTAGAAGGATTTACTACCACTATGAACTTTGCACTGGAACCAGGATATAGTTTAGACTTTAATATAGGATTCCGCCCTGATGAAGAAGGTGTCTACGATGGATCTTTGATCATCAACTCAGATGATCCCGAAAACCAAATCATTATTGTGCCTTTGACGGGATCTTCCTCTCCAGTTAGCAACGAAGACGCAATCAATCCAGTGAATACTGAGCTGATAGGCAATTATCCTAATCCCTTTAATCCCACAACGACAATACGCTTCTCCCTCAAAGAGAGCACTCCCGTGTCGATCACTATCTACAACATTCTGGGACAAAAAGTTAAAACCTTGGTATCCGGTGTCCTTGATGCCGGGCACCATAGCTACACTTGGGATGGAGTAGATGCAAATGGTCGTAAGGTCGCAAGCGGTGTCTATTTTTACAAGATGCAATCAGGGACATATTCCAGCACAAAGAAAATGATTATGATGAAATAACCCTCTGCTATATCACACAATAAACAAGGAGCCCTCCAGAGAGGGCTCCTTTTCTATCGTAACACGGTTCTGCTCGACTTCCTCTTGCGATTCTATTATCCACACCGATAGTCTCACATCTTGACTTTGTAAAATCCATAATATAGCCACCCAAAGATATACATGCTACAATGCACTTCACATCGTTGTAAGTCATTGATTTCCCGTTTCTTGCTCACTCCGCAAATGGGTGTCAAACGAGGGAGGCATGAAGTGCTCTACTTTTTCAATCAGTTAGGAGCCTGAGACATGAGCTAAAAGAGGATTATGCCCTCTGGTTTGTATGCCATTCATTATCTTTTGGTCAATTGACATTTATCAGCAGTCAGCCATAACTAAAGATCAGTATTCATTATAAGAGAACTGGAATAATTACATCGAGTACCAATTTCTGCATAAACAAAAAGGGCTGCAACAAGCAGCCCTTTGTAATCTAAACTGGGGGGATCAAATTAATAACCTGTAGTCTGTTCTACCAAGTTGTTCAATACTGAAATACGATTGTTGATATCTGCTATCGTTTCCGGTTCCTGGGTCAAAGATCGAGCCGTGGCGAGCTGCTGAATAGCACTGCGGAAATGTGCATTTGCTGCCTTTCTTGCGGCATCACGCTCTCTGGAGAGGTTTGTAGCTTCTCGACCAACAGCTTCAGAGGCGCGTTTTTCGAGATCCACAAAGCGATTATACTCGGTAGTGCCACGTGATTGGCTAATCGTGCCGAGGATAACGTATGGCTGGTACAAGGTGGGATCTCTCTGTATGGTTTCGTTTGCATTTCTTTCAGCTAAAGTATTATTATTTTGAGCAAGATAGATGCTGGCGAGATTCAAGTATGCCATAGGATTATTAGGATCAATTTGGATCAAGCGATTCATAGCTTCGATTGCTTTGTCAAAGTTCTGTTTTTTGACTGCTGGGTCCGTAGCCTCAATAGCTTTATTTCTATAGAGAGTAACTACGTTTAGGTATGCTTGGACGTTGTTTGGATTATTTGCAATCAAGCCTTCGTAGCGCGCAATAGCTTGGTCCATGCGCCCAGCACGCTGATATGAAATAGCCA
Organism: Candidatus Cloacimonadota bacterium; assembly: GCA_030154085.1. Classification (GTDB taxonomy): domain Bacteria; phylum Cloacimonadota; class Cloacimonadia; order Cloacimonadales; family Cloacimonadaceae; genus UBA5456. The sequence goes on along the minus strand of JASKKR010000004.1, from coordinate 14,365 downwards.
GTCTTCTGGAAATTAAGTCATTTTCTGGGAAGCTGTCGTACGCACTTTCCAGATATGGGATGGCTTCTTCATACATTTGCTGATCATAGAGCAAAAATGCCAGACGAGTTTTCACCAAAGGATTCTCTTCATCAAGTTCAAGAGCATTTTCAAAGGACTCTCTGGCTTTGTCCATCTGCCCTGCCTCAGCATAAAGGTTTCCAATGGCGAGCCACAATTCTGCATCTTCATTTTGCTCAGCAATCCTTTCCATAACGCTAATTCGCTTTAGATTTTCACCAGTTTTCTCATACATTTCATTCATGAGAACCAAAGTTTGGGTGTGAGAAGGATCCAGCTCGAGAACTTTATTAAAATTTTCTTCAGCCAGATCGTAGCGATTTGTGCGGTAATAAGTTGCACCAAGATAATAATATGCTTCTACGCGTTCAGGATCGAGACCGATGGTAGTGATGAGCTGTCTTTCAGCTTCTTCATAGTTCCCAGCTGCATAGAAGTTTGTGGCAAAATTAAAGATTTTATCAACCTCAGTGGAGATAAAGTTATCCAATTCGGTCATCATAGATTTATCCAGGGCTTCCCACCGTTCTTCTTTAATATTTGACACATTGAAAGTTACCTGCCGCAATTCACTAGTAAGTGAGCTGTAGAATGTCATGGTTACGGCAAAAAGATCAGCCCGAAGTGCAGAGATATTGCCAGTGATGACAACATCTGCATTTAGTTCATCAGCTACTTCTTTAAGCTCTTCAAGATCCATGTCATCAACATCGCGAATACCAAGCAGTTCAAATTCGGACGCGACATTATCCATATCCATAAGGTTAAATTGGGGATATTTTGAAAAAGCATAGGCCAAATCACGAACTTCAAGAATCTTGCGTACATTTCTGCTCCGTGCATCCATGGTTTTGAGCGGCAAGATCGCTACGTTGGTGGGAACACCAGTGAAATCTTCAATCGGTTCTGTTGGTTCTGGTAAGCCATTATTTACTGAGCATGCTGCTATCAACAGCATAGCTATCATTGCCATCAGCAACAATCTTTTCATTAGATCCTCCAGGGTCTGAATATCATTTTATGTTTCTTTACAAGGTTTTTGATTTGCTCTATCTGTCAAGAAAAAGCTGAGCTATCAACATGCAACAATTTTATATACATGACAAAAAAAGAGTGTTCTCAAATACTAAGCACATGGTATGCAAAATTTTTCCGCAGTCAAGGTAGGTAAAAAGATAGGATAATGTGAACCGATACTATCCGAAGTCATAAGTATAGCAAATGTCATTATTTTAGAGGTTTGACATCGATAACAGATCCACTGTGGATATTGATTATCTCGCCCATGGGCTTTCTGATAATTAATGCTCCTTGCAGATCTATTCCCAGGATCTCCGCTTTGAAGGGTTCAGTGCCTACATCGATAGTTGCGAGCTGATTTCTGCCAAAAAGATGTTCGTTGCAATAAGTGATATATGAAATACTGTGCAAAAGCTGTTTCTGCCTACTTTCTATCGCAGCAATAAGATTGCGACAGAGATGCTGATTTGAGATATTAGTCTCCAAGATATTTTTCAGGCATATTGACCCAAACTTGCCCACTTCACTGTCAATATCATTGTTTGTATTAATGCCAATTCCTATAATGTATCTACCGGGATAGTGTTTACAAAGAATACCTCCCAGCTTATTGCCATCGAACATAATGTCATTTGTCCATTTAATCTCGAGCTTATCTTCCAAGGGGGCAAAGAGATTGGTAAGCTCCTTATGAATACAGTAACCTACAAAAAGTGCAAATGACGGAATTACATCATGGTGAATAAGATCAAAAGTAAACCATAATCCCCCTTTGGGAGAGAGCCATTTCTTGCCTATCCGCCCAATCCCATCCTTTTGAGTGTCAGCACATACGCAAAGCAAGCCTTCGGTAAATTCCTGTAACCGTTTGTATTCTGCCATAGTGCTGTCAATTTCGTCATAAAAGAAATAAGATCTTTCTCCCACTACTCTATAAACATAGCGTCGCCATAACTGAAGAAGCGATATCGCTCAGAAACAGCTTTAGCATATGCCTCCATAATAAATTCATAGTCTGCAAATGCCGCGATCATCATCAAAAGAGTAGATTCTGGCAAATGAAAATTTGTAATCAAGGCGTCCGGAACACCAAACCTATAACCCGGATAAATAAAGATGTCCGTCCAGCAATTTCCGTCAAGTAATTTATCACCATCCCAAAAGCTTTCCAAAGCTCTAACAGAAGTAGTCCCTACGGCGATTACTCTTCTCCCCTCACGTTTGGCCTTGTTTACAGCCTCAGCTGAACTTGTGGATATTTCAACACATTCACTGTGCATGACATGATCAGATATTCGCTCTACCTTAACCGGTCTGAAAGTACCAATCCCTACATGTAAGGTTATTTCCGTAAAAAGAATCCCTTTGTCTTTAAGCTTTTCAATCAGATTTGAACTAAAGTGTAGACCAGCTGTTGGAGCTGCTACTGAACCATTTTGGGAAGCATAGACTGTCTGATATCGCTCACGATCACTCTGTTCATCTGGTCTGTCAATATAAGGTGGCAAAGGTATGTGACCAATTCTTTCTATCTCTTGCCAAAAATCTCCATCCCATTCTAGTTTGATTGTGCGCCTACCATCGTCATCATCCGGATATACAAATCCTTTGAGGTTATCAGAGAACCGAAGCCACTGTGGGCTCTTTATACGCTTTGCCGGCTGTAATAAGCATTTCCAGAGATTCTGTTCCCCCGTAGGATTAAGTAAAAGCACTTCTATCTTGGTGCCGTTTTCTTTATAACCATAAAGCCTGGCAGGAAATACACGACTATTATTTATCACTAAAAGGTCACCAGGTCTAAGGATATCAGCTATGTCTCCAAAATGACGATGATGAATCTCTCGAGTCTCTCGGCAAAGATGCATCAAGCGGGATTCGTCTCTATTTGGTAGCGGATATTGGGCAATCAGCTCCGTAGGCAAATCATAATAATATGCCTTTTTATCAAGAAGATCTTTGGTCATTATCTGAGCTTTAGAGGTATCTTTTCCGCACTTACTAAGGTAGCAGTGAAGCTGCCAAAACTGATCTTACTTTCCAATTTAACCGGTATCTTATAATCATCGTTTGTAATCCAAATATAAATATTCCCGGTCTGCTTGAATATCGCTTCACCCTGCAATTTGGGTTCAATGACCAAGCAATCCACATCGCCAAAGATAGTGCTTAATCTTTCAGCACGATGTACGACTACCTCAGTGGGCATATTTCTGCCATCGGCAGTAATATTCACTAATACACTTTCACCAACCACTAGATCTTGCTGGCGTACCCAATAGAAAGCACTGAGAATATCTTGTGAATCAATTGGCATATCCATCTCAGTATTTTTAAAGCGGCTTTCATCAAATGACCATCTCTGGTATGTTGTTTTGCCCCGAGCATGGTCGTATATATGGACACGATGCTGACGATAACGCCCCTCTTGAAGATTTTTGGCGAATTTGTAAGGTAATAGCGATTCTTTGTCCCACCAAGATTCTACTCTATCGCGAACGCGAAAGAATCTATCAAAAAAGGCATGAGTGCTTGCATTTGTGCTCAGATACCATACCGGCGCTCCTTGATAGACAGAGGTTCGCGCCTCGAGAGTAGCTTCAGCAGCACTAATGATGCCATATTTAACATTGAAAGTCAGCTTTTCTCCATCCATAAAAACTTGGGCTTGAAGAGATGCTGCCAAAAACAGTAGCAATATTAAAGTAGTTCGTTTCATAATTTTCCTCCAGTCAGGAAGATCTCCTCACCACAGATAGTTCTTATATCTGCCGAGATGAGGAAATCAGCCACTTGTTTGATCTCAGCTCTGGATACCAGATTTTCCGCAGCCGAATTGGCTTTGTGTTTTGCAAAATAAGCTTTTCGGAACTCAAGATATGAGCCGCTGAAATCTTCTTCCAGAACCGTATCCACTGGACCTGGGGCAATGCAATTGATCAGGACATTATACTTGGCATTTTCCAATGCTGCGCTCTTTGCCAGATTTGCTATAGCAGCTTTTGCTGCTGCATATGCTGAGCCATTAGCCAGCCCACTGCGGGTGACATCCGAGCTAAAGAGTACTATCCTGCCAAAACACTGTTCTCGCATTATAGGAAGCAAAACTCTCATGAGATTATAGCAAGGATAGAGATTCTCGTCAACTACTTTTTTAAAGATCTGAGGATCTGTATCTGCTAAAGCTTGGGCATCTACACTTCGTATAGCTGCACAATGTATTAACGAGGATATCTGCCCTTCAATGCCATTTATAAGTTGCTTTACCTGTTCAAAATCTCTGAGATCTACCCTGTATTTTTCAGAAGCCAAGTTTTTAATGCGCTGAGTATTTTTATGATACAATAAGACTAGTGTATGACCTTCTTTTTCATATTGGCTGGCCAAAAAACTGCCAATCTGCGAATTGGCTCCTGAAATGATAATCTTCTTCATATGTTTATTACCGTGTCAATGATTTGGTGAGCCAAATCGAACTTATTTCCTTCGAGCTTAGCGAGTTCTCCAGAACTATCTATGAGGATGATGGAGTTTGTTTCTTTCCCGGCATTTTCTAGGCTATTGGCTACTATAAGATCGAGATTCTTCTTCTTGAGCTTCTGCTTAGCATATTCAACAATATCTTGAGTCTCGGCGGCAAAGCCAATCAACAGTTGAGATGCCTTTTTGTTTGCGCCCAACTCAAATAATATATCTGGAGTGGAAACAAGATTTAAATCCAATTCTTCACTCTTTTTGATTTTTTTGGTCTGCGGCAGCGCTGGTTTGAAGTCTGACACAGCAGCACACATAATGATCCAATCTTTCGTTTTCGCTTCTCTAATCACCGCGTCATGCATCTCATCAACACTAGGAGTATAGATCGTTTCTGCAAGATAATAAGGAATCTCTTCTGAAACCGATCCATAAACTAAAGTCACTTCTGCTCCACGTAATGCCAGAGCCCTAGCCAAAGATATGCCCATTTTCCCTGAAGATCGATTTGTGATCATTCGCATGGGATCTATGTGCTCTATAGTTGCTCCAGCCGTGACCATCACTTTCTTGCCGATGAGATCTCTTGAATGTGTAAGATAGGTGCGAATAGCATATAGTATCTCAGCATTAGGAGGGTATTTCCCCTTCCCTTCATAGGCACAAGCAAGCATGCCCACAGATGGATCCAATAGATAGTGTCCACGTTCCTTTAATAGATCCATATTGGTCTGAGTTATAGAGTTATGATACATATTTACATTCATAGCGGGGATCCATAATATAGGCTTTGTATGAGCCAAGAGAGTAGCGGTAAGTAAATTGTCAGCGAGTCCATGAGCTGCTTTGGCAATTGTATTAGCGGTCGCAGGAGCAACTACTATCAGATCAGCCCAATCAGCAAGACTTATATGCGGAATGGGATCTTCGTCCTCCCAAAGTGATGTGTGCACCGAAGAATGAGTAATCGCCTCAAAGTTGATCTTACTAACAAAATGTAAAGCATCTTCCGAAAGAATCGTGCGAATCTGATATCCAGCTTTATGGAGCCGGCTCGCTAAGTCGATAGCCTTGTAAGCAGCAATTCCGCCAGTGACACAAAGCAGAATTCTTTGTTTCAGCATTAGAACTTCACCGATAGCTTTAGGATAGGATTGCGATCAATAATGTCTACTGACAGTTCACTGCGATGCTGAGATGAATGATAGCGCAAAACATCTATACCGCTTACTAGGTGATTCAGGATGATTACTCCGGCAACAAGTTTGCCATAAGATTGTAAATCCTGTGAATCGTTTCGAAGTCGATTATACTCCGCTTGACTATCCGTGCTATCCCATGACCAATATAGCTCTTCCCCATATGCATGCTCTTCGATATAGTTCTGTTGAGCTTCAGGATCATCCGGGAAAAGCTGTTGTGCATCACGGCGAACAGTCGCATTGTAGCCATTTGCATCAAAGCCACTGCTTTGATATCTTCCCAGATTTTTTAAGAAATGGCTATCATAATCTGCAGGATACAAATTTGCATGTTTCAAAGCGTAGATATATGACTCCTCCAAAAGATTATCGCTCTCGCTGGAAAGATACAAAGATGTGCCGATAAGCGCTGCTTCAGCAGAGAGCATTGCATAGCCATAGTTTTTTCCGCTAGTGATCTGTGAGTATCCTGGTACTGCCAATGAAAAGAGAAACTCTTTACCCTGTGCCCACATTGTACTGGTCGCAATCAAGGCAATGCTAATCATCAATAGGACCTTCCTATGCATTTAAAACCTCACTTGGTAGTTTATTGTCATTCCGTCCAAACCCATAGGCGCTGCATAGACTTTCATATCACGTGTAATAAGAGCCATATCTACCAAACTAATAGCTCGATTCAAGAGCATGATTCCTAAAGATAAATTGTGGTTTATCTTGATCTTCTGATACTTCCTGCGCATTTCACGGTACTCGCGAAAGTGCATTTCAGATTGCCACTCCCAACTTTCGTTGCCTGTATATGTATTTGCTGCCAGATAGTCAAGGTAGGCCTGCTCATCATTTTGGTATATATAGAAGTAATTCCGAGCCTGCATGTCTTGGAACTCATTATATTCCTCGCTACTGATATAATTCTGCACGACTTGATAATGATTATTAGGCATCCCTATTGGTACTCCGGCATAAATGTTAGCATATCTTTTATAAGAGTCTTCCTGGAGATCCATGTCACTATCGGTTTTGAAAAACCCATATTCAGCAAGGATTTCCACGCTTAATAATGCCAACCCACGGTTTGTCCTGCCTATAGCTAATTCCCCACTGCCAGGGACAAGAACGCTCAAGCCCATATAAGCCAATTTTGATTTGGCATTTAAGCTCAAGATAGTAAACATCATCAGCATGACTAGTAACAGGAATCGAAGATGACGAGTAAACATCAAAATCTCCAGTTAATTGCTAAGCTAGGCGTCACATAGTTGTCTCGAACAGCTGTATAATATTGCATCCTTATCCCGGAGTCGGTGATAGCACCTCGATTGACTCTGGTTGTAACTCTGATTGCATCCAGAGCTGAAGCTAGGTGATTTGCAGCCAGTCCCATAGTATAAAGTTGCGCTGTGCTATATTCATCTTTAGCTGCATTTCTCATATCCACATATCTTTCCCGCATGGAAGTAGAGGCATGAGTATTATTCTCCACAGGGATGTTAATGCTATAGCCTAAGTTTGGATCATCCCAGAGCGGGTAATTACCATACCAGACCCATCCTGGATCTGCAGGTTCTAAATCGTAGCCGCCTGGATACCAAATGGGGTCTTGAGCATCCCCGTGTTCATCTGCGGCAAAGTGATAATACCAATCTGCCCAACCAAACACATAGTGCGGATACTTGCCAATATCCTCATAGAAGTGCTGTGAATTTGCTTCATCCAGGCGAAAATAGCTGTCTTCGTAGATATCCACGGGATTAAGATTCTTGAGGATGTTTTGCACCCTAAACTGCCGTTCTCTATCATATCTGACAGTCTCGATCTGAGAGCCATCTCCCAAAGTATAGGAAATTATTTCTTGATTTGCATAGCGTTCATAGTCATTTGTTTTGTCATCACCTTTGTTTTGATGGATCACAATCCCGGTAATCATACCAATCTCAATTAAAGGAAAGATGTAGGCTGTAATTGTGGATTTCTTTGCGTAAAACTGTCCCGCTCCTGGGACAAGAGCGGACATCACCATAGCCAATCGAGCATCTTTTTTCGCATAGTTTACTTTGATAAAGTCAGGATCAATATATTCTTCTTGTTCTTGAGGACTAGCTTCATCTTCCCAAATCCAATCATCAATTCCTTGCGCCATGAGGCTGCCTGCAATCAGCAGCAGCATAAAACATAACACACTCTTTCTCATAATAAAACCAACCTTATTTTTCAATGGCAAATTTAATTGTCTTGCTGCCATGTGAGTTTTTAATATAAGCAATATAGACACCCGTTCTAAGATCTGCAGAATCCAGCTCAATATCTTCTATGAGTCCATTATGAATTTGTCTCCTTTCAAAGACTTTCTTGCCGGATATATCATATATATAAACATCCGTGAGGCTAAAAATACCTTCGATGCGCAGCCTGAAAATCCCGGTTTTTACAGGATTGGGATAGACATAGGCACTTATCGCTCCGGGTGATGGCATACTTTCACCAAGGTTTTCAGGTATTATCACAGCTCCTCCAGCTCCGTTTCTTGCTCCAGACCACAGGATAGGATTCTCATCAAAGGCAAGTGAGTGGATATAGATGCTGCTACCTAAAGCATTTTTTTGAGAATTGTACCACAGCAGCTGCGAATTCTCCTCATCAAAATATATATATTCATTGAAACTCTTCCCATCGTTGCTGTTTTCGGCATTGTAAAGAAGCGAATATTCTGGTGCCGGCTCTCCTGATTCCCATAAAGCTATGTAGCCCTGGGACTGTATTGGGAACAAGATCACTCTGCGTGTGGAGCTGATGCTGATCGCTTTGGGATGCATATATGGCACAGCTTCCAGTTCGTTTAAATAACGTGGAAATCCACTCTTAATGTAGCCATTAGCTCCCAAAAGATATGCCCTATTCCCCAAAGCAAAGAGGATCGTGACTCCTGTGTCATCATAGATATAGCCGCCCATTTGAGTTGGAAGAAAAGCGCTGTCGTTTGTAAAGATCTTCTTTAGTTCTCCATCCAGATAGTTATATAGATTCCCTGAATTTGCAAAGAAGTATATACTCTTTGTCTGTGCTGGTAAAGTGACTATAATCGGTTCATAATCACCAATAGCTTCCGGCACAGTAACACTGGCTAAAACCTGCAATGTTTCCTTCTCCAAAATATGCAAGTCTGTGTCTTCAAGCACGAGGATGACTTCATCATCTCCCGCTATAGTCTTGATTGAAGAAAACTGCTTTGTATCAGCTACCTGAAAATTCCGAATATCATATAGTTCTGTGCGGCTGTGGGTATACAAATCCCCACCCAAGGTCATAGGGTAGGATATACTATCCTGAAAACTAAGAGTATGTGTATTAATAAAAACATTGGCAAAATCCATGAAGTATAGGTTCTTCCCCTTTATTCCAGAAAGCTCCATGTATTCATCATCATTATTATCAAGCGCTACCAAAGGGTAATCAAAGGATGTCTCGGCCATTTGAGAAGGACCTAAGATATCACTCCATCCATCATACAGATAGCTATAAAGCGTCATCCCTGATGGGCCATAGAATGGCAGAGAAATATCGCTATAACTCGTATTAATTGGTGGTGCTGGGCAAAGGAAGGAAGCGTGTCGTGCGGAATAGATTTCCTCAAAAAATCCCGCTTTGAGAGTAAAGCTCATCACCGCTTCTGGAGAAGATATTTCATCTAAATAATATAAGCTCCCAAGACCATTTCGCGCTTGCATAGCAGGTTTTGTATGCGAACTGAGAGTAGGTCGCCAAGGCTGAAAAGACCAATCTACAAATAGTCCTTCTCCGTTCAAAATGGGTTTATAACGATGGAAATACTCATACGGAGTGCCTGTCCAATACATCGAGTATGGCTCTCCCAGATCCCTAAGCCCATCAGCTTCCAAGACACTCACACCGAGTCTATCAAAGTTTGTGTTTACAGAATTGTTCTCAAAATTCGTAACAAAGCTCCCATCTGAGAGGAAGGTCCCTTCTTGAAAGAGTACTCTCTCATCAACGTGCCAAACCAAGAGCCCTCCTCCTTTCACGGAACCATTGGCACTCATAAAGGAAGGCAATAGATAGTCATATTCAAAGCTGGGTGTATTAGTAGGATCGTCGTTTGGAGTGGGATACAGCACCACTCTGCCGTCCAGTGTCCCGTATACAGCTGTAAGACCATCACCATCTGGATCCACACTACGATTCTCGATCAAGAAGTATTCGCTATCATTAATTGGGAATTTTATAATGTTCGGTTTGAGCGTTGAGTTCTGTTTCAAACTACTGGCAGCTATCTCGATAGATGTGTATGGTTCAAATTCCGTGATATCTTTCATCAGCCCGCGACCTCGAAAACTATTTTCAAAAAGCAGAGCTCTGGAAAAAGCACCAGGCAGGGAGGGAAGGATACCCTCCACATAAACTAAATCACCATTATCCAACTGGTCTACCAATACCCCTGAGCCGCCACTATCCATGATATCAAATGCGCCGACCATAGGATATGAATTCTGAATATTATAAAGGTCTACTAAGCCCAAAGAATGACCAAACTCGTGATATAATACTGAATTTAAGGCTCCATATCCCGAATGGATGGTCATACCATCTTCATTTAGGATCTCAAAATCCTGAGCGATTGTGGCAGGAACGTTGCATGCATGAAAAACTTCAGTCTGTCCTCCGTCTACTATAGCTTGCTTCCCATCTCCCACATTGATGAAGAACGACGGAATATCAGAGGGAGTGTCCCCAAAAACATCATGTTGCCAATCCGATCCCGCATGGATTATCATATAGTGTTCATAGGAAGAAAAATCAATATCGGGATCGGCCTGATCGGCAATCTCAAAAGCGTCTTGAAAATACTCTTCCATTTTCTGAACAAAAGCATCAGAGGAAGCATTTGGTGGATTGTAATAGGACATTGTATGTGGTAAAGTATACGCAGCTTCTTGTTTTGGCCAGACATCATACTCAAGGTTATAGGATCCAGCTGATACTGCGAGATAGTAATAGCGCATAGCTTCGAGATTTGCTTCAAAATATACCCGATCATGCGGAGGTGAGCCTATGGAATATATATAGTTTTGGTCTGGTTCAAGCTGAAACTTTCCATTTCCTGTTGTTAGTGGATCATCATCAATTTCTTCCTGAAAATCCACCAATATCACCAGCAATTTCTCATAATTCGCTTTATTTCTGCTTCTTTGTGAAGTACCTTTAGTTTGGTGCAAAAGATCTGTATAAGGATGTCTTGGTAGTTGGATATACTCATCCGAGGGGCTCAGAAGCTTTTTTTGCCCAAAACCTTGGCAAGAAAATAGTACCATAACCATCAACAGAATAAAGCGGATTACTTCTTGTCGCATGCCTATTGGCTTTGATATGATCCTATTCATATGATTCCTTTTGGGGAGGCATATCTGATTGATTTGCCCCCCTCTAATTAAATAAACAGCTATTAGTATTCAAAACCGATTGAAAACACTTTGTTGTAATCCGTCATCTCTCCGCCAGGGACCATTGAGAAATCTGCTGAAAGTTTATAGCGTTCACTAAATGCATAATTAACACCGATTCCATAACTGGGACCGCTTACTTTCCCTACTTTATCATAATAATATCCGCCGCGAAGCGATATTAAATTTAGGTAGGTATACTCTGCACCCGCACTATATATAGTCTCCTCGAAAGGTTCCCAGCCAGTGATAAAGCGGGTTAATAAAGGATCTTCATTAGCAAGAATTTTGCTGGCTTCTGCTGAAAGAATCAGCCCATTTATCTGTGAGTCAAGCACTGTATAAGCCGTACCCAGACGCACAGTCATCGGAACTGGATCTTTCTGTTCTTGGTCTACAAAGGTAACATCAGGTCCGATATTTTGTATTACTAAAGCAAGATTCAATCCTGATAAATTCGCTACGTCTCTGTAAAGAGTTCCAATATCAAAGACAAAACTAAAGGCTTTACCTTCGGTATCAGTAAAACCTGTAGAGGGGGCAAGATTGCTATAGATCAATTTGAAGTTTGCTCCCATACCCAAGCGTTCTGGAATAACTTCATAGGAATAACCAACTGCGCCAGCTATATCATAAGAATGGAAGGTACCTAAGGGATTATTGCTGGCATCCGTCTGTTCTTGACTTCCAAGATCCAATAGTACAATATGAGCATTGAGATTGCCAATACCTTCAAAATACTGATTCCATCCTAAGTATTCAAAATACATATCATTGAGACCGCTGCCTTGTAGCCAATTAACGTGGTTGAACCCCAATTGACCCTTTCGGTTGAAAGCAGTGGCTCCAGGATTCCACCACATTGCATAACCATCATCTGCTATAGCAGAATATGCTCTGCCCATGCCATTGGCGCGACCTCCTGGTTCAAATGTGAGAAACATAAATGCGCTTTGAGATATTGCAGCCAAAGGGGCAATACTGACAAGCGCAAGAACTATTATCAGGGTTAGATGTTTGAGGGACATTTATACCTCCACAGGTTTGAGTTGGTTAGTGATGTCAGCAGGGCTTTGCAAAAATCCCTGTGTAAAAAGGATAAGATTCGATGCTTTACATGTGCTGTGTGAAAATAATTGTAAAACCCTAATCGCCAAATCATCTTAGAATAGCGCCAAATAGCAATCTTTTTAATGATCTCCTTCAAGTGTATGGTGCCGAAGGCCGGAATCGAACCGGCACGAGCAAAAAGCCCGGTGGATTTTGAGTCCACTGCGTCTACCAATTTCACCACTTCGGCACGCGTATGTTTCAAAACTTAGAAATCCCTTTCTTTGTCAAGTAAAAACTAACTAATTAGCCTCAGCCGCTATCAATTCTGACAATTTTTTGGCTGCATCATTCAAGGCCTCGCGGGGACTTACTTCATCTCTCATTGCTCTCTCCAAATGATATTTCAATTCGGGACGAGCCTTGAACCACGCTGGTATCTGAGGTTCATAGACTGCATGTTCCAACTGATCATAAATACCTTGGAACTGAGGATAGCGCTCTAAAAATTTCACTACCGTTTCGCTTTCCATAGCACTGCGCCGAACCGGCATGTAGTTCGTCTCTACACTCCACCGTGCAGTCTGTTCTGTACTGGTAAACCATTTGATAAATTCCCACGATGCCCACTCACGTTTAGGGTCGCCAGATTTAAAAATTACAATATTGGTGCCCGATATAGCGCTCTTATCTGTTTTGTAGGTAGGCAGAGGTGCATAGCCTATATTGAAATTGATGGGTTGTTGGCGCATATGTGTGATTGACACACTGGATCCTTCATACATAGGCACCACTCCAGCCAAGAAATCGTTTTGTCCATCATATCCACTAACCAAATAGGCACTTTTATCTTTGAACATAAGGTCTGTGATATAAGTAAGAGCTTCTACTCCGGCTTCACTATTAAAGGCTGGCTGACCCTTATCATCCAGGATTCTTCCGCCGGCTTGATGTAATAGATTGATAAACTGCCATTCATTGACGTTAAAATTTGTACCCCAATGGTCTATTTTCCCATCATTGTCAGTGTCTCTAGTCATCATTAAAGCATATTCACGAAACTCATCCCATGTGCGAGGAAAGTAATTTGGGTCTAGACCATTGCGATAGAATTCATCTTTATTGTAAAAATATGCTCTCACACTTTTGTTAAAAGGCATGGAATATAAAGTATCATTGAAAGTGTTAGAATTCCTAAACACTGGATAGATATCCAAAAGGTCTTCTTCGCCAAAATTTGGATCCTCTTCAATAAAAGGTTCCAAAGGGCATATAACTCCAGCCTCAATGTACTGAGCTGCCCAACTCTCAAATACTTGAGCGACATCAGGCTGTTTCTTTGCTTGAATTGATGCCATAAGCTTCTGTGACAAGGCAGTGTAACTGCTAATAGGATTTGCCACTACTTCTATTTCATCTTGGCTCCGGTTAAATTCAATGATCATGTTTGTGAGTGTATCGCCCAAAGGTCCGCTGAGCCCGTGCCAAAACGTAATCTTGGTTTTGGTCGATGTTATCGTTTTTCCACAAGCTCCCAAAAGTAGGCTGAGCAAGACCAAAGCGATCATAATACGTCGCATATATACTCCTGATTTATCATACATCTGATTCATATGTTCCAACATTTTACAGCGTAAAACCAATCATACTAAGAAAGTAAAATCAGTCAATGTTTTTCTCAAACAGGGATCGTTATCTCCACGATATTGATAAACCATGGTTTGGATAATAGGAAAATTAACCCCAACCATGTACCCAGAAAACGACATAGCAGGATGATAGCTTAATTTACTTACTCGCCATTAGTTATACACTTTGTAACATTAAAAATAATCAAGTTGTACAAAATTGCCAGACCTTAGGCTCGTTCATGAACGCACTTCACAAAGTTGTAACTCCTTATTTTCCCGTTTCTTGCTCACTTCTCAAAGGGGAGAGAAACGGGGAAGGCAGCAAGTGCCCTACTTTTGCAAGCATTTAGCCAGGCTGGAATTTTGGTCTTAATAGCCTGTACTGATCATGACTTTGGATTCATAAATACCAACGTCAATTGAGCAAGCATGACATCGTGATTACCAAAGATGTGATTGTAGACAAGTT
>JASKKR010000016.1 GCA_030154085.1 Candidatus Cloacimonadota bacterium | reverse complement strand
TTGAAACCAACAACAGGGTTCAAGCTCAATGGAAGTACTTTGATTATAGACAGCATAAAAGAAGAAGAAGCTTTATTAAACAGCTGTGATAGGGAGTCAAGCCCCGTATTCTAAGGATGATAAACTGACTACAGAGGCTACTGTATAGCATCCGATAGATTTAGAGTCTGTATAAGTTATTCATTGATCTCAAAAATAGTCCACATAGATATGTGATTTTATATTCAAAGGACAAGCTACTTGCCTCTGGACAATCTGTATCTTGATGAATTGCTCAGCTAAATGCACTCAACCCTACAAAAAAAGCTTTGGTCCCGATAAAGGTGCCAAAGCTTTTGATAACTATCAGAGAAGGATTTACTTCATCAAGACCATCTTGCGGGTCTTGTGATATCCATCAGAGCTCAGCCGATAGTAATATATTCCGCTGGAGACATTGCGCCCGGCATCGTCTTTGCCGCGCCAGACAAAGCTGTGATCGCCGGCACTCTGTATACCGGGATTGTAGCTAGCGACTCTTTGTCCTTTGATATTGAATATTTCGATGCTCAGTTCCTGGGGGCTACTCAGACTGTAACGAATAGTAGTCTCGGGATTAAAAGGATTAGGATAATTGGGATACAAGATCACGGAGTGCAATGCCTCATGAACTTGGTCCATGTTGTCGGTAGCAGTTCCGGTAACCAACCGGATATTATCAAGAGTCCAACCCGGATCGGTCAATTCATCAGCAATGCTATCATCTTGCAAGCGGAAGCGTAGATATATGCTCTGACCGCCATATTCTGCCAACGATATATACTCCTTTTGCCACCAATCATAACGCCCAGATTTACGAAAGATTTCAGTGAAATTCTCGCCATCAAGGGAAACCTCAACGGTCACAGGGTCAAAATCCCATTCTGTATAGAGATGAGAATCAAAATAGAGCATGGCAGTATTGCCTTCGGGAATCTGGATCGGATCGACAGTCTGGATCCAAACATCACAATTTGGGGCATAGTGCCCCCGTCCACCCCAGCTGTCAGTAATTGCATTGCCAGAGGCCGAAAGCTCATCTTGCAAGACCCACGGACCATTGATCTCCCAAGCCTCTGTGCCGGACTCCCAATTTTCTGAAAAGATAACGTTTTCCGGGCTAAGATTGATATAGCTTTGCTGAGCCCCGGGTTGCAGAGTGATGGTGCCCAGATAGGGATAGTAGCCATCGGAATAGATCTCGACCTCATAATCTCCCTCGTAGCCATTATAGATGTACTCTCCATCTACAATTAACGTGTCAGGGATGACATCATGAATAATAATGCGAGCGGGGATTGGCTCGCTTCCACTCCGTACCATGCCATGCAAAGTTGCTTCTGCCTTTGGTTCCAGCTCCACTGTGATAGTAGTCCAACTTCCGTTATTTACACTCACAGATTCTATGATGCGATCCCAATATCCCTTTTTCCGAGCACGGAAAGTGTAGCTTCCCATCGGCAACGCTTTGTAAAATCTCCCGGTATCCTCAAAACTTGTGCGAGGATGAAACCAGGGGGCATGACGCTCTTGGATGATGATCTCAGCTGAGATCGGCTCACCAGTGTGGGCATCAATAGTGTGCCCCGTTAAAAGTGAATTTGAAGGAACATCCATAGAGAAGAGAAGTGCGCGGTTCATCATCCACCACACTCCGTTTGAGGCACGATCAATTGTATCCAGCATCAAGGCTTCTTCAGGATGTAAATTGCGCGTACCTACTTCGATTAGCAACTGGAACGTGCCATATTGCTTATACATCCAGTCATGGAACGCACCACGCCGACTTGCGTTAGGATAGTATTCGTAATGATTGCCATTCTCTTTGATGATCTCATTGGCAACTCCTTGAGCTATGCTCTGAGCAAAAGCCAAATCTGGAGATGGGCGCACATCCTTCCAATTGAAGGAATAATATACTTTCTCAGAGAAGTTCCCACTACGGGATGAGTGCCAACAAATGCTATAGATGAATTTTTTCTCATCAGCCAATTGAATTATGGCTTGATTCTCGCTCTCACTATTGGGATAAGGTCCGCGATAGTAGTCATAAACTTCATCGCCTCCCGGCTGCATCAGTGTATCTCCATGCACCCAGTTAAAATCAAAATTACGGTTTATATCTACGCCATCGATGTCATATCCTACTAAAGGAGAAAAATCTAAGATGCCATTACCATTGTTGTCTCTTTTGTTCTTGCGATAGGAGGTGTCAAGATTGGAGGTCACGACATTGTGCCCTTCCGGATTTGGGGTAGGAATCCACCATGAGTCCAATTGATTGACCCACGAAGAATATGGACTTTGATTGTGATTGCTGAGGATCTCCTCGATGTTGCTCAGGACAATCTCGACTCCTAAAACTTCTTCAGCATGTACTTGCCCCACAAAAAGCAAAGCAGGACGTTCCCATTCTCCCTCTACATTATTAGATATCTGCATAGCATAGATGGGTATATGATCCTCTTGCGAATAACCAATCATATGCACTTTAGCAAGCGTTGGATATTGGGCTTCAAGGTCAAACAGAATCGTGGTGATCTCATCATAAGTATGATAGCACTCAGGCAGATCTGCGCTTAATGCCAAAGGCAATAAGCAGATCAGCAGGATAGCAATAAGATATATCCGCATATATTTCTCCATAAATTAATCTTTCACTGCATAACTTTGAAGCAATTTCAATTCCATTTCAGTTAAAAACTCGCTTTGCCAATATCTCTACAGTTTGTAAAGCTCCTCCGCAAAGACTCGCTTCCGTTATCCATAGCTCTGGATTATTCTTCTCTTTAAGACAAAAACCCCGGAGAGATCCCCCGGGGACAATTTTATCTGATTTGTAAGTAGCTTATTTTAGAGCTCACTCATGTATTTAACGAGGTCTGCCACACGGCAGGAATAGCCCCATTCGTTATCATACCAACTCAAGATCTTTGCCATCTTACCTTTGGTATAGGTACAACCTGCGTCAAAGATCGAGGAATAAGAATTCCCTACAATATCAATGGAGACTATAGGGTCTTCTGTATACATCAAAATGCCCTTCAGATATGTATCTGCTGCTTCTTTCATGGCTTGATTGATCTCTTCTTTACTGACCTCGCGTGCCAAATTTACAGAAAGATCAACCAGAGAGCCATCAGGGGTAGGCACTCTCACAGCCATACCGTCCAGCACTCCGTTCAGTTCGGGAATTACCAGTCCAATTGCTTTGGCAGCACCGGTGGTGGTCGGAATCATGCTCATGGCAGCAGCGCGAGCACGACGCAAGTCACTATGCGGTAGATCAAGGATGTTTTGATCATTTGTATATGAATGAATAGTGGTCATAAGTCCGCTTTCAATCCCAAATTTATCATGCAACACCTTGGCCACTGGAGCTAGACAGTTTGTGGTACAGGAGGCGTTGGAAACGATCTGATCAGAGGCTTTGAGAATCTTATGATTTACTCCCATGACAATGGTAGCATCTACGTCGTCTTTTGCTGGAACAGTGAGGATAACTTTTTGAGCACCAGCTTTTAGATGTTTCCCAGCTTTTTCCCTGGTTCTGAAGATGCCGGTAGCTTCGACAACATATTGCACCCCCAAATCCTTCCAGGGTAAAGACTCGGGATCTCTTTGTGCATATATTCTAATTTTTTTGCCGTTGACTATAATGTGATTCTCGTCATGTGCCACTTCTCCAGCGAAGATTTTGTGCACGCTATCATATTTGAAGAGGTGTGCCAAAGTCTTAGCATCAGTGAGATCATTGATCGCCACCACATCGATTTCAGGATAGTATTTCAGTAAAGCTCGAAGCACAAGGCGACCAATGCGCCCAAATCCATTGATTCCTACTTTTGCCATTTGAATCTCCTTTTATAGTAAGATGCTATTATGTGCGCTGCCCGAAACCAGGCAGAAGTCCTTAACCGTTTGCTGCATTTTGTTTTCTGCCTTGATCAGCCATTTGCGGGGATCAAATTTGCTCTTATTGGGCATATAGTCTTTGGGATCTACATCCGGAGGACAGACAATCGCGTATTTCTCTTTTTCCCAATAAGCTTGAATCTCGCGAGCCATATCCATCTGATAGTGGGTGTCTTTATTGATCTTGACCACGCCGTTTTTGATCGCCTCTCGCTGTTGAGCGTCCGTAAGACCGCTGGCACCGTGCAAGACCAACCCGCGCTCTACTCCGTTTTTGATCAAGAGGTCGTCAATTTCTTTTATCAGATCCAATCTCAGCACAATGTTTTCCCCTTTAGTGACTCCGTGATTGGTGCCTACAGAGGCAGCAAAAAGATCCACATTGGTCTTTTTCACAAATTCTAATGCTTCATCAGGATGGGTATAGAGCTCGGTTTCCGATACGATTTCATCTTCTGTCCCTTTGATATGACCAATCTCACCCTCGACCAGGATGCCGTGTTTGTGAGCAACATCCACTACTTCTTTGGTTACACGAATGTTTTCGGCAAGCTTTTCCTTGGAAGCATCAATCATTACCGATGTCACCAGCTTGTTTTCGATGCAATAAACGATGAAATCAAAATAATTGGGAGTGGCGTGATCTATATGCAAACCAATCCCGCATTTGGGGAACTGAGCAGCAAAGGTCTGAACCATGGTCGAGATCATTCTCGCACCAACTTGCATATCCTGACTTTCTCCAGCTGCATATTTGCATGCACCGGAACTCATCTGTAAAAGTCCATCACTGCCTACACTATTGTATCCTTGAATGATAGCCCGAATCTGGGTGTCAAAGACTACATTTGAAGCAATGATGCCAAAACGGTTCTTCTTTGCTTTCTGGAAAACTTCCATGAGCTGCTTTCCGCTTAAAAACATATTCTCCTCCTTGGAGTATAAACTTAATCACTCTATTAATATAATATTGCCGAGCTCCCTGAAGAGTCAAGAGAAATCTTTTATTTGTCCCTCTAAGTTAGAATAGATAAAGGTTGGCTCCGATCTAAGCTATTGATGCAAAAAGGGATAATTTTTCTTTTCTCACGTGTTGAGGGAAGATCGGTTGCTTCTAAAGAAAGTATAGATAAGGTGATTATTTATTAAGCTATTCCCGAACATGGATGGAACCCAGAGAAGCTTGTCGATTTTGTTGGACTGTGAACTCCCGGCATTTAGACAAGAGAACTCATTTCATATGGTTTTTGTTTCTCGTAGCTTCTGCTAGCAATGCGCTTGTGATAGCCAGCAAATTGCTGGAGATAGTAAGCATATATCAAGCATATATCATTAAGAACGAAAATTAATCAAGTCTGCCCTATCCTGGTTTTGTGCAACGTGACAACGAAAACTGCAAATTGTGCAGCGAAAACTGCAAACTGTCGCATCCTTATGCATCGTAGGACATCCTTTACAAGACAATTTGAGTAGTTTGTGACAAGAATCCTGCAATTTAGATCACCGAAAATTGCAATTTGTGACATGACTTCTGCAATTGTCTCAAGACCAGATTTACTATAATGCTAAATTGTCGTATCCTGAGATATCAAATACCTAAATTTATTCAGTATTAGCTTCTTCCTCTCTTCAATGAAGCGGTCGTAATTATCCAGTGTCCACAAGGCAGTATCTCGCGGGATTAAATGTAAATCAAGATAATCACTAGTTTTATCCTTGAACCATTCCTCTGGAGAGGTATCCCATTTTTCACTAGCACCATTCTCTTTTCTAGTCAATAACATGCAATTTGCTAATTGATTTCTTTGTGATTCTGTGTACTTCATGACTTTTCTGTTTGTCTCAGGATTGAGAATTTTCACCTTTTCTAATATGCTTCGTGGAAAAATGTGGTCTGTTTGTGGAACATTGTTGTAAAAGACAGGGGTATACTCGAATGATTCATACCAGAGATTGAAGAGTAAGTGGATGTTTTTGGAGCCGTAACTGATTTGCATAAGTTTCTCTCCAGTAATCTCAAGCGGTCGTTGCTGTTGCCTGATAACTTCGTAAAGTTCCTCGACTACAATATCCTTCTTGTTCTGAATTGCCTTTACACTGGCATCTATAAGTTGGTCTGGACGAGAGCCATAAGCACCGACCAGTGATACTCGGATTAAGTACTCGTTAAGTTTTGGAACCTGATTTATATCAACTTTATATTTGTACACTCCATAAATAATGGGGATCAATATCAAGTACGAAGGAAGAGCTTTATCAGTCCTGATAAATGTCCGGTTGCGGAGATAATCACATACAACTTTGATTGAATTAGAAATTCTATCCCAGTTTTCTTCAATACCTTGCAACACAGACTGGTCTCTAAACTTATCAACATCATAACGAGCATATTTGTCGAGAAGAGTCAGGCATGTTTTCAAAACAAAGTCTCTAGTAAAATCAAAGCCATTACGGTTTAAATCGTCTAAGAGGTCTTCTATGGCAGTTATAGCTTTATCCCAATTGGCAGCTAGCAAGGCAAATAACAAATCCGATTTACCTAATAGAGTACCTCCGGAATTTGCTCGGATAAAAATCTCAACTATGTCATTATCAGTATATAATCCATCATTTTCGGTGCTGTCAATTTCTTGATATGAGATCCCCTCATCTGAGGTAAATATCTGGACAATTGAGGCAATGTTGTTTTTTACGATTTCCTCGTATGCTGGATTCCAGTCACTTTTGTATCCTGCAACCACATTTTTGAATGCCAAGTTCCAGTTCTTCGGTCCATATACAATGTCCTTAACCTTAACCCACGGAAATGTCACCTTCGATTGTTCCAAAAAAGCAAACCTATATCTGATTTCTTCCTTGATATCATCGTGATTACTAGTTGTGTCGAAGTATAATTCTTTGCCCTCATATGACCCCATTAACCCTATATAAAGGCTCTGTAGCCTCTGTTGCCCATCAAGAACCAAGTTTTTCTTCTTCTCATCTGTCTGATTAATGAAACCACTCAGTTCATTTTCATATTTAATCTTATAGTTGTCGATAAATTTCCGTGTAGATATTGGGGATACCGTCTTCCATACTAGAAGAGAACTAATTGGGTATTCACGCATTATTGAATCGTACAGCTTGCATATCTGTTCTTCTTTCCATACAAATGCTCTCTGGATATTGGGTAACCAGAACCCACCATCCTCATCTTTGTTGTTAAGATACTTAACTATGCTCTTTAGGGATGTTGTTTTATTCTTCATTTTCTCCTCGATTTTATGTTAGTATGCAGATAGGACACTTCACAATTTTTTTCAAAACAATAAAGCCTCGTCCTTGTGAAGGACTCATATAATCTTAATCTTATCATCCAGTTTCACCTCTTGTATCCCGCTAGAAAGCTCTCTTTTAACATTCTCAGAGCGATTGGATTCGGTCTCGGCTTTGATATCTATCTTGATAATAAGACCATTACTGCTAGCGTTGAGCTTAGTGAGAACGGATCTGGAGAACTTGTTCC
The DNA here is from genome assembly GCA_030154085.1 of Candidatus Cloacimonadota bacterium. GTDB lineage: Bacteria > Cloacimonadota > Cloacimonadia > Cloacimonadales > Cloacimonadaceae > UBA5456. The sequence goes on along the minus strand of JASKKR010000016.1, from coordinate 38,151 downwards.
AAAGCTCATAAGGTAGTTCTCCGCTCAGTTTTATTGTTTCGATGCGATGCAGCTCAGGCTGAGGATCATGTTGACCTTGACCATAAGTGGAATCTGTATCGGAGTCAGTACCAGACCCTTGACCATCTCCCTCTGGCTCTGGAGGCATCACTCCTCCATTAGGATCAGTTTGAGGTCCAGGCTCATCTTTGGGTTTGTATAGATCCACCTTTTTTGCCATCACCAGGCTCACTTCTGACACAAACATGATCTCTGAAGGATCAATGTCTTCCTTAAACCAGAGGTGATAACCTTGGCCATCGGTACTGGATGATGAGATAAGTCCCGCATCACCTTTATACACAAAGTCGTGAATCTTGCTTTTCAATACTGCATCAGGATCTGCCAAACGTGTAAGTGAGCCGTCCAGAAAGCTTTGTCTTAGGCTCTTCAGAGGCCATGCGCCTTTATCTATGAATGCCTGTGGCCAGTATCGCTCCAGGTATCCAATTCCCACAGATTCATTCAAAATTGCTTGAGATTTTAGCGCTGTAATGATCCTATCGCTTAGCGAGATGCTGGCACTGGAGTGCCCCTGGCCTAGGTCGATTATGTGAAGATTGTGATTTTCCTGATTTTTGGTATATAGAGCAATATACCGGTATGATGCCCATATCTCATCTTTAACCGCATTTTCCGAATCGACTAGTTTTGATCTCAGCTCAGCAATATCGCTGCTGCTCATATCGCTTCCGAGCAGGCCGTCAGCGTATTCCTTGTTTACTTGTTTCCAAGCTAGCAGAACCTCAGCCTTATCCCTCAACTCTCGCCCTGGCTTTTTAAAGCACCAAATCAAAGCTGCTGGATACAGCCTGGGTGAAGTTCCTCTGGATTTGATCCAGTGAGATAGATCAGATTTGAATCCCTCACTGTCCATCCATTCTTTATCGGGTTCGGCTACTACAATCGTCAGCTTAGTAGTATCTTGAATAGAACTGCTATCAGCAGGGAAAAACGATATAGGTAGCTGGCTGTTCTTTTTGAATTCTGTCTGAATGGTCTCTTTGAGTAATGGCTTAACCTGGCTTTCATAATCGATGGATGCCCTACGGTCATTGACCACTTTCTTCAGAGTGGGTTGAAAACCGATTTTATAGCCATCTGTGCCAACCCTGCGGATGAAATAGGCCTTATCTTCAAGTGCAAAGGCCGCATTATCAATTGTTGTGGTATCCAAGCCAGGACCGCCCAGGGCAAATCTGAGTTCCGGTAGATGAGCGGTTTTATCGCTCTGACCGCCTGAAGATTCAAAGAAGATCGCCGTGCCAACCTTGCGATGGATATATTTCAGATCATCTTTAGCATCAGCATCCAGAGCATTCGCATGGGACTGCTTGCCAGCAAGATCAGCATCAATGGCAGCTTGAAGCCTCATTTCCCCTAGTTGACCTAAAACCACAGCTCTGAACTCAGTAGCCTCCAGAGGAGCGGAACCCAGTGTTATCAGGGTTTCTCTTCTTGCTTCAGTATAACCGGTTCTATAAGCATAAGAAATCCACTGTGCTAGCATAGCCAAAGTCCCACGTGTTTGTTGGAACTGAGTAAGCGCTTGCCACTTCTTCTGGAAGACCGACAGGGTAGCTGGGTGAAAGGGATAGCATTGTTCAAATTTCTTTTGCAGCATCTCGATAGCTGAAGCTTCTGTGGTGGATCTATCAACAGCCATCCACTCTGGGGGAAGCTGGGCCCTGCGTTCAAACGCCCATTGGGCATATTCTTTGCAGATATTCCTGATCTTTCTGGAGTCACCGATATCGTCAAAGAGGCGCTTTCTGACGACTTCGCTGATCTCTGATTCATCATTGGCGATCAAGTCTTTAGCCACACGCTTTACAACCTTGGTGATCTTATCCTGCCAGGCAATATCCCAGTCCGTCATCTCCACTTGGCTGCGCGGTAAACTGATCATCACAGCGCAGTTCGAGGCCCCGGTTGCAGCCACGGTAAGGTTTTGGATAAAGGCGTGAAATTGGTCACACATATGTCTATGACGATTCATGAAGTTCAACACCTCGTCAAAGAGGATCAAAACCGGAGCTTTTGCTGCTGCAAACACCCTGTTCAAGGTCTCGGTTCCGGGTGGGACTTTGGTAGAATTCAAGCCCAGCTCATTTACACCTTCTTGACCGGCTAGCTGATAGGCAATGTCTATCCAAGGTGTTTCCCTACCAGGAGTAGGGTCCCATGCATTCCCCACAAATACGGCTACTTTTGCTTTGGGAATTCCTGACAATCCAGTCCAGTTGCAGAAATCTTGGATACCAGCAAAAGCCCTGGCTGCATCACCGCTATTCGCCAAATGATAGAGGGTAGCTAGAGTGTGCGTCTTACCTCCACCAAACTGAGTTATCAAAGTCATAACCGGAGCAGTATTCACAGTATCTCCTGCCAATCTGCGTAGGGTCATGGCACAGTGTTCTTTCAAAGCGCTAGTAAAACAGGTGCGGGCAAAGAACGGCTCAGGGTTCTTGTAGTCTTCCGGAGCTGTGCCGTTTACAATCTGCTCCAAATGTATTGCAAATTCATCCGGATTGAATGATCTGCCTTCTCGGACTTCTTTTCGTGGTGTTACAAGTTTATGCCAGGGTTCCATTTATTTATCTCCATATATCAATAAATTAGTTAGAAAGACCATATATTTGTTCCATACTTTTGACAATTTCTGTGATACCGAATTGGCTGATTCCTAGGTCTTTCAAGTTTATGGTTTTATCTTCTGCTATAGCTTTCAAATACTCTTTAAGGTCGTCTTGGATCGCTTCCGGAATATCAATCCTCATGCTAGGATTGAGCAGGGGAAATAGGCGGATAACATCGTTTTTCTGTCTGTTGACTTTTCTCGAGTCTGCTTTCCGTTGATGCAAATCCAACCATGCCTTGGCTTTGAGGATAATGATGTATTCTACCTTTAGGCAAGACAATCCATCTAAATCATCTCTTCCATTCAAAATCAAAGGATAATAGTTATCATCAAGCAGTATGGCAGAGAGAGATGATAGATCATCGTCTAAAGGTATTGGCGTAAAACGCCCATGACCTTCAAATCTGATGTTATCAGGAATCCTGGAAAACAACTCAAGGCACGCTGGATAGATTTCGTCTTCAGGGTTCTCGAATCGATAATACTTTCTCTCACTTTGACTGTGAGACCTAACATCATACCTGCCATTCTCGATAAAGTCCCAAAAAGCCCGCACAAATTCATTTGTCATTGCCTCAACAATAAGGACGACATCCAAGTCTCGAGTTCCTCTAAAAGGAAGACCGGACTGCTCCATCAGCTCTGCGCTGGCTGCTCCGCCGATCAGAACGTATTGATCACTATATTCAGCAAAATGGTTCTTAAATGTTGCCAGCCCTCTTACCATCTTATACCAGCCATCATCTCATCCAAAGATATCTGAATTCTTTCATCTTTGCTGTCTCTCATGCTCAGATACAATGATAGTCGATCAACACAGTCTTCGCTTGAGATTAGTTTAGGGTTGTATTTCCAGATTTGCATCTTAGTAACATTATCAGCTGGTCGACTATCTTGACTTATCTCTACTATGTCCAAGTTGTTCTGTGCGATACTACTAATAGTAGCATACGTATTGAAATCATCTTCATTGATCATGCTATATCTGGAAAGAGCTGATATCCCTGCCAAGCAGTAAGGTAATCGACCATTATCCATAATCCACATAGATCTACGCACAGGATTGATCAAGAATGGAAGGGCTTTATCCCACAATTCTCTACCTTTGAAAAGCCACATAAAAGGCTTTTCCTTCCAATTCTCTTCCCTGGAAACTATTCCATACTCCTGCAGTTCAGCAAATGCTCTTGATACGCTCATAACTGTGTATTTGAGCCTCTTTGCGTATTCTGAAGCTGTGACCATGTCATACTCATGATTTAGTATGGCTCGCAACAGAATCACTTGAGCGGCAGGGCTAAGGCGATCTGTGGCCTTGAAGTTTTTACGATAACGCTCATTGAACACAATCCCAAGTTTGGGGAGGTAGATCTGATTATTGGGGACAATGAACGACACCCGATTCTCGACCAGCGAACGTCTGAGATTGGCGTTGATTTCAGTATTCAAGTAAATTGATTGCCTGCCTATCCGGCTTTCCAACTCAGTTAACTGAGTGCGTACCTGTTTCGCCACAAGGATATCCCTCCCCTCGCATAATAGGTAGCTTACCCCGTTTAAATCAAGATCGTAAAATCGATAATGTTCCGAGTAGAAGTAAGGTAGTTGTGCAGATAGATCAATTGAGCGAATCTCCGCTCTCACATCCAGGGTATCTTCCAGATATCTTTTGGTCTTTAGTGTCAAATCATCCATGGTATCCTCTCATTAACACGATTTTGCATCACTAACATTATAAATGTTAATGAGCGAAAAGCAAGTTAGTGATTTGATTATCAGCATATTACTTGGTTATGCCCCTAACGCTCAAGAGCATCGCATCGACCAATCTCTTTTCATCACAGCCCTTGGGGTAAAGGGCTGATAATGAGTTAGCCAGGCGTAGGAAATCCTGTCCCCGCTCCATCTCACTTTTAATCAAAGCCCTGAGGGCATTGGTCTGTCCATTGTCTTGCAAGAGCATGGCCGCATGTACCTTGTCCAGAGTAGTGACCATGATCGGTTGAGCTTCTTCAGCTCCCGATAGTTTCACTTTTTTGCCCTTGATCTTAGGCAGTGGCTTTGAAGCATATTCTTCAAATATCTCAAGCTGTTCTTTGACGTCAAATGTTGCATCGACCCGCGAAACCTTATCGCTGCCAAACAGCGTACCTGCCCTTTCCCATACGGGGATCAGCCGCACACTGCCTTTATCGATGTCTATGATTCGTTTATCCCATTTAGTCAAGTCTATCCCCAGGGGTTGCGCAAAGCGCCTGGCAACATCATAGACCAGAGAAAATCCGGCTTTGGCTTTAGCCTTCTTGGGAGTGTCCTCATCATCTTCTGATTCGTCATCCATCTCTTCGTTTGTGGAAGTAGATGTGGTATCAGAGGATTGTAGCGTCCAGAGGAATAGGGCAGTAAGCCGGGCATCCTCTTCCAATGCTCCGGTAGCGCCATTTCTTGCCATTGATTCTTCCGATCCCAGCACTTGCTCAAGAGCTATCCTGCCTACCACTTCCCACACTTTTTCCAGATAGGTACCGATACTTATTTCTTGTCCTTCTGCAGTTTCCACCCTGCGGTAACGGCTGAAGATCTCCAAGGCAGGACCTATGCAGGAGAAAACCAGATCTGCCCCTCTCACTCCCTCTGCTTCTAAACGGTCAATCCATTTACCTACCTTTTGAGGGAGCTCTTGCAGAACATGAGACCAATCTCCAACCCCAGCATTGTCTGGTCGCGGACGGCATACAAGATGTATGCTGGTAGCGAGTGCAGCAGATTCTCTGGCTCTTAGCCTAGTTCCCATTTCTGTTGCGATAGGCCAGGAACCAGTAACAGTCCATCCACCTTTGGTAATACCATTGAGTAGTGCTTCCCATCCTTCCGTGGATTTATGAGCAAAGACTATTGAACCTATACCGTGGTCGGCAAGTGTTTTTCTGCCTTCTGCAAAAGCTTTTGCCATCATATTCTCAAAGAACTCTCGGTTTTTTACGTGATTATCGTATGATCGAGTTTCATCTTGGACAATTTCTCTATCCTTTGGTGTGAGATCATTTGATGTGTTATAAGGGTCTTTTAGGAGAGGATGATTGGGCAAAAGTCTCTTTAACCAAACAAAGAAGAAGTCTGATAAATCAGAGTACGGAATGGCATCATAGTACGGCGGATCGGTAAAGAACAAGTCAGCAGAATCAGATGGTAGAGGCGAGCAACAAGCATCGGCTTGTTGCACCTGTCCAGACTTATCTGACGAGTAGTTCTTTATTATTTCAATCAGACTATCAAGAGAAGAAAGAAAAACGCCCCTAGATCTTGACTCTGGTGATGACTCACAAAAATCCCACACTATTGGAATGGCTTGTCTAGAGAAGAGATTCACAGGACTCTCGTATCCTGGCATCCATCTACAAAGTGCATTATTACCATCCGCTCCTTTTGTAAAAGAAAGAGCTAACATATCAGGTATGATTGCACTATTCTCGGCTTCAATCAACTTACGAACTGTGAGCAAACTTAGTAATTGTCTATTTGAAAAAAGGTTTTTATATCTTAGAATCCCATAACTATGAATAGAAAAGGCTCTTCCAGCGCCAGATCCACCCCCTTTAGGAGTAGCTTCGAAAGGAATGGGGCAAACATCACCTTTTCCACTATCGTTCCACTGATTATAAATAGCCATTATTGAATCTTGGGCTTTTATCAACACGTTGTAATCTTTATGTTGCGAGATTCTATAATTCTTTCCGATTGAATTTTCCTTAATAGTAATTACCGCTAAGAGTCTTGCGCCACCGGATCGCTCACCTTTATCGTTAAAGATTACATCAGCACCACCATTTTGATTGGCTAGCTGAGATCGAACCCGATCAGGAGGAAGAACCGATCCGCAGCAAAGGCAAGTAGCTTTGGCGCGAGCAACTGTAGGTCCATGTACTTCGCTTTCCTTTTTTGGCTCAAAGATCTCAAAATCAACGGATGGGGCATCTCCATCCATTCGCTTAACTATTGGCTTCAAAGCTACTTTCTTTTTTGCCTTATTGCATAGCCAGAAACTGCGCATTAGAGGGATTTCTGCTCCGCAGTCGGGAGATTCACAGCGTACGGTTCTTGCCCAGATATAGGCAACCGGTTTTGAGCCGTCAGGATCATCGGGATAGTATTTGCTAAGCTCTTCTTTTGCATGTTTGATAATTCTGTCTCCAACGGTCTTTAGTTCATCTATCAACTCAGGACCGCTTTTGGGGATGTCTTCAAGCATTACTTTCAGGATCAGGCAGGCAACCGGATTCAAGTCACTTGCAAAAGCATCGCAGCCGATTCTGAGTGCTTCCAAAGGTATGCTGCCTCCTCCGGCAAAGGGATCTACCACCAAAGGTGTTTCCTCCGGATGGGCTGCTTTGATCAAAGCCCTGCTAAGTTCCAGGTATTCCTTTCTATGCGCGTTATCCCAGTTGGCAAAATCAGCTATGAAATGCAGTAGCTTACGTTGCAGATCATAGTCGGTTTCACCGATGGTCCCACACAAAGAAGGAAGTAATTTCCTGGCTTTTTCTTTGAAGGCACCGGGGCAGTAGGGATCACAAGGATCTGGCAATAGTAGAGCCATGAGCATCGCCCGGCTCGAAGCAAGAGGACGCCTTGCCCACCAAAGATGGAGAGTACTGGGATGACCATGATGGATAGACTTCTCTCGGACAGCGTGTTTTGAAACTGCGGCAATCGGAAAATCTACTTCTGCGAGTCGTTTACATTCTTTTTGAATCATATTAATTAGGTAAACTCCTTGTGAATTGTGTACCGTCAGTAGGTGAGACAGGAGCATCTGCAAGAAACCGTGATAAAGTTCGTTGAGTCCGACCTAAATTACTACCTGCATAACATTGGCTATCAGTTCTCCTATTACAATAGGTCAGGTATAAATAATGCTTTGCGCGCGTCAAAGATACGTACAATAAGCGCATTTCTTCTTTCATGGATTCAATTTCAGTATTCCGTCCAGGTATATGCTCATCTTCGCATGCTGGTATTATAACTGCTTCGGCGGTCAGGCCTTTAGCTTTATGCATTGACATTATATGAACCTTGCCTTTTTCAAAGACGACTTCGGCATTCTCGAGTGAGGTGTCTTTTTCCCTTAAGATATCGTCTATCCTTAATAAATCATCATCAGAAGCGTCAATATAGTTTTGAAACCAGTTCAAGATTTGAACTTGCTCAGTCTCCTGCAGGTCAAGATCGATACAAATGATTGAAATCAGATTTTGAAGTTCGGCGGTTGTAATACATGAAGGATCATATAGTTGATTATATCGAGCTAGATTCACATGTATACTTTCAAACGCAAGCTTGATTCTATTTCCCCACCTCGTTAGTATTGATGGTTGTTGGGCTATCAAAACCAAGGATTGGCAAAATCTAACATTTCTCTCTTGGCATATGCGATAGATAGCATCAATTGCACCTGCACCTATACCTTGGGTTGTTTGTATTATAGATCTCATTGAAAGCTCATCTGTTGGGTTAACGATAAGCCTCAGGTAAGATAATAGCCTACGTCCCCCTGTATCATCAAAGACGCTTGATTCCGTTTCCTGGGTTTTTACGGATATGCCATGATCAAGAAGACTATTAGCAATGATGTTTGAAAAACAATTATTCTTGTTAGATCTTAGCAGGATTAGTATGTCATGCGCTTGTATGCCTTCGTGATTAATTAAGTAACTACATAACCGTGAGATACCCTCCGCTTCAGAGATTTGATTATCAAATCTCAGCACACGGATGTCTGCTGTTCTCGTGCTGTCAGATACGATAACTTTATCAAGCCTTAGGGGGTCTTGTCTTGCAACGAACAAGCTGAAGTCTAGTATGTTCTGATCGCATCGTTTACAAATGTTCAGATTCTTAGATTCAGATTGCTGGTAATCTACTGTAAACCTTCTGATTCCCATTGGATGAGCTTTGCGAAACCCATATATACTTTGGTCGTCATCTCCGGAAACAAAAAGCCGAATACCTGCCTCCGAGAGGAATTTAATAACTGCAAGGTCACACCTGTTAAGGTCTTGGTACTCGTCAACAAGGAGGTACCCGAAACCAATATTGTCAATTATTTGTGGGTTCTGCTGAATTGTGTGTTTTAATTGGTATACTAATTCTGATCTTAGTGTGTATGCGTAAACTTGCCGATGCTCTCGCCAGGCTCCAATGAATCGAGGATTTGGGAAACGGTTTTCCCATTCCTGCTCATCCGCTGTAAGGCTTTGCCAGTCAGAGGACATTTGATTCAACAGATCATTCACATCAGAAACCTTGGGAATACTTAGTTGCCTTTTCAGGTCTTCAAGCACTATGTATCTTTCTTCCCAATCATCTGCAATCCTGATCGGCATAGGTAAGTTGTTATTGTACTTTGTTAACCTAAGCAATTGACTTAAAGCAAATGAATGGAGGGTTGATGTCTTGGGTATCGATGTTTCTCCCAATTCTTTGGTAATTCTTGTTCTTAGTTCAGCTGCTGCAGCTCGGGAAAACGTAATTACACAAATGTTCCTGGGGTCAACGTTTTGCACCTCTAATAAGTAGCAGACTCTCCTGGTTAACGTTAGCGTTTTCCCGGTACCAGGGCCCGCTAATAGCACAACTCTGTCACAATCGCAACTGGCTGCTTCACGTTGATTATCTAATAGGTTATTATACCATGGCATTTCTAATCCACCTAGTAATAGTTACACCATTTTTTGATTTTCTAAGGAAGCCTAACATAGACAGATCCTTCCTCGGCAAGCTTTCTGATTTTATGTCTTAGTAATTCACCTAATGAGCACTTCTCTTCTAGCACCGTAGTTAGGTCATACCCGTCTAGCAAAAAGAAGTTTGGTTGTTTCCCAGTCGTAATTGCAGTTATTGCTTCTTCGGTAAAACCGTTAATCGATAAAAACATCCCTCGTGTAAAACTGCTTTTACCCTCTACCTTACCTCTGAAAACCAATAGGTCACTTTCGTTTATGGGTTTCTTTGTCCACTTAACCTCAATTAGATATGTGTTAGTATCTATCTCGACAGATCCATCTATCTGCTCACCACAAACCTTAAAGGGAGAGCGTGAATTTAGCCCTGAAGTTTCGAACAATCTGCTCAATAATTTTTCTAATCTATATCCTGCATCCTGCCGATTGTCAAGCTTAGAAAGATCATAAAATTCTGTCTTAAGTTCATACAACTGTTGTCGGTATATTGTCTCAACTGACCCTTCTACAGCAGTTTTAATGATTGTGGACAAAGTATCTTCAAGAGACTCCAGAAACTTAGGATCATGTAGATCGGGAAACTTAAACTCCAACTCAAGCAGACATTTATTCAGTTCGTCAACCTCATTCCTTAACAATGGATTACCCTTGTTGTTTCTATAGGTTTTCCCTTCTAATACGACTGCTTCTATCAAGTTTTGAAAGCAACTTCTTTTTCTCTCGTATGTGTTTTCGAGCAGATAGATTATGGCAGGAAGCTTACTTCCACCATGCCAGTATTCTGATAATCCGAGTTTTGTAGCTACAGAACCAAAATTAACGTGTCCTTTCCACATTGGATTACCTGACGCTGGCAAGAAATTGGTAAGTATCTCCGCAAGCTTCCTTATTGCATTTCTTTGTTTAAATCCTAGTGCCATTCCTATTACCTTCGACTATCTTCGCCGTGCTTATCGTATAATGCTGTACTTTCTTCACTTCATTCCATTGATACTGTGCTGGGTTTAGTATTGGAGATTGAAGTTGGGGCGCACTGTTGCAGTTGGTTACCACATAAAGCCAGAAACAATCCGGTCTATCTTCCGCAACTCTTCTTTCGTTAGGAGTAAGGATAATGGTGCCGGATTCAGCCCCAATCCCTTTGACCTCAATAAGCCGCAGTTCTCCAGAGGATACATCAAGGCTGGTGATATCGTATCCCAAGTTTTTCTCGTGTACATCAAAGACCTTTCTGCCTTGGGATTCTTCATATTCCATAACCACTTTCATGGCAATTGCCTCAGTTTCATAATTTGGCTTCAGATTCTTCAAGGAATCGGACTGGGCTTCGGGGTGAGGAAGCACCACAATACTGGTGATACGTTCAACGCCCTGCAAGGTGAGTGACTTCTGTTGTTGAAGCTCTTTTCTTCTTTTCTCCCGGCGGGCGATCATATTGGCCTGGTGGTTTTCAGCTATTGCCAAGCGACCTTCGGCTCCGGCGACCCCTAGTTTTATCTCATCCTCCAGCTTACCGATTTCCTGATCTGCTTTACCGATGATCTCCGTTAGGGAAAGTTCAACGTGTTTCTCAACCCGCTTTATCTCATCTTCCCGTTCTGCTTTGATTTCATTCAGGAAAGGCATGAAGGCATTATCATTTAGCCAATTGAGGGCTTCCTCAGAGAATGCAACTGCTGGCAGTTCAATCTCTGATTCTGCAGCTATAAAATCTCCGATTATGGTGGGTTCTCGCAAGATCGGCTCTTTATACTCAGCAATTTCTACCACGAAAAGGCGCTCATGGATTACGATGCCCAAGCCATCCACTATTCTGGCCCGGTAAAAATCCAACCTTACTGGCTCTGAATGTTGCAGTGAGTAGTAGGCGGCACCGCTGCCAAGCTCCTTTCTTGCCTTACTCTCTGTAAAGCGTCTGAGAGCCTCAAACAAAGGATGACCGGGAGTCACCCACTCCAGATTATGTTTCTCTGAAGTGGTTCTGTCTGTAGTGCAGCGGGGATATTGGTTGGCCAGGGCAGGTAACTTCCAATCCCGCTCCGATTCGTATGACTTCAGATGCGCGGGAGTTTTACCAAGATCAAAGCTATGTGCTAGGCTGGGATGATCCTTGATTGTGAAACTTGCAATTTTAGCAGTTTCATTGATGAATCTGTGGATGGTCTCGGGTACTACTCTTCTTTCCTGGGCGAGGGCTCTGCGCTCAATGAGCATGCTAAGATTCAGCTTCTTGGATGCCAGTCCTTCCAAGGCATTCTGGCAGATTGCCCGGAAGCGGTCTTCATCTACGTTTTGCAGAATCCTGAGTTCCAGGTCAGCATCTCCCAGCTTCCCTGCATAATAATCTCTTAATATGCGCTCAATCTGATCAGAAGGCATAACCTCGCCTACAACATTGAATACGGCATCATCATCCAATGCATCCCGGATATTTTGGAGTTTTTCCAGCAGCTTCTTCAGAACCATGCCCTCAATGGTATTTTCAGCCACGAAGTTGAAGATCAGGCAATCCTTCTTCTGTCCATAACGGTGGATACGTCCCATCCTCTGTTCCAGACGGTTGGGGTTCCATGGGATGTCGTAATTGAACATGATGTTACAGACTTGGAGATTGATGCCTTCTCCGGCAGCTTCTGTAGCGAGCAGGATCTGGATCTGCCCTTCTCTGAACATCTGCTCTGAGTGAAGCCTGGTCCCGGGCTCATTACGAGAACCTGGTTTCATGCTGCCATGGATGCAGCCAACCGCAAAGCCCCAGGACTTGAGCTTTTCCTCCAAGTAATAGAGGGTATCCTTGAACTCGGTGAAGATCAAGAGACGGCGATCTCTATGCTCAAAGAATCCCTCTTGTTGGAGCAGGAACCTAAGCTTTGCCAGTTTTGCTTCCTGGTTGGCTTGTTCAACTGCTTCTGCTTCCTTGGCAAAAGCCCGTAGATCGGCAATCTCGGCCTTCACCAGTTCTTTATTCTGAACCAGGGACATCGCTTCCAAGATTTGCTCCAGCTTCTCTCTTTCATACTCCTCCATCTCTTCCCATTCTTCTTCATCCGGAATTGATGGAGGTGCTTCATTAGCCAGTTTATAGGCATCCTTCAAGGCATCTTCAAGGCGATTTGCCCTGTTTATCAAGCTCTTTCGCATGGCAAAGGTGCTGGAAGCCAATCTCCTTTGATACATGGACATAAGGAAGCCGATGGCCTTTGCTCTTGGATTGCTACCATCTGCGGCAGCCAAAGCGCTTTGTCGTTTAACGTAGTTGGTGATGTTTCTGTAGAGTTCAAATTCCGCACCTTCTATCTGGAAGGCAATAGTCTGGGTTATCCTCTTGGTGAATATTTTAGCTTGCAGCCAGTTTCCGGCATTGTCTCTCTCTGGAAAATAGACCATGGCTTCCTTGGTTCTGCGCAGGTAAAATGGAGCTCTTTGGTTTTCCATGGCATGGCGGATAGACTTTACATCAGCGAAAACGTCCTTATCCAGAAGCTGCAGGAAGTAAGTGAAGTTCTCGGGATCTCCCTTGTGCGGTGTGGCGGTCAAGAGAACAAAATGATCCGTAATGTCTCGCAAGTACTCTCCGAGCTGATATCTGGCAGTTTTCCCACCTGTGGAGCAAGACATCCTGTGTGCTTCGTCAACGATCACCAGATCCCAATGAGATTGTTTTAGGCCGGGTAGGATGTCTTCCCGTTTTGCTAAATCCAACGAAGTAATGATCCTATTATGCTCCAGCCACTGGTTCGAGCCGAATTGGTTGCGGATATTAGAGCCCTTGAGCACGGTGAATTTCTCGTCGAATTTTTCCAAGAGTTCGCGTTGCCACTGGAACGATAAGTTAGATGGACATACTATCAGAATTCTATCAGCTAAACCGCGAAGTTTAAGCTCTTTGATCAATAACCCAGCCATAATAGTCTTTCCGGCTCCCGCATCATCAGCTAATAGAAACCTTATCCTGGCAAGTTTGAGAAAGTAATCATATACTGCTTCAAGCTGATGGGGTAGGGGGTCGACCCGGGATATTGATAGTCCAAAATAGGGGTCGAACTCGTATGCGATGCCAAGCATATAGGCTTGCAACCCGAGCCTGAGGAGATTGGCATTCCCAGCGTATGTGTATGCGCTATCTATGATTTCAAGATCTTCAATCTGGGAGACAGTAAGATTGACCTGTCTGAAGGTTTGGCTCTTAGTCCCTACCAAGCCTAAGGCAAATACTTCGTTGCCCCCAGGAGTAATGGTTACAACCCTCATGGGTTCGTTGAAGAGGGGACTGGAAATGATTTGATTAACCGCGATTTTCATGTATAGACTCTAACTAACTCAGGGTAATATCTGACTGAATCTGAATAACCTTATTCAAGTATTCAATAGCTGCTGCCAATAACCTGGATTGAAAAATCAGATATTCATGCGGAGCAGGCTCAAGCTTCTTTCCCAAATACTTCATCAACAGATCAGCCTTACTAAGGCTTCCGTTTAAGCTGTTCCAGAAAGGTGATGACGTTTTATGGCCTCCGAAGTTGTGCCTAATCGATCCAACGTCAATCATGAATTCGTGTGACCGGATCATTTTGGGAAGAGATTCTCGATTTTTTTGAACCGGACGATGCTTCAGCTCATCCATAATTGTATTGGCAGTCCTCTCATAGAATATCTTGAACATCGCACCCGCAAAACATATAAAATCGCTTTCATCTAGGCACATCGTGCTTAGCATATCATAGTCCTTATAGTCATCAACGCATCTTACAAACAGTTCCTCAGATGCTAAATTCCACTGATTAAGGTTTATCCTTCCTATCAATCTTTCAACTTCGATACGCTTTTTAAGTATCTCATTTTCCAAATGATGAATTCCAGCATCAGCTTCAATTTCTTTTTGATCAAGATATGATTTCCAATAGTCTCCATTGAACTCTGCTTGATCGCCATCTTTTTTGATAATGCCCAATCTTAGAAACTCACTATACTGGCTTGCCTTGTTATCTATCATGCATTTGACTTCATTTAGTGACTTGCATCCACAGTTACGCAACATATTCTTGTACCTTTCATCAAAGTATTGGCTTAGTACAGAGAATAGCTCCTCTTTATCAATTTCATCCATCAATCCGCTTGCGATTACTTTGGCATAGAATGGTATCCCACCAGATTGAGAATGGATAGTGGATGCTAAATCGATAATGATTTCTTTCTTAGCTCCGGCATCTAGCGTACTCAATTCGTAGCTATAAAAGGCTTGGAAGTCATCCCATTTTAGGGGTTGCAGATACTTCGTAATGCTGTTGTTTAGCTCAGGACTTCCTATAGCACTACTCATATAACGCCAGTGTATTGATCCAGACAGAACATAACTAAATAAGAACTTTGGATCAGATGCTAAACTTCGGATGTACATAAATCCGTTTGCTTCGCCGAATGTGCGCTCAAACAAGTGCTCATATTCATCAATAAGCACAGCAAAACGCTTTATTTCCATTGCACTACTTATAGCTTGAATAACTCTATCCAACAGCCCAGCAACACACTCGCTATCTCCGACGCTCTTGAGTAACTCATAATAGTCGTATTCAGTATCCATCTTGTAAATCGAGAGATCAAACACTCTTAATTCAATACTCTCGTTTATACATAAAGCAGCATTTAGCAGCATCGAGGAAATCCATCTATACGCATCGGCAGTACGTGTGATGAATGTCAACGACTTGAAATCTATCAATATGGAAATGACACCCGGGGAATCAGACAATTCTCTGTTTAAGCAATTAAGGAATGACGTCTTACCGCTTCTTCTTTCTCCCCACACAAAGAATGATGAACCGCTTAGAATACCTTCGCATGCATCATCAAGCAGCTTCTTCCTCCCAAACAGAAATTCTGGATCAGTTACTATTGAGCTTGGGTTAAACTTGCCCACTATTCCTCCATTTACTCGGTAATCTTGTGTAGTTTATCCAATGCATAGTTGAGATTTGGGATTTCTTTCCGAAGCCATCGCTCAAACAATCCAACACTTATTTTGAAATAGAACTCACCTTCTTCTTCTTTCCTCAAGAGAATTTCCTTATTGACCAATGTATCCAGGGTTTGTGCAACTACGCTCTGAAACTCCTTGATTTTATGCTCGCCCCAGATCCTGATAATCTCATGGTAAGGGGTGAATGGATAATTGGAATGTGCGATTGTTGCCAGTAGAGCACTGGTTTCTGGTGGATCTGCTGATGACAGTAGATTATTTGAGAATCTTTCGGCCTCAAGTCTTTGTATCACTGAATCTGGGTCATTTTCATTTTCTCCCGATAGAATCTTCACCACTTCTTCAACCTCTGGATACCCGATATATGTAATTTCGTTTTCAAGCGCATATTTTGCACAGTGGTAACAGATAATCTGGATAAAATACGGAATACAGAAAGATAACTCAAGTATGTGTTTTACGGCTAAATCTGTAAACTGCAGTTTATCGCCCATAGCATGTATAAGCTCTGCAGCAGCTTGCTTATTGATTTTTGATACTTTCATTTTTATAACATTCGCAAATTGCCCGGTTATGCCAAATTCTGGATCAGTGACGAGGTTATTTATATCATAAGTTCCGGCAAAAATAAACGATGCCTTGCCTTCCAAAGCGTATGATCTAAGTTGTGCTAAGAAACTGGAATCAATGAGTTTCTTTTTAATCATGTTTATTATGTGAGAAAACTCGTCTATGAGGAATACTGGATAAAATCCACTGGCATGGATTAAAGATAGTATCTCACCTAAATCCTTGAATCTTGGGTTATCTAGTTTATTGATCTGAGGGAGCTGCGAGTATAAGTCTCCTGTTTCACGGAGAGTATTAATTTCTTGTAGTATAGTTGTATTGATCAGGTACCTCCAAAGATCTCTTGCATTGTTTTGGGCGGCAGCTTGATCAAAATCCCACCTAATAGGACATAAATGGTAAGTACGCCCAGAAGAAGTTATACTCAAACCGTATAACTCAGATTTGAGATACTTTAGGATAGAGGTCTTACCGGTACGAGTCAGACCATATAGTATGTAGGAAAGAGACCTTTCAGGGGATTGAACATGGGTGGTTATCTTACTTATATCCTTTTCTCTGCCCTTAAACATGTGTTTATCGGGGATTTTAAGATAATTCCATTTTATATCTTCAACTTTTAAATCGAACGAATCTCCAGGCGAAACCGTAAACTCAAAAGCAGCTTGCTGATTGCCAGAACCTTGATATGAAAATGATGGGGCTACTCTTAAAAACAATGATCCCTTGTGATTAACTGGCACTTCTGCCTGGTATTGATAATAGTGATGATCATCAACATGTAGCTCCTGATTGAAGCTTTTTTCGCTACTATTGAATAGAGTACCTGTTTCATTGTCCAGTAACTCTATTTTTATCGCATGATTGTCCGTCGTTGCCTGTCCAGTATTTTGAATAACCACATTGATTGACACTAGGGTGTTGTCTCTACGATATACTTGAGGATCTACGTTAACTGACAGTCTTGGTATGACTGATTGGATTCTCTCAGACTCAAGTTTCAGAATGCTTTTTTTCCATGACTGTAGAATTGGGAAAAACGCGACTCGCCCCCAATAAGTTGGGTTACTCTCAATGAACTCGATGATACTGAATATCTCTGAACGTACCTTAACGATTATTGATACCCTTTCGTTGGCACCTCTTGTTTCATAAGGCTTGAAAACGTTCACAATATACTTCAGCTTCTCCAATATCACTAAATCGGATTCAAAAAAAAGAGCTCTGAATTTCTCCATTTCCTGAATAATGTTCTCTATGTTACTAATATTCTGGGGTCTGAAGTCTATAAGCTTGGGAGATTTAGTTAGCTCGATAAAATGCTCATTTTGACTCTTTCTTGCTTGGAACACCTTTCTTAGGGCATCACCAGGAAGGTCTATAGGTGATAAGATTGTTCCTGATAAATTACTCAAATACATGTAGGGCATAACTCTTTTGCTTTCAGTTGGGATTGTTCCATAGAATACAGCACTTCCCCCTCTTACATCCTTCAGTTTATTCCACGCGATGACATTTGTAGATCCGATCGTGACAACAGATTTGTATGCAAGCTCATTCAATTCGGAGATTTTTGAGGCAATACATACTTTGAATATCGTTGTGAAATTGCCAGAGAAAATATCCTCAGAAAGAGGTTTGTTTAATTTGTACAACAAGATAGCCATCTGAATCTTTAAATGATTTGTTAAGGGCAGCAGCATGTTTTCTGGCTTTACCATGGCTTGCAGGTTTACGCTCTCTAGATAGTAACTTGATGCAGTGTCTGCCTTTAACTGAGCAGTTTGGGGATCTATCATTCTCGAAGGCATCAAGAGTTTTTTCTTTAGATCCGAGAATATGGTTCCTGCTCTCAAGGCTGCGTATCTAGCCAATAACTCGTAAAGATCTGTTGGGTCATAGCTTCCGGGATTCAAATCATTATATGCTTTGGCAGCCTCAAGAAATAGCGGATACCTTTCAGACATCTCGACTTGATCTTTTATACTAGTCATAGCTCTGGATTTTAAGCGCATGGCGTCTTCTAAAGTCGGTTTGTTGCCTTGTTTTAAAATGCTTTCATCCCTGTAATCGCATTCCTCAATATCAAACCTTAACATGGGGCTAATGATCTCAATTTGGTCATCACCAATATCAATAATTGGGATTTCAACAAATTGATCAGAACCAGAAGCAATATCCTCAGTTACTCTATCTATCTCAGCTAGGGCATTGGCTATACCAGTATCAGTTGGGTACTTTTTACTTAACTCGAACAGGATATTTCTTGCTTTGTTTATCTCTCTATCCTTCAGAAGGACTCTTGCTCGTTGAAAATTATAGTTCTTTCTCTTTGATTCAGTATCACCATTTACTTCTAATAATCTCTTGTAGTCCCCATCTGCCAAAGTCCATTCATTCTGAAGTTCATAAATCTGCACGCGGGAGGTCAAGAAACCAACAGCTTTGTCAGGATACTTCTGCAAACCAGTATTAAAAATTTCCAAGGCTTTGTCATACTGCCCGAGTCTTTGGTAAGCTGTCCCGATTTGAATCAGTTTTGTGGCGTCGCTTCTTGACTTGTATCGTTCATACAGAGAATCTACAGCTTTGATATCGCCATTGTTAACTGCGAAATTGATCTCTTCAGTAAGGCTGTAGAATTGACGTGTTTGTGTTTTAGGTAAGGATGGTCTTCGTTGTTGGGGTTGCCGTGGAGAACTTGATGCAGATGAGTAGATGCTTTTCCTCGGTACTATGTCAGTAAGCTCTTTAACGGTTTTTAGAAGGTTATTTTCATCAATGCTAAGAGCTGATTCAATAGCTGTGTTCATCTTGCTTTTATATAGCATGTAACTTAATGCCTTTCGCGAAAATTCAACTAACTGAGCATTCTCATTCAACGTGCTTTTGCAATGCCTGATCAACTCCTCAAGTTTTTCGTATAATCTGGTTTGTCCAATCAAGAGGATATAATAATCTTGCCAGGACTTTAAATCGGTGTTTGCAGACTTCAACGCATAAGTATGAAGGCAATTAAACGCTGTTTCATGATCACCATTGATGCAAGACAAAATGAAGTAGTTCCACGCAAGGTTCGTATTACCAGGATTATCAGCAAACAAGCTGTTTATCTCAGCGACTGCTGGCTGAATTGAGTTTATATTGGGATCTTTCTTGAATTCATCATATATTGCGGATAGGCGCATCAGTTTTTTATCTATGCTGTTCTTGGTTTCGGTAGGATTTTCATATTTGAAATCAAGTGATGTAACCTTATTGCATATGTCGAAATCATCAAGATAAGAACAATATGAGAGTGCTTCATTGTAGTTTGTTAGAAGTTCAACAGTGAATTCTTGTGTTTCCTTTTGAACCTTGAGCGTGGGCTTAATAAGTGATGTTGGGTTATCTGAAACTTGTTTATCTACCTCATCTGCTGGAGTGTTTTCTGGCTCTACAGACTTAACTTGGGTTTGATCCATAACTGGATTAGTTGCGGGTTGTGAGATTTCCATCTTCTTTACGATTTCAAAGAGAACAATTATCTTGTGGGTCAGGACTACGGGGTTCTTATCTACCATCAAAGTTAGATGCTCAGAACTGATCTCATCCAATGCGCCAGTAATCTCGCGGCCACCATCAAGAGTGATTTTAACAATGTCACCCTGCTTGCATTTCTTCCTTATTAATTCAATCATTTTTCACCTCACAACCTATAAATTTCCATTATGTTAGAGTGATCAAAATTGTCAATACTTGAATGGATTCATCCCAGCATCGGCTTATACATCAATGTTCTCACCATACCACACCTTGAATCCTTCTTCGCATGGTGTAAATCCGAATAGTGTGCAATACTCACCATATGCTCTGTAAGCATCGGCAAGTTTTGAAGCTTTTTCGTTACAAGTTCCGTCTGATTCTGCGGACTCCTGAGAATAACTCCTCTGCGGATTGTTACAGATTTGATTAAGCTGTTCGATTTGCTTCACGGTGACTATCATTTTGAGCAATTGATTCATATAACCAAAGTACATAGCTCTATCCTCCTTGAGGTTTGTTTGTGTTGTTGTGTTTCATCCATTAAATCAGAGCACTCGTTCTAATTAAAGATTGAGTCCCAGATCGACTTAATCGCGTAACCAACCCCTACTGCTATTACAACCGGAGCACCTACCGTCAAGGCTATAGCTGCTCCACCAGTTATCCCTGCAGCAGTAACAGCAGTGGCAACAACTGCACCGCCAGCAGTAGCAGCTGCCCCTGCGCCAGCAGCGGAAAGTCCACTTCCGACGGCTTCTTTCCCAACATCAAGGGCGACCTCACCCAAGTCTTTCGATCCATCAGATAGATCACAGATCCCTTGGTATACGGCGAAACCGGTTCCAACTACAGCTCCTGTTACTGCACTTCCTTTTGCTGCAGTGGTGCAAGCCTTGGATAATCCAGTGAATCCGTTAACTCCTGCTTTGGTTGCTATAGCTTGAGTTGTTCTAGAGCTTATACCAGACGATTTAACTGTCTTTGATACACCGTCCTTTGCTAATCTCGCGGTTAGTTTTGCGGCTGTCTCCTTGGTACCCAAGATCTGTGCCGATTTGTATTGCCCGTTTTTCACTTGCTTAACTACTTTGCTTATCGAGTTAGCTGTATCCTTCGCTTGGATTCGTCCGACGATTTTGCTGCCCTGTTTTACTACAACATCGACTGTTTTTGCATTTGTGCTCTTTGTAAGTGCGGCATTTATCCCTTTAACCATGTTTACCGGATTGTAGTTGATCCCATCCTTGATCAAAACTTCGTGCACAATCCCTTTGAGTTGTGGATTATTGCCTGCTCTTTTCAGGGACTCGTTAATCACCTTCGCTTCGTATCCGTGTCTGATCGTATTATGGGCATGGATGTTTTGAGTTCTTCTTTTCATCAGGATAACCCCTTATTTGTTATTGTGAATTTTCTGGTGGATGCCCTTAGGTAAAATAGCTAGATTAGCAGGCCGGTTGTCAGTCTTTACAGCGTTTTTATGGTGAACTTCATATCCTTTGGGGATAGTATGGCCTATCTGCTTCTCAGCAACTCGTCTGTGGGTGTAAGCCCAGCCACTGCCACTTAGGTATTGTTTGTAACCATTGTTGATTCTAAACTTACTCATTGTTATCTCCTTATGTGTTTTGTCCCTAATACAAGCAAGGCGTTCCAAAGTGCTCTCAGTTTTCTTTATCTTATTGCATAACATAGATATATCTAATTAGGAGAATGAGATGTCAATCAACAATATGTTGAATGATTTGAATAATATATTGACATTACACGTGGTGTATCTAACTTAGTTCCAGAGGTGAGTATGAACTTATTAATCAGTTGGATTGGGAAACATGATTGTGAAAGCGCAACAAGGCAGGTAGAACCTTATGGCCCTATTGAAACTATACTGGCTAAGGGCAATCATTCGATAGATGAAGTATATGCTTTCTACCAGTACTCCTATATAGATCGCTATGAGTTGAACCTGAGGCGTTATCTCAATAAAATCAAAGAAAAGTATAACTGCACAGTATATCCCATTGCAATGCAAGACGATCTTGTGACATCAGATATTACTGTGATGCATAAACTAATGAGTGATGAGGTTGCTAAAATTCTTGCAACAAAACGCAAAGCGACAGCACTTTACTTCAACACATCTTCTGGAACTAATGCCATCACGGTCTCATTTATAATACTTGGCAGGACTCAATATGATGCAACCCTACTTCAAACATGGACTGATACTCCGAGAAAAACATCAAATGTGGAAGAGGTAAACTTTCCATTTTCGATCAGCTTTGACGTACTACAAAAACAACTACCTGCTGACACTCAAATGAAAAGACAAGTGCTATATGGTGATGTTAGAGGGAAAGAGATTATCGGGGAATGCGAGGCGATAAAATCTGCGATTAATGATGTTCGTAAATATGCCATGTTTGATCGTAACGTTCTTATCACAGGGGAAAGCGGTACAGGTAAAGAGCTTTTTGCTCAATTATACAGGGATGCCTCAGCTCGGGATAATAATAGATTTTTCAGCTTCAATTGCGCAAACCTGCCCGACACATTGGCAGAGTCTGAGTTGTTTGGTCATATTAAGGGTTCATTCACTGACGCAAAAGAAGATAGACTTGGTCTGTTTAAACAGGCTCATAAAGGAATTCTGTTTTTAGATGAAATAGGTGAGTTGTCTCATAATCTACAAGCAAAGCTTCTAAGAGTATTGGAGGATGGCATAGTAAAACCCATAGGTAGTGATAAAGGGGAGAGCGTAGATGTGAGATTGGTGTCTGCCACAAATAGTCCTGATAAGCTAAGACTCGATTTGTTTTTCCGTTTATCCGAAGGTATCATTGAGTTACCCCCCCTCAGAAGTCGTGGAAAAGATGTGGTAATTATTGCAGACAAATGCTTAGAAGACACTAACAAAGAATTATCAGATTTAGCCTCTAAAGCAAAATTCTCTATAGTGTACCAAGCAAAGAGCTTCGATAAAACCGCTTATGAATTCATTATGAGCCATCAATGGGAGGGGAATGTACGAGAGCTTATTTCTGTTGTAAAGCGTTGCTGCATACTTAGTTCCGATCCATTGATAACAGCAGATACATTAGCACGAGAGTCCTACAAAAAGCGACCTACGGAGAACAATACTTCGTGTATCAGATTCCCTATTTCCGAGCAGCTAAGAGTAAGTATTGAAGAGAAGTGTAATCTAATGAATGACATACAAAAGATCAAGCTAGAAGCCATTCGGGAAAGCATCGAAACAAGCACAAGCCAAAGCCAAGCTGCTAGGAAACTCGGTTTCAAAACGCTTCAGGCGATGCAGAATCATCTAAAGCAGGAGAAGCCATAGGTACTTTTCAAAAACATCGCCTATTCGATTAATCTATAACACCCAGCCTTATTCAAACTCCTGAGTTGACCCAAGATACCTTTCTGGACTTTTCTGCCGATTTTTGGCACGTTTTGGCGGGATATGACCACATATATGAAGCCCCTCAGATCAACCACTTCAATTGATGCCAGTGCCTCCAGATAGATATAGACCCATTGCCTTGATTTTCCTATGTCTTGAGCAATCTCTCGGATGGATTTGAATCTGCCTTGTTCCAGGATGTCCAGTAGCCTGTGGGCATCTGCTATGCTGAAAGTCCAGCCCTTGTAGTGCTGATAGCCAATCCTGGCTTGAAAGCGGTTGGCTCGGACGTAAATTGGAGGACTATCTTCAATCTGCTTGATTGCCTGGCTTTGGAGCAATTCGGGCAGTAGCTTTTCTGTTGCTTCTATGCTTACACTGGTCAGCTTGGATATCAGTTCTGCATTGAAGGGGCGATCATACTGATTGATGAAGTTGAGGATCAGTTCTTTGTCCGTCATTATCACCTCAATCATCCAGATCGGCTTGGGATACTATGTCCAGATTCTTGTATCTACCTATCTCTTCCACTGAGCGGATTAGCTTCATGGCTTTACGAACATTGCCACAGGAGTGGAAGTGGACATAGTCGACTATGTCCGGATGGAACTTGATCTCCAGAATCTCACTACATAACTGGGCTATGTCCTTCTTAGGCAGGTCTTGGAACTCATAGAAGAAGTTGCACCTATCGAAGTAGTACTCGTTGATCTGATTGAGCCGGTCTTTGGCATTCTGCATCCCGACCAGGATGACAATCGCTGTGGTCACATCCACGATATCCCTGATCGCACCTAAGAGCTGGGGATGCCGGAAGGCGTAGTCTATCTCATCAACAACTATGATCGTATCCTTGTGATCCTCCAGAAGCGTTATACACATCATGAAGAGGTCATTAGCTGTCCCGTAGGGGATGTACTCTCCCATGCCAAATCTCTTGTATAGGGCTAAGAGCAGCTTGGATGCAAAGGCTTTGGGAGTGGTAGTTGCCTCCAGCCTGAGATAGAGATAGCCCTTACTGAAAGCGATCCGACTGGCATAAGTGGTCTTTCCCAGTCCCGGTCTGCCATAGAGCAAGCCAAGTCCGACCATCTCCAGCTTAGGTCGTGTTAGCAGGTATTCGATGCATTTATCTGCGGCTATCACGTTCTGAGTTCTGACGAGCGTTCCCTGTTTCATGTAATCCTCCTATTAGTTTATCCCGATGCGCTTGAGGAGTTCCGCTCTGGAGAGGTGTGCGAAGGGTGACTGCCCAGTCTTGGTGTCATCCTGTGCTTGCTTATCATCAGGCCCTTCTGCTGGTATGGAGATCTTTTCCGCTGGATCATGATCTTCAGATTCTATACCTGTGGCATCTTTTGTTGCGGTGGCAGTGGGTGCTTCATCTGATGCTTCTTGTTCTGCTTGGGATCTTTGTTGAGCTTTGTAGTACTCTCTGGCTGTTTGGCTGAAGCCTATCGCGAACTCCATGGCTGGTTTATCATTACTTGTCTGATATTCGAGTCCTATACGGTCGAACGATTCTTTGATTTCCTTTAGGATTATCCTATCCCTCTCCTGCTCTGCCAGTCTCTCCTTCTCTTCCGCATTAAGCTTCTCCCGTTCTTCCGGACTCAGCATATCCGGATGTATGGGCTGCCTCATCATCATCTTTCTGGTCATTTCCTCGATGATCTCATCACTATCCTTAGGTGGTGCTTCCAGCATGGGAGGACTATTGAAAAGTGCTCTGGCACCCTGATATTCAAGCTTCTCCTGCTTAGATGGGGAGTTGCTCAGTATCTTATCAACTGCCTTCTGCGAGTTGACCACCCACTTCTTGGCACTGCGTTCTTTCTCCCGTCGGAGTCCCTTGATCTCTTTGTATTCCTTGTTCAGCTCCTTATGCGAGACCGCCTGATCCATCGAGACCTCGATGAAGGGATGCTGTGCCTTGCGGAGGGCTGCCTGGCAGATGAAGACATCGTTCTTGTCATAGACCACGATCCACCTGGCATCGCTGTAATCGAATCTGATGATGCAAGGCTGTCCCACATGGTTAACCAGTTCCCGGTGCCAGTAGACCTTCTTATCCAGCCTGATGCCTTCCGCGCGGATGTTCTTGCGTTCCATTGCCATCATCAGGAAGTTGAGCCTGGAGATCTCAATCTGCCGACTCTCAGCTATCCTGGCAGCACTGAAGACTTCATAGGGAGTGCGTCTGTTGAGTGAGGTATGCGGTGTCTCGCCATAACAAAACCTCACATAGAAGGCGATCATCTGCATCGTCTCTTCAATGGTGGGTGGCTTACCGGCATAGAGCTTCTTAGCCCATACCTCGTTTCGATGCAGGACAGAGGGCTTATCGTCTATCGATGCTCCTCTGAAAGTCGTAATGAACCTCTCAAACTGCTCCTGGAAGGTCTTGAAGAAGCGTTCGATGATCTTTGCCTTGGCATTGTAGCTCTCGGCGAATCGCACTCCGATATTGAGCCGGGGGAAGATACCGCCCAGTTCCTTGTTCAGATCATGCTCTTCCCATCTCTCATGAAAGAGTTTGGCTCGGAAGGCTTTGCCGTTATCCAGATAGACATACTTGGGTAGCACAGCCATGGTTCCGCTATTGTTATCGGCAATCTGAGCGCAGTTGATGAAGCCATTGCGGAAGGCGGTGAGGATATGCTGGCTATCTTCGGTAAAGGCTAAAGATGCTCCCACCGGATACCTGCTTGCCCAGTCCATCACCATGATCATGGTCATGCGTTGGGCTCTGCCGGTTTGGGGATTGAGGATATCGAAGGAGAGGGTATGTCCATCAGCCACCCAGACCTGTCCCACTTCCAGAGTGCTGTCATCTCTCATAATGCTCTTGATGAGATTCTCTGAGACGAACTTGCTGCCATCTCTGGCTTGATGCCACTCTGCCGGGTGCCTGGCTGCCCATTCCTCGCACCAGCGTCTGAGCGTCCGTTCATTGGTCTCTGATTCTATTACTTTGTTTCTGCTCATCTGCTTGAGGTTGGTGATGGCAGAGCCGATTTTGATCCGGTTAGGATTGAGCAGCAGATGCAGAAGGTAGTGCTGTTCCTGAAAAGTGATCTTTCGTTCTTTATACTTGCCTTTGCTCTTGTGGATCAGGGCATACATATCCAGCTTATTCTCCAGGTAGATATTGAGCCACTCTCGCAGTGCCCTCTCTTTTCGGGGTCCTTTGAGATTGTAGAGTTCCGGTACCAGTCTCTTGGTGTTATAGTCACTGGTGATGCGTTTCCAAGCTAATGTCTTTGAATCGACTCCATGCAATCTGCGGAACACCTCCTGGCAGAATCTGCCATAGAGCTGAGCCTCATCTTTGAAGAGCAGTCTCTCCTCTTCCACCGGAGCCAGATCGAGAAACTCACTGGAGAAGTCGATTACCACATCATTGTCCCGGGCTTCATGGATCAGAGTAAGCTTACGTTCAAAGTCCAGATAGTCTTCATAGGTCTCATAGACCGTCTCAGACTCGAGGTTATCTTCTGTACTATCTGCTTTGGCATTATACTGCTGGCTGTAGGCGAGCATGAAGCTGTTGTCGGCATCGGTGGCATCTCCACTGTTGTTTCTGCTATTCCCATCACAACCACCGTTACCATTCCCACTAACCTTGCTGAGATTAGCCTTTACCTCCGGTACCACTATGCATCTGCCACCACTCTTGATTTCAAGCTTCAGTCCTTGGCTCTCCATCAATTCTTGCAGTTCATTCAGCTTATTACGATACTCTCTCAAGAACTCCTCAGTTGGTCTGCCACTATAGGGAAACATCTGAACCTCCTGCTTTCTCGCTGCTCTTTACGACCAATTCATTACCATTATCATAATAGACCAGGAAGACACTGGGATAGCTATGCTCGCCCAGATCGATCACTTCCTCAAAGTAAAGCTCCGGCTTACGCAGGCTATCTCTGAATCTATCATACTCAGCCTGAATGATCTCTTCCGTTGCCAGCACAAAGGTCTTGATCGTGGCTCCGTTCTTGGTCGGTATCTGATGTTTGAGTGCAGTCAGCTTTCCGGCATCCACCATTCTTCTGATCGTCTTCAGATTCTTGTCCATCAGCATGGCTACTCTATCAATGGGAAACCAGATAAAATCGACTTTCATGTCCATGTCCAAATCCTTCAAAAACTGTGACCCGCTTGGACATTTCAGTCGGGAATCTTGAAAAATGCGGTTAAGCGCTTGGTCATTTTGGCTTCTCATCATAGTTATCAATGAGTTAAGCCTCATGCCTACCCCCGCTTGGACAGGGGTACCCGCTTGGACATTGCCATTACAAGCTCGTTTCTGCACTTCCGCATGGCGTTGTTTCTTGGTAGTCATTCTACACCTCTCTTATGTATTAGTAGGGTGCTAACAACCACAAGAGCAGAACCTTGGGAAGTCCTTTCTGCAAGTTTGCCATCTTTCTTACGCATTATCCGGCAATACTTTATAATCCACCTGGGTCACACTATACACTTTAGTATTGACTCCAATCCGCCTTGCAGCAGAATGGCATCTGGAACTAATCTTGCAGCCATGCGGATATAGTCAATGCCAAAGTTACTATATGGAGACCACGATGAATAAACCGACTATCGGACAACGCCTTAGCTTGGTGATTAAGGCAATGCGACTCAAGGATTACCAGTTTGCCAATAAGTATGGCATCTCCCGCGCCTCGCTTTCCCGATACAAGCTGAATGAGAGATATCCCGATCCTGAGTTCTTAGAAGCACTCTCCAAGGATAAGATCAATATCCACTGGCTCTTTACGGGAAGCGGTTCTATGTATGCCAAAGATGAGTTTCAAGAGCTTCTCCAATCCAATCAAGCACCAACTAATCCAAACAGTCCAAACCCATCCATCATCTCTCCAATCCTACATCCTATCAACAATCAGGACTTCGATCTCACTCGATCTATCACCTATCCCATAGTCGGTGAAATAGCTGCCGGACCTCCGATGGAGATCAGAGACGAGTGGAGTCAAGTCGGTCAGATTCAGTTGCCGATCTCATTCCTGACCGGCAACCCCAAGCAATACACTGTCTTTCAAGTAAATGGACAGAGCATGGAGCCTGTGATCCAGCATCAGGACATCGTGGTCATCAAAAGCGATCAGAGTTGGGAAAATGCCGATGGTAAAATTGCAGTTGTAAGAACTGACGATGGTCTCACCATCAAGAAGGTGCAGATCGACCACCACAGGCAACAGATTATCCTCCAACCATTTAATATAGACTACCCGGTTCTTGTTTTAGACTCAGATTGGAATTACGGAGCTTTCCTGATCGGCACAATCGCACTCCAATTGCGCTTTTTCTAATTTCAAAGTTCTGTTTTTCCAACTGCTCTTTCCAAAGCATGTCCAAACGCCTCGCTAATTTGCAGTAATAGTGTCAGCAAACAGTCCAAAAACGTCCAAATAGGCGCTTGGACATTTCCAAAGCCAGTCCATCGCAACTAAACACCAATCAAAGCCTTATCCCCACTTTCCCCTTGTGTCACAACTTGCAGCTTTGGGTGTCAGTTTATATCAGTTAGCAAAATACACGAATAATCCTTGGCTATTTCTGTTTTCTGCGGAATAAGATAAAGGAATATAATACTGGAACAAGTATTACGCCTATAATGCACCAAATGCAAATCATCATCAGATTGGTTGGCAGAGGAAGGATCCCCAGCATCATCATGAGAATGCCACCAATCATATAAAGCCAAGCTCCCAAGCGATGAGTCTGAGACCAATTATCTTCGTCTGAGATAGTCCAAGGAGTACGAATACCCACAAAGAAATTAAGGGGTAGTTTGGGGAGGAGATTCCCGAGTAGGACAAAGAGCAAACCTAACATCAGAAAAATTGGGT
The DNA here is from genome assembly GCA_030154085.1 of Candidatus Cloacimonadota bacterium. Taxonomy (GTDB): domain Bacteria; phylum Cloacimonadota; class Cloacimonadia; order Cloacimonadales; family Cloacimonadaceae; genus UBA5456. The sequence continues at coordinate 9,377 of JASKKR010000016.1, read as the reverse complement.
TGCCTGGAAGTTTCTGTGACCCCAATGGCCAAGACAAGCCGTAGATATTGATCAACCCCATAATAATTAAAAGAATATTTGTAAGTCTGGGCATGACGATGTCAAATCCTTTTTGATTTTGCCGATACTTAGGAGAATACCATGGCATTAGATACAAAAGCAAAAAAAGAAAGAGATTGATCCCCAAAGCAAAACTCACGGCAGTGCTTTTGGATGCCCAATTATCGATGACTCCTTCGGCATTCCAATGAGTTGGAATGCGAGCCTCAGAGTCAATGACCAAAGCTAAACTAATCACGATGGCGATGTAAATTATCAAAATGATTATGCTGCTACGAAACAACTTTATGCGTTCCATTATTTTTCCTCTATTTTCTGATAAAGTCCCAAACACTAAGCAAGCATCTCCTCAAAAACTCCGGTATTGAGACGATACTGGATGTATATTGACCTTTTTTCTTGGCATAGATGATCTCGCTGAAACGCAAGAACTTGAAGTGCGTGTTCAGACTGGCTTTGCTATTCTCAAAGTGCTCAGCCAGCTCAACGCCAGTGAGACTCACATTTCGCTTGAGTAGCATAAATATCTTTCTCCGATTTTTATCAGCGACAGCTTTGATGGTTTTTCCTAATATATCTACTTTTAACTATTGTATCTGACGCTCCGATTCGCGTCAAGCTTTTTCTCATTCAAAACGTTTTGGTCACAATTATTCCCAAGCACACTTACAAACTCTAACCACTTGCCCAGGGCATGATGAGCAAGTAAGTGGACAAGGCATCAGCTATGTATAATTTCTAAGCATAAACGAAATCGGTTGGAGTGAATTTAATCCCATGTTGACGAAACCGGCAATTTCGCAATAAAATATTTGGCTTCCCCGAAGAATCATTTATACTCTCTATAGATATCATACAGATCTTATAGGTAATTTCCTGTATAGACGATCTAAAGGAGCTGAAGATGCTGAGATTAAAAGACAAAGTGGCAATCATCACGGGGGCTGCCAAGGGCATGGGAGCAGCCGATGCAAGACTATTTGCAAAAGAAGGAGCTTCCCTCATCCTATGTGATATTGATGAGCCCAGTCTAAAGAGTATTGCTGCGGAGCTTTCCGATCAGGGGAGCAAGGTACTGGCAATCGTGCATAACGTTGCCAGTGAAAAGGACTGGCAGGAACTTGCCAAGCAAGCAGAAAAGCATTTTGGCAAGGTAGACATACTTATTAACAATGCTGGGATATTGAATGTCGCTGGAATAGAGGCTACTGATATGCAGCTTTGGAATAAGATCATTGAAGTCAATCAGACTGGGGTCTGGCTTGGGATGAAATACATTGTTCCATTAATGCGTAAATCTGGTGGAGGGGCGATCGTCAATACCAGTAGCGTTTATGGTATGATTGGCACTGGAACTTCCGCTGCTTATCAGGCTACGAAAGGAGCTATACGCACCCTGAGCAAAACTGCAGCAATGGAATTTATCAAAGACAAGATCAGAGTAAACACCATTTTTCCTGGAGCTATAGATACCGGAATGGTCTCTGGAGAAATTTCTGAAGAAGCAACAAAGCAGATTTTAAGTCTCATCCCCTTAGGACGCATGGGCAAGGCTGAAGAAGTTGCTTATGGTGTTCTATATTTGGCAAGCGACGAGAGTTCCTATGTGACCGGTGCAGAGCTAGTGATTGATGGAGGCTGGACAGTCCCGTAATCAAGAAATCATATGCAAATACTCCCTATTGCATTTATGATAGTAGTTGCTTACAATCGAAGAGAGCCCCTTAGCTGCGGCTCTCTTTTGTTTTGTTAGTAAATGCCTTATATAAATGGGATGGAGGCTGTTTAGACCGATTTTCATTGACATAATATGCCAAATAAAATATAATGATATAAAAAATGATTTTGCATTTTAAAAAACCATATAAGGAGTTTACCACAATGGCTAAACAAACAAAAGCTACCATGGATGGTAACAATGCAGCGGCTCATGTAGCCTATGCTTTCAACGAAGTAGCAGCTATCTACCCGATCACTCCCTCCTCTGGGATGGGAGAGCTTGCTGACGCTTGGGCATCAGATGGCAAGAAGAATATATTTGGCACCACAGTGGATGTTGTGGAGATGCAATCCGAAGCCGGAGCAGCTGGCGCAGTGCATGGATCTCTCTCAGCAGGTGCTTTGACCACTACTTTCACAGCCTCGCAAGGACTCATGCTTATGTTGCCAAATATGCATAAGATCGCCGGAGAGATGCTGCCAACCGTATTTTATGTGTCAGCACGCTCTTTAGCAGCGCAGTCACTCTCTATTTTTGGTGATCATTCCGATGTAATGAGTGCTCGCAATACCGGATTTGCCCTCATCGCTTGCAACAGTGTCCAGGAAGTAATGGATCTCGGCATCGTCAGCCAATTATCGACTCTGAAAAGTTCGATTCCCTTCTTGGTATTTTTTGATGGTTTTAGGACCTCTCACGAACTTCAGAAGATCGATGTGGTGGATTATGAGACCATGGGCGAAATGCTTGATCTCAAGCTTGTCGAAGAATTTCGCACTCGCGCTTTGACTCCGGACAAACCTCGTGTCAAAGTAGGACAGCAGGGTCCAGACGTTTATTTCCAAGGTCGTGAGACTGTAAATAAGTATTACAATGAAGCACCTGCCATTATCCAAAAGTATATGGATGAAGTAGGTGCCAAGCTTGGTCGCAAATATAAGATCTTTGACTATGTAGGCGACCCCAATGCTGAAGACGTGATCGTTGCCATGGGCAGTGCTTGTGAGACGATTCAAGAGACTATCGAATATCTGAACAAAGAGCGTGGAATGAAGCTCGGCTTGGTAAAAGTGCGGGTATATCGTCCTTTCAGTGAAGAGCACTTCTTGGCAGCTCTACCCAAGAGCACAAAGCGCATTGCAGTTTTAGATCGCACTAAAGAGCCTGGTTCCAACGGCGAACCTCTTTATTTAGATGTCGTGGCAGCTCTTAAAGGCAAAGATCTCAGCGTTATCGGTGGACGTTATGGACTTTCCAGCAAAGAATTTACTCCCACCATGGTCTTAGCCGTATACAAACACCTACAAAAGAATGGATTCCATGGATTCACGGTTGGCATCGAAGATGACGTGACTAACCTTTCCTTGCCTCTGGACGAAGAAATATCGACCGTTCCCGAAGGCACTATTTCCTGCAAATTCTGGGGATTAGGTTCTGATGGGACAGTAGGTGCGAACAAAAACAGCATCAAGATTATTGGTGACAATACTGACATGAACGTTCAGGGCTATTTCCAATATGACAGTAAAAAAAGTGGTGGCATCACACGCAGCCACTTGCGTTTCGGTAAAAAACCTATTCACAGCCAGTATCTGGTTACCAATGAAGATTTTGTGGCTTGCCACAATCAAGCCTTTATCGGTAGATTTAACATTTTGGGCGGCATAAAAGAAGGTGGTGTCTTCTTATTGAATTCAAATTGGAGTCGCGACGAAGCCTTTTTCCACCTTACCTGCGATATGCAGCAGACCATCATCGATCGCAAGATCAAGTTCTATAACATCGATGGATTAAAAATTGCCGAAGAAGTTGGTCTTGGCGGAAGAATAAACACCGTGATGCAGACAGCATTTTTCCTGATCTCTGGCGTATTGGATCGCAATGAAGCCATAGACTTGATCAAAGATTCTATTCGTAAGACTTACGGCAAAAAGGGTGATGACGTCGTGCAGATGAACCTCAAAGCGGTGGATAAAGTAAACGAAGCCTTAGTCCAAGTGGATGTTCCAGCCACTGTTCCAGAGCTTTGCACTCCGCGAAAACAATTAGTACCGGAAGGCTCTACTGGATTTGTTAAAGACGTGATTGAACCGATCATGCGCGAAGAAGGCGACAAAATTAAGGTCTCGCAAATGCCCCGAGATGGCTACGTAGAAAGCGGAACTGCCAAATTGGAAAAACGCAGAGTAGCTCCAGCAGTACCCAAATGGCTTCCGGATAAATGTATCCAATGTAACCAATGTTCCTTTGTCTGCCCTCATGCAGTTATCCGTCCCAAACTGATGACTGAAGATGATCTTAAAGACGCTCCTAAGAGCTTCAAGACTCTCAAAGCCTTAGGCGCAGAAGGATATCAATATAAGCTTCAGGTCTATATCGACGACTGTCAGAGCTGTCAAGTGTGTGTTAATGAATGCCCCCAAGCAGCTCTGGTGATGAGCCCGATCGAGACCGAACGAGAAGCTGGAGAACAAGACAACTACGAATTCTTTGATAAACTACCTGAAGATGTATTGGCAAACTATAAGGAAAGCACAGTCAAAGGCAGCCAGTTTAAACAGCCGCTCTTTGAGTTTTCTGGTGCATGCGCTGGTTGTGGTGAAACTCCATATATAAAACTGCTCACCCAGCTCTATGGGGATCGCATGATCATCGCCAACGCAACTGGATGTTCTTCAATCTACGGTGGTACCTTCCCCACTATCCCATATACCAAGAATAAGAATGGAAATGGACCGGCATGGGCAAATAGCCTCTTTGAAGACAATGCTGAATATGGTTTTGGTATGCGTCTGGCTGTAAATTCTCATCGTAAACAGCTCAAACTCGCCTTGGAAGCCCTCTTGGAAAAAGAGATTGATGCCGAACTCAAAGATGCTATCCGCTACAACGTGGAACACTTTGAAGATGTGGATCGAGCAGCCCAAAACAACGCTGCAAAGATAAAAGAAATGCTACCCAAAGCTCTGGAAAATGCTTGCGAAGGTTGTGGCAAATTGCTCCGCAAAGTAGACGAACTTAAAGACTACCTGGTCGATAAATCCATCTGGTCTATCGGTGGAGACGGATGGGCATATGACATCGGTTATGGTGGATTAGACCACGTGATGGCATCAAATCAGAAGATCAAGATCTTGGTCTTGGATACTGAAGTGTATTCGAACACAGGCGGACAAGCCTCAAAATCCACCCCGATGGGTTCTATCGCCCGCTTTGCTGAAGCAGGTAAGGCTACAAACAAGAAAGACCTCGGAATGATGCTTATGAATTATGGCTATGTCTATGTGGCATCCATCGCCATGGGAGCAAATAAAAATCAAGCCCTGAAAGCCATCAGAGAAGCTGAAGAATATCCAGGACCTGCCATCGTCATCGCATACTCACCCTGTATCAACCACGGTATCGATATGAGTATGAGTCAAAAGCATGAAAAAGCAGCGGTGGATGCTGGATATTGGCTGCTCTATCGTTACGACCCACGCAAAAGCCTTGAAGGCAAAAACCCACTTACGCTAGACAGCAAAGCACCTACCATCAGTGTGCATGATTTCATCAAAACCGAGAATCGCTATAGCCGCTTGCATAGAATCTTCCCGGAACGCGCAAAAGAATTTGCTTCTCGCTCCGAGATCTTCTTCAAAGAACGCTACGAACAATATAAGAAGCTAAGCGAACAATAATACTCGTCACCATATACCGAAAAGGGATGCCGAATATTTGGCATCCCTTTTTTGTGTTCTAAATCAAGAATATTGCTGAACTTTTCAGACAATTATAATTAACCATCGGGAACTATAACGTCTGTAATGGTCTTCTCACATTAGACAAAGTGATGAATTCAAGAGTGCTGCTTTTCAGGATTGCAGATATTCCCAAAGCAACATTAGGGTATTTTCAATTGCCTGCTTATGAGTACGTTCATAGCCGTGGGAAGCAAAGACCCCCGGACCAATGAGTCCATGTTTGATGTCATGACCAGCTCGCAAGGCGCCTTCTACATCTGAACCATAATAGGGATATATATCGACAGCATACTGTAGTTTGTGTTCTTTGGCAAGGCGAATGAGCTTATCCGTCACATCCCAATCATAGGGTCCACCGCTGTCTTTAGCACAGATCGAAACACAATATTCGTCCGTGCATAGATCTTCACCCACAGCGCCCATATCCACCGAGATCATCTCCGCAGTATCTGTTGGAAACCCCGAAGCAGCACCATGCCCAACTTCTTCATAAGTAGTGAATAAGATGCTTACTTTGCGTCCCAACTTAAGCTTCTTTTCCGAGATTGCCTTTGCTAATGCTAACAGTATACCGGCGCTTGCTTTGTCATCCAAATGCCTGGTCTTGAGAAAACCGGAAGGCGTATAGGTTGTGCGCGGATCAAGAGTAATAAAGTCTCCTGCGGAAATCCCAAGCTTGATGGTCTCTTCTTTGCTCTTTGTGATTTCATCGATGATAATCTCCATGTGCTCGTCATCACGCTTAGCATTACCGGAATCCCGGTATACATGTACAGCAGGACCGTTTATGTAGACAGTCCCAGTATATTCTTTGCCCTCTCGAGTATAGATAATCACGTTTTCATTTTCAATGTTGTTCTCAGGATAACCGCCGATCTTGGTGAAGCGGATGCGACCATTTGACTTAATAGATCTCACCATAGCTCCTAGGGTATCCACATGCGCTGCCAAGACCAGTGGATCGCCCTCTCCACCAAGAGTAGCAAGCACTGATCCCTTACGGGAAAATTCTACTTCAAACCCCAAAGACTTCAATTCTTTTTCGAGATAAGCCGTGACTTTCTGGGTAAATCCTGAGGGACTGGGGATCTTGCATAGGGTGATGATCTGCTTGATAGCGTAATCTGTATATTCCATTTCTACTCCTGGAAATTGTATTTATTGAGCACACTGTGGTAAACGTAATGGTTTGTGTGGATGATCTCTTCCAGTGTGGGTTCTGCTATGAAATTGGAAGATTGGATAGTCTCTTCCACTACAGGAGGGATATCTGTAAACTTAACAATATTATTAAGGAAGAGCTTAGTTGCTGCTTCAATAGCGGCATTCATGACAGTGGGAAGGATTCCTCCTGTTTTAGCAACATCCAAGCCAAGAAAAAACAAAGGATAGCGCTTGGGATCCACGGGTGCAAAACTTAGCTGAGCAAGGTCTAAAACATCTGTGTGGACAAGATTTGATTCCCAGCGCTCAGGATAGCTGAGAGCATAGAGAATAGGCAATCTCATGTCTGGATGACTCATTTGCCCCAAGATCGAACCATCTATAAATTCCACCATAGAATGAATCACTGATTGAGGATGAATCACTGCTTCGATCTGTTCATAGGGCATATCAAATAGCCAATGTGCTTCCATCACTTCCAAAGCTTTATTAAACATTGTAGCGCTATCCAGCGTAACTTTGGCTCCCATGTCCCAATTGGGATGTTTTAACGCCATTTGAGGAGTTATCTTGGGAAAATCTTCCAAAGGAGTATCCCTAAAAGCACCCCCGGAAGCAGTAATGATAAGTTTCTTGAGCTCATTATGGGGATGTCTTCCCAGAGCCTGAAATATGGCAGAATGTTCACTATCCACCGGGACAATCTGATCAGGAGCTGCCAGTTTTTTCACCAGGTGACCACCCATGACAAGGGACTCCTTATTTGCCAGAGCAAGGGTCTTTCCCCGTTGGATAATGGCAAAAGTGGCTCTGATCCCTGCAGATCCGCTGATTGCATTAAGAGCAAGGTCATAATCTTCTTCGGATAAAAGGCGCAGCATCTCACTTTCGCCAAAATAGATTGAGAGTTGAGGATTCGCCTGTCTAATGTGGGAAATCCGCGCAAGATTATCTATACCGGTGATAACAAGACATGGAATGTCAAAACTGCGGGCAAGCTCCAACATGCTGTCAACATTGCTATGTGCAGTAGCAAATCTTATCGATAGTTTATCTCTATGTTCCTGAAATACAGAAAAGAAGGAGCTACCGATAGATCCGGTTGCTCCCAAAAGAGCTACCTTCTTTACCATGAATATGTCAATGAAATCTTCTGGCTGTGGCCCAATCCATCGGGAGCACTACTCTTGAAAGCATAGTTAACGCCCAAATCCCGAATCCCCACGCTCAATCCGGCAGTAAAACTATCAACATCATAGCCCATCATAGCTCGCAATGCAGGTATTGGTTGTACCATCAATCCAGCATGAAATTCTGTGCTTACGGCTGAACTGCTGAGATTGGAGACATCCCCACGTTCTTCAAAAAAGTTTTGAGCACGGAGCACTAAGTTGACAGGAATCTCATATTTGAGAGCAGAAAAGCCATAGCTTGCTTCCAAATCTAAATTTGGGAGAGCAATCTCATTCTCTCCGTTTTCCCAGATGATTTGAGTTCCGAAGAAATCTCGCAGATTCAATCCAAAGGCAAAGTTCTTGCCTGGCTGGTAATAGGCGCCAAGATCAGCCCCAAATCCCCAACCACTATGTTCAGCAAGATCCCGGTAGGCGAGCTTGGGGGATATCCCGACAAAGAATGTTTCGTTTAACGGACGCGCAAAACTCCCATATAAGATGACATCTTGATTTGTAACTGTCTTCCAGACATAGGGGCGATTTTCATTACTCAATTCTTCGTCTTCATTTTCAAGTTTGGTGAGCTTGACCTTGTCTATGGCGAGGTGATTGATGCTCAGGGCAGTGCCGTCTGATAATCTGATTGAAACTTGATTCTCGGTGAGCAGCCCCTCAAAATGATCGCTGCGCATAACTTCAATTCCCCGGAGTTTATCACCAACCAAAAGGGCTGGATTCCACCATCCTGCAGCATAAGACGCTTGCATAGTAAGCCCGGTATTACCCATAGCTTGATTCACTACCCCAGGACTAAAGCTAAAGATCTCTCCCGCGTATTTCGTAGCTCCCAATGGAATACTCATGATCAGGAGCAATAATGCTATCTGGATGTTTTTCATAATAATTCCTTCTCAGATAAGTTAAACCTCGCGGCAAAGAAGAAAAGAAAAAAGTGGTGGGCCCAGAGGGACTCGAACCCCCAACCATCCGGTTATGAGCCGGAAGCTCTACCAGCTGAGCTATAGGCCCCAATCACTAATCATTGTGCTTTCCTTAGAATTCAAGGGCGTTTTTTTGTCAATCTGTTTTTATCTTTTTAGCGAGAAGATCTCTCAAATTATTATAAAGAGTCACCGAAAATTGCAAATCGAGGGAAAGTGGTTTTTTTGAGCCCCCTTTTCTGCCCATTTAGATCACCGAAAATTGCAAATCGATCACCGAAAATTGCAAATCGGCTTTAGCGAGCGACGATCATGGGACCCATATCTGCCTATTAATAGCATAAAAAATATCGTGGGAAGCACCGGGCGGTATACCCACAAATCGAAGGCATTACTATGTATGGTCTGTAGTCTGTATTTAATTTGAGATTTGGTTTGATTTCTGTTAGTAAAGATTCTTGCCTAATCTTTATCATATTGAGTGGAAAGGACTTGACTACGGTTGCGAGGGGTGTACAGTAGACCCATTAATCAACAGTCGGGTAACCGAGAAGGAGATCAAGATGACCAAGCA
>JASKKR010000015.1 GCA_030154085.1 Candidatus Cloacimonadota bacterium | reverse complement strand
CAAAGCTGTAACTCCTTATATTCCCGTTTCTTGCTCACTTCTCAAATGGGCGAGAAACGGGGGAGGCATTAAGTGCCCTACTTTTGCAAGCAGTTAGGGAGTTCAAGAGCAAAGTCCGAAAAAAACCAAGTCTTAGTTGGGATCATTGTATTTTAATTAGAGATAATGCTAAAATAGTAAAATTAATCTTGACAATTAAAGCTCATGGGTAAATCATGCAGTATTCGGTATATATACTTATATATCAATATATAGCGGCATATTATAGCTTGTCATACTGGTTGTTTAGCAACTGCCGCAAAGTGTAAAAGGATAAAATATGATAAAAAATATTAAAGTAATAAACCAACATACCCAGGTTATGGAACTGGCAAATCAGCTCAAGTTTAACATTTTGCGCGAGCTTATAAGTTCGGCGGCTACCTGCCAGCAGCTTGCCACGGTTTTGGGTGTGAGTAAACAAAAGGTACATTACAATCTCACCCAGCTATTAGAAAAAGAGCTCATCGAGATAGTGGAAGATGTCCCGAATAATAGCAAAGAAATATACTATCGCGCAACAGCCAAGAACTACATTTTGGATTTTGCTTTAGGAGAGCATATTGGTGAGGATACTATTCATGAGCGCAGAGTCATTCAAACTATCTTACAAAATGAGTACAATCTTTCGCTCTCCTCAATAGCAGCAAAAATTCTTAAGCAGTCGCTAAAACTCAGACCCCGTCAGAAGCTCTTGATCGTGACCGGTAAATATAATATGCCATTAGTGGAAAAGATTCTTCTGGAAGCTGGAAGGCATAATATTCGCACGACGCTAATCTATCAAGACGCTGAGATGTTAAGAGAGAAGTATGAAGAATATTCTTTAGCAGCTTTCAATGCGGATTATGAACATTTCAATCGTCTTCTTAAAAACCACGATGCTTATCTAAATCTCAATGGCGAGACGCGCAATATTCAGCTTCTGGATCCCGATAAGCTAAAGCTGAGAGTTGGACATTTTGCTCGCAGTAACGAGATCATCAGAAACAAGAAGATTCGAGTAGGCATGATGCCCGGACTGTTGCATGAAACTCTTTCAGACAAAGCGATAGAAAGTGAGTTGCAATTTTGGAAAGCTTTGGATGTGGATTATGAATACTTAGCACAGGAGACGCTATCAATATGTGAACAATACAAGGACAAGAAGTCCATAGAGATCAAAAGTAAAGACTATCGGCTACAATTTATAATCCAAGGAATTGTGGCAGACACTGGGTCATTTACAGAAAGCCCATATCAGAGTTTCACGATCAATTATCCTGGTGGAGAAGTCTTGTTTGTACCAGCGGAAGGGACTATGAACGGAGAAGTTCATGGAGATGTGGCATACGCATATGGACAAACTATCATGAAGCCCAAGCTGGTGATTCAAAACAATGAAGTAAAGAATTTTAGTGCAGAGACCAACGAACAACTTTTGGCAAAGGCACTTTTACAGGGTGGGATAGACGGGCGTAAAGTGGCTTTGGTTACGATGGGCACCAATCCCAATGTATCACTGGCAAATATTGATGTATCATTCAAACAAAAATCCCGGGGCTTACTTTCTTTGTATTGGGGTGAGAATCAATCCTTAGGTGGTAAAGTGTCAGGAACCTTTGAGTGGTTTTTACAGCTTGAAAATCCACAAATAATAAGCAAACCATGAGGTAATAAGATGAAAACAACATTAAGCACAATTTTCCTCAAAAAAGTAAAAAAAAACAAAAACTAAAAAAAGGGGTAATAAGATGAAAACAACATTAAGCACAATTTTCCTTCTGATGTGCGCCGTACTGCTCTTTGGGCAGTGGCATATCGAAGAAGGTTTTGAAGGTTCCAGCACTCTTCCCGATGGCTGGATTTACTATGACGATGGTGACGGCATGACCTGGCGCGTCTTGGAAAACAGCAATTATGCTCACAGCGGCACTCACATCGCTTTTGCTGACAATTATCACCCAAATCAAAATGAAGATTGGCTGATAACGCCACAAGTGTCGATTAATTCTGGCGATAATCTGGAGTTCTATACACGTGCCTGGTATGGCACGGAAAGCATAAAAGTGTATGTCTCCACTACTGGCAATCAGATAGATGACTTTAATACTCTGCTGCATCACGAGATTGATTTTGGCAGCACATATCAGCAAGTGAGTGTGCCGCTAGATAGCTATGTTGGGATGAATATCTACGTGGGATTCCTCTGGGAATGCGATACCTATGGTGTAATATTGGATGATGTGCGGCTCGGTCAAGAAGCTATGGTTGATCCCGAACTGAATCTACCCGCAGAGATCAGCTTCTTTGCCAGCGAAACTCATGTCGAGGATTTTTCAGAATACATAGTCGTTACAGACCCCGATGCTGCTGTACTCAGTGTCGAAGAAAATGATTTTATCCAAATCGAAATTGATGGATTTGAAGTAAGTTTTAGTGCTATCGATTATATTGGCAGTCAAGAGATCACGTTTACGCTTTTGGATGAGTTGTCCATGCAAAGCGTAGATGCCTCAGTGCTCATAAATGTGCTGGAAGATCCCATATCGGATCTCTATATAATAGATGTATCATCTCCCAGAGCCATGGAATTTATGAATCTAGAGATTTTCCCCACCCTCACGATCGGAAACTCCGGAGCAATTAGCTTTGAAAATAATCTGGAACTTGAACTACAAGTATACAACGAGCAGGATGATCTACTATATGGCTATACATATAATACCGCGCTCAGCATTCCGGCAGGAGACAGTATCTTGTTGGAGTTTCCTGAAGCCTATATCCCCACCCAAGAAGGCGAACAAAGATTTGTTTTTGAGATTCTTACGGATGATGGGAATGCGGCAAACAATATCTATGAGGCTCTTGTCACTGTCTTTCATCGCATCATGGAAGGTGGACCAGATGACTTTGGCTATTACTTTGTGGAAAGCAATTCCCCTTCTGGACCGGTGTATGATTGGATAGATATCTCCGAGACGGGTCAGTCCACCATCATGTATGGCGTATCGTCATGGTCTGGAGACGACAATTTTAGCGAGCCCATACCCTTGGGATTTGATTTCCCCTTTTATGGCGAAAACTATAGCAGTGCCAATGTGGACATAAACGGTGAAATCCTTTTCGCAGAAAGCAGTTGGTACAATCCCTATCCTGAAATGGGCTGGGACAATGATGGTAATATGTTCAACTATATGTATCCCATCCCGGGTTATGCCCAGATGCCGGCACTCATTGCCGTATATTGGGATGATCTAGAAGCTGATGAAGGCATCGGTAACATCTATTTTGAGAGTTTTGGCACAGCTCCCGAGCGTTATGCGATCATTCAATGGGACAATCTGAGATTCCGCTCTGGGAGCGGAGGAGACAGCCTTTTGAAGTTTCAGGTAATTCTGCATGAAAATGGTGAGATCAAGATGCAATATCACACTGTAGCAACCAGCCAGACGGGTGCAAGCATCCCACATGACAATGGACTCAGCGCCACCATCGCGATCCAAAATGAAGCAGCAAATGCAGGGCTCACCTATTTGCGTGAGATTGTCCAGGGTAATAGTTATATTGGCATAGAGCCGGCAGGAAACATCTTGCACGACAACTTGGCGATCCTCTTTTATCCAGGCATAGATGAACAGACTCCCATAATTACGCACAAACCTATAGGCAACACCTTTGACGAAAGTATGGAGTTTGTGGCCAATATGACGGATATGTCCCTACCACTGGATGCTAAGCTGATCTATGATGTCGGTAGTGGCTGGCAAGAACTTCAGGCGACCACCATTGAGGGTAGCGATTATTATTTTTTGGTAGCGTCTCTGCCTCAAGGCTCTCAGGTGAAATACTACTTCTCTGCGGAAGACACTGAGGGAAATATTGGTAGTCTGCCGGCAACAGCCCCAACTGAGTATTATAGTTTCCAGATCCTGCCTACAGCGGATACAGAAGTTCTCATTGCATATAGCGGAAATCAGGATTACCAGAGAATCGAACTCCCGACCTATCAAGCAGCCTTGGAAGAGTTAGGAATCGCATATGACATCTATGATTGGGAAGAATATCCCAGCTACAGCTTTCCAGCTCAATATAAAGGTATCATCGCCTATGCAAATTCAGGCACAGCTTCGGATAAGATGTACACTTTTGCCGAAGAGCTGATCAATTTCTTGGATCTTGGGACAGAAACAGAGCCTAAAAATCTATGGTTTGCATCCGACAACCTCGCCAGCAGCCAACATGCACATCCAAATTCCAGTGTTATTCGCAAATTGATGTCTGGATATTTCCGCACATCCTATGTCCCCACAGGTTTTGGAGGTGGGACAAACGGGTTGGGAGGACCAGATAATCTCAATTATGAATATGGCACTATCCTTGCTCTTCCCGGCACTCCGGTCGGCACGGTAAACCGGGAATATCCAGTCTATGCCAATAGTCCGGATTGCATCTTTCCAAATGACGCTGCGGGAGATCCATATGTGGATCAAGTGCCATATCCTGAGATCGGTGCAAGTTACGTGTATTCCTTTGAAGACGGACCATATAATGGGCAAGCCTATCTTTATAATGGAGTAAATGCTACAACGGTTGAGACCCCATCCTTCCGCACTATGTATTTTAGCTTTGACTTCTCTCAACTCACTGAAGCTGAAGATCGCTTGGAATGGATGGATGATCTCAAATCTTGGTGGCAGCTTGGGAATGTAGGCATTGATGATCCGATTGCCCCAATGCCAAACAGCGAATTACAAAGCATCTATCCCAATCCCTTCAATCCAAAGACTAACATTCGCTACTATTTGGCTCAATCAGAGGAAGTGACCTTGGCTATCTACAACCTAAAAGGACAGAAAGTGTTAGATCTGGTAAACGAGACTAAGGCTGCCGGTATTCATACCGTGAGCTGGGATGGAAAAGACGCTTCTGGACGAGAAGTAGCATCTGGCATCTACTATTTGCGACTTAGAGCCGGGAAGCTAAATCAAACCCGTAAATTGACCATGATAAAATAAATATATATAAAAAAGAAGACCTGCTTTCCAATGAAGGCAGGTCTTTATTTTTGGCTGAAATATGACTTATCTTTTTAAGAAGTACTGTAAGCCTAAATTGAATGATAGTTCAGATGATTCATTAGAATCATCACTATCGCCCCCATAATTTCCGATACCAAGCTTATATGCCGCATTCAGGTCTACAAATACTTTCTCCCCAAGCGGAAACAGAACACCAAGCTTGGGCTGTAAATACATAGCTGTGATATTATTATCTATAAAATCTATGTCTATAGTCGAGCTCGTAAACTCAAAATCCAAGCCACCATAAATCCTATTGAAGAAATATCTGCCACCGACGCCAAGACCCAACGAACTTATTACATCTCCACTCATACTTTGGGATTCAAAGATAACCATAGCATCCAAACTTAAGTTATCTACTACCAAATAGCCCAGCTGAGGATGAATAGATATAGTCGTCAAAGTACCACTGTCAGAATTATCCTTCGTCAGCTTAACGGAAGCGGTTCCTCCAGGATTAATAGTGCCTTTTTCAAAGGCAAAGGCGGAAGTAACTATAAAAATGATAGCAAAGAGTAAAACAGTTTTCTTCATTTTGATCTCCTTATCGGGTATGTTATGGGTTATATTCCAACTCTTGAGTCCCAAATGTTGGGGTAAATTCCAACTCAGTGTTTCTCAGGTTGTGTGAGGGTCTCTGAAATCCCCTGGTTACTCACAATTTATCTAATGTCAAACGACTGTCACAATATTTTATGTATATCATTATAAGTCAAGTTATTTTTACGACCCCAGGAGCTTGCTCAAATCAACTTATGTAACTTTCCTGTTAGGTAGAGATATGCAATCTTCTTTTTTATGTTTGTAGCATTGTTCCTCTGCTTTTGTAAGAAAAAAGTGGAATCAACACAAGCATTTTCGTCCTGTTATTTAAGATATTTTACACCAAGCCTTGAGGCTCTGTATTGCAGAAAAGCATTGACAGAATAGTCTCGTTCTCAAAATATTGATATGCACATAGGCAATGTGTGTTATTCGCAAGATATTCCCTGAGTTATTTTATGGAGGTATATATGCCACATTTCCCGCCAATATGGTATTTAGCCCCGTTTGGAGCTATTTCTGCTCTTTGTTTTGCCTTTTTCTTTTATCGTAATGTAAAAGCCAGTGATCCTGGGAATAACCGGATGCAGGAAATTGCGGGCTACGTCAGGGAAGGGGCTTATGCGTATCTCGTTCAGCAATATAAGGGCGTGGGCATATTTTTTGCAGTAGCACTTGTTATTTTTTTGTTTCTCGCATATTATCTGCAAGTATTGGATCCGATGATTCCCTGGGGTTTTCTAAGTGGCGGCATCATGAGTGGATTGGCAGGTTTTATCGGTATGAATACTGCCACGATGGCATCCAGCCGCACAGCTCAAGCTTGTTCTGAAAGTCTCAACAAAGGTTTGAAGGTGGCATTTCGTGCCGGTGGCGTAATGGGACTAACAGTGGTAGGCTTGGCTCTCGTCGATATGTCTGCTTGGTTTTTTATTCTCAATACCATAGGGTATAGTTTGGAAAAAATAGCAGTGGTGATGCTCTCTTTTGGCATGGGAGCAAGCACTCAAGCGCTCTTTGCACGTCTGGGAGGAGGCATATATACAAAGGCAGCAGATGTGGGAGCCGATCTGGTTGGGAAAGTCGAAGCCGATATCCCGGAGGATGATCCCCGCAATCCCGCTACTATCGCAGATAATGTTGGTGATAATGTCGGTGACGTAGCTGGAATGGGAGCGGACCTATATGAATCATATGCAGGTAGTGTGCTCGCTACAGCAGCCTTGGGCATGAGCACGGTCTTGCAACTTTCATCGACAAATCCTGCTATGAAAGATTTTATGTTCAACTTCATCTCAGCCCCCTTGATCCTAGCGGGGATAGGTGCGCTGCTCTCTATTTTCGGAATCTTCATAGTTTCTACCAAAGAAGAAGCTGGCATGAGAGAGTTGATGGGTGCACTTAATAAGAGTGTATATATCAGTTCCGTTTTGATCGCTATAGCTTCATTTTTCGTCTGCAAAGCGCTATTACCAGATGAATATTATTTAGGGATTTTCCTGTCCTCCGTGGTGGGACTCATTGCAGGAGTTTTGATTGGCCATACAACAGAGATATGGACGTCACACTCGTATAAAGCCACGCGCAACATCGTCAAGCAAGGCGAATATGGTTCTGCAACCGTGATCCTGGAAGGGATCAGCGTAGGCATGCTCTCCACAGCCATGCCGGTGATTATCATCTCAGCCGGAATCATGATCGCTTTTGCAGTATCCGGAGGCTTCAGTCATGTGGAGCTAGGACTCTATGGAATCGGATTTGGCGCTGTGGGTATGCTGGCAACTCTGGGAGTTACTCTCGCAATGGATGCTTTTGGTCCGATCGCAGACAATGCCGGAGGCAATGCTCAGATGGCATATCTGCCCAAAGAAGTTCGCGAACGCACGGATAATCTCGACGCTGTGGGCAATACTACTGCAGCTATCGGCAAAGGCTTTGCCATCGGTAGCGCTGCTCTCACGGCAATGGCACTATTGGCAGCATATCTGGAAAAGGTGCGTGATGGATTTGTGATGATGGGCAATAAACTGGGCGAAGCGCAAATCTTGCACATCTCCTATGGCAACATCGGAGAAGCCGTCGAAGCATCAACTGCCAGTTTGAACCAATTTATCGCATACTATCAGGTGAATCCGCTCAACCCCAAATTCCTGCTTGGAATCTTTATCGGAGCAATGGTGGTCTATGTCTTCTCTGCACTCACAATCAAAGCAGTAGGTAAGGCAGCCGGCTTGATGGTCAAAGAAGTCCGCAGACAATTCACTTCAATGCCCGGGATCCTACAAGGCAAGACCAAGCCGGATTATGCTCGCTGCGTGAAGATTTCAACCATCGGAGCCCAACAGCAGATGATTCTGCCTGCCCTAATCGGCATCTTGACACCGATCATCATAGGCTTGATTTTGGGAGTGGCTGGAGTTCTAGGACTTCTCATCGGAGGACTCACCACCGGCTTTGTGACAGCAGTGATGATGAACAATGCTGGTGGCGCTTGGGATAATGCCAAAAAGTATGTTGAAACCGGACAATCCGGGGGTAGCGGCTCAGCTGTGCACAAAGCCACAATCGTGGGCGACACAGTTGGGGACCCTTTCAAAGATACGGCTGGACCATGCATCAACATCTTGATCAAACTAATGAGCATGGTTTCCATCGTCTTTGGCGGCTTTATCGTGGCATATTCGCCCAAGATTGAAGCACTCTATTCGCCCAAGATCCAGAATGTGTCAGAGGTCAGAAGTCAAAACAATGATGTTGCTCCACAGGAAATACACACCGAAGAAAACATCATAATAGTGAAATAATCACCAAAATAAACACATTGAAGGCAGGGAGAGATTCCTGCCTTTTTTGCTGCTCACAATACCCCTAGTCTCAAGCGCACATGTGAGCTTTTGGTACTACCAGCTCAGCAAACCACATAATGCCAAAGAAGCCAGTTTGGCACACATTATTAAGATAGTGAGAATATTTGGTTCTTGACAAATATCTTTGCTATGAAGCTTCATCTCCATTATCATATCTTCGGCAATTAATGATTCCGATGGAGGTTTTATGCGCACAAAATCCTATGCGCTATTAATGATATTCATGCTGAGTACTTTTAGCATTGTCGCTCAGACGGTGGATTTTGGAATGAGCAAATCTGCGTTCAAACCCGGCGAAAGCGGCGAAATCTTAGGCACATTGAGGATACCTTCTGATCGTAAACAAAGTGTAAACCCAGCTGATCCTGCATATTTCTATATAGAAGCGGAACATCCAGATCTGATTATTGGCGAATTTACTTTGCCTACTCCCAAAAAAGTTGTTTCGGATACAGAGTGGGTATATTATCCCGAAGTAACTCTAACGCTTCCCTTTACAGTGAAGCCACAAGCTCGTCCTGGCAAAAAAACAATCCATGTCTATATGAACTATAACCTCTGCTATGACAGCGGAATGTGTGATCCTCCCGAGAGCAAAGAAGCTGATCTGACTTTTGAGATCTTGGCTTTGGCAGCTGAGGCAAAAGAAGAGGTCGAAGATTCGGTCGCTATGCCGATGGGAGCAGACGCCGTAAATTCGGGAGCTGATTCAGAGCCAGAACTAGAACAGCCAAAGATAGATACCGCTGATTTACCTGAAACGAAAGAAGCTCCCCTCGAAGCTGCTCCTTGGCAGGAAGTGATGAAGTATTTGCTATTCGCTTTTTTGGGAGGGTTGATCCTAAATATCACTCCATGTGTCTTGCCAATTCTGCCGATCCGCATCATGGCCATCATCAATCAAGCCCAAAAGGATAGAACCAAAGTGTTTAAACACGTGATGTTCTATGCCATCGGCGTTTTGATCTCTTTTGCCATTATGGCAGTGATCTTCATCGGAATTCAAGCTGCCGGACGATCCGCCGGATGGGGCACACAAAATCAAAACCCCTATTTTAGCATAGCACTAATGTCGATCGTCTTTGTCTTTGCCCTATCACTTTTAGGTGTCTTTGAGATCACCGCTCCGGGCATGAACACCGCCAACAAAGCTACCAGAAAGGGAGGCTATAGTGGCAGTTTCTTTGGCGGGATCTTTGCCTTTTTGATGGCAATCTCTTGCACAGGACCTTTTTTGGGAGCGGCGCTTCCATTTGCAATGCGAATGCCACCATTTTTGATTATGATCTTTTTCCTGATGATTGGACTGGGGTTTGCCTCCCCCTTCATTCTGATCGGATTATTCCCCAAAGCTTTGAAGATAATTCCCAAACCTGGTAACTGGATGGTCATCTTCAAGGAGTTAATGGGCTTTGTGCTCCTATATTTGGTATATACGATGCTCAAGACCATCTTAGCTCTGACGAATGGATTGTATCTTTTGAACGTCCTCTGGTTCCTCTTGTTACTTGGTTTTGCGATCTGGTTATATGGACGCTTTGTACGCTTCGAATATTCCCGGCTTATACAGTGGATATTCACGATATTACCGCTCGCCCTGATTGTAGCAGCAGCATGGACATATTTACCAATCACAGAGGAGCATGAACAGAGCGTAGTAGTATCACCGGTCGGAGATGAGATGGTGCAATTCCCGCATGCACCCGAGGGCTGGTATATATTCAGCCCAGAATTAGTAGATCGTCTTCTGACAGATGGCAAACCTGTATTTGTGGATTTGGGGGCAGAATGGTGCAAAAATTGCAAGTCGAATGAAAGAACAGTACTCTTCACAGACGACATCATGCAAGCTTTTCGTGACCATGGAGTAGTGCTGCTCAAGGGAGATTTTACGCGCAACGACCCGGTGATTCTGAAGTGGATTACGGATCATGACCGCTTGGGAGTGCCCTTTAATGCACTATATATACCTGAGCGTGAACCTATAATCTTCCCAGAATTGCTAAGTAAAAACATGATCCGCGATGCCTTAGCGGGAATCCCTGATTCAGGAGATAGACAATGAGATATTTGAACATCATCGTAGCTGTGTTTTCGCTCATGCTCGTTTCTTGTGACCGTTTTGATCACGATTTTACGGCAGTAGAAGAAACAGACTTTGTGACAGATTTTGTGGAACCCTTGGTGCTGGCATTAGACGCTGCCTCTGCCGCAGATATGAGTGCAATCGAGGCTATGTATGCCACCGACTATCTCCACAATGGGGTTAACCGGAGCGAGCGCATAGAGTGGATGAGATCATTTTGGGTCCAAGATGAAGGCGCGACTGCTTCCATCAGTGACGTGCTAATCCAACAAATTGATGCAAACAATGCTTTAATGAACTGGCGACTATGGATAATGGGCTCTGATCAAAGCATTTTAGCAGATAGTCTGTTTATCGGTGAAAGGCTGGTGAGGCGAGATGGGAAATGGTTATTTTGGGGAAATCAAACTTGTGTGCAGCCCTCTGATAGGCAATTGGTCATTGTGGAGTATTTCACTTTTCGTACCTGCCCAAATTGTCCACCGGCAGAAGCTGAGCTAAATAATATCAGACTGCAGTATCCTGATAACTTCATCTATTTGGAACACCATACTCAGATGGAACTGATGCTCCCCGGGGACAATACATATCAATATTATCAAGCCTATTCCGCTCCAACTGCTGTCTTTCAGGGCACCGAAAAAGTATCGGGAGGGCTACCTGAAGACACAGCCCAATATCAAGGCATCGTAGATCAACTGCTCACGATCAATAAACCCATCTCATATTCGATCGACAATCTTGTTTATGCAGGACAAGACCTCTCGGCGACTGTCAGTTTAACTCCCTTGATCGAGCTGCCAAGTGAGGATTTGGTGCTCAACTATGTCTTGATCACCGATGAAGTAGGCTATACAAATATAGCTGGTGAGCCACTTCACAATGTAGTTCGCGCCAAAGGATCTGTTGAGATCTCCACCTCTGCTGATCTGACTGATATCCCCATCCAGCTTAGTGTGGCGGAAGGACTTCCGCAGAACTTCAAATTAGTTGTTTTTGCCCAACACAAGCCTCAGGTTTTTCAAAACAATGCAACCATCTATGGCGGGATCATTCGCGAGATCTCACAAAATAATTAGGAGTACACAATGAAAAGCATAGTTTTTACCCTTATTTTGATCCTAACATTTAGCCTGCTCTCTGCAGCCACCATGCCGGATTTCCGTTTACCAGACATGAACGGAGATAATGTGAGCCTCAAGTCCCTTTTGGGTGAAGGTCCAATTATCATTGACTTTTGGGCGGACTACTGTCAGCCTTGCAAAATAGCAATGCCATATCTTCAAGAACTTTTGGACAAGTATGAAGAACTTAAAGTTGTGTTGATTTCTCTAGATGCCCCGCGCTCGCAAAACCGTGCCAAAAACTATCTGCGCAGCAGAGATTACGACTTTATTAATCTCTTTGATCCCGAGCGCAGCATCGCCTCAATCCTGAACGTCTCAAATCCTCCTCACACTTTTATTGTAGATCAAGAAGGCACAATTGTTTATTCCCATGTCGGCTTTGAACCCGGCACTGAGAAAATCTATGAAGGCTATATTAGAGATCTTTTAGGCATCGAGGAGGAACCAGTTAGCTCCGATAAAGAAGATTGTGAAAGTTGCGATAATCACCCACATGAGGACAAACTATGAAACTAAGGCTCAGCATCCTTTTAGCATTGATGTCTGTGGTGCTCCTTGGACAAAATAACTTGCAGATTAATGGACTCAATGAAACCCAATTTGTCTACCGAACTGTGTCGGATTCTCTTCATACATATTTCCGAAATAGCTTTGGTTTCAATATAGGGTACCAGGATTTCCGCTTCGGAATGAAATTTAATGCCGATCTTCCTCGCTATAACAACCAAGAATCCGAACTTTTGGACGAATTAGATGCAAACCGGCTCTCAGTTGCCTGGGAAGAGCTTTATGCAGAATACGCCAAAAATGCTTTTAGTATCCATGTGGGAACAACTAGCGAAACTTTCGGTCAAGGTATCAGCTTCCGCAGCTATGAAGATCTGGAATTTGATGAAGATCATCGCTTGGAAAGCTTTCTTCTCAAATATGAGGATAAACTGCAGTTTAAGGCAATCTATGGCGCAATTGAGAGTGAGGATTACGCCGGTCGCTATGATCTAGCTTATGGCTCGGACATTCAATATCCTGTGTGGCAGGGGCTTCGCCTCGGAGCATCGGCAATGGGATATCGCAATCTGGAAGCCTTTGGACATTACAGCTTCCGAGATGTCTTTGCGACCCGCGCTATCTTTACGCAAGGCAATCTGGATTCCTACGCCGAGTTTGCGCTTAGCAAAAAATACCATGTGCAGGGGGCAAGCGACATAAACGGCTCTGCCATATATCTAAATGCAGATTATCTGTGGGGAGATCTCAGCATAGGCGGCGCCTACAAGCGCTATGATGACTTCTCTTTCCGCCTACAAGATCTACCTTTGGCAAATTATCATGGAGAGACTCTTTCTGATGTTCTTGCTAGCGGTTTAGACGAAGAAGGCTGGCAGATTCGCTCCGGATATAAACTGATGGATGATATCTATCTGAATGCCGATTACGCGGAAGCTTGGGATGATTCCAGAGACCGGAAGATGAATGACCTTCACTTAGCTATGGACGTTTATCAAGATACAAATTTATACCAGCTCTCGTGGTCGCATATTGAAAAGGTGGACGATCTTGCTCACACCTGGCAGAAAGAATTCTACCCCACTCTTGTGGCGCATTTTACCGTAAATGGACGTCCACTGCAGCTCACTGGGGAGTTCAAGACAGTTGAAAAACAGCAGGGGCAGAACACAAACAGCCACTATGAACCAATGTTGCAGGCTGATTTTAGCATCAAAAAGCTTGCGTTATCCTTGACCGTTAGTAGCTGGTGGGAAAATTCCTCTAACGTGGAGTATATGCCCAATATTGAAGCTAAATATCCTCTGTTTGAACACACCAATCTCACCCTCTTTGCCGGTAAGGAATCCGGAGGGAAGGTCTGCCGTAATGGCATTTGCCGCTATGTAGCTCCCTTTGAAGGTCTACGAGTGGAATTAAACACAAGATTTTAGGAGAAACCATGAAATATGTAAGCATCCTGTTATTGCTCCTTAGCTGTGCAATATTAAGCGCTGAACCCCCTTATTATCCAACTACTCCCATGGTAGAAAACTTCGGTGCAAGTTGGTGCGGAGCTTGTGAATATGCTCAGCAAGGCTTGGCAATCATGGAAGACAATCTCTTACCCAATGAAGCGATTATCAGTCGTTTGCTCACCGAAAGTGGAAGCTATAGCAATGATGAAGTTGATAGCAGATTTGATTACTATGCCGTCACGGGGCTGCCAGCAGTCATATTCAATGGCAAAGTCCGAGTGGATGGCGCTGACGACGCCGTGGCTTCCGGCGAACCTTTTATCGATGCCATCAGCAATTTCCGCTATCTGGCTTCACCTGTGAAAATGGAAGTGACAAATTTTGACGCTGCATCGGGAGCAATCACTGTCAATACTACGATGTACAATGATACCTATACTACTGATGACGGAACTCTTTATTTCTATTTGTTGGAAGACGAGCTGCTCCCCGATCTTACCCGCCTTGTGCGCAGCGTGAAAAGCTTGCCGATCTCTCTTTCAGGTGAAGGGGAATCCATCAGCCTCAGCACTACTTTCAGTCTTGACCCATCTTGGAATGCAGACCATCTTTGGGCTTTTGCCTTTATCCAGATGCCAGGAAATGCCATCATCCAAGCCGCCAGTACTATAGAAATGCCTCAATTCTACGTTCGCGCGGCAGTTCCTTTTGACAACGCCATTCAGGGCACTGGCGATGGGGTATATCAATCCCCACTCTTTTGGGTATACAATATGGGCGAAGCAGATGAGATTACGATCAGCATTGAGACCATCTCCGCCCCTGAGGGTTGGACTCTGAACTATTGTGATACCGCTGGCAATTGCTATCCGGGATCAATGCAGATCCCATTTAATTTTGCTGCCCAAGCAGCAAAGTCCTTCGATCTCAATATCTGGGCAGAAGGAGAGGGCACTGCCAGGCTAAACTTTGTTTTGGAATCAGACAATGGCGGTATTTATAAGATCCCCTTTAGCTATTCCTTGGGAGAAACGAGTAATAGCGATCTCTTCCAAGTGCCGGCTCAAGTCTCTCTGGGCAAAAGCTATCCAAATCCCTTCCTTCACAGCGTGAACTTTGAAATAGACAGCCAAAAAACCGGGATGACGGCAGCTATAGAGATATTTAACATCAAAGGTCAAAAGCTCAAAGAGCTTCCCCTCACTAACCTTAAGCAAGGACAAAACACTATCTCTTGGAATGCTGAAGATCTCCCTGCCGGGATCTATTTCTACCACCTCAAAAACACCAAACAATCCGGAAAAATCGTTAAGCTAAACTAATATGTTCGAAGAGAATGTCCTCTTTGCCTTGGGGCTGACTCTTTTCGCTGGTCTGTCCACAGGGATTGGTTCCCTGGTGGCGTTTAGCTCCAAAAAGTTCAGCCCAAAGTTTCTCTCTGCAGCCTTAGGGCTTTCTGCCGGAGTGATGATCTACGTCAGTTTTGTGGAAATCTTTCCCAAGGCTTTGGAATCCTTGAGTGCAATTTATGGTAGCAGAATGGGGCATTGGTACACCATTATAGCGTTCTTTGCTGGAATGGGACTTATTGCTCTGATAGACACTCTCGTTCCCTCCTATGAAAACCCTCACGAAATGAAATACTTGGATTTCGAACAGAAGAAATCCGTCATTCCTGACGATCAAAAACTCTTACGGATGGGCGTATTATCTGCTCTTGCCATAGGCATCCATAATTTCCCGGAAGGTCTGGCTACCTTCATGGCTGCCGTGAAAGATCCCGCTCTTGGCATCAGCATAGCTGTAGCTATTGCCATCCACAATATCCCCGAAGGAATAGCTGTCTCAGTGCCAGTTTATTATGCCACAAAAAACCGTAGAAAAGCCTTTATCTATTCTTTCCTCTCAGGTTTAGCTGAACCCGTCGGTGCAATTTTGGGATTTTTCTTGTTTAAGGCGATCATCACTGATGCTGCTTTTGGTGTAGTCTTTGCCGGAGTTGCAGGAATCATGATCTACATCTCTTTTGACGAGCTTCTTCCCACAGCCGAGGAATATGCAGAACATCATGTAGCTATCACAGGTGTGATCGCGGGAATGCTGATCATGGCAATCTCGCTGGCTCTCCTCTAAATAAACATCTTTTGGGTTTGATTATTATTGTCAAATCACTCATTTTGAATATCATATCATTTATATAGACTATTATAAAGAGGTAGATGACATGCAAATGCAGATAGGTATAGACGGAATGCACTGTGCATCGTGCAGTGCAAACATTGAAAAGGGTCTAAAGGCGCTACCCGGAGTAACAACCGCTAGCGTGAACTTAGCCTTAGAAGAAGCTTTTGTAGAATATGACGAAAGTAAACTCAAGCAAGATGATATTTTTAAATGTATAACAGATCTCGGTTATAAGGTCAGAGAGAGCGTCCATCTGGACGAGGACGAACATATCAAGAAGATGCACACTGCCCGCAAAAGGATGATTTTCAGTTGGATCATCACTGCCATCGTTGTAGTTCTGATGGTGCCGCATATGTTCTTTGGAAGCAAGATCTTTGGGAATATGGCAGATGCGTGGTTGATGTTTACTCTCTCTCTCTTGGCAATTCTTGGTCCTGGACGCCAGGTCTATATCTCCGCCTACCGATCTGTGGTTTCCAGAGCAGCTAATATGGACCTTTTGATCGCTTTAGGCACTCTCTCGTCTCTCCTGGTAAGTCCTCTTTCTCTAATTGTTAAAGATATATCAGCCCATGATTTTGCTGGCATAGCAGCAATGATACTATCATTCCATCTCACTGGAAGATATCTGGAAAGTCGTGCTCGGGGCAAGGCTTCCGAAGCAATCCGCAAGCTCATTTCTCTGGGTGCCAAAACAGCTATCATTCTGGAAAATGGGGAAGAAAAAGAAATCCCCATCAGCCATATTAAGGTCGGAGATATCTTCGTAGTCAAGCCTGGCACTAAGGTACCCACTGATGGAGAAATCATCAGCGGGACCAGCTCCTTAGATGAATCCATAGCCACAGGTGAATCAATGCCTGTCACTCGTAGCGTCAATGACCCTGTCCTGGGTGCTACGATCAATCTTGATGGATATTTCCAAGCTCGGGCTACTAAAGTCGGCTCAGAGACCTTCTTGGCTCAAGTAATCAAGATGGTCAGTGATGCACAACTCTCCAAAGTTCCGATCCAGCTTCTTGCAGATAAAGTTACAGCTGTATTTGTTCCGGTGATCTTGGTCTTGGCGCTTGTTGTGTTCAGCTCATGGCTCATCTTCCCCAGCTTTATGTCAACGATCGGAAACTTTATCTATTCTTTCATCCCACTTGCTCAGCCTACTCAAGGTCTGGCAGCAGCTCTGATGGCAGCTATAGCGACCTTGGTGATTGCCTGTCCATGTGCCTTGGGGCTTGCAACCCCCACAGCGCTCATGGTCGGCAGTGGGATCGGAGCCAACAAAGGCATCCTCATCCGCAGTGGAGAAGCTTTGCAGCGGATGAAAGACGTGGATACCATCCTCTTTGATAAGACTGGCACGCTCACTCATGGCAAACCAAAATTAATCCAGATCCAGAGTTCAAATATAACGGAAGATGAAGCTCTGCGGGTGGCACACTCTCTGGAAGCAGCCAGCGAACATCCTTTGGCACTTGCCATAAATGTGGCAGCGCGTGATAAGAATCTCAATCCTTTGCCGATCAAAGATTTCACCAGCAGCCCTGGACGCGGTATTTCCGCTGTAATAGATGGCAAGAAATATAGTTTGGGGAGCCAAAGCTGGATGGCAGAGCAAAATCTGGATAGTTCCGAAATTCCACAAAACACTGAGCTGGACTATGCCGGAAAGATATATTTAGCTGATCAAGAACGAGTGCTGGCACTCTTTTATGTGGCAGATACCATCAAGGATGAAGCTCCGCGCATCGTGCAAGAACTCAAAAACAAAGGTATTGAGCCCATCATGATGAGTGGTGACAATCCTTCAACCGCAAAGGCTATTGCAAGTCGCTGTGGAATCACAGAAGTGATGGCAAATGTGCTTCCTGCAGACAAAGCCGATAAGGTCAAAGCTCTGCAGAAATCCGGACGTGTAGTTGCTATGATAGGTGACGGCATCAATGATGCACCCGCACTCAAACAAGCTGATATCGGGATCGCCATGGGCGTAGGAACCGATATCGCCATCGAAGCATCGGATGTCACCATCTTGCGTGGAGACCTAAATCTGGTTCCGTTGGCATTAGAGCTTTCTACAAAGACTTTCTCAAAGATCCGCCAGAATCTCTTCTGGGCTTTCTTTTACAACCTCGTAGCCATTCCCTTGGCTGCATTTGGAGTTCTGCATCCCGTGATCGCTGAGATGGCAATGGCTTTAAGCTCTGTAACTGTGGTGACAAACGCTAATCTCCTCAGAAGAAAATTTTAGCTACTTTTATTTGTCTGCCAGCTGTGACTTTATTTGGCTCAACGCTATTTATAGAAATAACCGCTATTCATAAAATTATGCGTAAAGCCTCGGCTGGCAAATTGTAACCAATAGCTATACAACATGATATAGGTTCAGCCAGCCGCAGTGTAAGGGGATGTGTCAAAAGTGATAGGATAAAATCTCATTCCAAGCTAATACATCTCAAGTCGTAGATATCAGGCAAAGTGATATTAGCCCATAGATGAGAAGATGCCCACTGCATAATCTTACAAAAATAGGACTCTAACTACTTGTAAAACTAACACACTTGATGCCTCCCCCGTTTCTCGCCCATTTGAGAAGTGAGCAAGAAACGAGAAAATAAGGAGTTACAGCTTTGTGAAGTAGATTCTGGGAAGATAGAAGATCATGATTTATCCACTGGAGAATATGCCCAAGCTAAGTTAACCTAATTACTATTATGCTCGCAGCAAAAGCCATAAACAAATAATAGGGCACAGCATTATGCAGCGCCCTATTTATATCATAGCTATTGTTTAGTTAGAGCAGTCCGTCCCGCTTAAGCAAAGCATCAGGATCCAACGGACGTCCGCGGAACGCTTCATAGAGCTGATCGGGTGGGAAGGCATTACCACGGGAAAGGATGTACTTACGGAATCTATCTGCTGTTTCTGGATCAAAGATACCATTTTCAGCGAACATGCTCCATGCGTCTGCTTCCAATGCCTCTGCCCATTTATAAGAATAGTATCCAGCTGCATAGCCACCGGCGAAAATGTGGGCAAAAGCACAAGAAATGTTAGTATCCGACATTTTGGGAAGCAGCCTGAATCGCTCAGTTGCTTGATCTTCAAATTCACTAACATCCTTGATCTCCTTGGGATCGGCTAGATGCCAGTCAAAGTCCAGATTTGCATAGCGCAATTGACCGATATTGGCAGTAGCAGCATTGAAGTTTTTGGCGTCAATAACCTTTTGGAGGAGCTCCTCTGGGAGCAGTTCACCAGTCTGATAGTGACGAGCAAAGAGGTTCAGTGCTTCTTTTTCCAAGAGCCAGTTTTCCATAATCTGGCTGGGCAATTCCACAAAATCCCAGAGCACAGACGTGCCAGAAAGCGAATGATAATAACCGTCTGCTAAAAGAGAATGAAGAGCATGACCAAATTCGTGGAAAATAGTGCGTGCTTCATCCATACTCAAGAGCGAAGGACTCTTGTCTGTAGAAGGAGTCAAGCTTCCCACGATTAAGACCTGTGGGCGCCATAAGCCGTCAGCAAACATGCCTTGTCCGTGCAATGTGCTTTTCCAAGCCCCACCACGCTTTGTCTCTCTTGGGAATAGGTCCATATAGAGCAGTCCCAGATAGCTACCATCTTTGTCGTGAGCTTCCCATGTGGTCACATCTTCATGATAGACCGGCACATCGTGCACTTGCTTCATGTCGATGCCATAAATCTTTTTTGCCACTTTAAAAAGGCCGTCGACCACGTTTTCTACCTTGAACCAAGGGCGTAATTCTTCGGGATCAAAGGCAAAAAGTTTTTCTTTGAGTTTGTTACTATAATATCCCCAGTCCCAGCTCTGCAATTCATCAATATTGTCGAGCTCTTTGGCGAGCTTGGCTACTGCCTCACGCTCTTCTATAGCTTTGGGATATGCCACTTCATAGATACGATCCAGGAAATCGCGAGCAGTCTGAACTGACCCAGCCATGCGGTCTTCCAGGACGTAGTCTGCATAATTGTCATACCCAAGGAGCTGAGCGCTTTCTTTGCGCAGTTCAAGAGTACGCTTAATGATGTCTTGATTGTCAAATTCATCTTTAAAAGCTCTTGAGCTATATGCTTTCTGTACTTTTTCGCGGATTTTACGATTTTTACAATAAGTGAGCAAGGGCAGCACACTAGATGGCTGTAAACTGAACATCCACCCGGAATCCTTACCCTTTTTTTTGGCCAAATATGCTGCTGCTTCTAAAGCTCCCGCCGGGATGCCCTCGACGTCCTTGGGATCTGTAATATGTAGTTCAAATTTATTGGTAGCGTTTAAGACATTGTCACTAAACTTTGGTGACAATGCTGAAAGTTCCATGGCGATTTCGGTAAAACGTTTCTTGTCCGCATCATTGAGCATAGCTCCACCACGGATAAAGCCTTGGTATTTACGCTCGATCAAGCGATAGCGTTCTGCCTTCTTGAGAGCTTCTTTGTCGGTAAAATCTTTTGGGACAGCAGGAGCCGGTTTGCCTTTTACTTCAGATTCATATACTGCTTTGACACGGGCAAAGATCTTGGGATCAGTAGAAATACTGGAACCAAACTCTGCCAACATGGGAGATATCTTTTGTGCTAATGCTTTAAAGTCAGCATCAGAATGAGCTCCCAAGAGGTTAAAATACACAGTTGCTGCATATTCGAGCATCTCGCCAGAATTATCCATGGCTACAATGGTATTTTCGAAAGTAGGGGGTTCTGGATTGTTTTTGATTTCATCAATTTCCGCACGAGCGATCCGAAGACCTTCCTCGATGGCGGGCATATAGTGTTCCAATTTGATTTCATCAAAAGGGATGGCTTTGAGGCGATGGGTATTTTCCTTTCGCATTAAGGGATTATCTTGCATTTCATCTCCTTGTGTGTTTAAATTATATTATTTTTACAAGATAATTCGTAAAGGAGATTCAGTCAACACATTTCCCCCTAACCACCTATCAATTACCAAAACCTGGACTATTTGGCGATTTCCTATACGGTATAGGAAGATTTCCCTTTACGTAAAAGTAAAGCTGTGAAAACTGTCTTCCAAATTGTCACAAATTTAATAAATGAAAAAGAGGATAGATAACAAATGGATAGCATCAAACCCCTCGACAAACTGAGGCTTCGAAAGCAGAAAGCCCAGCTCGGCGGTGGTGAGAAACGCATCGCCGAACAGCATGAAAAAGGAAAACTTACAGCACGCGAAAGGATTGCCCTTTTAGTAGATCCCGATAGTTTTGAAGAATTTGATCTCTTTGTGAGGCACCAATGCCATAATTTTGGTATGGAAAATACCGTCTTTGATGGCGATGGAGTCGTAACAGGATCTGCCACCATCAATGGACGCGTGGTATATCTCTTCGCACAGGATTTCACTGTGTTTGGCGGTTCCCTCTCCAAAACCTATGCCGAAAAGATTTGTAAAATCATGGATATGGCTCTAAAAAATGGATGCCCATTGATTGGCTTGAATGACTCTGGTGGAGCCCGCATCCAGGAAGGTGTGGATGCTCTGGCTGGCTATGCCGAGATCTTTTGGCGCAATGTAATGGCCAGTGGTGTCATTCCCCAGATATCAGCAATCCTGGGACCCTGTGCTGGAGGAGCGGTATATTCTCCCGCAATTACAGACTTTGTGTTCATGGAAAAGCACAATAGCTATATGTTTGTCACAGGTCCTAAGGTAGTGAAGACAGTTCTCAATGAGACAGTGACTACCGAACACCTTGGCGGGGCTCAGATCCACGCCAGTAAAAGCGGAGTAGCCCACTTTATGACGGATAGCGAAGAAGAAACCTTGCTTTTGATCAAGAAACTCCTATCCTACATTCCGAATAACAACATGGAAGACCCTCCCGTTCTCCCGAGTGGCGATCCCATCTCCAGATTAATCCCTGAGCTTGATGAAGTGATCCCGGAAAATCCCACTAAACCCTACGATATACTCGACGTAATCTATCCAATTATGGATGATGGAGAATTCCTGCAGGTGATGGGCAATTTTGCCCAAAACATCGTAGTGGGCTTTGGTCGACTTAATGGATATTCTGTCGGCGTGGTGGCAAATCAACCAAAAGTACTGGCAGGAGTGCTTGATATCGATGCCTCCATCAAAGCTGCTCGTTTTGTACGCTTTTGTGATGCCTTTAATATCCCTTTAGTCGTATTTGAAGATGTGCCTGGCTTTTTACCAGGAACTTCTCAGGAGCATAATGGCATTATCCGCAATGGTGCAAAACTACTTTATGCCTTTGCTGAAGCTACCGTACCAAAGATCACAGTCATTATCCGCAAAGCCTATGGTGGTGCATATTGCGTTATGAATAGCCGCCATATGCGAGCAGATTTGGTCTATGCTTGGCCAACCGCTGAGATCGCTGTGATGGGTCCTAAAAGCGCAGTGGAGGTCATCTTCCGTAAAGAAGTCAAAGCAAGTGATAATCCCAAACAGGTGCTCAACGAACGCGAAGAAGAATATCGTGATCTCTTCGCAAATCCGTATCGCGCTGCAGAACGAGGATACATAGACGATATTATCGAGCCCGCCACCACACGCTTCCGCTTAGTGCGCGCCCTCGAGATGCTCGCCAATAAAAAAGACACTATCCCTCCACGCAAGCATGGAAACATACCACTTTAAGGGATTCGAAATGCATAAATTATCCTGTGTAATCTTGCTGGTTATCCCACTGATTCTGGGGGCACAGATGGATGCTCCCCTCCAAAATGGCGCGGTGAATGATTCGCTCTCTCTCATTCGTGAAGCGGAAGTGGAATCTGAATATAGGTTTAACAATAGAGATACCCTCCTACAAGTAGCAGAAAAACTGGATATCCAAGATATCAAAGCCTGGAAAGCTGCCCTCGGTCTCGAGCCCGGTAACGAAGTTCTCGATGGGACAACCTTGAGCAAATTGGGCATCACACCCTATAGAGCTGTTCTGGCCAAACAAACCGTGGAATTTGGCTTCAATGAACTAAGTACTATAACAGAGATAGCCCACAGTCTGAATATCCCACCGAAAAAGCTAAGATCTCTTTTGGGTAACGAAGACCCGCTCGATAATAGTTGGGACAATCAGTCTATCCAAGCTTTGGGGATCAAGCCAGAGACTGTCCTGGAAGTAAAGAAAGCCTTTTCTAAAGATATTGTGCTCTATGGACTCAGCGTGACTATCGTGGGGATGCTTGTAGTATTTTCTGCATTGTTAATCACCAGTATCATCATCAGTCAATTGGTGCACCTATCCCGGGAAGGGAAGGGAAACAAGACTTTGGAACTTGATTCCAACAAGAATCTCAAAAAAGCTCCGAAAGACCTCAGCCGCAACGTGATCGTGGCTGCTATTACAGCACTTTATTTGCATGATCTGGAGCTGGAAGAAAAACGCAAAATGGTGCTCACCTTCCGGCGCACACCTGCTAATCAATGGCGCGCCAGCGGTATCTTATCAATGCCAAACCGCGAATTTATCCCTCTAAGGAGAAATAAATGAAAACCTACAAACTGATCATCGGCGGGGAACGATTTGAAGCCCGCATTTTGGAACACTCCAGCAATCATGCCAAAATAAATATCAATGGGGACGACTATTTGGTTCAGATCGAAGAAGATCACCAAAGCGATGTTCCCAAACTGGAAGGACGTGATAGAGCAGTGCCCATGGCACCATCTTTTACCAGTGGGATTGACCTCGCCTCCGGTGAAGTTCGCGCTCCACTGCCTGGAGTGATCATCAAGATTCCCGTCCGCGAAGGCGATAAGGTCAAAAGTGGACAGACTATAGTGGTGATCGAAGCAATGAAGATGGAATCCGAGATTTCCTCTCCAATAGATGCTACTATCAGCAAGATCATGGTCAAAGAGCGTACTCTTGTTCAGGAGGGCGACGTGCTTATGACTTTGGAAAGTGATGAAGTAACAGCATCGGCTCAAAAAAATGCAAAGAGCAAAGCCAGTCCTAAGTATCAGAGAATAGAAACTGTGCAAAATAGCCCTGCCCAATCCGCTGCCTCGGATGACAATGTCGTCAAAGCACCCATTCCTGGGACCATCATCGATGTGCCAGTTAATGTAAATCAATATGTACACGATGGCGATGTGGCGGTGATTCTTGAAGCTATGAAGATGGAGAGCGAGATCCATTTTACAAAGAACGGAAAAGTAAAAAAGATTCATGTAAAAAGAGGAGATAGCGTGCAAGAAGGTGATCCTCTGATCGAATTGGAGTCTTAAAGCATGCAAGAATTAATTCAATTTATCCAAACCACCGGATTCCTGAATATAGAATTGGGCAACATCATTATGATGATTGCCGGTCTGTTCTTTATTTATTTGGGCATCAGCAAAGAATATGAACCTCTGCTCTTGGTGCCGATCGGTTTTGGAATGGTCGTTGGCAATATCCCCGGCGTAGCAGCTCAAGGAATGGGTGTGGAGACAGAAGGCTCCGTGCTTTCCTATCTCTACTTCGGTGTCAGTAAAGGCATCTATCCCTCCCTGATATTCCTCGGAGTGGGAGCTATGACCGACTTTAGCACCCTGATTGCCAATCCCAAACTCATCCTCTTGGGTGCGGCTGCCCAATTTGGCATTTTTGCCACTTTTATGGGATCCCTTCTCTTAGGATTCAATATCATGGAAGCAGCCTCTATTGGCATTATCGGTGGCGCTGATGGTCCCACCTCGATCTTTTTAGCCTCCAAAATGGCGCCCCATCTCTTGGGATCAATAGCCTTGGCTGCCTATTCCTATATGGCACTGGTGCCGGTAATCCAGCCGCCAATCATGAAGCTCTTGACCACCAAAAAAGAACGTGTGATCAAGATGAAGGCGTTACGAGTCGTTTCCAAGAAAGAGAAAATATTCTTCCCGATTGTAGCGTTCATTGTCACTGCTTTAATCGCCCCCGGTTCTGTAGTACTTTTAGCAATGTTATTCTTGGGTAATTTACTCAAAGAGAGTGGAGTCACCGATCGCCTCGCGGGAAGCGCTAGAACCGTCTTAATTGATGTCGTCACAGTGCTTATAGGACTCACTATCGGAGCTAAAACAACTGCTGATATCTTTTTGACGGCTTCAACCATCAAGATCTTCCTTTTGGGAGCTGCAAGTTTCTGTGTGGCTACTGCTACTGGGGTAATCTTTGCAAAGATAATGAATCTCTTCCTTAAGAGTAAGATCAACCCCCTCATCGGAGCAGCAGGAGTCTCAGCTGTGCCCGCTTCCTCGCGAGTTGTGCAAATGGTCGGACAACAATATGACCGCACAAACTACCTGGTCATGCATGCCATGGCACCAAACGTAGCGGGAGTGGTAGGCTCAGCAGTGGCGGCAGGAGTGATGCTGGGTATCTTTGGATCCTAGATTTAGCGTGCTAATACCCCGGATCTGACTTTGACCCCGGTTTTGTGAATTAAAAAAGCCCCAATTAAATTGGGGCTTTTTTCTTGGCATAGCGGTTTCTATGCCTAAAACAATATCTCTGTAGCTACCGTTTATTCGTCTATAAAATCCTTTTCCACGATGATTCTACCACAATTCTCACAATAGATTATCTTCTTACGAAGTTGCAACTCGATGCGCATCTGCTGTCTCAAAACAAAGCCACATCCACCACAAGATCCATCACGATTGTAGACCACGGCGAGATTGTCTTTGTTCTTAATCAAGTTACCATAGCGTTTTATAAGAGGTACCGGCAGGGTCTTGGCGAGCTTATTACGCTCCGCTCTTGTGCGTTCAACTTGGATTTCCAGCTCTGCTATCTGAGCTTTCAGATCACCTTCTTTGGCTCGCTTGTTTGCTTCAGCCTCATCGAGTTTTGCCTTGAGATCCTTGTTTATTTCAATGGCTTGATTCTCTTCTTCCATGAGACTCAGTAGCTGGGATTCGATCTCAGAAATCTTGTCTTTGAGATAGGCGATCTCACTGTTGAGGGCTTTGTATTCTTTGTTGGTCTTGATCTCATTGAGTTGGTGTGCATACTTCTTGATTTGTTCTTGATATTGCTTTATGTCATTTTCCAAAGCTCGCTGCTGTTTATTGATCTCAGCCTTATGACTTTCCCCTGCCAAAAGATTTGCAGTAGCTTCTTCCACACGCTCATTGATCTCATTGAGTTGTTTGGGCAATTCCTCCTGCAGGGTGCGATATCGACCGATCTTGTCGTCCAATTTCTGCATCGCTGCCAAGGTCTTGAGTTGTTCTTCCATATATTTACTCCTTAAATAACAAACTGATGTCTAGTGACTTGTATGAATGCGTGAGGGCACCGCTGGAGATATAGTGCACGCCTGTTTTGGCATAAGCCAGAATGTTCTCTTCGGTAATGCCACCTGAAACTTCTATCTCCACGTCTTTTTTATATGCTTTTACAGCAGCACGGATATCTTTGAGGCTCATGTTATCCAACATGACTCTATCCACCTTAGCTGCGACAGCCTCAGCTAGTTCATCGAGATTGGTGACTTCTACCTCTATCTTGTATGTAGCGTTTTTTTTACGTATTTCATCAATAGCCTTTTTGATGCCACCGGCTGCTCTAAGATGATTTTCCTTCAGCATGATCATATCGTATAGGCCATTGCGATGATTTAACCCTCCCCCCACGCGAACAGCGTATTTTTCGAGGTTTCTGAGAAGCGGAGTGGTCTTACGAGTATCTAGTAATCGAGCTTTAGTGCTTGAGATTTTATCCACCATTGCACGAGTTTGAGTAGCAATCCCGGAAAGCCTCTGTATGAAGTTTAGCGCTGTGCGTTCCGCTTGCAGAATGCTGGCAGGATTTCCTTCGACCTTAAGAATCTCATCTTGTGGTTTAACGGTATCACCATCTTTGCGATATAAAGTGATCTTCAGATCCTTGTCAAGCATTCTAAATACGGCTTTTGCCACATCAATTCCGGCTAAGACGCCATCTGCCTTGGCGATCATATAGGCAGTTGTTGTCATAGGTTCTAGATCCAGATAGTTTGTGGTGATGTCACCTGAGCCGATATCTTCTTCCAAACTTTTACGTATAATCTCTTCTAAAAACACAGATCCTCCCAATCAAAAAAAAAGCATTTGCGGAATGCAAATGCTTAATGTCTCTATATAATTCATTATTGGCTAGGGTCTTAATACTTCGTATACACATATATTTCTCTTGAACCTCTTTGAGGGTCAAGATCTCATCTCTGCTTCTTTTGTCAAGAAAAAGATTGTTTTTGCCCACATTAAATATGGCTAACTACTTGATCTATTTGCACTCTTGAACTTTCCTCACCACAAGGAGCCTATTTCGACCCAGTACTGCGTTCTTAGGGCTGGATTATAAGTGGTTTTGCAGGCATGCAGTCCTGAGCTGGATGAGGGCTGGGAATGATGCAGAATAGCCTTAGCCAGGGCAATTCAGCATTGTTGGTAATTCCCTCATGTGAAAAGAGTTCAAATCTGTACCGAATTTGGTTTTGTATAGACATACAGAAAGTTTTTAAATTTCGCTGATTATTGACAAAAAATACTTGACCATAAAGGCATAAGTTTTATAGGGGTCTCTAGAATAACAATGGAGTAGATATGAATATTCATTTTCGCGATGTGCAATCCGGCAGCGTTGAAGCCCGAGCTGTAGTGGAAATAGCTGAGGGGGTATTTTTAAATGAGCTGACGATCCTGAATATTGAAGGCGAAATTGTTGTTGAATTCCCTAAAAAAAGCTTCATTGGGAAGAATAAACGGACCTATTATATAGATATCATCACATTTGAAGATATGGACAAGCGCATAGTTTGGGAGCTGGAAATCAAGGAAGCTTACCGAGCCTGGCGCAAGCAAAACAAGAAAGTCTTAGTTTACGAAGAAAAATAAAGATAAATGGAGGATCATCATGATCACCAACTTACCAGAAGCATTATCCACCAATATTAAGGGGATGAGACGGTCTGCTATCCGTGAATTGCTGAAATATCTCAGCACCCCCGGATTGATTTCTTTTAGCGGTGGGTTCCCCAGCCCTGAGACATTCCCAACAGTGGAACTCAAACAGATTATGATGGAAGTTATGGATACTGAAGCCGCTTCCGCACTTCAATATGGCGCTACTGAAGGCGACATGCTACTTCGCACTCAATTAGTAGAGCGCTACAGATCCCAAGGCATCGAGATGAGTGTGGACAACCTCATCATCACGACTGCTTCCCAACAGGCTCTGGATCTAATCGCCAAGATGTTTATAGACCGCGGAGACTACGTGATCGTAGGTTTACCTTCTTATTTAGGGGGACTCTCTGCCTTCAATTCCTACGGAGCCAAGATGATTGGCATCCCGATGGATGATGAAGGGGAGGACCCTCAGATCATGGAAGCAGAGCTGAAAAAGCTGGCAGATAAGGGCATAAAGCCCAAATTCATCTACCTTATTCCTGATTTTCAAAATCCGGCTGGAGTCACTATGACCGAAAGACGCAGAAAGGAAATCATTGAGCTGGCGCACAAATATGATGTGCTGATCATAGAAGACAGCCCCTATCGTGAGCTGCGCTATGAAGGCAGTGATCAAAAGACCATCTATGAACTAGATGGCACTGGTCATGTGGTATTGCTAGGCACTTTCTCCAAGATCTTTTGCCCGGGATTCAGAATAGGTTGGGTAGCTGGTCATCCAGATGTATTGGACAAGATCGTAGTCGGGAAGCAAGCTACTGATCTGTGTACTCCTCCGTTCACTCAGAGAATCGCAGCTCGCTATATGGAAAAGGGACTCCTGGATCCCAAGATCGAAGAGATCCGCCGGATGTACTCTGTAAAACAAAAGGGCTTTCTCGCTGCTTTGGATAAATATATGCCGGAAGAGATCACGTGGACAAAGCCTAAAGGCGGTCTATTTATGATGGCAAGTGCTCCGGAATATATGGATACGGACGAATTGCTCTTGAAATGCATCCAAGAAGAAAAGGTAGCCTATGTAGCTGGAACTTCGTTCTTCTGTGATGGTGGTGGTAAAAACACTATGCGCTTAAACTTCTCCTATGAGACCATAGAAAAGAACGAAGAAGGCGCAAAACGTTTGGGAAATTTCTTCAAAAAGCAACTTAAAAAATAAAGATATACAAGAGATACACAGATAAACTGGAGGAATAATAATGTCCAACAAAGTCATAAAAGACCGTATGGGCATGATCATCAAGGAAGAAGATGCTCTGGAAAAAATGGAAGTAGAAGCCACCGAAGTAAAATCTCCGGCAGAGAAAGATTCTCCCGTATTGATCTATCACAATTGGTGCAAAAAGTGCGGAATTTGCGTAGCTTTTTGTCCCACCGGATGTCTTGGTCGCAAGAGCGACGGCTCGCCATATGTCCAAGCCCCGGAAAAATGCATCCATTGCGAGACCTGTGATCGTCTGTGTCCTGATTTTGCGATCACTGGAGCCAAGGAGAAGTAATGCAAGAGAAAAAGACCAGCAAAACCACTAAGAACCCTGAAGTAATGCAAGAGAAAAAGATCAGCACGGCTACAAAGAGTCCTGCGGCTACCGAAGATAAAGTTGCGGCTGTCAATCCTGCAAAAACTGAAAGCAAATTAAGCGAATTGCAGAACAATCTGGAACGTAAGACTATCATTATGCAAGGGAATGAAGCCGTGGCATATGGTGCCTTGGATGCCGGAGTAAACTTCTTTGCCGGCTATCCCATCACCCCATCCACAGAAGTTGCTGAAATCCTCGCAGCGGAGCTCCCCAAACGCGGCGGAACCTTCATCCAGATGGAAGACGAAATTGCCTCCATCTGCGCTATCACCGGAGCTTCATTAGCGGGAGCAAAAGCTCTGACCGCCACCAGCGGTCCCGGCTTCTCGCTGATGCAGGAAGGCATTGGTTTTGCCAAGATCACCGAAACCCCGTGTGTGGTCGTGAACGTACAGAGAATGGGCCCGTCCACGGGCATGCCAACCAGTCCGGCGCAAGGCGATATTATGCAGTCAAGATGGGGATCTCATGGAGATTCTCCAGCCATCGTGCTCTATCCCGAAAGCGTCAAGGAAAGCTACGAACTCACCATTCGCGCTGTCAATCTCTCCGAAAAGTATCGCACCTGCGTTGTATTACTCTTGGATGAAGTGATCGGGCACATGCGCGAATCCGTCAGACTACCCGATATGGCAAATGTCCGTGTAATCAATAGAATTAAGCCCACCGTGCCTCCGCACTGGTATAAACACTACGATGAAAACCAAAAGTATCTCTCCCCCTTAGCAAGTTATGGCGATGGCTATCACTTCCATGTGACAGGTCTCACCCATGATAGCCAAGGTTTTCCCACAAACAAAGCTGTGGAAGCGGGAGACATGATGGATCGCCTACGCAAAAAGATTACCTATAATATTCGCGATTTAGTGCAGATCGAAAGTCATGAAATGGACGATGCCAATATCGCCATCTTTGCCGCCGGCATCACTGCCAGAGCCGCCAAAGCTGCCATCTCTATGGCACGCGAAGAAGGCTTCAAGGTGGGACTTTTGCGTCCCCTGACCATCTGGCCATTCCCGGATGATGCTGTCCGCAAAATGTTGCGCAATGTGGAAACTGTGATCGTCCCTGAGTTAAATCAAGGACAGTTGATCCGTGAAATCAGAAGACTCACTAAGGACAAGAATGATAGCAACATCGTGTCTATTCAGCGCGTCAATGGTCAATTGATTACACCAAACGACATTCTGCGCAAGATCAAGGAGGTGATCTGAGATGGCTAATATCCCTCAAAAAGTCGTGCATCAATATCTGCGTCATGACAAGAAATTCCCGCATGTGTGGTGCGCCGGATGCAGCAATGGCATCATTCTCGGTGCGATCATCAGAGCAATAGCTTCCATGAATCTCGATCGCGATAATATCGTAATGGTCTCCGGAATCGGCTGTTCTTCCAGGATGCCCGTTTATATCGATCTGGATACCCTGCATACTTTGCATGGACGCTCTATCGCCTATGCCACCGGAATCAAGATGCACAAACCAAATACAAAAGTAATCGTGGTCACCGGTGATGGAGATTGCACCGCCATTGGTGGCAATCATCTTATCCACGCTGCCCGCAGAAACATCGACCTTAGCGTGATCTTGATAAATAACAATATCTATGGGATGACGGGTGGACAGTGTTCTCCTACAACTCCTCATGATGCTATTGCGACCACTGCACCCTATGGCAATATCGAGCCCAACTTCAACGTCTGTGATCTCGCTATGGGTGCTGGAGCAAGCTTTGTAGCT
Organism: Candidatus Cloacimonadota bacterium; assembly: GCA_030154085.1. Taxonomy (GTDB): domain Bacteria; phylum Cloacimonadota; class Cloacimonadia; order Cloacimonadales; family Cloacimonadaceae; genus UBA5456. The sequence goes on along the minus strand of JASKKR010000015.1, from coordinate 15,279 downwards.
CGCACCACCGCTTTCCATGTGACTGAGATGCAAAACTATATCCAAGCTTCTTTGGAGCATCCTGGTTTCTCTCTCATCGAAGTGATCGCAGCTTGCCCTGTGATCTACGGACGCCTAAACAAAAAAGGTGGCGCACCGCAGATGATGAAAGAATTCCGGGACAATTCTGTACCGCTTGCCGCCGTAGACAAGCTTCCCAAAGAAAAGGTGGAAGGCAAGATCATCCGTGGCATTCTGCGCAAGGAAATCCGGCAGGAGTATACTGCTGCCTATGCCGATCTTGTCCGTCGCGTCAGTGATAATAATGGAGGCGAAAAATGTTAAAGCCCTATGAGATCCGACTCTCCGGAAGTGGCGGTCAAGGATTGATCCTTGCCGGGATCATTCTCGCCCGCGCAGCAGTGCTTGACAAACACAAAGTTACTCAGACCCAGAGCTATGGACCGGAATCTCGCGGGGGATATTCCCGCGCCGACGTAATTATCAGCGATAGCGAAATTTATTTCCCAGAAGCCACAAACTTCAATTGCCTTTTGGCTCTCACCCAAGAAGCTTGCGACAAATATCTCTACGACCTGCGTGACAACGGCATCTTGATCATCGACACCACATTCGTCAAGAACCTGGCATTAGCTGCTGACAATACCTATGATTTGCCTTTCACTGAGATCGCTCAGGAGCAGTTGGGCGGCACTATCTCAACCAACGTGCTGTCTTTAGCATTTCTTAGCAAAGTCACTGGAATCGTCAGCGATAAATCCCTGGAAACGTCCATTGTAGAATCCGTAAGACCAGCCTTTAAGGATCTCAATATCAAGGCTATGAAACTTGGATTTAAGCTCGCTGAAGAATATGATAGTAATAGGAGCTGAAGATGGTAAAACGCATTAGCCATATCGGCATCGCTGTCAAAAACCTTGAAGAAGGCATCGCTTTCTATGAAAAGCTCGGCTTCAAGCTGGAAGGGATAGAAGAAGTACCAGCACAGAAAGTACGGGTGGCATTTCTCCCGATGGGAGATACTCGCATAGAACTGCTCGAACCTACTGCAGATGATAGCCCTATTGCCAAGTTCATCGAGAGTAAAGGCGAAGGAATCCAACATATTGCTTTTGCAGTGGATGATCTTCCGGCTGCTTTGGAATATTCTGAGCAAGAAGGTATCCGCCTCATCGACAAAGTGCCACGTCCTGGTGCACATGGCGCTGATATTGCCTTCCTGCATCCAAAATCAACCAACGGAGTCTTGATAGAATTCTGTAAAGAAAAACACTAAATATGCCCTCAAAATATATGACTTGATTTTAAGGGCGATAGTATAATATTGCAAGGGTGAAGCCAATCTCGGTTTCACCCTTTTTATAAAACTTAAGCCAGTTAAGTAATCTGGGGATGAGGCTGAGCCCTAAACTTTTAGGAAAGTGAGTGGGTATACGTGAATTCATAGCAGGTCAAAAGAAACGATACCTTGTTTCCTTATGAACCAATTTCAGAGGATATGCAATAGTTTTTCACCGTCTTGATTTAAACTTGTGAAACATTTTGGGCGCGCCAGGAATGCCTTGAGCAATGCCGTAACTCCTTATTTTCCCGTTTCTTGCACATTCCGCAAATGGGCGAGAAACGGGGGAGGCATCAGGAACCCATATTTTTCAAGCATTTAGAGCTTTGTTTTTAGGGTAATATTTGATTTATATCATCCCGTGACGCACACCTTTTGTGGAAGCTATAAAGTCGGGTTTCTGGTATAAATCCATGATTCCGATGATAATCATTGCTGCCGGGAGGATGATATCTGCTCGGGAGGGATCCATTCCGGGTATTTTTGCAATCTCATAGGCACTCAGGGCACGATATCTTTGGATTTGTCCAATTATCGCCGAACGCCGGATTATATGTCCATTGATCAAATCTTCATTGGGTTGGGTGATTCCCAAAGCAACCATAGCACAAGTTACTACAGAACCACCAGAACCCACCATGTTCTCGATGTTTTTCTTGATAGGTTTAATAGTTCTGAGAATTTCCTGTTGAACATGGTAGTAGTTACAGTTTGAAATTGGGGTAGTGCAATGAAATTTTTGGTGTAGGCTTACTGCTCCCAGTTCGTAACTGCGTGCACTATAGACCCGTTGATCTTTGGCAAAGATAATTTCCGTGCTGCCCCCACCGATATCAAAATAGATAGTATTCCCTTTGGGCTTGATGCTTGCTTGGACACCTTTGAAGGCAGCTTGTGCTTCTTCTTGAGGACTCAAGATCTTGATAGTTACGCCGCATTTCTCTTTAATTTTTTGGACGATCTGCTGAGCATTCTTAGCTTTGCGTAAGGTCTGAGTTCCGATAGCTATGATTTTGCGAGCATCCTTGAATCTATTTTGCACGTCCCGAATAGCGGATATCATGCTATTGACCCCATTCTCGGAAAGCTCTTTTCTTTTTGAAAGCTCTGCTGCTAGTCGCAAAGGCAAACGATAGTCTACTAAAACTTGGGCATTGTGACTATCCCAGAGCATTACCTTGCAGGTGTTTGAACCGAATTCAAGAAGCAAAATAGTTTCCGAATTTTGAGGCATATATCCTCCCTTTTAATATATTGGATAATCTAAACAATATCGTAACAAAAAAAATAAAAAAAACAATATGTACATCTATTTTTAAAAAAAATTGTGATATAAGTTCGTCCTACTGATTACTTTGCTCGAAAAATCTTGACTTATCTTGCTTGATCACAAACTGGTGTCTAGATTGTAAAAAAAGGTCAGAGGTGATAATGCGAGAAATAGTGATAGCTGGTAACTGGAAGATGTACAAAGGGTTAAATGAAGTACTTGAGTTTTGTGCTGAGATCCGAGCTCAGCTAAAAGGCAAAGAATTATGCGGAGTTTTACCGATTTTAGCTCCTGCATATCCATTTTTGGCAATTATGATGAAAGAGCTCGAAGGCACAGGTGTTCAAATTGCTGCTCAAAATGTGAGCAATCATAATGAGGGTGCATATACGGGAGAAGTTTCTTCTGCTATGTTGGCATCCCTTTCGATCCCATATTGCATTGTAGGGCATTCTGAGCGCAGGGCATATCACTCTGAAAGTGACGAGATAATTCGCGAGAAGATCATGGCGCTTTTGACAGAGGAGATCAAGCCCATCCTTTGCATTGGAGAGAATTTGGATCAGCGAAACAAGGGAGAGACCCAACGAGTGATCATGGAACAATTGGAAGGCTGCCTAAGAAATGTAACTTTATATAGCCCGTCAGACATGATGATTGCCTATGAACCAATCTGGGCAATCGGCACCGGGCGTACAGCCAGTGGCGAACAGGCTCAGGAAGTGCATCGTATGATTCGTAAATGGCTTGCAATCCGCTATACAGATGAACTTGCAGACGGTATCAAAATATTATATGGGGGCAGTGTCAAACCGGAAAATCTGGAAAGACTCTTGAAGATGCCAGACCTCGATGGTGGGCTGATAGGTGGAGCCTCTCTCAAGGCTGATAAGTATCTAAAAATGATTGAGATAGCCCTTGATCAAGTAGCAGGTAGAAACTCATGATTGATCTCAAATTTATCCGTACAAATCCCGATTTAATTCGCACGGCAATTCAAAATAAAAATGAAAAAGCCGATCTGGATCTGCTGTTAGGCAAAGATGAAGAGCGCCGCAAATTGCAATATGAGTTCGACAATCTCAGAGCCAGGCAAAACGCTGTTTCACAGACCATTGCCCAAAAGAAACGCTCCCATGAAGATGCTACCCAAGAGCTAGCCGAGATGGCTGATGTAGCATCTCGTATCAAGAATTTACAGAGTAATTTGGCAGAACTCAATGCCACTGTTGAATCGCTTTTGCTCACGATTCCAAATATACCGCAGGCGGATGTACCAATCGGAAAAGATGAATCCTTCAATGAAGTAATTCGTTATGTAGGGCAACCACCGACTATGGATTTTGTGCCCAAGGATCATTTGGATATCGCAACACAAAATTCCTTTTTGGATCTTCCGCGGGGAGCCAAGATATCAGGTAGTGGATTTCCAATCTATACTGCAACAGGAGCCAAGTTGGAGCGCGCCATCATCAATTTCATGCTGGAATATCATATCCAAAACCACGGTTATACTGAACTCATGGTACCCTTGGCAGTTACACGTAAAACCATGACCGGTACGGGACAGCTACCCAAGCTGGAAAGCGATATGTATCACATCGCTGAAGATGACCTCTTTTTAATCCCCACTGCTGAAGTGCCGGTAACCAATATCTATGCTGATGAGGTCTTATCCTACAAGGATTTGCCTAAGAAATTTGTGGCATATACGCCATGTTTTAGACGAGAAGCAGGAAGCTATGGTAAAGATACCCGCGGACTGCAAAGATTGCATCAGTTTAACAAAGTAGAGATGGTTCGCTTTGTCGAACCAGAAAATTCTGAGCAAGCGCTTGACGAGATGTTGGCAGATGCTGAAGATATCCTCATGGCATTTGGGCTACACTATCGAGTTGTATCACTTTGCACCGGTGATCTAAGTTTTGCCAGCCAAAAGACCTACGATCTCGAGGTTTGGGCAGCCGGGAGCAAAAAATATCTAGAGGTGTCTTCCGTAAGCAACTTTGGAGAGTTTCAGGCTCGCCGTGCCAATATTCGCTATAAAGATTCCGAAGGTAAGATGCGCCATCTGCATACTCTGAATGGCTCTGGTCTGGCTACGCCACGCCTGATGATCGCGTTATTAGAACAGTATCAAAAAGCCGATGGGAGCTTTCAGGTTCCGGAAGTACTCAAGCCGTTTCTGGAGCTTCGAATCTGATGCAACAACGACTTCCCAAGAAAGCGAAATATATGGGACATAACTGAGGAGAGAATATGAAACGCTTTGTCTTGATAGCAGCCATGTTTGTCTTGCTTATGATGCAATTGGAGGCAAAATACTCCGATGAATATTTGATCGGAACATACTCTTTTCTAAACAATACATTCCCGTTTTTTGCTCAGAATCGAGAGCTCCTCTCACACTGGATGCAAGAGATGGGTTATAATAGCAATATCATAGAGACCAGGAAGGATGATCAAGAACTAGCCACGTTGCTACGCATCATGGATGAACATGGTCTGGATGCCTGGATCACTGATCGTGGATATTCCCCAGACCCAGAATCAGAATTTCACTACGCCATCGCGCCTTTGTCCACTTCAAGCCAATATATATTCGAAGCAGAATATCTGGACGAACGTGATGTTAACCCTGGAGATGGGAAAGATAGCAGATTTTGGTATGCATTCCGCAATGATGGTGCGATCGAGCGCATAGGGCGGGTTCATAAAGACCCCGAAGCCTCAAACGGTCATATTTGGATGGCATCCCGAGGCAGAGATAACGCCGGCTATGCTTTGGGCGATCTCAGATACCGTTGGCCAAATATTTATGGCAGTTATGTGCGCATGGGGCGTGAATTCAATCACTATCAGATAAATCCCCCAGATCATGAGGATGCCTACTATTGGATCACCTATAGGTTTCGGATCAGCAATGTAGATCCTAATACCAAAGCCGGTGATCCGCTGCTGAGATTTGAAGTGGCAGGATATGAGCTGAGCGAAGGTTCATATGCTTCGCGGGCTAAAGTCATCCGAGCCGCTTCCGAAAATAATATCAGTTCCCAGAACCTATATAGATATCAAGATTATCAGCAATCCAAAGATACTAACGAGTATGTGGAATATGTGCTCAAGATACCCTATAAAGAACTATTGGATGCCAATCTCCTGCAGCGACCAGACAACAGAATATTTGTCTTAAGTAATCTTAATCCCCGTCTTTGGTGGTATGGTAATTGCGATCTTGAACTAGACTATGTCAAAGTGCAGGATCAGTTTGCCTATGAATTAGTAAATGCTGATGCGGAATATAAGCAAAAGATCATCACCCGAGCACAAAATCTCATCCGCCAGGGTCAAGGCAATGTAAGCGGATTTTATGCCTTTGATGAGCCTTTACAAGGACAAATCCCCAGCTATAAGATTTTAGATCATATACTTGCCGAAAAAGATATCAACCTCATGACCGCCACCTATGACTATCAGTCTTCTAATATAGTAATAGATGCGAACAAAGGCATCTTCTATGATCATTTGGATCATTTTATCAATGAAGCTCAACCGCTGATTTTCGCCCCAGATATATATCCGGTGAGATCAGGTTATAGTTTTATGCCGGGAGTCAAAGATAGAGAGTTCTTGCAGGACGTGTGGGAATATAAGCTGATTCGAGTCTATGAAGCAGGCATCAGATATCGCTTGCAAGATCCTTCCCGCCGTTTCTATCCAATCGTACAGGCTTTTGGAAGATGGGCAAAGGGGAATCCAGACTTTTGGATAACCTGGATCCGCCCTCCTTATGCCACACAAAAAGCACTCTTATACCTGCCCTTGGTTTATCAAGCTGATGGTATCTTCCACTATCGGTTACAATCTTTTCAGAGTTCAGATGGATATGGCGACTACGTGGGACTAAATACACATCTCTTATCTCCTGGGATATATAGCACGCCGGAAACTGATCCAATCACCATGAATGCAATCTTACACTCAAATCCCAAAGTCAAAAGATACGGAGCCATCATTAAAGAGCTGACGTGGGTCGATGCTGCGACTATAATGGGAGAATCAGAAAAACGAAGTGAGATTCCAGCATCTTCTTTGATTGAAGATATCTATGTGCTGGAACAACCTAATGCACCTTATTCCGGATATATCCAATGTGGATACTATCTTGATGAAGACAAAGTCCCATATCTAATGTTAGTGAACCGCAGAGGCAATTATTTTACACCTTTTGAAGTGGAGACAGAGAACCTGGTGCCACCAGAAGCATATGCCGAGCACTTTCCTCAGGCAGATCCTCAAACTCTGATGATAAAGTTTAATAAAAGTGCCCAAAAACGGTTTGGCGAATATATAGGCTTTTGTGATCCTATGGATGGCAGCATCCTTTATTATGACAAGATGCAGGGAGCAATCGAGATTCCTGCCGGTGAAGCTCGTCTCTTGAAGATGGTACAAACCCTGCCCAGTATCCTAGAAGGTAAAGTAAATCTCACAGGAGAACGCGAGATTACCGGATCAGTGACTTTGGCAAAGAATGCAAATCTCAGCTTGGACAAGAATGGCAAGATCACGCTTTTACCGGGGGCAAGCCTCATCGTTCCCAAAGATGCAACAATCACCTTAGCTGGCGAAATAATTCTTTTGGGAGATAGTCAAATCATCATCGAAGGTTATCTGAAGGAAAAAGAACATAAGTTTATAAATGACGGCAAAGCTACAATAATCATCAATCCCCAACCCAAACGCTCCTTTTGGAAGCGTCTGTTTGGTATCGAATAAGGAAGATACATGGAAGAAAAGAACTTTGATCTCTTTGAGCTCATCCGGATCATAGCAGCTCATCGCAAAATGATCATCGGCATCGTTCTTGTCGTAGCTATCGCAGCTGTGACATATAGTTTGCTCACACCGGAAATATTTAGTTCCAGCGCCAGCTTCTTTGCTGTGGGAGATCAGACCACCCAATTACCGATCAATATCCCTGGTCTCTCTAGCCTTGCTGCCAACTTCTTAGGCACAGAAGACACCCAGAATGCTGAGAACTTCATCACCGTCATGCAGTCCCGCACCATGTCTGAGGAACTTATCAGGAAATTTGATCTGCTGTCCTACTTTAAACTGGATCATCCGGACAGTCTGAGGAACATGGATGATGCACTGATTCTACTCCATAAAAAAATCCTCACTATGGGTTATGACAACGGCACTGGCTTGGTTAAGGTGCGCGCTAAAAGCAAAGATAAGCAGCTATCCTTGGATATTGTGAACTTTCTGTTAAAGCGACTTGATGAATACAATCGTGAGCAGAAAGTGACTAAAAGCAAGCTGAATCGGCAGTTTCTGGAGAAGCGGGTGAATGAAGCAAAAAATACGCTGGATTCGCTGATCGTGGCGGGTCAGAAGTTCCAGGAAAACAGTAAAGCAATTCACTTGGAATCACAAGCAAAATCTATCGTTGAAGCCTATAGCGCATTGATTGCAGAAAGCATGAAAGCAGATGTGGACTTGGAGCTCGCACGGGCAAACTTTGGGGATGATAGCCCAATAGTAAAAGAAGCTGAGCTGCGCAAGAATAGCATTCAGCGTCAGATCAGAGAATTGGAAGCAAGCGGTAAAACTCCGGAATATCTCATCAACATCAGTTCATTACCCAAAGTGACAGCGGAATATCTGCGCCTTGAGATGAATATGAACATCAACCGCACCGTCTATGAATATCTATATCCCCAATATGAAGCAGCAAGACTCACCGAATTACGTGATATGCCGACGATCGAAGTCTTGGATACCCCCCGCTTGGCTGGACGCAGGGATTATCCCAAACGGGCACTTATCTGTATCGTGTCGACCATTGTTGGCTTTATCCTGGCAGTAATCATAGCTTTGATCCTTGAGGTCATGAAGCGCAATCAAATGCGCATTGCAGAGATAAAGAAAAGTCTGAAAAAATGAACCAAATCAATCCAGCCAAGAGCAAAAACTGGGTGATCACGCTCTTTCTGACCGGAATCGTGGCACTGATCAGCGTGGTCATGGGAAGCTTTGCACAAGAGCTGGAACCCAGGTATCTTATTTTGATGATCAGCGTCATGGGCGCTTGGGTGGTATATAGTATCTTCAATGGTGTGAGTTTGCATGGTTCGCTGATTCTCATTTCACTAACTCTAATTAAGCCTTTGATGAGCGTATTTTTTCTCTTGCTCTTGCTCTTTATCTTCTTGATCATCGTGGAGATGTATCAAAAAGAGCAGCTAAGTCTCCAGATACCCTATCCACTGGCAATCTTTTTTATTTTGGCATTTGGTATCTATAGCGCATTGCGCATATCAGATCCTTTGGGATACACGATGTTTTTTACCACCGTCATTGTCCCCGTGCTCACGCTAATCCTTTGTCAGAATGCGCGATTGAAGGAAGAATCATTGGTGATTTGGATGAAGGCAATCGTGGCTGTGGGAGCTTTCGTGGGTGCTTATGGAATCTACATTGCAATCCAAAATCCCTTTGAAAGATTGGGCTCATTTTGGTATACGGCAATGACCATCAACGGCTTTTATACGATGGCATTCTTTTTTGCTCTATCCTTGCTTTTCCGCAGCACTGAGCAATACTGGAAGGTCATCTATACACTTGCTGCTTTATTGATTCTTTTTGGAATGCTCTATACATACACCCGCATGGCAATCATAGCAGTGGCATTTGGCATCTTTCTCTTTATGATCCGAGTTCGAGTGATGCGGTTTCTTGGGATCATCTTTTTGGGTTTATTGCCTTTGGTGATTCCCAGCACGATGATATCCCGAATAGAATTGGGCTTTAACAATGATGTATCTCTTATAATTCGTGGGCTAGCATGGTATTTGGCAGGGTTACAGATCTATCACAATCCAATTACCGGGATTGGATTTGGGGTTTGGACAGAGTGGTATCCGACGATAATTCCGGCACGCCAGCTATATGCTCAGCACCCGCACAATCTATATCTGAATCTCATGGTTGAGATGGGCATTATAGCAGGGTTAAGCTACTTGTATATAATATTTTCTATATTGCGTCGCTATTGGAAGTCGTACGTGGCGCAATCTCAAGATATCCTGCATTATGGAGCATTCGTAGGCATGATGGCCGTTATGTTTGCCTGTATTACTGATATATTTATCCAACAGCACATTGTCAGCATCATGTTCTGGTTGAGCCTAGGAATAATGCTGAATCTAAGTAATAAGCGAGAATCACATGAATAAATTTGAAGACCTAGTAGAAATATTGGCAGCCTTGAGAGATCCAGAAAAAGGCTGTCCTTGGGATCTCAAGCAGACCCCAAGATCTTTGATTCCAAACTTTATTGAGGAATTGTATGAGGTAGTAGAAGCTATAGAAGATGGGGACGATGAAGCCTTGCAGGAAGAGCTGGGAGATCTGCTCTTGCACATAGTGTTTCAGATTCAGATTGCCAAAGAAGAGAACAAATTTGACGAAGCTGACGTTTTAGAAGCTATCTGTAGCAAGCTAGTGCGCCGTCATCCGCATGTATTTGGAGATCTTTCCGTATCTGACGCTGATGTGGTCAAGATGAATTGGGAGCGAATCAAAAAGCAAGAGAAGCATGAAAGAGAAAGTGTTTTGGACGGCATCCCCAGAGCATTACCCGCTTTGATTCAAGCCCACCGTATCCAAGAAAAGGCGGCATCTGTAGGCTTTGATTGGCCTGATCTCGCCCCCGTTTTGGCGAAGATTGATGAAGAGCGGGAAGAGCTGCAAGAAGTATTAGCAGACAATGATCCCGAGGCCATCTATGAAGAATTGGGAGATTTGCTTTTTAGCATCGTCAACCTCGCACGCAAGCTGAATATCGATGCCGAAGCTGCCCTAAAAGATGCGAACCGAAAGTTTTACCGTCGCTTCCGCCATGTAGAAGATCAATATCAAAATAGCGACATACACGAGGCAAGCCTGGATGAACTCGACAGACACTGGGAAACGGCCAAAACTAAATAACCGCTATCAGTCCATGAGGCTATATGTGGTCTTAGGATCACTATTGATCTTCATATTCTTTGCGGTCTACACACAGGTCTTGATCCATGAAGCCAGAAAGGAACAGGAATATGTGCCGAGGATCTTTGCCCAATATGTAGCCTATACCGATGGTTATCTGCGCTTGGCAGAAAAATATGCGCAACTACTTACAGAAGTAAGCTCAAAATATCTCCAATTTACTGCCCAAGAGGATTTCCAACAGCAGCTTTGGGACTACATATCCACTGAGTTTATGCAGAAAAACCCCATCCCGATCATCATTACAGATGAAAACATGCAACCACTAATCTGGAAAAACATCCCTGTCTCGCAGGATACGCTATATGAAGACCTCAGCCCAGAAACACAGTTTTTCATGGGCGAGCTAATGAACAAAATGGTGCAGACTCCGCTGATAGACCAAAACATCCTCAAGGGATATGCTTTTTATAGTCGCCCAATATCCTTTGAACAGTTTATCCGCAACATAGATTATTCCGTGATAGTGACGGATCGCAATCGCCAGCCTCTCTTTTGGCGAAATGTGAACATTAGCGAAAACACTGCCTTTGAAGATCTACCCCTCGATAAGCAGTTTGAATTGCTTTCAGCTCAAGCTTCGATGACGGAAGTTCCACTCTCAAATCAAGCAGATTCTTTGGGATACATCTATTTTTCCATTCCACATTCACTATCTTTCATACGCTTTATCATCATTCTGGAATTATTCCTAGCATTGATGGTAATATTATTTGGCGGCTATGGATTGCTCCTTTTGAGGCGTACAGAAAAGGATACTCTGTGGGTAAGCCTAGCAAAGGAAACTGCCCACCAATTTGGCACACCTATCACATCTCTGATGGGATGGATAGACTATATGGCAAGCAGTACTGCTGACGGAGCTAAACGACCTGATATGGATCAGATGCTAAGCTTCATGAGAGCGGACGTAGAACATCTCAAAAACATCGCCTCTCGTTTTGGAAAGGTAGGCAGTATCACAAAACTGGAACCTCACAATCTGCATGCTTTACTCACTGATGTTGTGGAATATTTTAGCAACAGGATGCCGCATTTAGGCTCTAGGATTGACATCCATCTAATTAGCAAAATCGAAGGAATCCAGGTGATGATGGATCAAGAATTGATCAAGTGGACGATGGAGAATCTGATCAAAAACTGTGTTGACGCTATGTCAAGCAAAGGCGGAAACATCATTATCACCGCCACACACAAAAGCCCCTATGTATATATCCACATCCGTGATGAAGGCAAAGGAATCCCTCGTGGACAGTGGAAGAAGATCTTTGATCCTGGAGTCACTTCAAAGACCCGCGGTTGGGGCTTGGGTCTCAGCTTGGCAAAACGCATCATTGAAGAATATCACAATGGTCGGATTCGTGTGGTAGAAAGTGCTGTTGGAGAAGGAACTACCTTCGAGATCCGCCTGCATACCACGGAAAGTACAAGGAGGAATTTTGAAACTCGTGCTAAATCGTGAAGAAATGCGCAAGATGGATATGCGCACAATCGATGAATTTGGCATCCCTTCCCGCGTCTTGATGGAGACTGCTGGCGTGAGATCTGCAGATTGGATCATAGATAATTATCCCGAGGAAGTATCCGGACGCATACTGCTATTATGTGGCAGAGGGAACAATGGCGGCGACGGCTATGTGATCGCCAGACACCTTTTCCCCCATAGTCAAGAAATAACGATTCTCAGCTTGGGAGAAGGGCACATGAGCTCTGAGACGACTATAAATCGAAAACTTTGTGAACTGCTTGGCATTCAGATTTATGACATCCGGGAAGTAGGAGAGCTTGCCGAAATTGCTGCTCTTTGGATCGAGCCGATAGATATCTGCATCGACGCTGTCTTTGGCATTGGATTTCATGGAGAACTACCAAAATCTATTTATGAGATTCTTTCTTCATTGGAGAGCCTTAATGCCATACGAATCGCTGTTGACATTCCATCTGGTATTGATGCTGATACTGGCACAGGATATGCCCTCAAGATGGATGCCACGCTTGCCATTGCAGAACTCAAATTTGGGCACCTGCTGGGCAAAGGCAGAGAGCTGTGCGGTGAACTGTGCACCATCCCGATCGGCATACCAAGTGAATATAGAAACGGAATTTTGGCATATCATTATGAAGACTTAATCCTTCCTGTAAGAGATCAAGCTGGACACAAAGGAGATTTTGGCAGAGTAATTGCCATCGGAGGCAGCAAAGGATACTTGGGCAGCATCAAACTTACTGCCAAGGCAGCTCTAAGAGCAGGCGCTGGGCTCACTTATCTATATAGCCGAGAAAATTGTCTACCATATTACTTTGCTGATCCATGCGAAATAATGGTCTTTGGCATACCCCAAATCAGTAATGAAAATCCTCTGCCAGATGAGAGCGCTCTTTGCAAAAGCATCGTCAAAGCTGATGCCATCGCCATTGGTTGTGGCATGGGATTAGATGACTTTGCAGTTGAGCTGCTGAGGATAGTTCTCTCAAATTCTAAAGTTCCCACTATCATAGATGCTGATGCCTTGACCATCCTCAGCCGAAACTCGGAACTGATCCCTCTGCTTAAAGGCGGTAATTTCCTGCTCACCCCGCATCATGCTGAGTTCTGCCGGTTGGCAAAGATCAGTTTGGAAGAGCTTGAACAGGATCCAATTGGCAAGCTTAGGGATCTTCAGCATAAGCTCGGCTGCTCGATACTACTTAAAGGACACACCAGCGTCTATTGTGATTCTTCCCAGATCCAAATCATAACTGCTGGAAACGATGCACTAGCCACAGGTGGCAGTGGGGACGTGCTCTGTGGGATCATTAGTGCATTGGCAGCTTCCGGACTTGATCTGATGCACGCAGCTTGCTCTGCTTCGTTACTTATGGGCAAAACTGCCGAACGTCTATCTCGGAAGCGTCAATCATTCACCATTTTACCTAGTGATATTATAGAACACATCGGAGATATTGATGCATAAACTTGCAAGAATAGGCACTCCTGTCTTTTGGGCTGAAGGTCATCCCGGAAGATTGGATCGGGACACATGGCAGATCGAGGTGAGCGGATCATGCACCGAGCCTCGGATTTTTTCTTGGCAGGATCTCCAGGCTCTACCGGCAACCACGGTGGAAGCCCGCCTCACCAGCGTCACCCGGTGGTCTGTCTTTGGCAAATGGACTGGCATCCCCATGGCAGAGATCTTACGTATAGTAAAGGCAAATGATAGCTGTAAATATTTACGTTTTTGGTCGGTTGGAATGATCTATGACACCTCTATCCCGCGCGACATTGCCGAACAGGAACGCTCAATGATCGCTTGGGCTTTTGACGGTGAGTTGTTGGACGAAAACTATGGAGGTCCAGTGCGTGGCTTTGTCCCTTATCTTTGGGGCTATAAATCTGCCAAAAGCATTGTTAAAATAGAGCTTATGGATTACTATGTACCCGGCTTCTGGGAGATGCGTGGTTATACTGATAGTGGTGAGATCGAAGCTGGACCATGTCGAGATATCAACGACGGCGGAGTGATCAAAAACATTCCAGCTGGCGAAGTGAAGGAATTTATCTAATTATGAAGCTGTGGGTAACGTATCTGCGCGCCATTGGGGCAATGTTTTGTTGGGCTATCACTTTCGTATGGTATAAGATTGCTTATGAAACCTACCGCCCTTATGAAGTAGTGTTTCTTCGCCTGCTCTTGGCAAGCATAATCCTCTTTGCCTTTATGGCAATTGCTAAAAAATGGCAGAAGATCGAAAGAAATGATCTCTGGAGATTGATGATTGTTGCCTTTTTTGAGCCATTTTTATACTTTAACGGCGAAGGCAATGCTATGCAATATGTCTCCAGTTCATTTGCCAGCATTGTGATCGCCACCATCCCTATCTTTGCTGCCCTTGGAGCATGGCTATTACTCAAGGAGCGACTCAGCGTCTGGGTAATCCTCGGGGTGATCGTCTCCTGTATGGGTGTCGTGATCATGAGCATTGGCTCAGGTGAATTTAAAGCCACTATGATTGGAGTCATGTTTTTAGCGCTTGCAATTTTCGGATCTGTGGGCTATGGACTCATGGTGCGTCCTTTGACTCTCAAATATTCCACTCTTACTATCGTTGCCTATCAATCCCTCTTTGGGGCTATCTACTTCCTGCCGATGTTTCTTATTGTTGATGGCAGGCATTTCATGACTGTCGAGCACTCCTTGCGCGGAATCTACACCATCATGGCAATGTCTATCTTTGCCACCATCGGTGCTTTCGTACTCTTTACCGATGTAATCCGCACCCTAGGAGTGGCAAAATCAAACATATTCTCAAATCTCATCCCAGTATTTACGGTTGCATTAGCATTCTGGATTCTTGGAGATGCCATTGATAGCCGCACCATCATCGGCTTGACACTCACCCTAGTAGGTCTCTTGTTATCCCAATATGCAGATCTAAAGAAGCTCAAACAACGCTATCTTTTAGGAAGAAGCATATCACCCAAAAATGGCTGATTCTTTTGGATGACAAGCAAACTAGAAAAGTCTTGAAGACCTTGGCATAATTGCCTCAAGCCAGAACTGCATATCAGTCAGGATCATTCTGCCTGTTTATGGCCAAACTCCCTCGATGTGGTAAAGCCATAAAA
>JASKKR010000014.1 GCA_030154085.1 Candidatus Cloacimonadota bacterium | reverse complement strand
AACAAATTAGAAGGGATCCGCCATGATAAATACCCAAACTATAGCGATAATGACTTCGAATCAGATATCAAAAAACACGGAAAGGATTTCGGAATCAATACAAAGCAGAGTTTCCTCCAAAAAGCACGAGATATCTACAAAAACCCTGACAATATCCGCTGCCAGATGTATAAAGGACAGCTCCAGTTTACCTTCTATTCCCAAACCCATGGCGGCTATGTAGTCGCCGATACCAATGGCGTCATTAGAGGATGTTTCGCCCACCCCAAACCGGGCGCTATCGCAAGGTGCCTATCAACTACAGAAAACCAATACTATAACATCAAAGGAGTTCAATAATGTGGAAAAGACCTGCAACCGACACCAATCCCATGTACCTCGATGCCTTCAAATACGCTCTCGAAGCAAAATGCGTCTTCAGACCTGATGAATACTTCTCAATGTGTTTGAATATGTCCGAACCGGAAGAATTACCCTTCTCAGAACACTCTGAAGCCCTCTACAATGCTATTCTTGCTTGCCAGCAGCTTATCTTAGACCCTCCTTACAACTACGTTATCAGCTATATTAAGCCTTATAGAGAAAAGTATAGCATACCCCGCTCCCACTTCTGGTGGTATATCGATGAACTCTGATCTCAAATACACATACTATACTGCAAAGAGTCCCAAATGTTGGCGAAACTTTTTATGATTCTTAGGTAGATTATATCGTCATATTTAAACACAATCTATCTAAGGTCAAACGAGACCAGCTGCTATATTTTTACAATAGATATGCAATACAAAGAGGCACTCTAGAAGGCTTCTTATTGCATTATTATATAAGTAGCTTTTCTCGCCGCATAAATAAAAACCCATCATTATAATTTGTCTACAATCAAATCGTTATCACATCTTTGGTAATCATGATGTTATATTTACTAAATTGACGACGGTCTTTATTAATCCAAAGTCATGATCAGTAGGGGCTATTAATACCAGAATTCCAGCCTGGCTAAATGCTTGCAAAAGTAGGGCACTTGCCGCCTCCCCCGTTTCTCTCCCCTTTGAGAAGTGAGCAAGAAACGGGAAGATAAGGAGTTACAGCTTTGTGAAGTACATTTTAGAAATAGTGCTTTAGGCTATTCAAATAGCAATTAAACGTACTTAATGAACCTGAACGAGTGTCACGCTAGCTACTGCTTGCGCTACATGTAAACTTGGGCAAACATTTTTCGATTATGAGGAAGGAACTTATTTACTTTTGGTTCTTCATCATAGCTTCAAGCTGTTTCTTTCCTTTGGGACTATTCATCTTTTTCATCATCTTTTTCATGTCTTCAAATTGTCGCATCAGGCGATTTACTTCCATGACTGGGCGACCACATCCTTTTGAGATGCGTAGCCGTCTACTACCATTAAGCAATTCTGGATGTTCCCGTTCTTCATGTGTCATGGACTGAATGATAGCTTCCACATGCTTGAGGGCTTTATCGTCAATTTTGAGATCAGATGGAAGCCTTGAACCAATACCAGGGATCATTTTTATAATGGATTCCAAAGGTCCCATTTTTTTTATGCTTTGGAGTTGTTTGAGGAAATCATTTAGGGTAAACTGGTTCTTAAGCATTTTACGAGCCAGTTTTTCTTCCTCTTCCATATTCATGTTTTCTTCGGCTTTTTCGATGAGGCTAAGAACATCGCCCATGCCCAGGATGCGAGAAGCCATGCGATCTGGATAGAAAACTTCAAGATCAGGGATTTTTTCACCGGTTCCCACAAAAGCCACTGGACGTCCGGTAACTGCTTTGATGGAAAGGGCTGCACCACCTCTGGCATCACCATCAAGCTTCGTGAGGATCACTGCATCGAAGGCGAGTTTTTTATAAAATTCATTTGCAACTGTCACAGCGTCCTGACCAGTCATAGAATCAGCCACAAAAAAGATATAATCAGGCTTGACAAAATCTTTAAGGCGCACTACTTCTTCCATCATCTCAGTATCGATATGCAAACGTCCAGCAGTATCGAAGATGAGAAGGTTGGTAAATTTTGCATGTGCTTCTTTAAGAGCTTCTTCGGCAATTTTTATTACATCTTTACTTTCTGATGATACCACGGGGATATCGATCTGACGTCCTAGGACTTTGAGCTGTTCTATCGCAGCTGGGCGATAGACATCACAGGCGACCATCATCGGTTTTATACCCTTTTTGCGATACATAGCAGCAAGTTTTGCGCTGGCAGTAGTTTTCCCGGAGCCTTGAAGACCTACCATCATGACTTTGGTAAGTTTGTTGTTGTAGACCTTCATCTCAAATCCTTCGGTATCCATGAGCGCTATTAGCTGTTCATGCACGATCTTGACGATTTGTTGACCCGGAGTGAGAGATTTCATGACTTCAGTACCCAATGAGCGGGTCTCTACTTCTTTGACAAAGTTTTTTACAATTTTAAAATTGACATCAGCTTCCAAGAGTGCGAGGCGAATCTCGCGCATACTATCTTTGATGTTTTGTTCGGTAAGGTATCCGCTGCCTTTGAGTCCGCGGAGAATGGAATCTAATCTTTCTGAAAGGCTATTGAACATCTAGTTTCCCCTTAGAATTTCTATAGTTTTACTGTAATCATCTGAGCTAAATATATATGACGCTGAGACCAGAATATCAGCTCCGCCTGCACGAAGGAATTCTGCCGTCTCTCCCGTTACACCTCCATCGACTTCGATGAGAAAGTTCAGGGCATCGCGATCTCTGGCAGCATTGAGTTCATGAACTTTGTCTATGGCATTGGGAATGAATTTTTGAGCAGAGTAACCTGGATTGACACTCATGACTAATACAAAGTCCAGATCCGGTAATATAGCACCCAGAGTGTTTACTGGAGTCCCAGGATTAAGAGCAACACCGGCCTTGATGCCAAAGGATTTGATCTGATGGACAAGGCGATGGCTATGGAAAACTGTGTCCTGGTGAAAAGATATCCACTGAATCCCGATTTTTGCTAAGGGCTCAATATAGGTTTCAGGATTTGTAACCATGAGATGTGCATCTAGAGGCTTATCAGTGAGCTTACGGATGCAACGCACTATGGGATATCCAAAACTGAGATTGGGTACATAGTGTCCATCCATGATATCAAGATGGATGGTATCGGCAGATTTGAGAGCAGAAATCTCATCCGCTAGATGAGAGAAATCTGCCGAGAGAATAGAGGGGGCTATTTGAATATGCTTCATTTTTTTTCCCGTTTTGTCTTTATGATGAAGATGATATCATTGAGATCTTCATGACAATTCTTTTTGTAATAATTGATAATATCGTTCTTGAGCAAAACTAGTTCTTGCATCCAAGCATTATTTTCTACAGCTACAAATAATGTATCCCGGTCGATCTTGATGGGATATGACTTTTCTGCAAGTAGCTCTCCTACAATGCGTTTCCAATTCATAAATATATGGATAAAGCGCTTATGTTTTTCACCGCCTAAGCGATAGATGAGATCTTCAATGCGTGATCCAGCGGGAATTAGTGCCATCACGATAAAAAGGGAGTATTGCTGAAAAGATTCAGCATATACTCCCTATATATTGGTTGATTATTCTGGATTGCAGAAAAGACTTCTGGCGTTGTAAACAAGGATCAACACAGCCGTGGCTACGTAATATACAGAGCCAATGCCCATGGTTGTGCGATCCACGCTTTGCATCAAAGCACCGGGTATCACCGCAGCTATAATAAAGCTGAGATATCCAATGATACGATTTCGCAGATTATATCCCTTGCTATTGATCATATACAGAGTGAGCAGTATCAAGGCGATAAAGACGATAGTTACAGCGAGCATCAATCCTACTACACTTCCCACAGTCATAGTCTCCGGCAATTTGATGATGCTGGAGTTCAGAGCAATAAGAAGGGGCAAGATGATGGCTAGGATCATCAAGATCGCTGCCACGATCATCTTTACAGTTTTTCTTGATTGGCTTACTACCTCAAAATGACGTTGGTTTCTTCTGAGAGTAAAGTAAATGACCACGCTCAATACCAGAAAGAAGCCTGCATAAGCAAGCATCATGACAGGTCTGCCGGTAATCATGCCCATTGCGGACAATACGGCAATAAATATTACCAGACTGACGATCTGCTTGATCTTGAACCAGTTATTATTCATGGGAACCTCCCGGATCTTATTCGGCTTCGGCGTTGACCACAAGGTTCAGATTGGTCACAACTTCTTTGTGTAATCTGATCGGCAAGCTGTGTTCTCCCGTTTCCTTTATATGATGTTCCATCTGGATATTTGAACGATGAATCTCAATCCCTTGTTCTTTGAGAGCAGTGACGATATCATTCTCAGAAACTGAGCCAAACATGCTGCCATGTTCATCTACCTTGCGTACAAATGTCAGTTTTACGGAAGCTATTTTTTCGGCAAGGTTTTTTAGTTCGCCGATCTTTTTTTCTTCGGCCTCTTTCAGATCTTGCTGGATTTTACCCAGATTCTTCATGTTTGCAGGGGTGGCATACAGAGCATATCCTCTGGGAATTAAATAATTCCTAGCGTATCCTCTTTTGACATTTACCACTTCACCTTGATTGCCCATTTTTTCTATGTTTTCGAGCATAATGACTTTCATGCGGTTTTTCCTCCACGCGGTTTATTGCTATGACTCATCCATGAATCGGCAAAGCCGACCAAAATGAGCGGAATAAAAGCATATATCAGCAAAAAGAACATGATAATGCCTCTGATAATCTTGTTTTCGAACACTTTGGAGAGTCCATTTAAGACAGAGAAAAATCCCTGAATCAACGGAATCGTACAAAGTAAAATTATTGCATTTACGAAGATAGTTTTGCCGGATGGCACAAAATAAAGCGGTAATACAGCCAATATCAGGAAGTTGTAGAAAACTGGAAACTTCATCTCAGACGCATGCAAGGGAATCTTGATGGTTTTATGAAAAATCACATATGAGATGAGCAAAGCCGATATCTGCCCTACACCCCATATAGCGGGCTGCAGATATTTCCACAATCTTGCCGATAGTTCAAAATATTCTCCGTTCATTAAGCCCGGCATCTGAGCTTGCACGGTCTCCATCCCTTCTTGATATATCATATCCAAGACATTGCCAAAGAGCAATATCCTGGCTATAGAGTAGAACATAATCACAAGTGCAGCAGCTAAAAAGGCATAGTTTCGATATTGCGTTCTGCGTAAGACTACCAAAAAAACGTATACCACAGCTCCTACACCGAGAATAGCATCCAGCGCCATCAACGGAGTGGTTGGAGAGCTACCACCAAAGAGCATAACCAAAAGCGGTACTACCAAAAACGCACTTAATGCACGTTGAGGTGATGCAACCGTTGGTCCTAACGCTTTGGCGCAAAATAGCATCATGGCCATGATTCCGAAGAATGGGCTAAGAAGAGCTATTGCTCCACTAAGAAGGGGCAAAAGAAACATATATTATTCTACGACGTATGGGATTAGTGCCATTTGGCGAGCTCTTTTTATCTCAGTGCTGAGTTTCCGCTGGTGCTTGGCACAGGTTCCTGTGATGCGAGCAGCTTCGATCTTACCCACATCGGATGTGTATTGACGCATGAGGTCGATATTTTTGTAGTCAATTACCAGGTCTTTGTTTGCACAAAATTTACAATATTTCCTGCGACCGTATTTTTTCTTTCTATCGTTAAAATTCATGTTATCTCCTAAAATGGTACATCATCATCTGTTGTAGTGCGAGAATGTGTAGTCTCTTCCGGGGGCATACTTGCTTCTGGAGAGGCTTGGTTGCTTCCATCCTCACGAGGTTTCCATTCGAGGAAGTGAACTGTATCCACAGTCACTTCAGTGCTTTTGTGATTTGAGTTATTTTGATCTGTCCAGTTGCGAGTGTCAAGACGTCCTTCTACAATTAGAGCGCTGCCTTTGTGTGCATTATTCGCCAAGGTTTCGGCGGTTTTATTCCAAGCTACACAATCAATCCAACTGGTTACAGTCTGCCATTGGTCGGAGCTGTCTTTATAGCTTCTGTCAATAGCAAGGGTAAAACGGAGCACCGGGGTGCCGTTTGTAGTAAATCTAAGTTCCAAATCATTTGTGATTCTGCCACTTCCGATGAACTTATTTAGTCTAGGTAGCCTAAGATCTGCCATGATTCCTCCTATTTCCCGTCTCGAGCTATGAACATATGACGGATAAGATTTTCATTGATGTTGAACTGCTGTTTGACGGATTTCAAAGCGAGACTATCCATCTTAAAGTAATTCACATAATAATAAGCTTCCTGGTGCTTTTCAATCGGATAAGCAAGTATTCTTTTACCCCAGGGATCAGTTTTGATGATTTCTGCACCAGCTTCGCGTAATTGATTGAGCAGATTCTCATTGGCTGCATCAGCCTCGTCAGCGCTCAGCTTCGGCGTAAACATCACCATTAATTCGTAATCTTTAATCATCCTTTTCCTCCTTTGGACTTTCGATTCTGGTGGATTTTTCACCAGAATAGGATTTCTTGTATTGACTATATTCATTCAACACAGCGTTGAAATCTCTGTTTACATAGGTATCCAGAAAGTTGGATACCCGATTTATGCATTCATCGTATTTTTTCAGTTCATCAGGTTCAAATTCTTGTAGGACATACTTGTCAACAGGTAATGAGGATGAACGTCCGATGCCTATTCGGATGCGTCTGAGATCCGAGGGTGGCAGCACTTCAAAGAGGGATTTGAGACCGTTGTGACCTCCATCGCCCCCTCCACTTCGCACTCTCAGGTCTTGCGGTTGAAGTTCAATATCATCGTGGATAATTAAACTTTCGGATATATTCCACCGTAGCAACGCAGCTCTAAGAGCTTTTCCAGATTGATTCATATATGTTTTGGGCTTGATCGCTACAACGTTTCTGAAGATGGTATAATCATACAGATCGTCACTGCTGAAACCCAGATTATGGGAATCTGCCCAGTGATCCAGACATATAAAACCTATATTATGCCTAGTATTCTGGTAACGAATAGGATGGTTTCCCAAAGCGAGAATCAATCTCATAGACTACTTTATTCAGTAGGTGCTTCTACTTCAGCAGTTTCTTCACTTTCCACAGGTTCTTCTGCACTTGTTTTGGCGTGGATCACAACAAGTGTGATATCATCGTTGTCTTTGTAAGTCCATTTACCTTTGGGTAAGTCAGATACATGCTTGGCATCTCCAACCTGCATGTCAGACACGTCCAGTTCCAAGTCTTCAGGGATATCGGTGACTTTGCATTGTATCCTGATGCTACGCTGAATAATATCCATGAAGCCACCTTCTTTAGTCCCAATAGGTTCACCAATATAATTCAACGGAATCTCGATCTCCATGACACTATCTGGATCCAGAACCAGGAAATCAAGGTGCAGAAAGTTTCTCATGACTGGATGTATCTGCTTGTCTTTTAGAATTGTATGGTACTTTTTGCCATCAAGCTCTAGCTCGTAGAAGGCAAGCTCGGTAAAGCTCTTTTTGTAGCATTTCATGAATTCATTATCCCGTACGGAAAGCTTGGTAGCTTCCACACCGGCACCGTATACTACTGCTGGGATCAAACCACTTGCTCTTAGTTTGGTTAGATCGCTCTTTTTTACGGTGTTTCTAGGTTCAGCTTTTAGAGTAAATATCATTTATTATTCCTCCATTTATTTACTATCTGAATAGCAGACTGATAGACTCTCCGATGTGGATCTTTTTGATGGCTATTGCCAACATCTCCGCTATCGAGAGTTGTATAATTTTGTCGCAACGTTTTTTACGCTCACTGAGCTGGATTGTATTTGTAATAAAAAGCTTTTCTATTGGTGACGCTTCGATAGATTCTATTGCATTGCCCGATAGCACACCATGGGTGCAAGCAGCAAATATCTTCTTTGCACCATGCTTTTGCAAAGCTTCTGCCACCTTGATCAAGCTTCCGCCCGTATCTATGATATCATCAAATAAAATGGCAGTCTTCCCATCTACGTCGCCTATAATGTTTAGCAATTCGGTTTGGTCATTGTTGCCACTGCGTCGTTTATCACCGATTGCCAAGGAACAATTAAGCCTCTTTGCCAATGCCCTTGCCCGGTTTGCTCCGCCAGAATCAGGGGAAACAACGACAATGTCTTCCATCTGCATGATACTTTTGAAATAACGTGCAAAGGACGGAATAGCATAAAGATGGTCTACAGGGATATCAAAGAATCCCTGGATCTGATCTGCATGGAGATCAACAGTAACTACCCGGTCTGCCCCAGCCACAGTGATAAGATCAGCTACTAACTTGGCTGTGATCGGCACTCGGGGCTGGTCTTTTTTATCGCTACGAGCATAAGCATAATATGGAATGACACAATTTATCCGTTGAGCACTTGCGCGTTTGAGAGCATCTAGGATTATTAAAAGATCCATCAAGCTATCATTGACGGGATAACTGGTAGGTTGGATCACAAAAACGTCTGCTCCCCGCACATTGTCATTTATCTTCACGAAGGATTCATCGTTTGAAAATTTGAATAGATCAATATCGCCTAGCGGAATACCGGCGTGTCGCGCAACTTCTTCCGCCAAGGGTCGGTTGGCATTTCCAGTGATAAGCTTTAGCTTGGAAAACATTTTTGATACTCTCTTCGTGATAAAGTTTTGGTTTTATGGGTATAAAAACCCAGCTTATGAAAATGCTTTTGGCAGATTGCCAGATCATTTTCGTTTTCAAAAATCCCGAAACAAGTAGAACCACTTCCACTCAACATACTCTTTTGGGAGCCGAACTCATCCAAAGTACATAGAATCCTATAAACTTTCGGATACAGTTTTCTTATTCCGCTCTCAAGTCTGTTATACATTGTGGCTATAGGTCTTTTTGGATCATAAAGCTTTGCCTCGCCTGGAGCCGGGAGCTCCACAGCGCCATAAGCTATGCTGGCTGGAATCTCTATGCCAGGGTTTACCAAAAGGATATTATCAATCAAGATATCATCCATCCGGCTGATCCGTTCACCCCGGTTTTCACCAAGGGCGGTGCCGCCCTCAAGAAAGAAATTGATATCACTGCCAAATCTGGCAGCAATCTCATGCTTTTCCTCGGACGCTAGGTCTAATCGCCAAAGCTTATCTAAAGCAAGAATCGCAATAGCCGCATTTGAACTGCCGCCTCCAAGGCCTGCAGCAATCGGTATACGCTTCTCCAGGTAAATTTCCACACTTTCCTCAAGCCCATACTTTGTTCTTAAGTAATCAGCTATTTTGTACATGAGGTTGTTTTGCCCGTTAAGCTTGGCATTGGATGACCAAACTATTGGGGAGCCGCTTTTTGTCAAAGAAAATTTAATACAATCAAAAAGGTCAATACCGCATAAAACGGTATTGACCTGATGATAACCACTCTCAAGGCGATCTATTACCTCAAGAAATAGATTTATTTTTGCGTAAGAAACGGCTAACATTCTTCTTCTGTTTTTTAGGGACCTCGTCACCGTAGTAATAATAATAGTAGTAATAGTAATAATAGTAGTTTTGTTTACTATAATACTTTTGGACTGAGATTCCATTTACAATGATTCCATCGATCTTGGCATCAATATTCTCCATCAGCTCCTTAGTACGCTTGATGATACCTTTGTCAGTCTGACCACAGCGCACTACAACATATGTCATATCGACCTTCTTGGACAGAATCAAGGCATCCGTCACAGCTATCACAGGAGGAGTGTCAAAGAGGATAAAGTCATATTGCTCTTTTAGCTCTGCAATCATAGCATCAAGGCGAGGAGAAGCAATCAACTCAGAAGGATTAGGCGGGACAAAACCACTCGTCACAATATCAAGATTCTGGATTCCGGAAGGCTTGATCAACTCTGAAATCTTTATTTCGGAATCTATCAAATAGTCACTAGAGCCATTTTCTTTGTCAAGAGCAAATTTGTTATGGACTGTAGGGCGGCGCATATCCATATCTACCAAGATGACTTTGGAATTCATCTGGGCTAATGTAATTGCAAGATTTGCGATAGTTGTGGATTTGCCTTCTTTAGGTCCAGATGATGTGATCAGCAATGTAGTGTTGATTCCTCTTTTGCGGGCAAGGATATTTGTACGCAATGTTCTGTAAGATTCTGCTATCGGTGATTTGGGTGCATAATGCGAAACTAGTTGCTGCATAACAAAGTGCATTGACCGAGTGAGCTGTTCCCGGTTCTCGCCCTCAGCTTTGTCAATCATCTCGTTAAACTCAGCTAATTTCGCTTCAGCTTCCTGGATGATGGGAATCGTGCCCATAATCGGTAAGCGGACATAGTTTTCCATATCTTCCAGAGTACGAAGTTTGGTATCCAAAGAATGCACTAAGAAAGCAGCTCCAACACCGAGTCCGAGACCAAGGATGATTCCAACAAGAATATTCATCGGAACTCTGGGCTTGATTGGCTCGACGGGACGAGTGGCTTGATCGATGATTCTGATATTGCCTACTTTAGCTTGTTCAGCTATCTTGGCATCTTCATACTTTTCCATCATCATCCCGTGAATCTTGCTGTCCAGCATCATGTTTCTTGTCAGCCTGGCAAGCTCAAGTTCAGTATTTGGTAGAGCAATAATTCTCTGCTCATAAATCTCTCGGGTTTGTTCTAGACCTGCTACTCTAGTTCGTGATAGCTCAAGATCGATGCTAGCTTGGATCATTCGATTGATGAGATCAGCTCGCATGGTTAGCGGATCATTGCCAATGGTCACGTTTACAAGTTTGCGGACTTCCCTATCAAGATTGGTTCGGGCATTCTCGAGTTCTCGATTCAGGAGAAGTATCTGCGGATGATCCAATGGATATTCATTCTTAGTGATTAGTTTTGTGATGAGAGCTTGAGTCTCAACCACCTGTTTCCTAAGTTCCTCAATATATGGAACTTTAATAAGATTATCAATATTGATCAGCAATGAATCATGTTCACTGAGCTGACGTTTGATGATCTCCAATGATTTAGCATGAACAGCTTGTTCGGTAAGTGCCATCTCGATCATAGATTCTAGCTCTGTACTCTGCTCGATAAGCTTCTCAGTTTCGACAGTAAGTTCCGCTAGCCCATTTACATTTTTAAATTCTCTTAGATCATTTTCTGAGGCTTGAAGCCGCCTACTAATGGCGTCAAGCTGAGTTTCCAAGAACTCTCTGATCGTGGTATATTCGAGACGAGCATGCTGAGTATTCTGCTGTTGGATTGCCTCGGAGATGGCATTCACTGCCACCATCGCTTCGGTAGGGCTGGTAGATTCAATGCCAATTGTCAGGATGTCCGTGTCACGTTTGGATTCAACTTTTACTTCCGATAATTTCCCAATAGGATCCTCTTCAGAAGCTAAGGGTAAAAGATCCCAATCCTGATATTTCTTCATGATTTCCCATGCCAAAGTAAGGGTAGGGCGACTCTTAATCAGTTCTATCTGGTTGTTGATCGTATTTCTTCCCATTCCAGGTGATGCTATTAAAAGAAAGTCCGCTCCCGTCTTTTGATCTTCTAGCAAAATCCGCGCTGAGGCAGAATAGATCTTGGGCTGACGAGCAGTATAAAATATTGTGCAGATCATCACTAATACAAAGACCAGCACCACTAAATAGCGATATTGAAGGATAATACGTATATAATCGCTAAGTTTTATCTCATCTTGTAAATCTTGATATTGATTTTGATTTTCCACTTTTGCCTTCCTTAGAGATTATAAATCAGCAACCAAATTATACACACTAAGTGCAACAGCCGCTTTTGAGAGGAAATCTGCCACCCGCGAGAAAGCATAGAATATCGTACCTGACACTATGATCGTATCTCCAGGCTGAAGGGCTGGAATCAGCTCCGCATCCCCTGTCTCCAAATATTCTTTAAAATTCACCCAAAGGACCTTCTCGCCTTCGGCTATCGGACGAACGATGCGAATTTTAGTAAGCTTGGCATCTTCGCGGGGTCCACCCGCCAAGGCCAGCAAAGTAAGAAAATCCGTATCATCCGGTACTACATACAAACCCGGTTTTGTCACTTGCCCCAATATAAAGGTATTCATCTTTAGCTTTTCCACCCCACTCCGAGCCCCATCAAAAGTGTAAGCCGAGATGTTATTTGTGGGTGTGAAGCTAACAGATGTTTGAGCAAATATTGCTAAACTAATACTGATCAATAAGATCGCAAGCAGAATCTTCTTCACAATTTCCTCTTATATATTTTAGTAAAAATCCTTAGCTTGGCTATACAGTCAAGCTTTTTCTCTGAGTTTATCCAAGCATTCAGCCGGGTAAATCCATTCAATGATTCATATACTATAGCCATTACATTGTCCGTTGCACAATAATAGCACATCTATTCTCGGTAAAAAGTTATGGTGAAACGATGAATATCCGTTCTTCAGATTTGGATCCCATATTCATTTGGTTTAGGTCATCATAATCAAAGTAATCAACTCGCCATCGTAAAACATCACCAGGATTGATGGGAGTATCGAGATCCCCTAAGATCGGAAAGGTCATACTCAGAGGATCGTCCTCTAAAGCCAGATATAGATCCCCATGCCAGAGCAATTGTCTATGGTGATTCCAAACTAATACCCGGTAAAAACCAGTTCTGTCATCAGCTCGATTCCATAGAAACTCGAGATTCTCGATGTCGACCGTAGCTCCATCCTCAGGTCCAACTAAAAAAGGTTTTGCCAATAATGCATATGATACTGTATCCGACACAGCACTATTCCCAGCTACATCAAAGAGCTCAATAAAGTATGAATACCAGACTCTTTCCACAAGGGGTCCTTGATCCAAGTAGTTGTGCATATTTGCGGGAATCTGATCAATCTCGATAGGATCTGGATCAATATCAGAAAAACGATATATCTTCAAATGGCTTAGATCAGTATCTATAAATGGTTCCCACATAATCCGCATCTTGTTCCCATCTGGGACTGTGTCGATGCCGTTGTTTTCATCTGTAATCTCCATCCAAGCGTCATTAATATATATATCAGGATCCCCTGGTGTACCAAGGTGAGGGATCATCTTCGGACGCACTGGTGGAGTTTTGTCCACGTATTGGCTATCCTCTCCAGAGCAGCCAAACAGAATTATTAAAAGCGCGAATAGTGCAAAGTGTTTCATGCTTACTCCTTAAAATCTGACTCGGAGACCTAGCCGATTGCTGACACCAATAGGATTTGTGATCAGAGCATAGTCTAAAATGACTCCATATACCTTAAGGCTAGCCCCACAGCTGAAGTTTTTGTCATAAATTCCCATTCGCAGATTAGCTCGATCATCATAATTCCAATCGACTCCATAATGACTGGTTCCGTTATAGACATAATCATAATCATAGGCTAGGATCAGGCTGCTCTTTAATGATGGAATAGGTTGATCCACGGCAATCCCCAACTTTGTATTATAGAGCACTTCATCTCTCATCTCGCTTTGTGTATCCCAAGTGATGGTTGTTCCTGCAACATCCTGAAAGTTTAATCCAAGATGAAGGTCGCCTAAATTCTCCTGATCAAAAATAACCGCCATATCTGTACGAAGTTTTATGCCCAGATCCAACCCAGTCCCAGAACCGAGATTATCCATGATGCGCCTTTGGATGAATTTGACGTTCCCACCCAAGCCTAGCTCGAAGGGTACTTCAAAAAATTGCCAGCCCATATTCACTCCAAATTTCAATCTCTTAGAAAAAGCAAACTGGTATAGATCGTCAGTGGAGCGGAAAGTCCCGTCCGGGATACCTGGAAGGTGCAAATTGAGATCGTTAATACGCTCATCCACATTTGTCCCTAGCAGATAACGCTCATCAAATTTGGGGATGTCATTCACTGTCAGCCTGGTAAAATTGAAAGCGATCGATACGTCATTTGGCAATGGTTGCACATAGCTCAGATGATCATAGCTGGCAAGATTCTTATACAAAAAAGCGTGCATTAGAGAGACTTCTGAATCTCTGATCTGCGAGAGGCCTCCGCTATTCCAATAGAGAGCTGAGCCATCGTCGGCTAGAGCAGCAAATGCTCCTCCCATGCCCAGAGCTCGAACGCCTGCACCGATCATCATAAAATCTCCGGCATATCTGCCAGCATGAGCATAAGTAAACAGGGCAGATATTATCAGGCAAACGAGGATTATCTTCTTCAATTCTCCTCCCTCCTATCTCAGGATCGCCATTTTCATGGTCTTTTCAATCTTCTTGCTGCCCTTTCGCGCAACAACCTTGTAAAAATATGTACCATTAGCTAATATATAGCCCTGATCATCAGTGCAATCCCACGCATAAACTGTGCGAGGATATTCATGATATCCTACTCCGGTAGGAAGATTGCGAAAAGTTTTGACCAAGCGCCCACTGATAGTATAAACTTTTATGTAGACTTCATCGGCAGTATCGGTTAGGATGTAAGTGAATCGCGTCCGCCCATCATTCTTGGGATCTTGGGCACGTCCTACGACGGGATTGGGATAGTTTGCAACATTCACGATATCAAAGCGGTCGTTTACAATAAACTGAATCTCACGCGTCATAAAGTTCCCATTTAGATCCCTACAATCTACTTTGAGCTCATGATTGCCTCGTCCAAGAGCCAGTTGATATTTTATGGGAACTCGGTTTATATTCTCTCGATTTATCGATATCACATAATCCGTCTCGGGAACTTCTGCACCATTGAGAAATAGTTTTATAGAGTCATCTATAACGTCAATCCCATTAGCATCACTCAAAAGTAAAGAGATAATACCATCGCTTGCTACATAGCCCCCGACTGTGAATTCTTGATCTTCCACATTCACATCCACCGAAGGCAGTCTTGTATCAGCATTGTTAAAGACAGTAAAGATTCCTTCACGATTGACCTCAAAGCTCACAGTATTATCTGCCACAGAGATATGACCACCGTGCAAGACCCATTTGTCAAATTCTGCATTATAACGATAGATCTTGTAATTTGGTTGAGCTTTTTGTTCTTTGGCATCTAATGCAGGTGGTTGATAGTTGAATCGTAGTTCGATGCGCTTACCGCCGACAAAGAAACCTAATGAATCCACCATGGTGCTGTCCAAAAGCTTGATTTCATAAGGCACAGAAAGCTGATTATCAGTACCAGAATCGAGATTTTGCAAAGCCACAGGAAAGACATCCGGCTGATTATTTGGCAGAATCTCAGCTAAGCTGTTCACTGACACACCAAGATTCCCGCTATTTACAAAACCTGGAGGAAAGATGCAATCCAGATTCCCGTCAATGCTTGAGACAGTACCTCCGCTAGGATCAATGCTGTGATAGTTCATCGGTAGATCGATAGAAATATAGTTATTTATATTTATAAAGAAATCCCATTCTTCAAAAGCTGCCATCGCATTCACCCGCGCTTGCAAAGTATAATATCCAGGAGGAATCTCAGAAATATCGATTGTATCCCACCTCTCTTCATTTACGTCCAGGGGTTCAAAATCCTGGGTTGAGTAATGCAAGTAGCCCAATTCTCCCTTGGGTCGGTAATAGAGGCGCAAATCCGTCATTATTGATGAAGTATTGCCTACATTGGTAGATTTTATCTTGAGATGGGGAATCGCATTCCCAACATCTAAAGCAATGTCGGTCAGAACCAGATCCGGTCCAGCTATTTGCAAATATTCCAGTGCCGATTCATAGGTATTGTTTTCACTATCAAGCATGATGTATTTAAAATACAATTCTTTGGCAGTGGGTTGCTGAGGAAGGCGTTGCGTAGTAATCCAAACGTTTGCTTCTTCTGAAGGTGCCATAGGCAGATTAACCCAATTTACAATCAACTCATCATCGACTATCATGCTATCTATTCGTACTGTACAATACATATCTACGATAGAATTTGGACTGAATACTTCAGCTTTAAATCCAGTCGTATCCAAATACGTTGGCTGAGTAGGTAAAAATCCGGCATGGCTGACAGCTGGACGCCCAACTGCATATATCGCTCGCCCTACATATTCCTTATCTTGGGAATACCCCGCGACGAAGATCTGATTCGTATAATTACTCTGATCGGCTGGGATATTGTACTCAGCGGAGAATTCTCCATCAACCACGGGTAAGTCATAAGGAACGTTTACAATCTTTTCGTTCTTATTCATGATGAAGAGACGCGCAGCTGAAACATCCTGTGGGAAAGTAGCTTGGACTTTAAGCACTTCTCCCTCATTGGGATTGGGATTGACTGCTGCCACTTGCTGCCCGGGAATCGGTTTATTAAGGCTGATTAGAGGATCTCCGGTATATACAGCACCATCGGTAAGAGCATATCTTGCTGCCGGGGAATCTGTGGTACTATAAAACCTTGCCAAAGTAAAGACGTAAGCCTCACCTAGCGTATCAAAATCGTGTATTAAGGCTGCTTCATGAAACGCCAATCCCCAATCTTCGTCTTGATATTTATAACCCAATCCAGAAAAGCCCATAGCTGCGATTGCCCCTTTATTAGGAGTATGTACCAAAGCTTCTGAGATTGAATTAGCTCCGTTGGTGTCAAATGCCGAAGCGTAACACGCCAACGACAAAAAAACAGGATAAGCCTGATTATTTAAAGTAGCCACGTCGCTAAAGTTAAATAGATTATAATCTGCCCAGACTCTTCCGCCTCCATGACCCATAAATTGCACAAACTGAGTACCGCTATTGATAGCGTCCTTCAGATTAAATGTTCCCCCAAAATATTCGTTGCTTACGGTCTGCGTGGAAGTATAAACCCTGCTTACGCGATAGAATTTGGGCACCACTTTACGCCTGATGCGTTCTGATTGCTGTGAGAATATGTCATCGTTATCATCAATCTTACCACCAGCAGTAAAAGTAAGATGGCTATTCCAAAGTCTGTTTGTAAGCAGATTGCTTCGATACTCCAGCGCTTTTGTCGCATAATCAAGGATCTGCTCTTCTTGCCAGACATTGATACGGGCTATGACAATATCCGGGATAGTATCCTCACCGACAATGCAAGCATACCAATTGTCACTGGCAGTCGCACCGTGTTTTGAAGTCCAAGTTTTATGGACTGGGATCTTGTTGTATTTTCGACTAGGACTGTTATCTCTAGCGTCTGCAATACCTTCTCCGATAAGAATGGCATAATTAAGCCGTGGCATACTCCAATTGTTATAGGCATATCGCAAGAATTCCTTAATGGACTCCGTTGATACAATGCCATGATTAAATTCATCATAGATGTCTTGTACGTCCACTATTTTGATAATATGACCTTCAGATTGCCATAGATCGACCAACTGTACTGTGCCTTCAGCTTCCATAAATTCGTGTGGTGTGATCACGATGACATTGGCTGCATGTATCGGGTTTTTAAGATCGGAGGGAATATTCAGTCGCAAAGCTTTGGGTCTTTTCTTTGCACTTTCTTCCACTGCATAATATCGCACAGCTTGAGATGTCACACTATCTTGCAAACTCACTGTCCAGGGAGCTCCTCCCCCCACACTAAATGGTTCGATCTGTAGATTGCTAAAAACACTAGAACCTATCTTATATACTGAGACATTGGGGGATGAAAAACCTTGCAGATCGAATTGGTATAAGCCATTGGGACGATCCGATGGCTTGCTAAACTTCATATAGTCTTTATTTGTCCGATATTCACGCCAATATGTAAGGCTTATATAATCTAGTAAAACTTGCTCTTTCTCTCCAGATACAGTATTGCCAGGAAGACTGATGTAGACATTATTTGTCCCATGCCTTAAAAAAGTATTGATGATTGGTTCTTCATTTTCGAAGATCTTTTCTGTCTGCCCGACCCAAGTATGGTTATTTACCATTGCTTCATTAAGTCGAATGGTAGCTTCATGATCAAATTGCCCAGGCAGGATATCCTCAGAATAGCTTAGCCCATGCAAAGATATGGTTGCATTGGTGGTGCGGACTCGACTATCGATCGGGTATTCTAATTCAATAGGCACAATCTCTAGATTGGGAGCTGTGATTCTTCGCCAGAACCAGACATCCTCCTTATAAAACTTGGGATTAAAATTAGACCATCCTTGACCGAGTTTATCGCTTATCAATTGCTCTTCAAAGCGTATTGTTTCCTGATAAGCATCCGCGGTAGTATATTGCAAAGGATTGCTATTGATTAGTCCGCCATTTTCTACCACCATACGTGCACCATATCCATCAACTACTTTAAGCGTATAAACGTTCTCTGCGGTAATATCATCATAATAAGCCATCTCACCGTAGTGCCTATCACCAAAGAATTCGAAGTAATCTTGGCGATCAAAGCTCCCATCATTCTCCCCCACAAAATGGATAGGAATCTGTCCATATTCATCGCTCAATTCCAGGTTTCTGGGGTCTACAGTATCGACATTCCAGCTCATATCTATTCCTAGAGAGTCAGTCATCTCAATAATTAGGTCTTTCAGATCTTGATAGCCAACCTTATATATGCCTTCACTATCAACTATAATTTGAATTTCAGAGATGAAATCCAATGATTTTTCGGGAGCTTGATAGTTTTCTGATCTTTGCCGTTCTTTGCGCCACGCTTTGGAACTGGAATTATTGATAAAAAAGGCATCTGCTGCTTGATCGATGGGATTATTACTCAATATCCAATCCGGATTTGAGCGTTTGGTTCCAGTCAGGTTTACAGCAATCTCGATAGTTTCGTGAACCACCAATTCCTGATTATGCGCATTATACTGGAACGGATAAATCCTCAAAGTGACAAATCTCCTGTCTCCCACAAAAGCTGGCTCGGATACATCCAGGACTGAAAGGGGATATAGATCATTCCTACTATAGGCTGTAAAATCTCTTTTGTTTAAGTATATCTGCTCGTCATCCGAAATTTCCATTGTCTGTACTGGGTTGATATTGACCCCAGAAATCGTTTGATCGATCGAGCTAAGGATTCGAGCAGAAGCATAGCCATCAATGGGAATTGCTATTGGGATAGAAAAGACTCTGAGCTGGGGATACCCTTCTTGGGAACTGGAAGAACCTTCATCCATGATGATTCTATCATATTCCTTGCCCTCCATTTGATACTTCTCTATCTGATATTCAGGCATTTCAAATCTTATGGTCAGCATATCAGCTGTCTCACTGATGAGACTAATGGGATTTGCCAAGCCCAAAATTGGCAACAGTAATATTATAGCAGCGAGATATCTTTTCATCTTGGCTCCCTTAAAATACTTGATTTTCCCGTAGACCGATGTCCTTTCGATATACTTTGCCTTGGAAATCTATAGCATCCATATCCCGATAGACAGCCTCTCTGGCTTCTTGAGCACTCTCGGCAACATTCACTAGTGCTAATACTCTGCCACCCGAGCTCTTAAGGCCGCTTGCATCTTCGGAAACACCAGCATACATTACTTTGGACTTTATCCTTGGTATCTTGATGGGAATCCCCTTGGTGTAAGGACCTGGATAACCGGGAGCTGCTGCCACCACAGCAATAGCGTGTGCATTCTTCCAACTTAATTTTAGACCCTGGATCTTATGATCTATGACAGCATTGCATAGTAACACAAAATCAGTCTGTAATAATGGCAAAACTACTTGAGCCTCGGGATCACCAAAACGACAGTTAAATTCTATAACCTTGGGACCTTCACGTGTAATCATGAGCCCCAGATACAATATCCCTTCATAGGGTATACCTTCGTTTTGCATAGCTTTAAGCACAGGACTAAGAATCTCATCCTCAATGACCTGACGATATGTTTCCGCCTCTGAAATCGGACAAATTGCCCCCATCCCACCGGTATTTGGTCCTCGGTCATTGTCATATAGCTGTTTGTGGTCCTGTGAAAATAGAGATGTGACAAAATCCTTACCATCACAAAAAGCAAAAAGAGAAGTCTCCCATCCCATCAAATACTCTTCAACTAATATCCCACTCTGTCCAGCTTTTTGGGATAACAGTGCCTCGGCTGCCTTAACTGCGCTGGATCTATCTTCACAGATGATGACCCCTTTACCTGCAGCAAGTCCATCTGCTTTCAGAACGACCGGAAAACTAAATTCTTGCATGCAAAAATCCAGTTCGGCGGCACTTTGAATAAATCGATAGCGAGCAGTTGGGACCCCATAATTTTGCATGATGCGCTTGGCAAAAGCTTTGGATGTCTCCAATTGAGCTGCTGCCCTGGAAGGGGCTAAAACCCTTACTTTATGCTCTCGTAGAAAATCTGATAAACCTTCAGAAATAGGTTGTTCCGGTCCTATGAAAACCATTGCAATATTATGTTTTTGCACAAATTCCAAAATCTGCATCTTGTCTGCTAAAGGCACGCATTCATATTCTTTTGCTATTCCAGCATTCCCCGGACTTAGATAAATCTTTGTACACTCGGAACTGCGGGCAAATGCATCTGCTATTGCGTGTTCCCTACCACCACTTCCTATGATGAGTACTTTCAAATCTCTTTTCCTTGTAACATTTTAATGAGCAATAGCATAGCCGCTTCGGCTGTCTTGTGGCGAATGCTGGCGCGATCACCGGTGAACAATAGCATTTTATGGAACACCATGTTCTTAATGCAAAATGCCATATGTACCGTGCCTACTGGCTTTTGCGGAGTCCCACCTTCAGGACCAGCAATTCCCGTGATGGATACTGCCACATCACTATGGCAAAGACTTTGCACCCCTTTTGCCATAGCAATCGCGGTTTCTTTACTCACTGCAGAATATTTTTGAAGATCACGTACTTGCAAGACTTCCTCTTTGACGCTATTGGCATATGATATAACTCCACCTAAAAGGCTCTTAGAAGCACCGGGTATGTCTGCTATATAAGCTTGTAAAAGTCCGGCTGTGCAGGATTCTGCTACTGCCAAAGTCATATTTTGAGATTCTAACATGTTCAGCAGTACTGAAGCAGGACTATCTTGATCAAATCCCCAGACATATTCTCCGGACTTGGCTAAAAGGATTGATTCAGCTTCCGCGAGTGCCTTCGTATTTGAACTTATCAATCTCAGATCTAGTCTTCCCGTCTGCGGAAGCCATGCTAAGTCTACCTCATTTGGCAGGTCTTTCTTATGAATGATTTCAGCCAATGCTGATTCTGCGATCCCATAAATATGTATAGTACGCTGATAGATAGTCTTCAATCTGGGGAACTGTTTATGTAAGATTGGGCGAATCTGCTGGTCAAAGACATGTTTCATCTCAATTGGGACGCCTTGTAAAGCAAAAAACAACTTTCCAGATGCTTCATAATACAATCCCGGAGCTGTTCCCATCTCATTCTTCAGTGACTTAAATTCATGAGGTACAAGAGCCTGGTTGCGATAAATCTCGGCAATTTTCATGCCTCTGAGGGAAGATCTTTGTCGTATTTCTTCCCAAATTTCGGAAACAAAATATAGTTCCTTACCGAAAAAATTAGCAATTGCACTTTTGGTAACATCGTCTTCAGTAGGGCCTAGACCTCC
Source organism: Candidatus Cloacimonadota bacterium (assembly GCA_030154085.1). Classification (GTDB taxonomy): domain Bacteria; phylum Cloacimonadota; class Cloacimonadia; order Cloacimonadales; family Cloacimonadaceae; genus UBA5456. The sequence goes on along the minus strand of JASKKR010000014.1, from coordinate 25,985 downwards.
GGTTGAGATCACTATGTCATACTTAGTCCAGCATCTTTCTAGCGCAGATTCAATCTCTTCTGTTTCATCCTTGATGGTGATAGCTTCACAAACATCAATGCCCATCCCGGAAAGCTCATTTCCAAGCCAAGCCTGATTGCTATTGAGCGTCTTTCCCAATAGAATCTCATTACCGATTGTGATGATTCCTGCTTTTACATTCATAGGTCAATATGATTTCGCAAAAATCACGCGTTCGTGAGACGGCTTGCCGCAAACGATACAATGCCCTTCTTCAATCTCTTTGTCAAAGGGGATGCACCGAATGGTGACCTTGAGGTCAGCTTTGATCTGTTCTTCACATGCAGGATCCCCACACCAGTGAGAATGGGCAAAGCCACCGTGAATCTCTGGTTTGTTCTTGTTTTTGGCTGTATAAAACGCGTAAAATTCATCTTTAGAGTCGATTTTTACAGTATTTTTCTCACGAAAAGCCAATGCTCTTTGGTAGTAAATGTCTTGGATCTCACTCAAAGTTGAAAGGCAATAGTCTTTGAGGTTTTCCAGCTGGACACTTTGTTTTTCACGTGGGTCTTTATCTCTTCTTGCTACCATCACGGAACCGGAAGCTATATCGCGGGGACCGATCTCGATGCGTAGAGGTATCCCTTTCTTAATCCAATACCAGTTACGTTCACTTCCTGTCAAATCTCGCTCGTCCATTTCTGTATAAATGCGGATACCTTCCCATTCTGTTCTTTCGAAGAGATCAGTTACCTTTTTGCAATAATCAAGCACATGGGCTTTTTCTTCCTCATTACGATAGATGGGAATAACAGCCAAATGAGAAGGTGCAATCTTTGGCGGAAGGACTAAACCATTATCATCGCTATGTGCCATGATCAATGCTCCAATCAAGCGAGTTGAAACACCCCAAGAACTCGTCCAAGCATATTCTATTTCGCCTTCACGATTTTGAAATTTAATGCCTGATGCTTTAGCAAAATTTTGCCCTAAAAAGTGGGATGTGCCTGATTGCAGGGCTTTCTTATCCTGCATCATGGCTTCTATGCAGAATGTATTAACCGCTCCGGGAAATCTTTCACTTTCAGTCTTCTCACCTTTGATCACTGGAATCGCTAAATAATCTTTGGCAAAATCTGCATACACATCCAGCATCTTGCGAGACTCTTCCATCGCCTCTTCAAAGCTTTCATGCGCTGTGTGTCCTTCTTGCCACAAAAATTCTGACGTCCTTAAAAATAAACGCGTGCGCATCTCCCATCGCACAATATTGGCCCATTGATTGATCAATAGTGGTAAATCTCGATAGGAATTTACCCAACGAGCAAATGAAGCACCTATGATTGTTTCACTGGTGGGACGAACGATGAGCGGTTCTGTGAGCTCTCCAGCTACTTTGAGCCCGCCCGAGGCATCATCCTCCAAACGTGAATGAGTGACTACCGCACACTCTTTGGCAAAACCCTCAACATGTTCAGATTCTTTCTCAAAATAGCTCTTAGGGATAAAAATTGGAAAGTAGGCATTGCGATGCCCAGTTTCGCGAAACTTTATATCCAAGGCACGTTGGATATTCTCCCAGATTGCGTAGCCCCAAGGCTTAATAACCATGCACCCTCGCACGTCACTATTCTCTGCCATATCTGCAGCTTTGATTACCTGTTGATACCACTCCGCATAATTCTGATCTCTTGTTGGTTCTATCGCTGTTCGGTTTTGTTTACTCATTAAATCTCCATTGAATTAACCTGATTACCAAAATTGACCAAAGCTTCTTTCTGTCAATATTCTTTAGTTTACCCAAAGTACCTTTTGTGTCAAATTAGGGGTAATCAGAAAGAATTTTAGACCTATGCCCCTCATAAGAAAGCGCCTATTTCACTAAATAGCAATAAACTGAGATGCTATAAGGTTGTTGAGAATAATCAATATCTAAAATTTACTATATAGACTAGACAGATTGGCCCAAGGTCTTTCGGCAATCTAATCCGTGACATTCGCTATACTTTCTCATCTCCACACATAACTATGTTCGTTCCGGATACAATAGACCGCTGAATGCACTTCACATCGCTGTAACTCCTTATTTTCTCGTTTCTTGCTCACTTCGCAAATGAGCGAGAAAGGGGGGAGGCGTCAGAATGCCTGCAAGACAAGGACATAGGTTTACTAGTTTGAATCTTGGGAAGAACATATCAAAGCTATATTTATCAAAAAAGACCTTAACGGTCTTTATCATTTTTCAGGTTGACAGATTTCATCTCTTTATGTGGTTTTAGTATAAAGAGTCACTGAAATCTGCAAATAGCGATCACTTGGACAAAATAGGTAAGTCTAAGAGAGAATAGGATATCCGAAAAGCATTTGCAGACTTCGGTAACCCCATTTGCAAATTTGGGTGACTCTTTATAGCTCCCGCTTTCCAGAACAAATCATGCCCCAAAGCATCTTATCTTGATTGGGATTGAAAAGGGACTAAACGCAAAAAAGCGAGACTGCTATCAAGCAATCTCGCTTTTTTCTATATATGTTTGGGTAATCTTAGAGCAATTCAGACCAGATTTTGTTGATCATGACTTTGGCTTCAGTCTCTTCCATGTAAGACAGCGGGAAGGTGAAGATATATGCTCTTGATCCATTTTCGTTTATTTTACGAGTTCCGACTATCTTACCATTGAGATTATTAAATTGCTCTTCACTTGGAGGATAAGCAACATAATCAATAGGTTTGCAGCCATAACTGTAAATAGCTTCACCCGTGATATTCGGAACTCCCCCTAGGAGTTTATGGTATGCCACGGAGGAGAAGCCATGAAAGTACTCAACAGCCTGGCTGAAACTGTTATTTCCGTTACCTGAAGGATGGTTTGAGTATTGGAGATCGAGATTAGGATATCCAGACATTCCAACTGCTGTGAGGAAGAAAGGACCTTGAGCAGGGTTTGAGGGACCGGCAACCATCGTAGGTTGCTCTGGCAAACCGAGCAGGTTAAGAAGAGTAAATCCACGTTTGGTGCTAATGGTTGTACTCTTGGAGGCAAATTGAGATGTGTGTGATATTACAAGTGCTCCGCCATTACGAAGGTATAAGGAAAGTCCATCAATTTCATTTTCGATAGATCCACCCTGAGCAGGGTTGTCAGCATGATAAATCACCATCTTATAATTCTGTAGATCCGAGAAAGCCAAATGGCGATTCCGAATATCCCTATAGGTTCTATTACCTTCTTCTGTACCATTATATTTCACAAAGTCTACGTTCTCAATATCTCCTGACATCTGTGCATACTTATTGTTTACGATAGCTTCCGGAGATAAATTTTGATTATCCGTATCATCATCGATGATGAGTAGTCCATTTCTTTGAGATGGAGACTTGTATGGTTCTACAGTAAATACGAGTTCTGCTGGATATAAAGATACTTCGTCCTGACTATCCACACACCGAACTGTAAAGACATGTTCGCCAGGAGTCAATTGATTTCCAGTCAGCACAATGGACTGTCTGAGGGGAGAATATAAAGGTAATCTCAGCCACTGAGTGCCATCATCGTCAGTGTGAATGCTTTCAGCAAACGGTGGGAAATAATATGGCTGACCATCATAACGCACATCAAAATGAGTAATCTCACCATAGTAGTTTTCACCACCCCCATATCCTATTTCAGGATTTGGTTCGCTTAGCACAGTGTCAACTTTCTTTATATAGGGATCATCCAAGGGATAGGTAATAGTACCAGTGCTTTCTTCTTTACCGTATTCACCCCACCAGCCCCAACGAACGTATACCTTGAGGTTTTCACTGTAAACCACAGTAAAACGATTTTGCATATTTTTGAAAAGCGGAGCGGCAAAGTGCTGCTGTCCATCGTCGATAGAGTAGGGAAGTTCTTCAGGAGTAGTATCATCGTGTCTGTCTTCAAAATGATTTCTCCCAAGAGCAAGAATCTTTTTACTGTAAAGCTGAGTCATAGGTCGGAAGCCAGGTTTTACTTTGAATAGGACAGGATCAGTCGTCTCAACATCAGAGACTACACCTGCCAAATCAGTCACACGTGCCTCGATCTTTGTTGTGGTATTTGTATTGCCATTCTCGTAATCATAAGAAAGTGCAGGAGTCGTTCTACGCGTAAGTTTGTATTCATTAATGCGTTCTTGACCTTCAGTGGAGATCCATTCTGTCATTGATCCAGGGACAATCTCACCAGAATCATCATACACTTTCATCATACGAAATTCATACTTAAAAGGAATAGCATCAACGATCATGCCAGCATTGGAAGGATAGTGCATAGTGAAACGCAAAGTAATTCCGCTTCCAACATCGCCACCATCAGGATTACCCTTTGTCGTGCTTACATTACAAATCGGTTTGACCGAATTTGTTCTGAATTTGCGCCATGCAGGAACTGGAGTTACCGCTCCACGGTTATCAATGGCCACGACTTCAAAGAATGACAGGGTTGGTGTGGGCTCACCATTCTCATCAGCAGCTGGGAAGTTGATCACCGCATATTTTTGATTTGTCCAGATGCTGCGATCGGTCTCGGGATCATCCAAAGGCATGCTCTGATCAGCACTTGGAAGATAGTGGATTACCCATCCATCCCCGAGTGTGCTAAGCATTTCATCTGGAATCAAACCATCCTCAGCGCGAGCTATGTATTGATAGCCAGGAGTAGCTATAGGCTGACGATTTTCGTCCAATACCCGGAAAGCATATCCAGTAATGACACCATCCGGATCATTGGCATGCCAAAAAATTTTCTGCTGAAATGTGAATTCAACTTGTGTAGTATCGATATTGCTGGGGACGTTATCATCTGACCAGCCTTCAAACGAAGTGATGGAGATCGAAGGAAGCTGATTTTCAAATCTGCTTCCGGACTTTCCACAACCGGTGACAAACAATGCAGCCACTGCAAGTATCAAGATGATTGCCAAGAGTTTAGAACTCTTATTACTCATCGGTCCTCCCAAACATCAGGTTATTATTTCTATTGGTTTTCACTAAAAATCATATTGAGATATTCGTCAATAGTTTTATTTATGTTCTTGGCTATGAGATTAGATTTTACAAGATTTAGATATAGCAGACTAGTAGTAATCCGTCCAATGCCACCGGGAACTGGAGTAATGGCTGCAGCTTTGCTATAACAGGAGTTAAAGTCTATATCACCGACATAACCGATGCTGCCATCATCCTTCTTTTTTTCGTTGATACCGACATCCAAAAGAATAGCACCGTCTCTGACCATATCAGGACCGACAAATTCCGCTTTCCCTATAGCTGCAATCAAGATGTCAGCATTTTTACAGATAGCAGCAAGATTTGTAGTCCGACTATGGCAGACAGTCACTGTCGCATTAGCAGAAGGTCTCTTCCATAAAAGCATATTCGCCAGGGGCTTACCCACCACATTGGAGCGCCCCAAGATAACTATATGTTTACCTATGGTTTCGATTTGATAGTACTTTAGAGTGTAGTATACTGCTGCTGGAGTATTGGGTAAAAAACCATCTTCTTCAATGAGAATCTTGCCAAGATTAAGTGGATGCAAAGCATCAATATCCTTATCGGGATTGATACACATATTGATATATGAATCGTCCATAGATTTTGGTAAGGGTTTTTGGATCATTATTCCATGAATAGCCGGATCGGCATTTGCTTCTTTGATGGTTTTAATGAGATCCTGCTGGCTGCTTTTCGCAGAGAGAGTCAGTAGCTCGGCTTTACAATCCAAGTGCTCTGCCATCTTAATGATGCTCTGCACATAATATGAAGAAGCAGGGTCATCTCCCACCTGTATTAAGAGCATTTTGGGATCGAGATTGTACTCGGCAATTAATGACTTAGATACTTTATTAATTGCTAAAGCAATAGGTTTACCTTTCAACAATTTTTGCATTATAACTCCACAGGGATTCTGATTCGTTCAATCCTGACAGCCCGATGTGTGGCGGACTCGGTCTCGATAAATGCAGCGTTTACCATTAGTCCCCGGTCTGAAGTTTCATAACGGTGGGGAACTGAGGTTTTGAATTTTTCCAGGATAATTTCTTTTTTGACTCCAATAACACTTTCATGGGATCCTGTCATACCAACATCAGTTAGATATGCAGTACCATGTGGCAAAATTTCTTCATCGGCAGTTTGAATATGAGTGTGAGTGCCAATAAGTGCGCTCGCCCGACCATCTACATGCCAGCCCAAGGCTCTGGTTTCTGAAGTTGATTCTGCATGGAAATCAATGAGCAAAGGCACATCTTTTTGCCAATGATCCCAAAAAGAATCAAACACGCTGAAGGGAGAATCGCAGGGAGGCATAAACAGTTGTCCTGATAGACAGATAATGCCGAGGCTAATATCTTCTTTCCTCGCAATATAAACAAAAGATCCAGGAGCTGTAGCAGGATAGTTCATGGGCTTTATAATCCGTACTTCGTGGGAGATAAAATCCAATGATTCCTCTCTGTCCCAAAGGTGATTGCCACTGGTCACAGCATCCACACCCGCACTAAAAAGAGGCTTGATCGTCTTTTCGGTGAGCCCTCGACCATCGGCAAGATTCTCTGCATTGATTATTACAAAGTCACTTTTAAAGTCATTCTTCAGTGAGGGCAATTGCCGAAGCAGAGCCATCCGCCCCGGCTTGCCAAATATATCACCGAAAAAGAGAATCCTCATTACTTCGCCATGGCAATTTGCCTGGTTTCGCGTATGACGGTTACTTTAATTTGCCCCGGGTATTGCACCTGCTTTTCGATTGAGGCTGCAATCTCCGTTGCTAAAAGGGGAGTCTGGACTTCCTCGATCGCTGTCGGCTCGACTATTATACGAAGCTCCCGACCAGCTTGAATAGCATAAGATTTATTTACCCCTTCGACACTGTTTGCAATCTCTTCGAGTTTTGCAAGGCGCTGCATATAAGTCTCAAGCATTTCACGACGTGCACCTGGTCTTGCTCCCGAAATGGCATCAGATGCTTGAACTAGAGCAGCATAAACAGATGTGGCTTCCACTTCTTCGTGGTGTGCTTCGATTGCGTTTACGATGAATTTGCCTTCACCATTCTTCCGGGCTAGATTCGCTCCAATAATTGCGTGCGTCCCATCAAATTCATGATCAACTGCCTTGCCTATATCATGCAGGAGACCTGCTCGACGCGCCACATCTTGATCTAGATTCAGTTCTGCTGCCAAGATTCCGCAGATCCATGCTGCCTCTATGGAATGTTGCAGAACATTTTGCCCATAGGAAGTACGGTAGTTTAGACGGCCCAAGACCTTGATTAGATTCGGGGAAATATTGTGAATATTGGTTTCCAACACTGCCTTTTCTCCGATTTTCATGAGAGTCTCATCCATCTCTTTGGTGGTCTTTGCAATCACTTCTTCTATTCTTCCTGGATGAATCCGACCATCTGAGATAAGTTTTTCCAAAGATAAACGTGCAATCTCTCTGCGCACGGGATCAAAACAGGAGAGCACCACAGCTTCAGGAGTGTCATCTATGATCAAATCTACACCTGATGCCTTTTCGAAAGTGCGGATATTCCGCCCTTCGCGCCCAATGATGCGTCCTTTCATTTCATCAGAGGGTAGGGACACAACGGATACTGTGCTTTCAGATACATGATCAACAGCCATACGCTGAATTGCTGTGGCAAGAATCTCAGAAGCTTTTCTGCTGGCATCGAGCTTGATCTGTTCGATAGTAATCTTGGCATCGTTTGCCGCTACTTGGCGCGCTGTGGAAATTAATTCTGCACGTAAGCGTTGAAGCGCTTCTTCCCTACTCAGCCCGGCAACTTCTGCAAGTTTCTGCTTCTGCTCAGCAAGGACTTTTTCTGCCTCCAGTTTTTTTTGGTAGATTTCATCTTCTTTGCTCTTGAGTCTGCGCTCTTGTTCGCTGAGACTATTTTCTTTTTTATCAAGTGAATCAAGACGTTTATCAAGGCTGCTTAGGCGTTCATTGTATTTCTTTTCTTGGGCTCTAAGCTCACGTTGGCGTTCTTTAACTTCTTCATCCAGAATACGTTTCTGTTTGAACCATTCTTCCCGGGCTTCCACCAAGGCTGCTTTTTTGGCAGCTTCGGCTTCGTTTTTGGCATCTTTTTTAATGTTTTCAGCAATTTCTGTGGCTTGAGACACTAGCTTGAAGGCCGTATGGCGCTTAATAAGATATATCACAAGTGCCACTAAGAATCCCGAAGCAAAAGCGATGGCAATTGCTATGTATAGATTTAGCATAATGTTTTCCTTACAATCTATTTATGCTATCTGAAAGATATCCCAAATAGCGAAATTAAGTGCCCGCGTGAACCGTGTATGTTTGACTTTTTACAAAGCCGTTTTGCAGGTGGGAATCTACCTTGTGGGCTTTATGTATCCGAGACTAAGTCGGCTCGCATGCCACCCATGGCTCGACTCCCTTCTTATTTCTTGGCTTTTATGCAATCCATATCACGAATTCCGCAGGCATTATTTAAAAACTGACCAAATTTTCAAGCATCTGATTCATGCGATGTAGCTCCTCTTTAAGCTCCTCATTCTCCCGGGTGATATTCTGCAAAGCTTCTTCTTTTTGAAAGCACGCCAGCAGAAGCAGCCTGGAAAAATCCAGTTGATCGTATGTCTCAGAAAGCTCAGTAAGCTGTCTGGAAAGGTCTTCAGCTATCTTGGTTGTATAGGTGGGATCATCACTTTTAAGGCGAAAACGCCGTCCAAATATCACCACCTCTACAGATTTCATGTATTACTCAATGTCCCCTAGTTTGGGGAATATATCATCTATGGTCTTAATCGCATCATCGGCAAAATTTTCTATACCCATGAGCATTTTTTGCATCTCTTCATGCTGGACTTTGAGACTTTCATATTCTTTCTTCAGCGCACTCAGAGCGTTATCTGTTTCCGTATAGAGCTTCGAATAATCCTCAATCTGAGCTAACAATTGTTTGTTTTCATCGCTTAACTGAGCATAGCTACGCTTCAGCTCATCCAATTCTTTTTTATCTTTAGTATATTGATCGATTAGCTTCTGCAATCTCTGCTGCAGGTTCAGCATTTGACTCTCCATTTTCACCTCATCGTAATATTAAATTTGTCGGCAAGAGTTTTTTGCACTGAGTCCATGAGTCGTTCAACGCGCTCATCTGTCAATGTTTTTTCTTGATCTTGCAGAATCACATGCAGACTCAGGCTTCTAAACCCTTCTGGTATTTGCTCTGAGCGGTATTCATCAAAGACCTCTACTCCCTTAATGAGATTGGTGTCCAAAGCCAATATAGCTCGCCTAATTTCATCATAACCGTAGTTGTCAGCCAGCAAAAAGGAGAGATCCCGTGTGACTGATGGAAACCGTGGAATCTCTTCATATACCAAGCTTATCTCACGGCTAAGGTTCACTATAGCATCCATATCAAAATCAAGAACCCAGACATCTTGTTTGAGATTGTTGGTTTCAATTCCCCAAGCTTCTAAGACATCGGGTCTTACTCTACCAAAACTTCCCAGCAATTGCCCATCTGATATATAGCTGAATGATTCACCTGGGATCAAATACGGCGCGTCACACTCTACCGCCTTGAACGAGAGACCCAAACTAGAAAGAAATCCTGTAAAACAGCCCTTCATCCAGAAGAAGTCTATCATTTTAGCATTATCCTGCCAGTTTTCATCATTTACTTTGCCCGTACAAATAGCAGAAAGACGCTTATTTTCAATGTGCCCATTTTTGTAGGGGTGGAATGTCTTCGCCATCTCAAAAAGCTTGATATCACGTTCAGTATGATTAAGATTGTACACGAGGTTAGTCAACAAATGTGGAATCAAGGAAATCCGCATCACAGACTGATTTGAGCTTTGGGGATTGATTAAACGAACGAAATCGAGATTTTCTTCTAAATAGCCCAGTTGCAGCATCTGGGAAGGATCACAAAAGCTATAGTTTAGAGTTTCATAGCAGCCCCAATTTACCAGCCAATCGGTAGCTTTGCGTTCGACTTTGTAAGCATGTCTATCCATGATGTGCTGTAGCTCTGTGTGACGAGGAACTTTGTCATATCCCGCTAAGCGAGCAAGCTCTTCCAAGATATCAACCTCACGGATGATGTCCTTGCGAAACGCTGGCACCCGGTAATAATGAGTATGTTGATACTCATCCACTTCTGGGAATTCAGTGATACTTTGTTTTGGCTTCTTTGCATGGAAATCATTGATCTGATTGATGTCATAAATCGGTCCCGGCACGAAATCTCCATATTGGATAAAACTAAAGCCAAGATTCTCTAAAATATCTCGGATCTTATCACCAGGGAGAGTATATCCAATGAGATGTTCAAATCTCTGTGGGCGTACACCCAAAATTAATTCCCGTTCTACTGCCGGATAGCTGTCATAAAGCTCTCCACAAACCTTCCCTCCGGCAATTTCTACGATAAGATCGGTCGCCAGATCACTGATGTCTGCTGCTAATTGAGCAGACAGATCTCGCTCAAAACGATAAGAAGAGTCCGTGCTAAGCTTATGTTTAAAAGAGCATCTGCGAATCGTCCCGGCATGAAAAGCTGCACTTTCAAGAACGATATTCACAGTCTGATCGCTGATACTGGAAAACTGCGCACCCATCACTCCTGCTAATGCAGAAATTCGTTTGCCATCGGCTATGACAAGTTCACTGCCATCAAGATCATACTTTTTCCCATCCAATGCTATAAACTCTTCATTCTCCTCAGCATTTCGGATCACAATATCTGGATATTCCTGAGCATCATTGATCGGAGACAGCTTATCATAATCAAAAGCATGAAGAGGATGACCCGTCTCCAGCATCACATAATTCGTAATATCAACGACATTGTTGATTGGTCTAATCCCACTCTTGATTAGAGACAGTTTTAGCCAAAGGGGCGAGGGTCCAATCTTGACTGATTGAATCACCCGTGCTGTATAACGAGGACAGAGCTCTTTGGCATGATTGTGCACACGTAGTTTGAGAGTGGGTTCGGAGACAGTAAATTTCACCGGGGGACTGGGGATCAAGCTTCGACTCAGTTTAGCTGAAAGGTCGCGACAAATACCGACATAGCCAAGCAGATCACTACGATTGGGAGTGATCTCCAAATCATACGCTGTATCCGGCAAATCAAGGTATTCATCCGCCAATGCTCCGATTGGGATGTCGTCCGAAAGCTCAATGATACCACCATGATAATCTGATATTCCTAACTCGCGCTCTGAGCAGAGCATTCCATGAGATTCTATGCCGCGAATTATGGCTTTTTGAATCTGAATCTGTCGTAGATCTGTACCTGGCAATGCTAACACTGCCTTCATTCCGGAATGGCAGTTTGGTGCACCGCAGACAATCTGGATTAGATTGTTTTCATCCTTTTCAAGATAATCGGTTTCGCCAATATCAACCAGACAAAGCTTGAGATGATCAGTTTTTGGTACCGCTTCAGCAGAAACCACTTTGGCTGCTATCACGGTGCTACCCAGAGATGGCATCTCAGTAATATTTTCAACCTCAATCCCAGCAAAAGTTAGGAGATCGGCAAGATCAGTAGATATGCCGGACAAATCCAGATGACGTTTTAACCAAGATAATGCAACTCTCATTATAGCTCTCCTCGAAATTGTCTGATCATTCTGAGATCGTTTTCAAAGAGTATGCGCATGTCTGGGATCCTATATTTGAGCATGGCAATACGTTCGATTCCAAGCCCAAAAGCAAAACCTGTGTAGATCTCGGGATCAATCCCAACAGTATTGAACACGGCAGGATCAACCATTCCAGCTCCGCCCATTTCAAGCCACCCCGAGTGTTTACAAATCCGGCAGCCCATACCCCTGCAGGATACACATGATATATCCATCTCTGCGGAAGGTTCAGTAAAAGGGAAAAAGTGGGGACGAATCCTGCTCTTCACATCTTCGCCAAACATTATGCTGGCGAAGTTTTGCAGGGTATCCTGCAAGTGTGACATATTAATGCCCTTATCCACCACCAAGGCTTCCACTTGATGGAATACCGGAGAATGGGATGGATCAGGTTTATCATTGCGATAACATCTTCCTGGGGATATGATGCGAATTGGGGGCTTATATTTTTCCATTACCCTGATCTGCACAGTTGATGTCTGTGTTCGCAAAAGCTTACCACCCTCGACATAGAAAGTATCTGCCAAATTACGAGAAGGGTGATCTGGAGGTGTATTGAGAGCGTCAAAATTGTGAAATTCGTCCTCAATATCATTGCCTTCCGCGATCTCAAAACCCATACTTATAAATACATCATCGATTTGGCGTCTGATGATGCTTAAGGGATGGTAGGAGCCCCTGGAAAGCGGGTATCCTGGCATCGATGTATCTATATCCGCTCTGCTCTTCTGCCAAGATTGTTCCTTGATCTGATTGGATCTGATGGTGAGCATTTCTTCAAATTGCTTGCGTACCTGATTTAGCTGATTCCCAAATGCAGGTCGCTCTTCTTTGCTAAGATCTTTCATCTTAGCGTACAAGCTGTTTAGCACACTTTTTTTACCCAGATACTTAGCCTTAAGATTCAAGATATCGTTGGGTTCACTCGCTCGTGCTATTTCTTCTTTGGCCTCTGATATAAGATTTTCAAGCTGTTCTTGCAATGTCTTATCCTTTTCTTATTGATAATAAGTAAAAAGCGGTTTTAAGAAAAAACCGCTTTCTTAATATTAAATCAACCTGTCACTCCCAGGAGTGCTTAAGGCATAGTAAAACAACTAGGCGTTTTTGGCAATTTCGACCAAGCGTGCAAACGCCGGGGCATCATGCCATGCCAGATGAGCTAAGGTCTTGCGGTTTATCTCAATGTTGGACTTATGCAGTCCATTAATAAATCTACTATAGCTCATGTCATTCATTCTGCAAGCAGCATTGATGCGTGCAATCCATAGACTGCGAAACTGACGTTTCTTCAATTTGCGATGAGCAAACGCAAAGACCATAGCCCGCTCAACCGTCTGGCGAGCAACGCGATAAGTTTTACTTCTGCGACCAAAATAGCCTCTAGCTGCAAGCGTATATTTTTTTCTTCTGCGATGGGCTGCTACATTGTTTGTACTTCTAGGCATCTCAATACTCCTCTATAATCCAAGCATCCGGTAAACTCTTCTCTCGTCAGCTTTATGAACAATGGCGCTTGAACGAAGATTACGTTTCAATTTGGGTGATTTTTTGGTTTTGATGTGCGCACTCTTAGCGTGATGGCGCACGATCTTTCCGGTGCCGGTTAACTTAAAGCGCTTAGCGGCAGATCGATTCGTTCTGATCTTTGGCATTTTATATCTCCTTGAATTTACTCTATATCAAACTGCCGGGATCTTATGCCGGCAGATTTTATGACTTATGGCTTTTCGGTGTCGCTTCCTGTATCAGTTTTTTCTTGTTGGCTTAATGTCGTTTCCGCGAGGATGCGATCGATATCCTTTTTAGGTGAGACAGTTATAGAGAGCATATTGCGATCGCTTACCGGTTCGTGATCGACATCGGCAATCAGAGCCAGATCTTCTTTAATCTTGTCTAAAACGCGATAACCTAGCTCTTTATGAGCCATCTGACGTCCTCTAAACCGCACAGTGAATTTTACTTTGTTGTGTTGTCTTAAAAACTTTATAGCGTTATTTTTCTTAAAGTTATAGTCATGTTCTTCTGTATTGGGACCAAATTTGATCTCTTTGACTTCTACTTCATGCTGTTTTTTCTTGGCTTCCCGAGCTCTTTTTTCCTTCTGGAAGTAGTATTTACTAAAATCCAAAACACGGCATACGGGTGGATCAGCAGTAGGGGAAATCTCTACCAAGTCCAGCTCCGCTTCATCCGCATATCGTTGCGCTTCACGTAGGGATACAACACCGACCTGTTTACCATCAGGACCGATCAACCGAACTTTTTCCGCTGTAATCTGATGGTTAATTCTTTCTTTGGGCACAACCTCTTTGGTTTTTGCCTTGTAACGTTTAATCCGGATTATAAGAACCTCCTTTTTACCGGTTAACGAAGCAGGCGGAATTTCCTTTGAGAAATTCCGCCTGCTTCACAACAAATTTTACTGAAATTCAGTCTATCGAGCCCTGCACGCACATTCAAGGCAGCAAGGCAGAAGCAGACGGCTTCATTTATTTCCATTATTTCGCAGTCCATTTTTGTGTCAATATAAATCTTTCGCACTAATATTTTAGCTTATACAAAAACAAAGCTTTACAGAATATGCCCTTTATAAAGATTGACCCTATAAACTATAATAAGGAAAACTAAAACTTGACTAAATTCACTGATCTCACACTACCAGAACCGATTCAAAAAGCTGTTGAAAAGCTCGGTTTTGTCTCACCTACCCCCATCCAGGAGCTTTGCATTCCATGGATAATGGATAACAATGAAGATCTCATCGCTTTGGCTCAGACTGGAACTGGTAAGACTGCCGCATTTGGCTTACCCATCATCAGCGCCATTGACATAGAAAGAAGCGTTACTCAGACAATCATCCTGTGCCCCACCCGCGAACTCTGCTTGCAAATCACCAAAGATCTGGAATCTTTCTCCAAATACATGACGCGTATTCGCAGTGCTGCAATTTATGGCGGAGCTCCAATATATAAACAAAAAGAAGCTTTAAGGACTGGCGCTCACATCGTTGTGGGAACTCCTGGACGAGTAGCCGATATGATCCGCCAAAAAGCCCTTCACCTGGAATCTGTAACGCGCCTCGTGCTTGATGAAGCTGATGAGATGCTAAACATGGGTTTCAAAGACGAACTCTTTGAGATCATGGATAGCATGCCCGCTTCTCGACAAACATTACTCTTTTCTGCCACGATGCCTAGCGAAGTCGAGCATCTTGCTCAAAGCTTCATGACTCAGCCCCATCGCATCAGCGTTGGCGATGAAACCAAAGGTGCAGAAAACATTGAACATTTTTATTATAAGGTTCAGGCCAGAGACAAATATGCGGCTCTCAAGCGCATTGCTGACATGAATCCCAATATATATGGCATAGTCTTTTGCCGAACTCGCAAGGAAACTCAAGAAATAGCTGACAAGCTACAACATGATGGCTACAATGCAGATGCCCTCCATGGTGATCTTTCTCAAGGTCAACGAGAATCTGTGATGAGCCGCTTCCGCAGCAAGTTTGTACCTCTTCTCGTAGCTACAGACGTCGCAGCCAGAGGTTTGGATGTGGACGATCTGACCCACATCATAAACTTCCAGGTTCCCACAGATCCCGATATTTACATCCACCGCTCAGGTCGTACCGGAAGAGCAGGTAAAAAAGGAATCTCAATCACCATTATGCATAACAAAGAAAGTAGTGCTTTTCGCGCTGTCGAGAAACGTTTAGGACGTCCGATTATCTGGCAAAAAGTGCCCGGTGGTCGCGAGATATGTGAAAAACAACTTTTTCACTTCATTGATACAGTCGAACGGGTAGAGATAAATGAAAAAGAGATGGAGTCTTTTCTACAGAATGTCTTTAAAAAACTTAGCTGGATGACGCGGGAAGAGCTGATCAAACGATTTGTCTCCGTTGAATTTAACCGCTTCCTCGATTATTACAAAGACATCCCAGATTTGGATAACATCAAATCCACTGATTCCCAAAAGGAAGTGAAAGACAAGTCCGGCTTTAGCTTTTCTACTTTCCGCCTTAATATTGGTCATGCAAATGGACTTACAAAACGCGAACTTATGCGCTACATAAACAGTCTTAGGGTAAGTCGGGGCATAGAAATTGGACAGATCAGCATTTTCAATGATCACTGCCTCATAGATCTGGATTCACGCTTAGAAAGCAAAGTAAAAAACGCTATGGTCTCCGCCGGATTCAAAGGACAAGCCCTCACTGTGTCAATTGCTAAGACCGGAGTCAATCAAAAAGCAGTAAAAAAGAAATATAGCAAAAAACGCTAAGATATTCCTGTTATGAGCTCCTGGTCAGCATCCTGAGTTGCAAAAATGCGGCAATTAATTATAGCTATAAAGGAGCTCATAAAAATATCAAACACAAAAAAACTTGACAACCCATAAAGACAGAGTATTATTAATCCATAAATAAATATAGGAGCAATCATGAAAAGATTACTTTACATCATTCTCATCATTTTAGCCCTCATGGCACTTAGTGCTTGTGAAAAATCGTCCGAAAAAACTGCTCGGAACTTCTTCGACGCTATGGAACAACAAAATTTTGCAGAAGCCAAAAAATATGTCACCCAGGATGGGCAAGAATTGCTTAGCATGATCGAGACTTTTGCCAACAGTATGAGTCCAGAGCAGAAAGACGAAATGATCGCTATGCGCTATAAAATTACGGAAGTGGTTGAACAAGGTGACTCTGCAACAGTACGCTTTCAGCAGTGGGAATTAAATAATCCAGAAGAGATCCAAGATCAAGAACTAAAACTAGTCAAGGTTGATGGGGACTGGAAAGTAGAGCTTGCCAAGGATGACATCGATAAATAAGCTGTGGATATTGATCCTTAGCATTTTCCAGATAACAATTTTAAATAGCTCTGCCTTTTTAGGTGGAGCTATTTCTTCTCCACAGCGAATACTTGAAAATGATTATTTTTGTGATCGCCTGGACCTGCAAGAAGGTGATCTGATGCTTAGACGTGGTTGCTCATTTGTGTCGACTCTCATCAGCCAAGCTTTTCCCAGGGCTGAAGGTATGTCGCATTGTGGGATTGTAGTAAAAATAGATGGGTCTTGGAAAATCATCCACAGCATATCAGGCTCTATCTCAGATCAAGATGGTATCCGGATCGACCCTATCTCTTCTTTCGCATCCAAAGCACAAAACGGTAAAATCTATCACATAAAACCAATTTTTGAGATTGATCGTAATCTTATAACTGAGAAAGCAAAGCAGTACCTAAAGCAAAATGTAGCCTTTGATCATGATTTTGATCTTGATGATCCAAGCAAGATGTATTGCTCAGAGCTAGTACGCGCTGTTTATCTGGAAGCTGGAAGCAGAGATGTATTTATTTACAAGAATGTCGCCGGAAAATCACTCGTTGATTTGGGCAGTTTTTTTAACGACAGCTATTGGAATCCACAACCTATAAACTGGATGGAACCCTAAGACATATCATATACCCTTCATCACCAATCTTTCCCAAGGCTTCCTGAGAGTATAGGTCATAACTAGGCGTTTTTTACCCAAGATCCCATCCGGTACACGATCTTGATATCTATCTAAAACGAGATAGTTTTCAAAAGTTAAACCCAATTTCTGGCTTACGTCCTCCGTGATCTTGATGCCTTCTTCGACAATGCTTTTATCGGTGTATTCCATCAGATTGGTATTGCATATTAAATCGCTAATCTCTAGCTTGGAAGCCGCTTGCAACTGATCGACCATCGCTAAAATTTCGTCCACCGTTTGAGTGAAAGGGCGCATGGTATTGATCACCAGAAACATCCGGTATCCTCGCGCATTGATGCTATCCACAAATCTTCCAAGTGTTCTGCACCCTGCAGGATCTCCGCCGACATCTAGGATGACCGTCTTGTTATAATTCTCAATAGCACCCTTGACCCTAGGCGAGATCATGGGTAAATCTGCATGAGAATACTGTCCCTCCGGGGCGATTACTTCGATTCCTTCTTGGGCAAATTCATCTCGTACGTCTCTAGCTCTAAAATAGGGATTAACAACATCCAAATCTGCCAAAGCTACATCATGTCCTTCTGCTTTAAGTTGGCGGGAGAAGTGAATGCTATATTCGCTTTTGCCACTACCATAAGCGCCAATTACTATGTATAAATTCATACGTTTACTCTCAATTTTCTTAATTCACATCTAATATCAAGATAATCCATACAGAAAGCATCTGCAAGCTCTTTTATCCTTTCGTGCTCTGGAATGCTATCTGCATCATAGATAGCCAGAGTATGCATTCCAGCATTTTTAGCTGCTATAACACCATGCAAAGTATCTTCAATAGCAACGCATTCTGCAGGCTCCACCCCCAATTCTCGAGCGCTAGCAAGAAAAATGTCAGGATGAGGTTTGCCCATGAGTTGTTGATCGCCAGTGGCACAGGATTCGAAAAAATGCCAAACCTTGTTATGGGTCAGGGATGCCTTGGCAAGTTGATAGGAATTGCTGGTTGCTAGCCCGATCCTAAGCCCTATTTTTTGCAAATCATTAAGTAAATCCTTTACTCCATCTTTCAACATAATCTTTTGAGAATAGTGTTCCCCAACCATATCAGTCCAGATCTGCATTATCTCTTCGCATGATTCATTGAGGGCAAAACGATCTTTGAAATATTGAGCTGTCTGGATAAAGCTATTCCCGGCAGGTAAATGGTCAAAAAGATCTTGGGGCACAGTTAGCCCTCGTGCGCTTAGGAAATCAGAATCTACTTGGCGCCACAGTGACATGGAATCGATGAGTGTCCCATCGAGATCAAATATTATTGCTTTTATCGTCATAAAAAATGGAGCGGGAAACGGGGGTCGAACCCGCGACTTCAACCTTGGCAAGGTTGCGCTCTACCACTGAGCTATTCCCGCTAGAAAATGGTACCAGAGGCCGGACTTGAACCGGCACGGGCTTGCGCCCGAGGGATTTTAAGTCCCTTGTGTCTACCTGTTCCACCACTCCGGCAAATAAATCTATGCAATTTATACCTAGATTACGCTGCACAAGAAAAATGATGGAGGCGACACCCGGATTTGAACCGGGGATAGAGATTTTGCAGACCTCTGCCTTACCACTTGGCTATGTCGCCTCAAAACTCTGGAGCGGGAAACGGGGGTCGAACCCGCGACTTCAACCTTGGCAAGGTTGCGCTCTACCACTGAGCTATTCCCGCTCTTAATCATGAGAATCCATAAACTATGCATCTGATTTTTTGTCAATAGATATTTACGCTCAAATGCTATAATAGTCGTCCTAGCTTATTGATCCCTGTATATTTAGATGGTTAATCAATATGCTCATATATGGGCATATCTACCACTCAGAATGCTTGCACCATCGGTAGATATTTCGAAATCAGAATATTCCATTGTCTGGCAGGAATCTGACCTGTAGAACTCGATAAACTTCTATGACTAAATTTGGTGCAAATTATTGCTCATTGCCCATAGTGCTTGATCTCTGCTATTCATTGCTATCTTAGCTTTGATTAATGAGAATCATTCCCAAAATTGTGTCTGCGAAACCAACTTCACAACGCCGTAAGTCCTTATTTTCTCGTTTCTTGCTCACTTCTCAAATGAGGAAGAAACGAGGGAGACGTCAAGTGAGCTACTATTTCAAGTATTTAGCCAACCCAAAGCTGACGAATTGTAGAAGTTGGTGGCAATTTTATAATACTAGGAATCATGAAGATAATTCAGGAATGAGTGATCTATCATTTACCTGTGCATTTAGGTCAAGATGAGGATTAGTTTAAAAGTAGTGAGTATGCTTTTCTCTTGACGAAATAAAGGTGTATATTGATATTGGAAATCTGTATTAGATATACTAAATAAGAATATCGAGGAGTTCCCATGTTACCTGGTGGAAAAAATATGAACCAATTGATGAAGCAAGCCCAAAAGATGCAAGCTGAGATGATGAAATCACAACAAGAATTGGAAAACAAAATATTCGAAGTGTCTTCCGGGGGAGGAATGGTAAAGGTCGGGATGAATGGAACATTTGAAGTCAAGAGCATCAAAATAGATCCCGAGGCAGTGAATCCCGAAGACGTAGAAATGCTTGAGGACCTGATCCTAGCAGCTTTGCAAGAAGCTCACAAGCAAGTAGCTGAAGCCAGCAGCGAAGTGATGGGCAAAGTGACCGGTGGGATGAAGATTCCGGGTTTATTTTAGACATGTATGTTTCAGCAAGTCTGGAGAAACTGATAGAAAATTTTTCCCGCTTCCCAGGAATCGGTAGGAAGAGTGCGCAGCGTCTGGCGTGGTATCTTCTTTCGCAGGATAAGAGTTTTGCCGATAGCTTAGCAGAGAGCATCAAAAGCACGGTTGAGGCTTTTAAACCTTGTTCAAAGTGTCAAATGCTTTCAGAAAGTGATCCGTGTCCGATCTGTTCGGATCAAGAGCGAGACACAGATCTGCTATGTATAGTTGAAACGAGTGCCGACATTCAGATCATCGAAAAGATGAATGAATATCGAGGACAATATTTTGTATTGGGACATCTACTATCTCCAATTGATGGATATGGACCCGCTCAGATTAATTCTGAGATTCTACAAAAACGTGTAGACGAGCTTATGCCCAAAGAATTAATCTTGGCTCTGAAGCCTTCCACCGAGGGAGAAGCAACAATGCACTATCTGTGGGAATTGTTTCGTGACAAAGTGCAAAGCATCACTCGTCTATCAACTGGTTTGCCATTTGGTGGAGATCTGGAATATAGTAGCAGCAACACTCTCAAAAGTGCTTGGGAGAGACGTTTTCGCCTTTGAGCCATGTTTACCGGAATCATTACAGCGCTCAGCCCCATTAAAAATATCAGAACTTTTGCCAGAGGTAAATATCTTACGATCGTTCGTCCTAGTAACTATGAGGATATCAAGATTGGTTCTAGCATTGCCTGCAACGGTATATGTCTGACTGTGTTGGAATTTGACAATGAATCTTTCACAGTTCAATTGATGGATGAAACTCTGCAGAAGACTACAGCCGGAGCATGGAAAATCGGTGACATGCTTAATCTTGAACAAGCTTTAAAGATAGGAGACCGTCTCGATGGGCATTGGGTTATGGGACATATCGATAGAGCTGTGAAGTTTTTGCGGAAGCAACAGCAAGGATCTGCATATTATTACTTTGAGCTTCATCATCAGGACAGAAGACTGGTAATTCCGCAAGGGTCCATCGCGATCAATGGCGTAAGTCTCACCGTTGCCAGCTTGGGAGCAAGAGAATTCGCAGTAGCTCTGATCGAACATACTTCTAAAAATAGCAATATTCCCCTTCTTAGAAATGGAGATAAAGTAAATCTGGAATATGATGCCTTGGGTAAGTATATCCTTAGGAAAGAATTATGAAATTATTAAGAATTGTTTTGAGCTTGCTTTTGTTATCAGGGTTAGTGGCATGTGGCAGCAAACGTAGTCCCACAGGAGGTGACAAAGATACAGAAATGCCAACTGTTCTCTCATCTTCACCAGCCATTATGGGTGATATTTCCAGCAAAGTGATTGAGATAGATTTTTCTAAGCCAATGGATAGGAGTTCCATCACTAGTTCCGTATACATCTATCCCCCCGTCTCTGAAAAGCGAATCTCTCTTTCTAGATCTACTTTGCGGATTGAGATTATCGACGAGCTCAAAGATGATACAATATACTTTGTGACACTTTCAACCAGACTCAAAGATTTGCGAGGTAACAATCTGGAGAGAGCCAATACTCTTGTATTTCGTCATGGAGAACCAGAAACTGCGCGACTATCTGGTTTAATTAATTATGAGAATCCTTTGGATAATGGTCTGCCAATCATTATGTCTCTCTTTAGTGCCGATTCACTATTAGTAATGATGGACGAAGCGCGCGGAGCTTCATATGAGATTCCATCTCTTATCCCTCAGAGCTATAATCTCAGAGCCTATATCGATAAAAACCGAAACGGACACTATGATGTAACTCAAGAACCATTTTTTGATTCGCCTGTTTTAGTCGAAGCGAGAACAACTATGGATCTGAATATGGCATATGTTGATACTACTCTGGCACAGATACGACAAATCCAAGTCGTTTCTCCTCATGAGTTAGAAGTTCACCTCAATAAGCCAATTGACCGATTTGGCATTTTGGAAATCACATCTGATGAAGTTCAGCCTCCCGAAATCTTGCATCAATATCTTCAAGGTGATATATTAAGAATCCTCACTACCCAACTCGATTCCCTCAGTTATACTCTTCGCATGAGAAATATGGAAGATGCCAAAGGTAATCTCAGCGTTGATAGTTCAATCAGATTTACTGTTCATACGCTCAAGGATGACCAACCCCCACGCCTGATATCAAGTGTCCCACGCCATGGAGCTACAATCGATAATACGAAGCCACAGATTGAACTAACCTTCTCGGAGATTATGACTCGCGACAATCTCCATCTTAGCCTCATGGTCAGTGATACTAAAGCTGAAGCAGAATTTAGAATAGTCCACATTCAAGGGCGCAAGGTAATTCTAGAGCCAGTGCAAGAGCTCATCAACTACCGCTCATATAGCCTAATCATCCATGGAGATAGCCAAGATTATTATGGAAATCATATGGGAAACGATGTGGAAATAGTCTTCCTGCCCATTAAACGCTAACCAGGAGAAAGCATGAAAATAATCCAAGTGGTCGGAGCTCGTCCCCAGTTTGTTAAATTGGCACCTCTATCCAAAGTGATCCGTGCTGCCGGACATGAAGAATTGATCGTACATAGCGGACAGCATTATGACATTCAGATGAATGAAGTCTTTTTCAGAGATATGGAAATCCCTGCTCCGGACTTTAACTTGAGCGTCGGTAGCGGTACACAAGCTGTGCAAACAGCAGAGATACTGTCACTGCTAGAACCAATCCTGATCAAACAAAAACCTGATCTCTTAATAGTCTATGGAGACACAAATACAACCCTCGCCGGAGCTTTGGCTGCTTCTAAATTGCAGATCAAGATCGCACACGTCGAATCTTGTCTGAGAAGTTTCAATCGCAGTATGCCGGAAGAAATAAATCGCATCGTAACCGACCACATTTCCGATATTCTGCTAGTCCCCACTCAAAAAGCCATGGAAAATGCGCAGCGGGAAGGTTTGACGGATAAATGTCACTTGGTGGGAGATATCATGGTGGATTCTCTGGCCTTCGGAATTGACAAAGCGCGCGCGGAATCAAAAGTCTTACATGAATTGAAACTGAAAGCAGATCAACCGTATTACCTACTTACTCTGCATCGACCCTACAACGTGGATGATCCTAAAAAACTGAATCACATTCTCAGCTCGCTGGATTCCCTCGGTACCAAGATCGTTTTCCCCGTGCATCCCCGCACCCGCAAGATATTGCAATCTCTCCCCAATAAGCAATTCTCCAATATCGGCTTTGTGGCGCCCCAGGCTTATCTGGATTTCCTGATGCTGATGGATAATTGCAGCTTAATGCTCTCTGATAGCGGCGGCATCCAGAAAGAAGCCTATATTCTGGGCAAACCCTGCGTGACTCTGCGCCCGGAAACCGAATGGGTAGAGACGGTTGAAAGCGGGTGGAATATGCTCCTGCCACCTGAAGATAGCAGCTTCCCCTCGGCAATATCGGGCTTCCAAAAGCCAGAAACTCATCCCGATATCTTTGGGCAGAATGTGGCTCAGAGAATGCTGGAAGTGCTCGAAAGAGAATAACCGAAATTCTCGACTTACACTATCAAACCATCGTTTAGATGAATGACCTGCTCGGCATATCCTGCATATTTGTCGTCATGAGTTACCATCACGATTGTGCGGCCGCTTTTGTGTAAATCAGTTAACAGTTGCATTACTTCCTCGCCATTATGGCTATCCAGATTGCCGGTGGGCTCATCGGCAAGGATCAGCTGAGGATCATTTATTACACAGCGAGCAAGACTCACTCTTTGCTGTTGTCCCCCGGAAAGTTGATGAGGGAAGTGGTCTTTCCGGGCTTCCAGTCCCAATTGCTGAAGCATAGCCATCACTTTCTCCCTTCGGGTATTACTATCAACTTTCTCATATAGAAGAGGAAGTTCCACGTTTTCAAATACAGTAAGCGATCCAATCAGGTTGAACTTCTGAAAGAGGAAACCTATACTTTTGCGGCGTAATTTGTTCCGATCTTTTTCTCTGAGCGAGCTAACGTTTGCCCCTGCAAAGATCATTTCGCCTTTGCTGGGTCGATCCATTAATCCCATAATATTTAAGAGCGTAGTTTTCCCAGATCCGGATGGACCTTTGATGGCGATGAAACTGCCTTTTTCAATACTAAGACTCACCTCGTGCAAAGCAGTGGTTTCTACTGTTTCGGTTCTGTAAATCTTGCTTATGTTCTTTAGCACTACCATTGTTTTCTCCTTAATCCGCTTGCAGATAGCGATTTGGACCTGCCTTATATGCCTTGAGAATGTTTAAATATAGAGGGATAAAAACTATCGCGATCATGATGATGATTGCCGATTGCGTATTTGCTGTAAACTTAGTTGCAGTTGTTTCACTGCTGCTTCTAACTGCACAATCTGTTGCTCTCTAAACAGCGAGTCCGTTCGCGCTTCTTCCAGCAGATACTCATATCTGCTACCTGCTATTTGGTAATCTTCTTCTGCTAAAAGGTATTCTTCTTCAGAGATGAAGTCTTGACGTCTGAGTTCTTGTTTCTGAAGATATATTCATCGTTCTCTGGTCAGTGCGTTTCGGGCCTCAGCGATTTTTAATCTTTGACTCTGTGAGCTTTGATTTTTCAGGATACGCGCATTGCTTAAGTTATTAACCTGATCTGTAACCGCTGCTTCTTGTGCTAATAGATTTAGTTTCAGATCATCATTGCTAAGTTTGAGGATTGTTTGTCCCTGCTCCACGTAGTCTCCTGGCTGATAGTAGATAACCTCAATTTTGCCTCCAGTCATGGCTTCTACCCTGTATGTGCTCAATGGAGTGACTATTGCCTCGGCGCTAAATGAGCCCTCCATCCTTCCTCGTTGCACTTTCGCGGTGAAAATGTCGCTCTCACGAACAACCGCATTCTTGAGATGCTTGCTAAGCCATATTTGCCCCAATACCAGCAGAATAATAATGACAATAATCAAAGGTACTATTTTCAGCTTCTTGCGTATGCGTTCATATGCCGGAATCTCTCTATCCATCAAAACCCCTTATGTCATATCTATTTAAGTATCATATTATCCCATGCTAATGGTGCAATATTTGTTCCACCATCTCCAATTATCCATCTATTGATTCTTTTATGATTATATGTCTGCTTAGTAGGCACATAATTCCACTTTCATACGCATAGGATCTTCAAAAAACACTGCATAACAATCCTCCCCCGCTGCATAAGGATGACAGTCTTCATACAATATCTTCACGCCCCTTTCTCTAAGTTCGTCAGTGATTGTATCTACCATTTCTTGAGATTCTGCGTGAAATGCCAGGTGATTCAGCCCACTGTGGCAACGGTGATACTTTTCAGTCCGGTAGCGCTCTTCGGTCTGAACAAAGACCAGATATGTCTCTGCCTTTTTGTAGCTGATGCCTGCCTTCCATTCCTGAAAGACGCTATAGTCCAGGCGCTTCAGAAACCAGCCCCAGAAGTCTTTTGTGACATCCAGATCGTCTACATAGATTTCCACATGGTGCAAAAGTCCGGTCTTAGTCATGCTTTTTGTATTTCTTGCGGGTCAGCGCCAATCCACCAAAACCGCCTATAATAGCAATATAAAAGCCAAAGTCGTAACTCCAGCCGGTATTATTGGGTTCATACATCCTGATTCCGTCACTAAAGAAGCTCAAGATCAAACTGAACGGGGCTATCCAGCCATGCCAGATACCGTGAAAGAAGTTTGCCCGTTTACCGCCTTCTTTGAAGCGCTCACTGCCGGCGCAGGCACTGAGGATCAAGATGGTTATAAGAAATAATACAATAATTCTGGTCATGGAAACTCCTTAGTAAATAATAAATGTTATAGTAGAGATATATCGGATTTAGTCAAGATGTATCTTTTCTAGTTGTAAATTAATTGGAGCAAAAAGTGCATTCCCCCAGTGATGGCTGTATCAGTTACACTTCAGCTCAGTAAAATACGGTCTCTGCAGAGATATTTTAAGATCATTATATCCCAGATAAAGCGCTGGCAGATTACTATCAATTATAACGCAACAAGGCGTTAGCGATGGCGGCGACCTACTCTTCCACACAGTTGCCCGTGCAGTACCATCGGCGCAGACGAGCTTAACTTCTGTGTTC
>JASKKR010000001.1 GCA_030154085.1 Candidatus Cloacimonadota bacterium | reverse complement strand
AGCAACTACAAGCTCATAAACTATAACAAATCGAACAAATAGGATGAGATCATGAAGAAATATCTATACTATTTAATGCCCTTGAGCTTACTACTGATCCTCGGATCTTGTTTCTACACATCAGAGCCATATATTCCACGCCCCGATCCCTGGCTTTGCAGTATCAATGCCGATGGGACGGGATTCAGGATGATAAAGAAGGTGGACTTGAGCTTTGGTACTACCGGGTTTTGGGACATCTACATGACCAAAGACGATAGGATCATCTTCTATGGGGAAAAGCTGTGGATATCGGAAACGGATACAATTCGCCCTATACAGATTACCCCGGACAATCTAACCCTCATTCATCGACCTTCACGGCTTTCTCAATCTCCAGATGGTAGCAAGCTGTTCTTTGCTGCAGATAAAAACATCTATCAGCTCAGCTATCCAGACTATAAACTTACACAGCTAACCACCCAATCTATCAGGTGGTTAAGAAACCCCATCGTCTCGGATTTGGGTAATTACCTCACATACTCATCGAATGGATTCGGGTATCCGACTAAAGAAACAGAATACATGTATTGGCACAATTTGATTACAGGAGAATCTGACATTATTCCAAGCCCTGACACAGTCTCATTCAATCCGAGCTACTCTGAGATAGAAAACTATGTATACTACGAAAAAGCGGGTTTGTTACGTTCAAAACTTGATGGAAGCGATCGAAGCACTGTGGATTCTAGAGGAGGAAGCATGTACCCATATTCGATGTTCTCTATATCGAAGGATCAACGTTACGTTGCTCATCTGTTTAACACAACTTACAATAATTATTTCATACGTGTCTTTGATAAAGAAAGTGAGAGTGGAATAAATCTCCCCGTAAAGAATGATCATGCGTCCAGATTCATAGGCGTAATGTGTAAGGATGTCAACAGGGTTTTTTACGTCAGTCCAGGATATCCCGAAAAACTTCATGTATACTATCTTGATACCGGAGAGGACACAGTAATATTGCAAAGCAATAGTGAGCTATCATTAGCAGAGTTTATAAACATAGCCCCCACCTGGGATGGCTCGAAAGTGTATTTTTATGCTTTCGTAATGGTGTATTGAGGTGCTTATGAAAATGTACAAATTTATCATTGTGTTGTTACTGCTTTCATTATCATGCATACTGATGGCAGACCCTTCTCTAGATTCCTGGCTGGTTTCCCTTAATAGCGAGTTTAGTGACAATGAGATGACATGTGCTCCCATAGCCGCCTGGGAAGCTGCCGGATCAAATGCTGCGATAGATTCTTTGTTTATAATAGATGTAACATCAATTCCTGACAGTATAACCTATTTGCAGATGGAAGTCGATGTACCTATTCCGGATGCACAAACTGGGGATGGATTTGACAATTCCCCAATCATCAATGGGTTAATAGACTGGTTAAAGGATAGACCATCGCTTCATGGCATTCATGCTCAAATTTACATCCCTCCCGGCGTCTACAACTTCAGTGATCAGATTGTAATGCACTCTAATATCAGAAGATCGTTGCACGTAAAACAGAACAAAAAGTATATGTAAATAATACTTTACAAATTAGGTACGATCATTATGCTAGCTCCAACATTACACAGGAGCTAATCATGGAAAAGCAGACCCTAACCCTCGCCGATCAAGAGATTGCCAATCGCCTGGCAAACCGCAAACACTTTTTTAAAAGATGTTGATAAACTGGAAGAGAATCAATAAGGTTCTTAGCAAAGTTGAGATCCGAAGGACTTCGGTAGCCGGCAGGGACGCATATTCAGCCGAGGTTATGTTCCGGATCATGCTCATTCAGTCTTGGTATAAGCTTTCCGATTACCAGATGGAAGAGCAGTTGGGTTTCAACATCATGTTCCTGTGGTTTTGTCAATTGAGTATGGAGAATCCCGTTCCTGATCATTCCACAATAAGCCGTTGGCGTAGCCGTTTCTCGGAAATGGGTATCTATGAGAAGCTTTTACAAAAAATCAATCTCCAATTATTCAAGTATAACATCAAGATCAATGAAGGTGTAAATGTGGATGCAACTTTGGTGGAGTCCAAAGCACGTTCCCGTATTTATGGATGGACATAGAAATGAAGAGATTAGGGGCTTTCTGAGGGCTATAAACGGCAAAATTGGACAAAAATGATGCATTTCAGCTAAAATTCTCGTAAAATGGTCAGAGATTCTCACTCGTGAATTCCACAGATGGAATGGTCAACAGTCTTTAAAGCCCTATCCCCATTGCTCAAGTGATCCCCATTTTCAAATTTGGGTGACTCTTTATAGTAAATCACACAGCCTTGGCAACTATCTGTGCACAGCATGATTGAAGACCTAATCTGCCATGCGGGGAATGATCATAAATCTTGATGGCTTACCCTGCAAAGACTATTATTCTATATTATGAGACTAACAGCCTGTCTAAAGGAGAACATAATGCACATCAAGGATGCACAAATCTATCGGGAAATTATATCCTCTGCTGAAGAGCACTTTTCGGCGCGGGCAAATCCCGCTAATGTAGTCAAATATGCCCGCTATTTCAAAGATGGCTATGATGCCTGGGGTGTAGATGCCAAAGCCATCAAAGACTTTGCCAAAGAAATCTCCGAAACTCACAAGTCTCTTTCGCCTCAGCAGATCATCGACCTGGGATTATTGCTTTTTACCCGCGGCAAATACGAGATGGGAAGCCTCGCCATCAATCTCAGTGAGATCAGACTAAAAGACTTTGACAAAGAAACTTTCAAAGAGCTCAAACGTTGGTTTGACTTTGGAGTGGGGAACTGGGCGCACGCTGATTATCTATGCAGCAAAATCTTGCCATATTTTCTGCAAAAGGAGCTGGTTCATTACCAGGAATTTGAGCCTTGGCTAAGATCAAGCTCGAAATGGACACGGCGGGCAGTTCCCGTGAGCCTGATCAAAATCAAGAAAGAGCATGAACCAGAATCTCTTTTAACTTTTATCAGTCCATTGATGACCGACCCCGAACGAGTGGTACACCAAGGCACAGGCTGGTTTTTGCGAGAGCTCTGGAAAGTTCATCCCAAAGTAGTGGAGGACTTCTTGTATAAATACAGAAATACGGCTGCTCGTCTCATCATCCAATATGCCACCGAGAAACTCAGCAAAGAGGAGCGTATCCGCTTTCGTAGAGACACAAGATGACCAGCATCAATCGTCCTCTTCAGCTTCATTTTCTATGACCTTTTGCGATGGCAATTCCAGTTGTGGTAGCTCTTCCACTTTATCTAGTTTCTTGACTATCTGGCGACTGCGATGATATGCTCCATCCAATTCCTTACCTGCAGAATCAATCTTTTTGCGAGTTCTATCCAACACTTCTCCAAAGAGTTTAAAGTCCTTCTTGACCGCAGCAAGGACGTTCCAGACCTCACTGCTTTTCTTTTGAATAGCAAGAGTCTTAAACCCAACTTGCAGGCTGTTTAGAAGAGCTGCAGCAGTGGTCGGTCCACAAATGATTACTGAATATTCACGCATGATCAATTCAAAGAGCCCCGGAATGCGCAGCACCTCAGCATATAGACTTTCAAAGGGAAGAAAGAGAACGGCAAAATCAGTAGTGCGCGGTGGATTCAGATATTTGTTTTTAATGTCGCGAGCGCTGGATTTAATTCGATTTGCTACATCTTTTTGTGCACTGATGATATCAGCACGATTCCCACCCTCAAAAGCATCAACGAGCTTGTAATAATCCTCAATCGGGAATTTGGCATCCATGGGCAAATAAACTCTGGAGTCCACATCATCTTTGCCAGGCAGAATAATGGCAAATTCCACTACTTCATCCCTTCTGGGATTGGGTTTGAAATTCTTAACATATTGATCTTGGGTAAGAACCTCATCAAGGAGTTTTTCAAGCTGCAATTCCCCCAATATACCGCGGGGCTTCACCCCTTCCAGAGCGCGTTTGAGTCCGCCAACGTCGGTTGCTAGATTGCGCATTTCGCCCAAACCCCTATGCACTTCTTCCAAGCGTTTGCTGACTTGGGTAAAAGACTCATCAAGGCGTTTTTCGAGCGTGGCGTGCAGTTTTTCATCAACCGTCAAACGCATTTCTTCAAGCTTTGCCTCATTGCTGACTCTGATCTTATCCATTTTCTCATCAATACCTTTTTGTAGTTTCTCAGATTGTTCCAAGATTCCAGCAGTAAGCTCACTCAGCTTGCGGGATAGGCTTTCTGAGAGATCATTCAAGGCTCGAGTCAGTTCCACTCGGTTTTGGGAAGAGTCCTCATTTAGTTGTTTGCCGAGCGCGGAAAGTGTGTTTGCCAGTTCCGTTCGTGAATCCGTGGCAATTTTGATCTGGCTTTCATTTGCCTGCTTGAGCTGAGTCGAAAGCTCCATACGATTTTCAGCATTTTGTTTGAGTAGGTCATCACGAATGCTCCTTTCGGTATCTTTGAGGCTGCGTGAAAAGATCTCAAGTTCTTGTTTCAGCCCTATTAATTCTTCTTCGTTGGAAGCTGTTTTGCGTCTCAAAAGGATAAATAGTAAAACTATGGATATGACAGACAATGCTATGGCTATGTATTCCATTTGCTCCTCCATCACCGGCTTGGATGCTGGTGATATTGTCATAATTCTCAGATGGAGCCGAGATAGCTCCATCTGAGGTGTGAAATTTATTAAAGTTCTGGATATAGCGGGAATTTGGCGGTGAGTGCGTTTACGTCTTCTTTGATCTTTGCAAGTTCTTCTTCGTTGTCTATGTTGTCACGAACTTTGGCAATGAAAGAGGCAATGATTTTCATCTCTTCTGAGCCCATGCCGCGTGTTGTTACAGAAGGAGTTCCCAACCTGATCCCACTTGCCACAAAGGGGCTTCGCGTGTCGAAAGGAACGGTATTTTTGTTTGCTGTAATACCTGCTTTATCGAGGGCTTCTTCCATCTTTTTGCCGCTGGGACCACCCTTTTCTTCCGGACCAAGATCAATGAGCATCAGATGTGTATCGGTGCCATCAGAAACAAGATCAAAACCTTCTTGTTTAAGAGCTTCAGCCAAAACTGCTGCATTTTCCACTACTTGCTTCATATAGGCTTTAAATTCCGGCTGCAAGGCCTCTTGGAATGCCATAGCTTTCCCGGCGATGACATGCATCAAGGGTCCACCTTGGATGCCAGGAAACACCTTGCTATCGATATCTTTGGCAAATTCTTCTTTACAGAGGATGAGACCTCCCCGCGGGCCACGCAGAGTCTTATGGGTTGTACTTGTCACCACATCGGCGTAGGGGACGGGATTGTCGTGCAAGCCGGTAGCAACCAGACCCGCAATGTGTGCCATATCGACCACAAAACGAGCTCCCACCTTGTCTGCAATCTCACGGAAACGAGCAAAATCTATCTTTCTGGGATAGGCTGATGCCCCAGTGAGGATCATCTTCGGTTTGTGCTCGATAGCCAAACGCTCGATATCGTCATAGTCAAACTGCTGATTCTTTTTGCTCACGGTGTAGTGCACTATATTATAGAGCTGTCCGCTAAAGGAGAGTGGATGCCCATGAGTCAGATGTCCGCCATGGGATAGTTCAAGAGTCAGGACAGTGTCCCCAGGGTTGACCAAGGCAAAATATGCAGCCATATTTGCTTGCGATCCACTATGAGGCTGTACATTGGCATGCTCAGCCCCAAAAAGCTTTTTCGCGCGTTCGATAGCCAGGCGTTCCACCACATCTATATATTCGCAACCACCATAATAGCGCCCATAAAGATTATAGTTTACTTTGCCGGTTTTTTTGCTCCAACGATAGGGATAGCCTTCGGCATATTTGTTGGTTAGGATACTGCCTTGAGCTTCCATGACTGCCATCGAAGTAAAGTTCTCACTGGCGATCAATTCCAAGTTTTCCTGCTGACGATGAAGCTCCGCACTCATTGCTGCAAAGAGCTCAGGATCTTGTTGTTGGATGTGTTTCACTTCGTTTCTCCTTGATGTATCTTTTTTAATCTATTCTGATGTCTGCCGCCCTCAAAAGAAGTGGAGAGCCAGACCTTGACTATCTCTTTGGCATATGCCTCAGCGGTAAAGCGCCCTGCTAAAACCAGGACATTGGCGTCGTTATGCATTCTGGAAAGCCGAGCAATATCGGTCATTGAACACAGCGCTGCGCGGATTCCGGGCACCTTATTGGCGGTGATGCTCATGCCGATTCCACTGCCGCAGATGAGGATACCCATCTCACACTCCCCTTTGGATACTGCCCAAGCTGCAGGATAGCCTACATCGGGATAATCCATGCTATTCTCACTGTAGGTACCAAAATCCACAAATTGGTGTTCATCAAAAGCTTTTTTGATGGCTTCCTTGAGCACATATCCGGCATGATCACTTGCTATTGCCAGTTTCATGATTCCTCCTTCATTAGGCAACTTAAGGCGATGCAATAGTATTTGGAGTTTTCACTTTCGCTGCGACTCATCACTATTACAGGTTTAGAAGTCCCTTGAATGAGCCCCGCCAATTCGCCTCCGGCAAAGAGCATGAGCCCTTTATAAAAAGCGTTTGCTGTCTCCAAATCGGGGAAGATGAGAATGTCCGCATCCCCGCCAATTGGGGTGGAAACACCTTTGATCTCCACACTGCTAGGATCGCAAGCCAAAAAGATATCAAGCGGTCCATCGACCGTGCAGCCTTTAATCTGCCCACGCTCTGCCATCTTGGAAATTTGTGCATAATCCAAAGTATTTGGCATTCCCTGGGAGACTTTTTCCGTAGCTGAGATCAGCGCTACTTTGGGCTCTTTGATCCCCAGCAAATGTGCCATCCTCACGCTATAGTTTACCATTGCTATCTTCTGATTTAGATCTGGATACGGCAAGACTGCAGTATCTGAGATGAGTAACAATTTATGATATTTAGGCAATTCCAGTGCACAGGTGTAGCTCATCACGGCTTTCGGAGCAAGAAGGCCATAATCTTTATTCAATACTTCTCGTAAAAACTGATCCGTACCTACCAAGCCTTTCATGAGCACGTCCGCTTGAGAGGATTTCACCATACGCACCGCCTCTTTAGTGGCGACGATGGGATCCGGAATATCAACGATTTGGTAAGAACCTTCTGGCAATCGCTTTGCTTCGGGAAGTTTCATGATGCGAGCTTGAGAACCAAACAGGATGGGCGTTATGATCCCTTCGCTCGTAGCCCGAGCAATTGCGCCCATAGTATTGGCATCTTCTGCCATCGCCACAGCAATCTTCGTCTTTTGCCCCAAAGCTTTAGCTTTTGTAACTATCTCGCTTAGATGTTTCATGATTAAGCCAACATCGCTGCAAGAGCAAGCGAATATAGTTTTGAAGTTTCGCTATCACCACGTGAAGTCAGCACGCATGGCACTCTCGCCCCCATCACGATCGCACATAGATTGGAATTCAAAAGTTTCCCAATCGTTTTGTAGAAAGCATTACCTGCTTCTATATTTGGGAATAGAATGCAATCTGCATCGCCACATACTTCACTTTTCATGCCCTTGATCTTGGCACTTTCCTTGTCAATAATCAAGTCCATACCCAGAGGACCTTCGATGATGCCCCCCTTGATCTGTCCGCGTTGTGCCATCTTGGAAATGATCGCAGCATCCGCACAGGAAGGGATCTTGGGCAAAGTCTGCTCGCTTGCAGCTTGCAGTCCAACTTTGGGCTCTTTGATCCCCAAAAATTGCGCAACCTTAATCAGATAGTTGATTATCGCCAACTTCTGTTTCAAATCCGGAAGTGGGATGATTGCCACATCACCAAAGATCAGCAGCTTATGATAGGTTTTAACCTCTGCAACCGTCACATGAGAAAGGATTGCTCCGGGATCCATCAGCCCATGTTCTTTGTTCAAAATAGCACGCATATAGCGATCTGTGGGGAGCAAGCCTTTCATCAGGAAGTCGCCCCTATTTTGATTGATGAGATCCACTGCCATATCGGCTGCATCCATATCGCTGGTGCATTGTTCGATCGTAAAGAGAGAGGGATCAATATTGTTTTCCTCACACGCCTTATAAATCAAATCTTTATCCCCAACGAGGATACCTTCGACGATACCCATTTTTACTGCCTCTGATACGGCAAGTAAGGTGTGGGCATCAACCGCCCACGCTGCAACAAGACGTTTCTTACTTCGAGTTTTGAGCACATCAAACATCTGCTCAAGTTTTCGGATTTCCATGTTCACTCCAATTTATCATTTTTATTTTGTTTCAAAAGCACCAGGTACTGATCAGTTTGGAAGCATTTGCTGTTTGCCCTAGATCCCGCGTCTCCGCATACACTAAAAAGCCCTCAGGAGAAAAGTATTCGATGCGGATGCTATCTGTATCATCCGGTAATGGAATTTCTGCGACATATGCCTCAGCCGGGAAAAACTGCGAGATCCTCAGATCGGCTTTTTCTCCAAAAAGAATGGCAGCATCCGCCGCCAGACTGATTAGTGATCCACCCACAGAGGAGCTCCCATTATTCGCTCTGGATTTAGCTTCTTGGGCAGCAAGACCTTTTAGTATGCAGCGCGTTACGCTTTTGAGCAGGATCATGGGCTCTTTAACCTCAAAACTGCGCTGCGCGACCAAGCCCATATCTTCTAATTTCTCCAGTCTATAGCGTTTACCATCAGAAGTCACCGCCTCCACTCGTCCGATGCGGGGATCTCTTTGCACAAGATAGGGAATAGAAAACTTAAAATAGTAGCCCTCTTCAATCCCTTTCCATTCAATTGGAAAGACTTCGATATCCTCATCCACACTGCCAATGAGTAAAAGATCCTTTGATGTATGAATGTGCATCTCGCGCGCACGCTTGTATGGTGCGCGATTTACAAAACTGACAACTCGTAAAGGTTGAGCTTCCCGATTTCTCTGAGGTTGAGAGATCTCGGGAGGTTGAAAGGGATAAATCTCGGGTTGACTTTGAAAAGCAAAGAGCACGTTTTCATAATCTATCCGGGCATTATCATACTGACCAGTTGCCGCATAGAGTGCCATGGAAAGATATCTTGCCAGTGCTGATGAGTGAAAACGGAATTTCCCAGATTTTATCTCTACCTGGACATCCTCATTATTGTTCATTTCCTTTGCTATGCGTGCATGCTTTTGCTCGAGATAGCTTAGCTTATAATCCACCCGGCGAACTTCCACCAAGGCTGCCTCAATATCTCCTAAATTTAAATAGTTCAACGCCTTAAACACATTGATATAGACATCTTCATAGTCTTCTCCGGAATATTCCAGAGAGTTATCGTTGAGGAGCACTGAGCTTGCTGCACGGGAGAGACTCTTTGTATATAGCTCTTCGATGGTGTCTTCAGCCATTTGCAAAAGTTCGTTACTTTTTTCCCAATTCCCCTTATAGTGATGTAGCATCCCTGCATCCAAGTAGTAGAGCAGTTTTTCTTTGTCCTTGTAGGCCTTGGGTTTGTCCACGATCGTCAATGCCGCATCAATGTCTTTTTGATACAGTGCTTGATCGAGGGTAGCTATCGTATGTTCAGAACGGATATTAGCTGCACATGAAGCCAAAATAATCCCACAGATCCCGAATAACAGGATCTGCAGGAGATTAACAATTATCTTTCCGGTCTGCGCAGGATTCATTTTACTTTTTGAATCTTGAGCTTTCCACGATCTTCATGATTTCTTTGCTGCCCATCCAGACAGTCTCATTGGTTTCAACATTCACCAACTGCATATCTACTTGATAAAATTTTGCCTGAGTGCGATCTACACGGTCAAGGATGGTCTTGATCGAACCTTGTAGGATAAAGTCCGCTCCCAATTCTGCTGCCATGCGCTTAGCGCTCTCTTCGGAAGCATAATATTGCTGGTCTGCCCGCTCTTCGCGGATTTCTTCACGATCTTCAGGAGAGGCTACAAAACGGATATTGCCACTATTGATGAGCTCTCGGGAGATGTCATCTACAAAGGTGCGCATCTCAATATGCTCGCTGGAAAGATTGCGCATAGTGCCCACCATAACCACTGGGCTGCGCCCCTTCTCCTGTGCAAAACGGTTGATCCAAGGACGAGAAACCACGTCGCGCACCATCTCTTCTGCTACCAAACGGCTATCAGTACTATTCCACTTCCCACTGAGATCAGCAGTGGTCTCAGCATCTACTCGTT
Source organism: Candidatus Cloacimonadota bacterium (assembly GCA_030154085.1). Taxonomy (GTDB): domain Bacteria; phylum Cloacimonadota; class Cloacimonadia; order Cloacimonadales; family Cloacimonadaceae; genus UBA5456. The sequence goes on along the minus strand of JASKKR010000001.1, from coordinate 199,237 downwards.
GCACTTTCACGCTAGGTCCGCAAGCTGCAAGAATGATTAGAGCAAGCATGATCGTAGCAATAAAAAGGACTTTTTTCATCTTTCCTCCATCTTATTTTAAGGATTAGTTATCTTCGTAAAATATCAATCTGTTAAGAATTAAATACATAATCAAGATATTCTGAAGAACTAAAGCCTATACTGAGTTTTTTGTCAATAAGTTTTTGCAAATCTCTCATGCTTAGCAGATTATACTATCCCAAGGATCATATCCATGCCGGGATTTTGCTTGTCTGCTGATGAGTATCACATAACCGCAACGTCAGCCCTTGCCAGCTGTCCACCCTACCGCTATTTAGTTCAACTCTTGTCTTCTAAATCATAAACTCAGGATGATGTTGTTCTTGACTAATACATTAAAAATTTCCCTTGCCAGATTCGGAGCCTTGAAATAGGATGGGATATAGATATAGCTGGAGGTAAAAAACATGTCTTTATATCTCGTACTCGTCTTTGTAGCTTTGGTTGTGATCTTTATCGCACGCGGTGTTATCGTCGTAAGACAAGCTGAAGTAGTGATCATCGAACGTCTAGGAAAGTATTATCGTACTTTGCCTAGTGGAATCCATCTCATCGTTCCTATATTTGACAGAATGCGCCCTATTCACTGGCGATACAATAAACAAGATTACCGTGGAAACGTAGTGGTAGTTCAAAAAGTAGAAAATAGAATTGACCTCCGGGAAAATGTCTATGACTTTCCACGGCAGAATGTGATTACAGCAGATAATGTGTCGATGAATATCAACGCACTTTTGTATTTTCAAATCACGGACCCCTACAAAGCGGTCTATGAAATCGGTAACCTGCCGGAAGCCATCGAAAAACTCACTCAAACCTCTCTACGTAATGTTATTGGTGAGCTGACCCTGGATCTCACCTTTACATCCAGAGATTCCGTGAACAACAAACTGCGCCTAATCTTGGATGAAGCTACCGACAAATGGGGCGTAAAGGTAAACCGTGTCGAACTGCAAGAGATCCAACCTCCTGAAGAAATCCGTAACGCCATGGAAAAACAGATGAGAGCAGAGCGCGACAAACGCGCCAAGATCCTCACCGCTGATGGTGAGAAAGAATATCAAATCCGCGTGGCTGAAGGTGACCGCCAAGCTAAAATCGCTCGCGCCGAAGGTGAAGCTCAATCTCGCTTGCTCGTTGCAGATGCAGAAAAAAAATCCATTTTACTCGTTGCTGAAGCTCTCAAGGAATATCAAGTAGACCCTGCTCAATATCAAATCGCACTAAAATACATCACAGCCTTTGAAAGTTTGGTGCAAAAAGGCGACAAGACAGTCGTTCTACCCTATGAATCCTCTGCTCTTTTAGGTTCTCTGAAGACAATGGCAAATCTCTTTGATAAAGGGACAGGAGTTTAGACTGTAATACGACAAACATACACATAATCTGAACCTCATGCCCGTAGTTGGTGTTAACCGGCAACGGGCTTTTTTATGTCCCCTAACTACCTGCAAAAGAAGCTCACTTCACGCCTCCCTCGTTTCTTCCTCATTTGAGAAGTGAGCAAGAAACGAGAAAATAAGGAGTTACAGCTATGTGAAGGGCGTTGTTATTTTATGCGTTACCGATAATAATACAAGGTCTGCGGAGCATCTCCAACAGCTTCACTGAGAGTGAAATAGTTCTTGCCAGCGCGGTCAAAGCAGATAGCCTCGCCTTGCGGCTCAATTTGATATGGCATTTTCTTGCCCTCGCCCATCAGTGCTTGCGTGATGCTAACGCCCTCTGTTTTCTGATACAAGCGAATCTCTGCATAGTTTTTCACCAATAATTTGCTGCCATCCGGTGAAATATCGGCAGCTGTCACCCAGGATAGATTCATATCTCCCATTCTCTTAGCCACATTCTTCTCTCCACTTTTGAGGGGATGATCAAGGCGATAGATGCCTACTCGTTCTTCCCGTTTACTGATGATGTAGACATCTCCGCTGACTGAGTCCACAAATAGTGCTTCAGCATCGCGGGGATGATCTTCATAGGTGACCTCAAAGATCGTGGGAGCTTCAGCCACCATCAGGCTATCTGTGATTGCCAGATCAGGAATTCGGTAGATATAGATGGAGGAATGTGCTGCTTGATTGTCTCCGATTTCACCGATGTAGATATAAGCTTTACCATCCAGTGGATCAATCGCCGTGGCAATGTCTTCCCAATCCCTATTTGTTACTCCAGGGATCTGGATCTCAGCGACGAGCTGCCCCTCAGTGTCGATTGCAAAGATGGAAGCTTCTCCTCCGGAATCATTGTGACAATAAAGGATGCCATCATTAACCCGACTGATTGCCAATCCTGAAGCCTCATCAATACGTTTGGTCGAAAGCTCAACGCTTAGGATTTCTTGTGCAAAAAGTCCCATGGGAAAGAAAGCACAAACGATCAAGATAATAACAGATAAATCTTTTAGTCGCATGGATTCCTCCTATTTCTATGCATGCTGTACTATTCTACTATTCTATCCAAAACTGGCAGCATCTCAGAGAGAAAATCATCATATCTTCCCTCAATGATAGCTTTTCTTGCCATACTCATAAGTTCTTGATAGAAGTGCAAACTGTGGATGGTGGCTAAGCGCATGCCCAAAATCTCGTTCATGGTGATGAGATGGCGGATATAAGCCCGACTAAAGTTAGTGCAGGCATAGCATGTACATTCGGGGTCAATGGGGCGAAAATCTTCTTTATAGCGCGCTGCCTTGATGATCATCTTGCCGTGACGCGTAAATATCGAGCCCTTACGCGCATTGCGGGTAGGCATCACACAATCAAACATATCCACTCCATTGGCTATATTATTCAAAAGATCAGCCGGAGTTCCCACCCCCATCAAATAGCGAGGTTTATCCTGAGGGAGGATATCATTAACCAGTGCTGTGATGCGTAGCATATCCTCTTTGTCTTCGCCTACAGCCAAGCCGCCGATGGAATATCCCGGGAAATCCATATCCATCAGAGCAAGGGCTGAGCGCTCACGAAGATCAGGATATATCCCGCCTTGCACAATGCCAAATAGAGCTTGATTCTCATGGTTCTTAAACGCACGCAGACCTTCTTCTGCCCAACGCAGAGTTGTATCCAGAGATTTTTCTACATACTCACGCGTGGCGGGAAATGGGGGACATTCGTCAAAGCTCATGATGATATCCGCCCCCAGAGCTTCCTGGATCTCCATTACATAGGCAGGAGTAAAGTAGTGCAAAGATCCGTCAATATGAGAACGAAATTTTACTCCGTCTCGAGTGATTTTGCGCAAAGCGGCAAGACTCATCACCTGAAATCCACCACTATCAGTGAGCATTGGCAATGGCCAATTGATAAATTTGTGCAACCCCCCAGCTTTGCGGATAAGCTCGTGTCCGGGGCGCATATAGAGATGATAAGTATTGCCCAGAATGATCTGCGCATCTGTATCCATAAGCTCCTGTGGGCTCATCGCTTTGACGGTTCCCAGTGTCCCAACCGGCATAAACACCGGAGTGAGAATCTTACCATGATTTGTGGAAATTTCACCCGCTCTGGCTTTACCATTTTTGGCTTGTAGTGTAAAACTAAACGCCATCTTACCTCGTATATATTATTCTATAGACCAGCTTACTAATATCAGAATAGAAAGCAAAGATCATCAAGGAAATCAGTATGATGAAGCCTAGCTGTTGCAAAAATCCTTGAATTTTCTGTGGAATAGGTCTGCCGATGATGCCTTCGACTACACAGAACATGATGAGCCCGCCATCTAATATTGGAATTGGCAAGAGATTCATGATCATCAAAATCAGACTGATGGAAGCAAAAAAGAACAAAAGACTGCCAAAGCCACGCCGCCCAATCTCTGTAGACATAGAAGCCATCAAAACTGGTCCACCCAGATTGTTTTTGAGCTGCCATGGTCGCTTTGCTAATTGGTACAATCCACGATAATTCATTACGATGAAATTGCCTGTGGAATAGGTGCCCAATTGTACAGCTTCGATAGGGTTGTAGCGCACAGTTTTGGAAATCGGAAAATACTGACTGATGCCAATCATTTTGCCCTGATCCGCAGCAATGTTTTCCTCTAAGACGATCTGACGATTGAAGATTTCGTCACCGCGTTGCAAAGTGAGATTCACTACTCCCCGCGGATTGTTCATGATCCTATCTCGCATATCATACCAATCAGTTACGGCAACACTATCTACTTCCAGCACGATGTCTCCAGGTTTGAGTCCTGCTCGCCATGCAGGCATCCCGGCAAAGACTTCTCCAATGCGCGTTGATACTTGTGGTCGTAAACTGACAATTAAGGAATCACGCAAGCTATTATCTATATTGAGGCTTAGGAGCTCGCCATTGCGTTTATAGCTTATCTCTGCCTCTTCACTCTGGTTTACAGCCATCAAAAATTCATTGAATCCGAAAACTTCCTTGCCATTGACAGCGACGAGGCTATCTCCAGGTTCAAAATGTTCTGCCCATATTCCTTCTGCAGAAAAAATGACCGGAGCCAGATCATCCATCTGCTGAGGTATGATAAAAGCTACGATAAAGAGGAAAAAACCAAATAGCAGATTTGCAAAAGGACCACTAAAACCTATCAGCGCACGCTTCCACCATGCTTTGTTACTAAAGAGCTCATCCGGATTGGTAACATCAGGAGCTTCTTCGTCTTCCTCTTCGCCCTTCATCTTGACATAACCACCCAAAGGTATCCAAGATATGCGATACTTGATGTTCCGCCTTTCCCATTCTATGATGGGAGCTCCAAACCCAATCGAAAACTTCCTGATCCCCACTCCAAAAGCTCGAGCCACCAGAAAGTGACCCGTCTCATGGATGGTGATCATTAGTCCCAAGGCTAAGATCATCAAGAGCAAAGAAATCATTTTCCCTGCTTCTTTGCCAAAGTAATTGCGATGTAACTGGCTACATCAGTAGCATATGATCCTGTACCAAAGCCAGCATCATAGCCGAGCTCGATGGCGAGTTCATGGGATATGCGCGGTCCACCGCAGATAAAGAGCATCTTGTCTCTGAGCCCTTCGGCTTCCGCCAACTCGATCAATCGCGTGAGATTTTGGATATGGATGTTCTTTTGAGTGACCACTTGGGAAACTAATACCACATCTGCATTGACTTCACGAGCCTTGGCAAGCAACTCTTCTGAGGGCACCTGCGCGCCCATATTGATCGCATTGAAATAGCGATAGCGCTCCAAGCCATAACGATGATTGTAGCCCTTCATATTCATGATTGCATCTATGCCCACGGTGTGAGCATCGCTCTCAATGCAAGCTCCAACCACCGTGATCTCACGCCCAAGATGTTCTTCGATATATTCATCTGTTTCATCCATGTCCATCACAGGGGTTTCCACTACTTTCACCTTGATCTTGGAGACATCTACTCCGACTGAAGTCGCAGCATAAGCGATAAAATGAGTAAAACCTTCTCCCAGATCCCGCATGCAGGTGATCTCGGCATCTATAAACCCCATGGATAAAATCAGCACTCTGGCTGCTTCTTTCCCCTGAGGATCTGCTTTTACTTGCAAAGCAAAGGAAAGCTGAACCTTGCCGTCATTGAGGGTATCACCATATGGTTTTACAATCTGTGTCATAAGCCCAGCTCCTGTTTCATCTTGTCCATAAAGGGATTAAAATAGTCGGCATCTTTTTCAAAAACGCCATCAAGACCCTTGCCGCCATTTTCTGGACGCTTGATGTCCGCAAATTCGCCAGCAGCCATAGCGCTAAAGAGACCTTCGGATGCTACTTTTTCCAAAAACTCTGTGGCTTCTTGGAGCACTGTATTGGCACGGCGGTTGATAAAACTATCCGGACTTAACATCAAAGAATCACTGAGATTTTTTACCGCCTTGAAGATGTACTCTGCATTTTCGATCGCCAAAGAACGATCCACTAAATGAGGAGTATGGATTGCCTCAGTCATCATCCCCAAAAGTTGCACACCCTGTCCGGTGAGCTGACCAGCAAAATTAAACATAGCATCCATGAGATGAGTCTTGAAGATATTACCGCTGGCAAATTTGGTTGGTGGCATATATTTAATCGGAGCATCCGGAAATAGCTCCCGCGTGAGCAGAGCGTGCGCCACTTCATAAGAGAAGCTATCTTCCAGATCTGGATTGATCTCATAGGCGTGTCCCAACCCCATTTTCTGTGGAATTACTCCGCTTTTGAGAGCAAAGCTTTCGTTCAAAAGCTGTGATGCCGTGACTGTATATGCTTTCTCCACTGCATCGGATGTGGTAAGATAGTTATCCTCACCCGTCTGAATCTCGATCCCAGCATAGGCATTGATCATGCGAGAAAAGTATTGATCCAAAAGTGTACGCTTGGGATTGATATCCCTGAAAAGGATACCATACATGGCGTCATTGAGCATTAGGTCCAATCTCTCAATAGCACCCATTGCCGCAATTTCTGGCATACAAAGCCCAGAAGCGTAGTTCGTAAGGCTGATATAACGTCCCAATTCTTCGGAGACCTCGTCCAGAGCCTTGCGCATAATGCGGAAGTTTTCCTGAGTAGCATAGGTACCACCAAAGCCGACCGTAGTAGCACCATAAGGCACATAGTCCAACAGGGATTGGGCGGTAGATCTGATCACGGCGATGATGTCGGCTCCCTCGCGAGCTGCTGCCTTCGCTTGAATCACATCTTCATAAATGTTGCCGGTGGCTACAATTACATAAATTGCCGGTTTTCGACGCTGTCCATATTTTTCAAAATAATTCTCGCGCACCTGCCGTTGATCTTTTATATGTGTCATCATCTCCAGAGTCAAGTCACTGAGAATCTGATAGATAGTTTCTGCATCAGCCATAGGGAAACTGCAAAGATCAAGCTCTCCTAAACCTACAAGGTTGGCTACTTCCTGAGCTGTCAGGGATCTGTGGTGCATAGCATTAGCTAGCCAGATCGCTGCGCCCTTCTTCAGGGCACCGGCACTCTGCAATTGTTCTACAATAAGATTTGGTAAGGGTTTGCCGTCTGGTGTGGCACCATCTACACCCATGAGACGCAATACTGTACGCTCGATTGTCACTGAGCTGTAGCCTTCAAAAAGCCAGTCAAAATCAGAACTGATCTTTTTTGCGGCGGCTCTGCTACGCTCAACCAAGCTTGTATCAAGATCGAGTTTAAGCATTTATACTCCATTTATGATATTTTTTCTATGTACGACCTTTTTTGTCTTGTGCATTTGGTCAAGAGATTTCCCTATTTTGCCCTCTGCTAGTCCAATCCCCCACAATTAAACCGCTTTAAAAGTCGCCTGGACTATCGGGATAAAGCTGCTCGCACCCGGTTCTGCAATAATCGGTTATTCTCCCTAAAATCTCCGATAGAGAGATGCCACATTCCCGATCAAGGTAAGATCACTATGCTCTTCCGGTTTGATTAAGATGGGCTTGTATTCCTGATTGAGCGGGAGTAAAACGACCGTCTCCGTGTTATGATCAAGAGTCATCATCTTAAGCGTGATGGCACCATCAATGCGCACCGCACAAATCTTGCCGGACAGCTTTTCCCAATCGCTGCATTGATTGATCACTACGATGTCATCATGATGCAAAGTAGGCTCCATGCTGTGCCCATTTACCCGCAGACTTATAAAATTACCAGGATTGCCCTTGATCTGACCTTTGCGAATAGAGATGGTGTCCGTGGCTGGAATATTGCTCTCCACAGGCTCACCTGCAGCGATCTCGCCCACAACAGGAATATCGATCACGGAGCTATCCACCAGGTTCATTTTGGCTTGAGCTATCTCTTCCAGACTCTTATTCAGCATTTGCTGTAAGGTCTCCCAGCTTTTGTGTTTGTGCATTTCCAATTCGTTTTTGGATTCACAAAACATCTCGCCTTCTCCGGTAAGCAACCAATGCAGATCTACTTTATACTTTCTCCAAAGCATCAGCATGCTCTCGATGGATGGATTGATTTTGCCGCTTTCCATCTGCGAAATCGCGGAGGCATTTACGCCCATATCCTGCGCCATCTGATATTGCTTGATGCCAAGCTCTTTACGTAGAGCATGGATTCTCTCTCCAAGCATAGCTTTACTCCTATCTAGTTCTAGATTTTTATTAACTAGTTTTACGGATGTCACTATATAAGCCCAGCTTAGCTTGTCAAGTAATATATTCTGCTATGCTCATTATGTCCTCTTACTATAAATAACCACTACAGATTCACATAAGAGATACTCATCCCATGCAACGATCTATTGGCAACACACGGGGCTTCCTATCTTCTCTCTTACTACATCTATGCAAAGTCCAAAACGTCTTTGGGTAAAGCTTAGCTCAGCTAAAGTGCCGCTTGATCTGTAAGATCTGATCCATACAGCTATATGCTGCTTAGTGTGTTACGGAAAGGTCATTGCTATATCCACGTGACTAAAGCTATCACCGATATATCAAATCATCGCCTATTTGGACTACCCTAAAAGAGCAAAGCATTTTGCTAAACGCAAAAAACCGGCATGCATGCACACCGGCTTTTTATATCATAACCTTACGGCTTTATTTATTCAGATCTTCGGCTTTGATGGCATCATGTTTTTTGTTTGTCGTGGAAGCAGATTCTTCGACAAACTGGATGATAGCCATCGGTGCATTGTCACCTCTGCGGAATCCGGCTTTAATCACTCTTGTGTATCCACCATTGCGACTTGCGAATGACGGTGCGATTTCATCAAAGAGTTTTTTGACCAGATCACGATCTCCCAGGACACTATAAGCGAGGCGGCGTGAGTGTACGGTATCATTTTTACCGTAGGTCACCACTCGATCCACAAAGCGTCTCATTTCTTTAGCTTTAGCCAAAGTGGTATGGATTTGACCATGTTCGACCATTGATTTGACGAGGTTTCTCATCATCAGGCGTCTTGCATCGGTTTCACGTCCGAATTTTCTACCTTGAAGTCTATGTCGCATTTTTCACCTTCTTTTTGGGGCTGGGAACGGGTTTACGCGGGGTAGTGGTTTCAGCTTTATCTTTCAAATCAGCGATTTTTTTGGTGTCCTCATCTTTTTCCAGAGCAGGATTGATCGGTTCTGGCGAGATCACACCGCGGCTTCTGGCTTCGCGAATTTGACGATAGATGCTGTCCACATCCATACCCAGTTCCAGGTCATATTTTTTTAGTTTTTGTACGATTTCTTCGAGTGATTTTTTACCGAAGTTGCGGAACTTAAGCATTTCTGCTTCGGTCTTGGAGACGAGATCACCAATGGTTTCGATATGTGCCATTTCAAGACAATTTGCAGCACGTACGGTGAGTTCAATTTCCTTGACGCTCATGTTCAAGATGCGTTCTTTCTCTTCGAGATCAGGATCAAGCTCGATGTCACGGATATATTCAGGTTCGGTTTCAAACAAGCTAATTTTGGCAGCCATATCTTTTACGATTTTGGCAGCGAGGAATAGAGCGACTTGCGGTTCAACAGCGCCATTTGAGTGAATCTCCAGGATCAGTTTGTCAAAATTCATCCGTTCTTTGACACGCTGATGGGTAACGGAGAAATTCACCTTCAAAATCGGAGAATAGATGCTATCAATGGGTATGAATCCCATTGGTTTGCCTTCCGGATTTTGCCGATCTGCGGACACATAACCACGTCCGATGCCTACGATCATCTCAATCTTTAGATCAATATCTTCAGTTACTTCCAGTAGATACAGGTCTTTGTTGATAATCTTGACATGGGCATTTTCCTGGATCATTCCGGCGGTGATGACACCTTTGCCTTTGTGTTCCAGTACGATGGTGCTTTCTTCCACAGTAGAGGACTCGATGACGAGTTGTTTGACGCGCAGGATCAAGTCCAGATAGTCTGAATTTGTTCCTGGAATCGGAGTAAACTCGTGGTGCAATCCTTCAATGCGGATAAAGCGAACTGCAGCTCCCTGAATGGAAGAAAGTAGTACTCTGCGGAGAGTATTTCCCATAGTAGTACCAAATCCAGGTTCCAGGGGACCAATTTCGAATCTGCCATAATTGCGCGAGTATGACTCTTTATCATATTCCACGCTTTCTGGCATCTGTAAGGGTTCAAGATACATCATATCAAACTCCTGTGGGGGTTACTTGGAGTAGAATTCGACGATGAGACGCAGATCTACTGTGACCGGTATCTCGCTGGCGGCCGGAATGCTATCGAAGCTACCGCGCATATTTTCTTTATCTATAGTTAACCAACTGTAGGGTGAAGTGCTTTCACTGCTGTCCAAAGCATCTATGATCATTTTCATGTTGCGGCTTTTGGGACGAACCTCGATGATATCCCCTTCCTTACATAGGTAAGAAGGAATATCTACTTTCTTGGAATTTACCATAATATGGCCATGATTCACAAACTGACGCGCCTGCATACGAGTGGTCGCCAAACCAAGGCGGTAAACCACATTGTCCAGACGGCGTTCGAGCAATTGCAAAAGGTTGTCACCAGTCACACCACCAGCTTTAGCTGCTTTTACAAAGTAGTTTTTAAACTGCTTTTCCATCAGACAATAAGTAAGGCGCAATTTTTGCTTTTCTTTGAGGTGCATGCCATAGTCGGAAACCTTGCGACGCATCAGACGGCCATGCTGCCCAGAGGGATATTTGCGTTTCCCTAAGATGCGGTCGTATTTTGCGGTCCCGAAGAGATTTTCACCAAAACGGCGGCAAATCTTTGCTTTAGGTCCTGTATATCTAGCCATGATTTCTCCTTATATCCTTCTGGTCTTGGGTGGACGGCATCCATTGTGTGGGATGGGGGTATCGTCCTTGATCATGGTTACTTTGATTCCGGCAGCATTGATAGCACGGATAGAAGATTCTCTGCCGCCTCCGGGACCTTTAACAATCACGCCAACTTTTTGAATTCCCATTTCCATGCCAATCTTTGCTACTTCAGCAGCAGCCATTTGAGCGGCAAAGGGAGTGCTTTTCCGAGAGCCTTTATAACCGATCTTGCCACCTGAGCTCCATGCCAAAGCATTTCCGGCACGGTCGGTGAGCGTAACAATTGTGTTATTGAAGCTGGAATGTACAAATACCAATCCTTCGTCAAAGGAAAGGCGTACACGTTTTTTCTTTACTCTGCTTTTTTTAGCCATGTATTACGCTCCTATTTCTTCTTTTTGATGGCGCTTGATCTGGGTCCTTTACGGGTGCGGGCATTTGTATGAGTCCGCTGACCGCGAACCGGAAGACCACGTTTGTGGCGCAAACCACGATAGCAACCAATTTCCATGAGCCGTTTGATGTTCATGGCGATCTGAGTTCTCAGTGTACCTTCCACGATGTAGTCATTTTGGATGATATCACGGAGCAATTTCTCTTCATCTACTGTAAGATCTGCGACTTTCTTCATGGGATCGATATTAGCTTTATCACATATCTCGATGGCGCGACTTCTGCCGATGCCATAGATATAGGTAAGACCAATGAAGAGGCGCTTTGTTCTTGGAATCTCAATACCTGCAATATGTGCCAAGTTGGTCCTCCTTTTTAACCCTGTCTTTGTTTGTGTTTAGGGTTTGAGCTGCAGATAACGCGAATAACGCCGTGGCGTTTGATTATTCTGCAATCCTTGCAGATTATCTTTACTGATGCTTTGACTTTCATTGTTATCTCCTTGCTTTTCCCCGCGGGGAAATAGCAAATCTCTTATTTATAGCGGTATGTAATTCTGCCGCGCGTGAGGTCATATGGAGAGAGTTCCACTTTGACCTTATCTCCCGGCAGGATTCTGATATAGTGCATACGCATTTTACCGGAAGAATGAGCCAAAATTTCATGGCCATTTTCCAGCTCAACGCGAAATGTTGTGTTCGGTAAGGCTTCGGTTACCACGCCTTCCACTTCGATCACACCTGATTTACTCATAATCTTCCCTCGCTTACGCTTTTGTAAGTATCTCTGCCTCGGCATTTGTGACTAAAATGCTGTGTTCGAAATGAGCAGACAAGCTGCCATCGGCCACAGAGAATTCCCAGCCTTTTTCTTTCACACGATTGGTGCCGATATTTACCATGGGCTCGATAGCAAGCGTCATCCCGGCCTGCAGACGCGGGCCATAGCCCCGTCTCCCGGTATTGGGAATTTGGGGATCTTCGTGCAATTCTCTTCCTACTCCGTGTCCTGTGAGATCATCTGCTGCGAAGTATCCTTGCTCTGTAATGTATGATCCGATGGCGTAGGATATATCTCCCACCCGAGCTCCATCCACTGCGGCGCTAATACCTTTTGACAGTGCAGTGCGGGTCACTTCCATCAATCTGGAAGCTTCTTCACTGACCTTACCCACGGCATACGTACGAGCTGCATCTCCATAATATCCGTCCTTTATCGCACCAACATCAATGCCGATGATATCTCCCTCTTTGAGAATTACTTTCTTAGAGGGAAATCCGTGTACGATGACGCTATTCGGTGAGGTGCAAAGCGTCCCAGGGAAAGGTTTGAGTCCAGGTATCTGATAACCCTCGAAAGCTGGTTTGCCGCCACTATCGCGGATAAAGCTTTCGGCAAAATGGTCTAATTCCCAGGTGGATATACCGGGCTCGATCATGTTGGAAAGCAAATCCAATAGCTGACCAACTATCTGGCAGGCTGCGCGGATCTTTAAGATTTCATTATGAGACTTCAGGTAAATCATACTTATCTTCCGCGTCCGCGAAGTTTACCCTTCTTCATAAATCCGTCATAGTGACGCATCACAAGGTGCGATTCGATCTGCTGCAAGGTGTCCAGCGCTACACCGACCACGATGATCAGACCAGTTCCACCAAAATAGAATGGCAGATCAAAACGGTTAGTCATGATCTCGGGCAATAGAGCTATAAAAGCAAAGAATATAGCGCCAGGCAAGGTAATCCTGGTCAGCACGGAATTAATGTATTCAGCGGTTTTCTTCCCGGGTTTTTTGCCTGGAATGTGGCCACCATACTTTACCATGTTCTCCGCCATCTCAGTAGGATTGAGGACAATGGCTGTGTAGAAATAGGCAAAGAAAATAATCAGCGCTACATACAAAATCGTATATAACACTGCCCCAGGAGACAACCAGCGTTGTAAGGTAACCCAGAATCCACCCCCTGTGCCAAAAAATGCCGCGATGGTTGCAGGGAACATCAGTACGCTCTGGGCAAAGATAATCGGGATCACACCGGCGGTATTTACGCGCAAAGGTATATATGTGCTCTGCCCCCCGTAAACCCTGCGACCGACGATACGCTTGGCGTATTGGACCGGGATCTTACGGGTAGCTTCTGTGACAAAAATCACAGCAGCCGTCACTGCTATCATGAGGATAACCGCAAATATTGCTTTCCAAGCATAGCTAGGCTCTGCACCGATCTTTAGGAACATCCGGATAAAACCTTCCGGATAACGCGCTATGATTCCGGCAAATATGATTAATGATATTCCATTCCCAATGCCGTGTTCGGTGATTTGCTCACCTATCCACATAACGATCATGGTACCTGTTACTAGAGTGATAATCCCAGTAAAATGAAAGAGGAAACCAGGGTAGGGAACAACCCCGCCAGACAGATTAGTTAGCCAAACAGTGATAGTGATGGCATTAAATGCTGCCAATCCCACTGTGGCATAGCGTGTGATCTGGTTGAGTTTCTTTTGCCCATCGGCACCTTCTTTTCTAAGTTTTTCAAAATATGGAACAATGCTGCCCAAAAGTTGAATTACGATCGATGCCGTAATATAAGGCATAATTCCTAAGGCAAATACCGATGCACGTCCAAAGTTTCCTCCCACGAAGAGGTCAAGTAGCCCAAAGAGAGTATTTCCACCTTCTTTGGCACCCTCAAAAAATGCTTGCAGAGCGCTGGCATCGACTCCCGGAATGGGCACAAAACTGCCCATCCGATAGAGCACCAAAAACAGCGCTGTAAACAAGATCTTCTTCTTTAGGTCCGGAATCCGGAACATGTTTGTCATAGTCTTAAGCAAATTAAACTACCTCCGCCTTGCCGCCGTTCTTTTCGATAAGCGCTTTAGCGTTTTTGGAGAATGCGTTTGCCTTGATATGAACAGCTTTAGTGAATTCTTCGGTGGTTCCGGCAAGCACTTTCACCGGAGCTTTAGCTTTTTGACCTTTTGATGGAATCAAGCCCAGTTCTTCGAGCTTGGCGATATCGAATTGTGTTTCTTCCAGATCCACAAGACGGGATAGATTAAGGCTACGATAGCTCACCCGGAAGATATTCTTGAATCCGCGCTTGGGCAGACGGCGATGCAAAGGCATCTGACCACCTTCAAAGGACGCCGGAACGTTACCACCGGCTCGGGCTTTTTTACCCTTGTGACCCCGGCCAGCTTGGTGTCCCCATCCGGAACCTTGACCTTTTCCGAGGCGTTTCTTGTCCTTTCTACCAGCAGGTTTGCCGAGATTATTAAGTGTCAACATTGCTATTCTCCCTGCACTTCTTCTACTTTAAGCAGGTATGATACTTTATTGATCATACCGCGGATTACTGGGTTGTCGTCATGGATCCGGCTGCTGTTTAACTTGCCAAGACCTAGAGCTTTTACAACCCGTTTGTGGGCTTCAATACGATTTATAGTGCTGCGTACAAGTGTCACTTTGAGTTTTTTCATTTCTCCTCCTGACCGGTAAGCTGAGCAATGCTCTTATTACGCAAGCGGGCAACATCAGATATGGTACGCATAGATTTAAGACCATTGATGGTTGCTTTTACCACGTTTGTCGGAGTGTTTGAACCCAATGATTTGCAGAGTATGTTCTCGATGCCAGCTGCTTCAAAGATCGCACGAGTAGTATTTCCGGCGATAACACCTGTACCAGGAGCTGCTGGTTTGATCATCACGCGGCTAGCACCAAAACGGGCAACGATCTCATGAGGAACTGTCCCTTTTACTATCGGCACACGAAACATGCTTTTCACAGCTTTTTCTTTTGCTTTACGGATAGCATCCACGATTTCATTGGCTTTACCGCTTCCGACTCCGACATTACCGGCTTTGTCTCCGACAACAACGATGGCGGAAAAGGAAAAATTACGCCCGCCTTTAACTACCTTAGCAACGCGCTTGGTATCGATGATTTTCTCTACCAGGGTCTCTTCTTCAAGATTCTGATTGTGTTGATAATTCAAGCTATCCTCCCTTTTAGAACTCAAGCCCGGCTTTGCGGGCACCATCAGCCAAAGCTTTCACTCTGCCATGATACTTGTATCCGGCACGATCAAAAGCGATAGTCTTGATTCCGGCAGCAAGAGCTTTTTCACCAAGCTTTAAACCGACTTCATGACTGATTTCGGTCTTGGTCTTAGCTGTACCAGGCTCAAAATCTTTAGCTTTGGAAGACATCGAAACCAGGGTCTGCCCCTTAGTATCATCGATAATCTGCGCATAGATATTTTTATTTGAACGAAATACCACAAGACGTGGGCGCTCGGCAGTGCCTGATAGGCGCTTGCGAATCGCAGCACGACGGCGGTTGCGTAAGTTACTCTTTATCTTTGTGATAGATTTTATCATTTTACATTACCTCTCTTTAAGCTCCGGCTTTTCCGGCTTTGATGGTAACGATTTCGTCATGATAACGCACACCTTTACCTTTGTAATTTTCCGGAGGACGGCAGCCACGAACTTCAGCGGCAAACTGACCAACCATTTGCTTATTTATGCCCTCGATGTTAATGATGGTCGTAAAGTCACTTAGCGCACCACGAGAGCGGGGAACGGCGTTGGCTTCTACTTTCAGCCCTTCCGGGATGCGCAACAGAATATCGTGAGAATAGCCCAGAGAGAGCTTCAACCATGGTCCTATTACTTCGGCACTATAGCCAGTTCCGAAGATATGTAGAGTTTTTTTGAAGCCTTCGGTGACGCCGGTGACCATATTTTGGATTAGGGCGCGGGTGAGCCCATGTTGGGCACGTTGGGTTTTGGTGTCTTCAGCACGTTTGACTTTGAGTAAGCCATCTTCTACTTCCACGCTCATGCCTGGAAGCAAGGTATAGCTAAGCTCACCCAGCTTGCCTTTTACGGTAATGGTTTTGTCTTCAATTTTGACATTCAGATCGGAGCTAAGTTTGATAGGTGCTTTTCCTATACGAGACATAATTTCCTCCTACCAAACACGACAGACATACTCGCCGCCCACGTGCTTGAGTCTGGCGTCGCGATCCACCATCACACCACTGCTGGTGGAGATGAGAGCACAACCAGTATTGTTGTACACGCTGGGAAGTTTGTCTGCTTTGACGTAAACACGTCTTCCGGGTTTTGAAACTCTTACCAATCCTTGCATTACAGGCTGACCGTCATTGGTGTAACGCAGGATAATCAATATACGCTTATAATTGAACTTGTGCTCCGGATCTTTGTCTAATATTTGGATACTATTTACAAAGTTTTCCTCAGCAAGGATGCGCACCAAAGCTTCAATAATTTTACTATGGTTTACGATCACTTGTGAGTGTCCGGCACGATATGCATTGCGAATCTTGGTCAATGCATCAGCTATCGGATCAGATACGCTCATTTAAATCTCCTTGTTTTACCAGCTGCTTCTGGTGATACCGGGGATTTGTCCCTCGGCGGCATATTTGCGGAAGCAAAGGCGGCACATTCCAAAGCGGCGCATATAGGCACGCGGACGTCCGCAGATCTTGCAACGGTTATATTGTCTAACTTTGAACTTGGGAGTTCTTTGTTGCTTGATAATCAATGATTTTTTTGCCACAATATCTCCTTATTCAGCTCTTGTGAAGGGCATGCCTAATTCGCGCAGAAGTTGGCGACACTCTTCATCCGTACGAGCAGTGGTTACTATAGTGATGTTCATCCCACGGATGGCATCCACCTTATCATATTCGATCTCTGGGAATACAGTCTGTTCTTTCAGACCAAGAGAGAAGTTCCCTCTTCCGTCGAAAGCATCAGCATTGATGCCACGGAAATCACGAATCCTGGGGATAGTAATAGCAGTGAGGCGATCGAAGAATTCATACATAACTTCATCGCGTAGGGTCACCTTGCAGCCGATGGGCATTCCTTGGCGCAATTTGAAATTGGAGATCGATTTACGAGCTTTGGTTACCAAAGGTTTGCGCCCCGTAATCTGTTCCATATCCTTCACCGCATTATCCAGGATAGCTTTATTCTGAGTAGCAGCTCCCACACCCATGCTCACCACGATCTTGACCATCTTTGGTACTTGATGCGGGTTTTTATAGTTAAAGTGCTTGGTCATTGCTGGAACCACTTGGCTCTTATATTTCTCTTTGAGTCGGTTCATTATACATACGCTCCTTGTTTACAGCTCATCACCGGACTTTTTGCAAGTACGGATCCGGCGTCCTTCACGAATCTGAATGACTGGTTTGGATACCGTATTCAGCTTCTCATTGAAGAGCATCACATTTGAAGCATTGATTGGTGCTTCCATGGAGATGATCCCCCCTTGAGGGTTACTTTGTGAAGGCTTGGCGTGTTTTTTAATCATGTTGACTTTCTCGATAATCACTCGTCCGGTTTTGGGATAGGCTTTGAGGATGTGTCCTTTTTTGCCCTTATCTTCGCCGGATATGACTACCACGTAGTCACCTTTTTTTAGTTTCATTTTATTTCCCACGCTTCCTCCTACAGTACTTCCGGAGCAAGAGACACGATCTTCATATATCCAGCTTCACGCAGTTCACGTGCGACGGGACCAAAGATGCGGGTGCCCTTGGGCTCGTGTTTCTCATCAATTATTACAGCAGCATTGTCCGAAAACCGGATATAGCTCCCATCAGGACGGCGAACTTCTTTGGAAGTTCTGACGATTACTGCTCTTTCCACGGCGCTTTTCTTAACCTTGCCACCGGGGGTAGCAGACTTGATCGCGATAACGATGACATCACCCAAAGACGCATATTTGCGCTTGGATCCACCCAGCACTTTGATGCACATGGCTTTCTTGGCACCGGAGTTATCGGCGATATTCAGCATAGTTTGTACTTGAATCATTCCAAAACTCCTTTATTTTGTTCTCTCTACGATTCTGTGCAGAGACCAACGTTTGCGAGCACTCATTGGGCGTGATTCGCATATTTCTACTACATCGCCTTCGCGGGCTTCATTCTTTTCGTCATGCGCCATGAATTTTTTGTGGCGGCGCACGGTCTTCTTATATAGCGGATGGATGTACTGGCGTTGAACGCGAACGACGATTGTTTTATCGTTCTTATCCGACACCACCACACCCGATTTAATCATTTTACGTGAGTTTTCCACTTTCACCTCAAGCCTTTAGCTCTTTTTCTTTGATGATGGTGTTAATCCGGGCAATTTCGCGTCTGGCATTGCGGATCCGATCTTTACGATCGAGCAAGTTTCTGGCTTTTTGAAACCGCAGATTAAAGAGTTCAATGCGCAGTTCTTCGATTCTTGCTTGCATCTCTTGGACGCTGAGATCACGGATTTCGTCAATCTTCATAATTCCACTCCTTCACGGACCACAAGCCGGGTCTTGATCGGCAATTTATGCGAGGCAAGACGCATCGCTTCTTTTGCGGTCTTTGGATCCACGCCCTCGATCTCAAAAAGCACACGACCGGGGCGAACTACTGCTACCCAATATTCTGGCGCGCCTTTACCTTTTCCCATACGGGTTTCAGCAGGTTTACTGGTAATGGGCTTATCTGGGAAAATCCGGATCCACACCTTACCAACACGCTTCATATGACGGGTAATCGCGATACGAGCAGCTTCAATCTGGCGACTGG
This sequence comes from Candidatus Cloacimonadota bacterium, assembly GCA_030154085.1. Taxonomy (GTDB): domain Bacteria; phylum Cloacimonadota; class Cloacimonadia; order Cloacimonadales; family Cloacimonadaceae; genus UBA5456. The sequence continues at coordinate 180,426 of JASKKR010000001.1, read as the reverse complement.
TGATGAACGCATCTTCGAGTGCGATCAAACCATAATCTCCAAAATCGACATTGCAGCCGGTCCAGGAAAGACCAGTGCGTCTGCCCTTCATCATCTTGCGATGTTTTACTTTTTTTGGTGCTAACACTTATCTCTCCTTAGTTTAAAATATCACCTTTGTAGATCCATACTTTGATGCCGATGACGCCGTAGGTGGTGTTTGCTTCCACCAGGGCATAGTCGATATCGGCTCTAAGGGTATGAAGCGGGGTGCGACCTTGTTTGTAGCGTTCAGTCCTGGCGATTTCTGCACCACCGAGACGTCCCGATACCTGTACTTTTACTCCGAGAGCATTATCTCTCATGACATTACGCATGGCCATCTTCATTGCCCGGCGAAAAGACACACGCTCTTCGAGCTGACGAGCGATCTCTTTCCCAACCAAGCGAGCATCAAGCCACATCTTGTCGATCTGTTCGATATTAATTGATACCGCGATCGGGGTAGGCCGATTCTTATTTATCAAGATGTTCAGCTCGCCACGCAGCTTATCTATGTCTTCACCTTTCTTGCCGATAACCAATCCCGGACGTGCCGTATGGATATCGATGACTATAGAATTGGTCTTGCGATAGATCTTGACCTTTGAGACCATCTTATCAGCAAGACGCCTGTGAATATAGCTGCGAATCTTGATGTCTTCCTGGAGGGAATCCACATAAGACGGGCCTTGAGCAAACCAGATGGAATCAGTTTCTTTGTTAACGCCGAGGCGATATAGTATGGGGTTTATTTTTTGTCCCAAGGTTTTCCTCCTATTCGAGTGTCTGGATTTCCAGGGAGATATGACAGGTCTGTTTCCTAATCATAAAGGCTCTACCCTGAGCTCTGGGCATGAAACGTTTCATTTGCGGACCTTCATCAGCCATCGCTATGCTCACATAGAGCTGGTTCAAATCCACTTTCGGATCTTTCACTTGTGCGTTGGCTATTGCAGAATCCAATACTTTAGCTATGACACCAGCGGCTCTGCGGTGTGAAAAACGCAGAATATTCCGTGCTTCACTCACCGGCTTATAGCGAATGGTATCCAATACGAGACGGGCTTTACGGGCAGAACCACGAGCGAAACGTACTTTTGCTTTTGCTTCCATTTCTCTCTCCTATCTGCCTTTTTTCTTCTTGTCTTTATGACCACGATAGGTACGAGTCGGGGAAAATTCTCCCAGCTTGTGACCAACCATATTTTCCGTCACGTAAACAGGAACAAATTTATGCCCGTTGTGCACGGAAAACGTGTGGCCGATAAAGTCCGGAGTTATCATCGAACGACGACTCCAAGTCTTGATCACACTTTTTTTGCTCTCAGTATTGAGGACTTCTACTTTCTTCATTAGGTGATCGTCGACGAATGGGCCTTTTTTAATTGAACGTGACATTATCTATATCCTCACACTATCTCTTTTTGACCGCTTTCACGATATATTTATCGGAATACTTGCGGGTTTTACGAGTTTTACCACCCTTGGCAGGTTTGCCCCAAGGGGATACCGGATGTCCACCACCGGATGACTTTCCTTCTCCACCACCCATCGGGTGATCTACCGGGTTCATTGCCACGCCGCGAACTGTGGGACGGATGCCCATCCAACGCTTACGACCGGCTTTACCGATTTTAATCAAAGAGTGATCAACATTGCCGACCTGACCGATAGTAGCCAGACATTCCTTGCGGATAAGATGCACATCATTTGAAGGCATCTTTACGTGCACATAGTCACCATCTTTAGCCACAACCTGAGCAAATGCACCAGCACTGCGAGCGAGTTGCCCACCACGACCTTTCTTGAGCTCGATATTGTGAACTACGCTCCCCAAAGGAATATTACCCAAAGGAAGTGCATTGCCGATGGCTACTTCAGCTTCAGGACCGCTCATGAGCTTGGTGCCCACTTTCAATCCTTCCGGAGCTATGATATATCGCTTTTCGCCATCTACATAGTGCAAAAGTGCAATGCGGGCGGTACGATTGGGATCATATTCTATGCTTGCCACTTTGGCTGGAATACCAATCTTATCACGCTTAAAATCTATGATGCGATAGTGTTTACGATGTCCCCCTCCACGATGACGGCAGGTGATGCGGCCACGATTGTTGCGTCCGCCGGTCTTGGATTTGGGCTTGAGAAGAGATTTTTCGGGTTTGTCCGTCGTGATCTCTTCAAATTTATAGCCTGTGCGGAAGCGTAAGGTAGGGGTAGTTGGTTTATAATGCTTAACTGCCATAATTTCTCCTATACCTCAAAATCGGCGATTTTGTCGCCTTCACGCAGGGTTACGATCGCTTTCTTCCAATCCGGACGTTTACCACTGTATTTCCCCAAACGTTTTGGCTTGCCCACCATACGGATGGTGTTTACACCCAAAACCTTAACGGAAAAAATGTGCTCGATAGCCTTGGCGATCTCGATCTTGTTTGCATTTATGGATACCTTGAAGGTATATGTGTTTGTGGTAGCTACCTGATTACTGCTTTTCTCAGTAATTATGGGAGCGATTACGATATTACGCGGATGTATCATTTGCTGAATACCTCCTCTACTTTTTTCAGAGCATCATCACTAAGGATGAGGTAGCTACTCTTGAGCACTTCATACGCAAAGAGAGAATCGGCACGATCAGTCATCACTTCCGGAAGATTGCTAAAGCTCTTCACGGTGGGAACGTGATGTCCATCTGTGACCACCAGCTTGCGTCCCCGCTCAGGAGTCACTTTTGCCAGGATCTCTTTTGCCTGCTTAGTGCTGGCTTTGTCAAAACTAAGACCTTCGATGATAAAGATGCGCCCCTCACGGGCACGATCAGTCAAGGCTACCTTCAGCGCCATACGCTTCTTCGTGCGAGGAATCGGACGGTACCAATCTTTGGGATAGATCGCAAATGCTTTGCCACCATGCACACGAACCGGTGAACGGCGTGTGCCGACGCGAGCATTACCAGTGCCTTTCTGTTTGAAAAGCTTGCGGGTGCTGCCTTGAGTCATGGAACGATTTTTCTTTTGAACAGTGCCTTGCCGCTGGTTTCCCAAATACATGGTCACCACCTCGTGCAAGAGCACTTTGGGAGAGTTGACATCCACGTCAAATACGGCTTCGGGGAGTTCCACTTCGCCGATCATTTCACCTTGGATATTGAATTTTTTTGCTTTCACCATTACATTTCCCCCTATTGTTCCTTGTGTATGAGCACTAAGGAATTGCGGTGGCCGGGTACGGCGCCCTTTACCATGATCAGATTTTGCTCTGCATCCACTTTCACAACGTCCAGATGACGAGTGGTAATTTTGGCGTTACCATGTTGTCCAGCCATCCTCACACCCTTAAACACACGAGAAGGCTGAGAGGACTGACCAATAGAGCCGGGACCACGAAATGACTCGTGGGAGCCGTGGGAAGAAATGAATCCAGCAAAACCATGGCGTTTCATCACGCCGGTAAATCCACGACCCTTGGACTTTGCGGTGACCGCAACTGTCTCTCCACTGGCAAAAATGTCAGCTTTCAGCTCATCACCTGTCTTATATTCATCGAGCTGTTGACCAAAATTGGGGCGAAATTCTCTTACTACACGATAGTATGGACTACCATACTTCTTAAAATGTCCCAGCATGGGCTTTGAAACCTTCTTTTCAGGGATCTCTTCATAGCCAAGCTGGAGTGCTTCATAACCATTCTCAGATATTGTACGCTTACAGATTACTTTACAAGGACCTGCTTGTAGCACGGTGACAGGAATCACTTTCCCGCTCTCGTCAAATATCTGGGTCATACCAATTTTCTTTCCGATAAGTCCGATCATGCTTAGCTCCTGGTATTTGCTTTGATCTCGACATGGACACCCGCCGGCAAACTAAGCTTCTTTAGAGCATTAGTAGTTTGCTGGGTCGGATTCATGATGTCGACCAAACGTTTGTGAACCAACATTTGAAATTGGTCTTGGGATTTCTTATCGGCATGAGGCGAACGCAAAATCGTATATATTGTACGATCTGTAGGAAGCGGAATTGGTCCCATAACCTTGGCACCTGTATTACGTGTGCTCTTCACTATCTCCGCCACAGATTGATCCAATAAACGATGGTCATAAGCTTTCAACTTGATCCGAATACGATTTTCCTGTTTACTCACTGGATCCTCCACGTTTAGGGCAGATAACACCTGATATGCACACGTCTAGCTGTATACAGCTCCGCCTCGCTATCAAGTGGATATGCCGCTGGCTTGTTTTAAAAGTTTGTCGGTTGCCGAATACACAACAACCACCACGATACTCACTAGGAGTACCCTGATAATAGGATATCATTATTCCTCCTAAAGAACTATAAGCCCCTGCAAAATATGGAGCTTGTGCTTAGCGCTCTGCGCTTTTTTGCTATATTCGTGCATGAAATTCCGAGTAGGTAAATCTGTCAAATACTTTTTTAAGAATAAGTTTGCTATACAGATTCTGTGAATTTTGTTTAATATTAAAAAGCCACCGAAAATAGCCACTTAGCTTTAAGGAAGGGTTTACACTTATCATTTGAGGTAGCGCGCAACAGACTGGAAGATGATTGCCAGGGCACTCTTCACAAAGCTGTAACTCCTTATTTTCTCGTTTCTTGCTCACTTCTCAAATGGGCGAGAAAGGAGGGAGGCATCAAGTACGCATCTTTTTCAAGCAGTTAGCACTCTGGATTGGAAAGCACATAGATTTATTTTGGGGATAATCAGCATTCCCTTTTAGCTCGGATGAGCACAATAGCTCCCACAAAAGCTGGAATGAGATCGTGGAAAAAGAAGATGCTCAGGGTAGCTGCCACGGCGGCACTGGGGTTAAAGCCATAGGGTTTCAGAAAATGGATGGCAAATCCTTCGCGCAAGCCCAAACCTGAGATAGTGATAGGAATAGAATTTGACACATTAGTCAGTGAGATTCCCAGCCAAGTATTCACTGCTGAAATCGTTCCCAGATAGTTGAGCACGATATAGTATTGCAGATACATTAAGAGTGTGTTTGCGATCTGCAACAGCATCATGCGGGGTGCTTGTCGGCAGTAAGTAGGCAGATGAATTTTAATTTTGCCAAAGTTCATCAGAATCGCAGCCCACAGCGGCATAAAAGCTGTAAAAAGAATCATGAATATCCTAAGGTAGATATTCAAGTCAGGAAAGACGAAAAATGCGGCGACCGCGGCAAAAGTCCAGGTAGCCCAGGTCATAAAGAGGCGTTCCGCGGTAGTAGCAATCAGAGATGCCAAGATACTGGTATTTTTGAGATAAAATATTTTGGCAAAACTGGCGTGTCCTCCAGGGATTACAAATCTGAGAGGTAGAGCTACAAGATAGGAGCTGATGATTTGTTTGGTATTATTTTTGAAGCCAGGATTCATATGTAAAGCAGCCAGCCAATTTAGACATTGGATGCTATGCCGCCCAACAGACATCAGAAAGATGGCGATTACACTGGGGAGTGGGAGATGCGAGGCTTCTTTAAAAGCAGCACTTAAATCTACGCGAGAAAAGACATAGACCAAGATAGATGTAGTAATGATCAGCTTGAGGATGTATCCCCAGCGTTTCTGAGCGGGCGATTTTTCCCGATTGATCAGTTCTTGAACTTTTTTAAACAAGCTTCAAAGACCTCTTGGATTAGCTTTTGCGGTGCCGGCGAGATTAGGGATTGATCCATCAGAGTGTGACAAAGCTGACGAGAATGGATGATCTCGTCATAAGCCTTGCGATAGATTTCCTCACGACTCATCGTGATGGCAGCTAAGCCTTCTTTGATAGCTTGGGCACCCACATCGGCAGCGACATGGGCAAAGACCTCCATCTCATCCATGCGAGGGATAATGTTTTGGCGGTCGATTCCGCGATTTTGGGCAAATCGTGCTAAGGAATGAGCAGCAGTGATCGCCATGCCATCGCTAATTTTGCGGGCTCGCACCAAGAGTACTCCTTTGAGTATTCCAGGGAAGCCTACAGAGTTGTTTACTTGGTTTGGGAAGTCACCTCTTCCGGTAGCAGCGATTCCTGCCCCGGCTTTGAGTGCCTGATGCGGATAAATCTCGGGAATGGGATTTGCGCAGGCAAAGACGATGCTGTCCTTTGCCATGAGCTGGATCCACTCAGCTTTGATAGTATCTGGTCCCGGGGTTGAGAGCGCAATGAGGATGTCCGCATCTTTCATAGCTTCGGTAATCGAATTTATCATCTTGGGATTCGTTTTTTGCGCCAAAGCCCACTGTTTATATTTCCCGGGATTTTCTTTTATATCCCGTCTATTTTTATGTAAACCACCTTTACTATCAAATATGATCATGTTCTGGGGGTCCAAGCCTTCCTGTAGGAGGAAATCGGCAATAGTGCTATTTGATGCGCCACATCCATAGAGCACTGCTTTAGAGCTTTGGATTTCGCGTCCAGTGAGTTTGAGCGCATTGATCACTCCTGCCAGAGTTACACAGGCAGTTCCTTGAGCATCGTCGTGCCAGACAGGAATTTGGCAGCTTTCCCGTAATTCATCGAGCACACGATAGCAATTTGGTTGGGAGATATCTTCGAGATTAACTGCCCCTACAGAGGGCTGTAGCATTTTGACAAAATCAATCAATTTCTGGGCATTAGGTTTTCCGTCACTATCCCGATTGTCCACGCAGAGAGCGATGGCATCGCAAGCGCCGAGATATTTCATGAGCATGGCTTTGCCTTCCATCACTCCGAGTCCACCAGCAGGAGTGCAATCCCCATCGCCGAGGACTCTACTGCCGTCTGAGACCACGGCAACGAGGTTTCCCCGATTTGAGAGATCAAAAGAGAGTTGATTGTCGTCTCGAATCTCGGTAGATATTTTGCTTACCCCCGGAGTATACCAGACGTTGAACCAGTTGAATCCGAAGATTCCAGCTTTCGGAATGCTCTGCATCTTGCCAGAATAGTAATGATGCATTTTGAAGGACAATTCTTTCAAAAAAGCGGTTTGTGCGGCAGCTATATCATCTTCCCGCAATTCATTGCGGAAGAGTTCTGCCAAATTTGAGAGATCCGGATTCAGCTCTTTCATAGGCTTTCCTCAGTTAATTTTTGAAATATCATTTCTGAATAGGTACATATTTGTCAAGCTCCAAGATCAATAAAAAGAGCCTTTCCCATCAAGGGGAGAGGCTCTAAGGGTTTTACATCCGAGTTTGTAATTAGCCGAGCTGTTTGATCACAGCTTTGCCAGGGAAATATGCAGCTTCTCCCAGTTCTTCTTCGATGCGTAGAAGCTGGTTGTATTTCTCTACTCGTTCGCTTCTGGAAATACTACCAGTTTTGATCTGACCAGTATTGAGGGCTACCGCGAGATCCGCGATAAAGGTATCTCCCGTTTCTCCACTGCGATGGGATACAACTGCTGTCCAGCCGGCTTTGTGAGCCGTATTTATTGCATCAATAGTTTCGGTCACACTGCCGATCTGATTGAGCTTAATCAATACAGAGTTTGCAGATTTTTCGGTGATTCCTTTACGAATGAGCTTGGGGTTTGTGACAAATAGATCGTCTCCGACGAGCTGGATCTTTTTCCCCAGGCGTTGGTTGAGTAGTTTCCAGCCTTCCCAGTCGTTTTCAGCAAGTCCGTCTTCGAGGGAGCAAATCGGATATTTTGCCACGAGATTTTCATAGTAACTGATCAGCTCTTCGCTGGAGAGCATCTTGGAATCTATGGCATATTTGCCGTCTTTTTGCACAAAGGAAGAAGCAGCGGCGTCAATCGCTATAAAGATGTCTTTCCCAGGTTTGTAACCAGCTTTGTTGATAGCTTCCACGATCACAATCAGGGCATCTTCATTGGACGTCAGATTGGGAGCAAAGCCACCTTCATCGCCCACAGAAGTGGCGAGCCCTTTGCCTTTTAGGATGGTTTTGAGAGCATGGAATACTTCAGCATTCATACGCAATGCTTCGCGGAAAGAATTAGCGCCCAAAGGCATCACCATAAATTCTTGGATGTCAACGTTGTTATCCGCATGCTCGCCGCCATTGAGGATATTGCTCATAGGAACAGGCAAAGTAACGGCATTTACTCCTCCCAAATAGCGATATAGAGGCAGGTCTAATTCCATAGCAGAGGCACGTGCTAAGGCCATAGAAACTGCCAAAATGGCATTTGCACCCAGCTTAGATTTGTTTTCAGTGCCATCCAGCTCCAGCATTATCATGTCCAAATTTGCCTGCATCAGTGATTCTAAACCCATCAATTTCGGAGCGATGATTTCATTAACGTTTTGCACAGCTTTGAGCACACCTTTCCCAAGGTAGCGGCTTTTATCGCCATCACGCAATTCAATTGCTTCGCGTTCGCCTGTTGAAGCTCCGCTGGGAACTCCAGCCCGGGCGCGAATTCCACTTTCCAGATGTACATCTGCTTCCACGGTAGGATTACCCCGTGAATCCAAAATCTCACGTCCTTTTATATATATTATTTCAGACATTATTTCCTCCTGTCTCAATTTTTATACGTCACTTAATCAACAAGTCTCTTTTAGAAGATTTGCCACTACATTCAAAAGATAAGCACATATTAGGGAATGTCAAATTCTCGCAGCATCTCAGCCATCAGTTAAGCTCAGCGTTCCATAGATCGAACCGACCTGCGTCTCCCTTGCCAAAGTGCGGTGAGAGAGATCCCCAGCTTGGTCTTTTTCCAGGCTCTGGTTTAGGGATAAAAGCGAAGAAGAACTGAGCACCATTGCAACTTCACCCAAGATCTTCTTTTGTGCTATATCCAGATCCATTGTCGTGGTCATAGTTTTACTTTGTAATCACAATTCTACGCTGGATAATCTGATGACGATCATCTTCCACACGCAAAAAATAGATCCCGCTGCCTAAGGCTTTGCCATGTCGATCACGTCCATTCCAAGTGGAATTTTCAGCATCAAGAATCAGAGATGCCACTTTTTGTCCGCGAATATTATAGACGCTCAGTTTTGGGTTTTTGAGATCTTTGGTTTGGACATTGAGCCCGCCATCTCTGGTAAAATTCACTGGATTAGGGTAGATATTGAGAGTAGGCTGCTGGATGAGATCTTCGTTTGAGGTAGCCAAGGTAACCGACACAGTGTTGCTGGGGTCAGATTCAAAATCGCCTGCCACATAAGTTACCCAAAAGTAGTAAGTGCCATTCCCGGTCATCCCAGAGAAGTTCCAAGAATTATAGGCACTGGGAACAAAGGTGTAGATTTCAGGAGCTTCACCTTCTTTTTGCCTGAAGATATTATAGCCATCAACATCATTTAGATGCTCAGGGTATCCGATCCACCAAAAAGACAGATCAGAGCCTATTTCTTCACTAATTTCAGTGCGCACTCTCAGTTCAGAAGGATGATTCGGAATAGGATTGTGATAGAGTATTCTGATGTTTTGCTCGGATTCATCTGCTTCCAGCATGCGGGTTGGGACATTCTCTTCCCAAAGGTAAATCCGCTCGTAATCATCACCAACATAACGTTGGGACAATTTATTCAAGGATTGATTTATGGTGAAATATGTACGTTCTCCAGTATCGTCGATATTGACGCTTACAGTGTATTGAATCGGCATGCCATTCTCTACATAGTTCTGTTCCCAAGTATCTCCATGACTGAGGTTGTTGATCTTCTCATAGACGTGGTCAAAGCCAAAATTGACAGTCTGCCACTGATCTCCATCATAATATTTGTGCCTGTAGATATAACGATAATCACCTTCATCAAAGAAGTAGTCAATTGTATCATAAGGGAAGAACAAGAAACTTTTGTAGACTGGGAAAATTTCTCTTCCAGAGATGATCTCGCTCTCACCTTTGAATTCTACATTGTATTGTTGCCAGGCATTGATATATATGTCCCCCAGGTCAATATCTCCACCTAAGCTAGGATCGAAGGATATAGGATCATCAAGAGCACCAGGACTTGCATAAATCTCGCGGGAAGGATCAACTCCCACAAGCAGAGCATAGAAGCTGGTTGAAACTTCACTTTGGATAGTGAATGGATTGGAGCTGAGGATGTGACTCTCAAGCGTCTCACGAGACTCGGTATCAATGATCAAGAGTTCCAACTCCTGCGGCTCCAAATCAGTGTAATCCTCAGGATCCCAAGAGAAAGAACCTGTGATGCATAAAGAGGGACTTTCTTCAAACCACGGCTCAAACTCTACCAAAGGGAGGGAAGGATTGTCCATCTGATCAGTGATCCCGATTGCAATCTCATCTGCGGTGTATACACCCCAATCGTTGTTTTGGGCCTTAATGATATTCTCGCTAGCAGTGTAGTTTGAGCAGACTACCGAATGCAGAGTCTGCGATTCATCAATATTATTTTGAATGATGTTTTGCCCATAGGCAAAGGGATGATCATCAGCAAGATCTCCTAAGACGGGAACGGCATTGCTTGTTATGAAAAAGGCAGTGTAATTACCAGTTAAAGTATTTCCAGCAATATATGGGGCAGAAGTGGCTCCGCCAATCATCATACCAGCTCCACTATTGGTGTCACCAGGGATGAAATTATTTATGATAAGATTGTCATGCACTACACCACTGGAATTAAGCAAATAGATTCCAGTGAGATTCCCCTCAATGTGGTTGTAGCGAATGGTGGGATTGATTGCTCCAGCGCCAACTATGTCCCAGGCGGTGATACCCTGCTTGTAGTTGTCATGGATATAATTATGCTCAATAATAGGATTGTTTTGTCCATCTCCTGATTGATTTGCTAATTGGATTGCGCCATAGTATTGGGGTACGTTACCATTGTAACGCACTTCATTGTGGTGTACCCAAGCATTGCTATTTTGGGGAATGAGAATACCATTTTGCAGTGTGTATTCGATGATATTGTGGTGCACGTTCATATTGGCAGGATTTGCACTACCGATGCCAAAAAGTTGCAGTCCACGCTGATTGTAGCTAAAACGGCTATAAGATACTTCCATCGGAGAATCTGCAGAATTGATGCCATACTCAGCATATTCCACAACAATGTGTGTAAATACGCTTTGTTCGGGACCATCCAGGCGAATACCTTTCCAGAGATTGGTAGGTGGCTCTTGGGCATTTAAGAAATAAATGCTGTCTGTTTCAGTGCCAACTGCTTGAATGCTCCCTTCGGCATTGATGCGATAGTTTCCCATCGCCTCTACGACCACTCCCGGCTGGATCTCCAAGCTTTGACCCAGAGGAATTGATACGTCGCCAACGATTTGATAGGGGTTGTTATCTGGAGTCCACACTCCAGTCTGAGTGCCGCTGACTTCTATAGCCATGAGACTGCTAATTAAGATACTAAGAATAATTATTACGATTGAACGTTTCATCAGAACCTCCTAAATATAAAATTAAAAAAAGTGGAGAAGACCATATCTCCTCCACTGGTGAAATCTCTTGGTTAAATTACTCGCTGATGGCTTCAACCGGGCAAGAGGAGATGCAGGCTCCGCAATCAATGCAGGTATCCTCATCTACGACGGATTTGTCATCTTTCATCTCAAGAGCATTCACGGGACATGTGTCCACGCAAGCTCCGCAACCAGTGCAGAGATCTTTATCAATCTTGACTGCCATGATAAGACTCCTTATATATTTTTTTCCCATAATCTTGGTAAAGGAATATTCGTCAAGCTATTTTGTTAGATAGTGATCTATCCCCCTTGTACTGCCTGATATCCAGCCAATATTTAGCTTGACAGCAATTAAGAGAAGCAAATATAAAGAAAAAAAATTAGGAGCGAAGATATGAAGTACAAAGCAATGCTGATAGTTCTTATCTTGTTTTTAATCGGGTTAAGCGCATGTTCAGACAAGGACTCCGGCTATCGTTATCCCCTAAAAATAGGGAACTCATGGACCTATCTGAGTATAAATACTGAAGAAATATCAAAGACAACTACGATTGATACTATCAGAATCGTTGTAGATTCCACCCTTACTACTCCGCACGGTGTAAGCTGCTACCGTCTTCGTATCGATGAAACCTGGAATGGAAATGTATATACCAATTACCAATATCTTGCCAACCTGAACGATGGCTTGTATAGCCTGGGTATATGTGGCATGGGTTTCAATATCAAAACAGGTGCAGAGCAGATCCACGCTTTTCCGCTCTTTGCCGCTGGAATTAAAAACGTCAAAGACAATGATGACGATATTTGGTTTGATTGTCCCCATCTACTCTTCCCCAAGCATCCTGAACCCGGATATTACTGGGTTCAACCTGAAAATGACGATTGGGCAGAAGTTCACTATGACATCCACGAATCTGAAACAGTGGAAACAGAGCTGGGGAGTTTTAAGTGCTATGTAAAACATTCTCTTGTCCTGATTGATCCCGATGATCCCTATGATAACTATAATTATTATGGCACTTATGGTCTCATCAGATTTTACTATGAATACGAAGATGATGTTGATGATGGATTTGGGGGAGAGGCAGAACATAGAACTTATACTTATGAGGTACGCCTAATTGCCGCGGATCTGAAATAAACCAGAATAGAGCAGAGCAATCGTCTCAACGTAGAGAATGAATTGAATTTCTCTTTAGTTCAACCATCTCTTCTCCCGACGAGGCAATATAAACTCCGCCCCTTCCCCCTTTTAGATGCATTGTGAAATTGGGGAATAAGGGCGGTTTGATGATAGGTAACGATAGCCAATATGTGTCCACCCATATCGGCAGTAAAAGTTAATAGTCTGTATTTAGGTTTTGGCCTGATTTGCCACTTTGTTTACAGCGGCTTGCACCTCTGCTTCATCTGCCAGATAGTATTTCTTCGTTATATTCAGCTCGGTATCAAACTCGTATATTAAAGGGATACCGGTGGGGATGTTTAAGTTTACGATATCTTCATCAGAAATGTGGTCCAGGCTTTTAACAATGGCACGGAGGCTATTCCCATGGGCAGAAATAATCATCTTACGCCCTGCAGCCAGGCGGGGAATGATCACATCGTTCCAAAAGGGCATCGTGCGCGCCACAGTGTCTTTGAGAGATTCACAGAGCGGTAGTTGGTCTTCTTCGAGATGGCTATAGCGGGGATCTAGCCCGGGATAGCGGGGATCATCTTTTGTCAGGGCAGGTGGAGGAGTGTCGAAGCTTCTGCGCCAAAGGAGCACTTGCTCTTCACCATACTTTTTGGCAGTTTCTGCCTTGTTGAGCCCTTGCAGCGCTCCATAATGACGTTCATTGAGCCTCCAATCGTGATGAATGGGGGTGTACATCATGTCCATCTCATCCAAGATCAGCCACAAAGTGCGAATAGCACGTTTGAGCACAGAGGTGAAGGCTTCATCAAAAGTGAATCCAGCCTCTTTGAGCTTGCGTCCAGCTTCTTTTGCTTCAATGATTCCCTTTTCTGAGAGATCCACATCAGTCCAACCCGTGAAGAGATTTGCTTTGTTCCACTCACTCTCACCATGTCTGATTAATACGATTTTATACATTTTCATCTCCTCATGATGTTTCAAATAATGGCAAAGATCATATGCAGCCTAATCTGGTCTGCTCTTATATGTCAAAACACCCTCTTTATCCTCGAGAAATCGGGCAAGGATAAAAAAGAAATCTGACAATCGATTCACATACTTGAGTAAAATCTCGGATACCTCAGCTTCGTGCGCGAGAGCAACCAATCGCCGCTCAGCACGTCTGGCGATCGTACGGCAAATGTCCAGCCTGGCACTTCCCCTGCAAGAACCAGGAATAACGAAGCCTTTGAGCTGCAGCTTCTCTTCATAGCTGAGAATGATACTGGTGATTTCTTCTACTTCATCTTGTGAAAGAGGCATAGGATAGCTCCCGTCCGGAGTGGCAAGCTCTCCCATGACACGGTATAGGCGATTTTGAGTATCCTTTAGCAGACTTCGCACCTCAGGATCGGAGACGTAGTGTTTGGCATCCCCGATGAAGGCATCCAGCTCGTCCAGGCTGCCATAAGCTTCCACCCGCAGATCACTTTTCAAAACTCTTGCTCCGGTGTATAGGGATGTCTGTCCCTTGTCGCCAGTTTTTGTTGTGATGCTCACTTAGCTTACCTCATAGCGATGACGGAGATCTCCACTAAGGCATTTTTGGGCAAGCGAGCCACTTGGATAGCTTCTCTAGCGGGATAGGGAGCACTAAAATGACGCGCATAGATTTCATTGAGCACGTCAAAATCATCCATATCTTTGAGAAATACACTAACTTTGACCACATGGGACATCCCCATTCCAGCAGCATCGAGAATAGCTTCGATGTTATGAAAGACCATATTGGCTTGAGCTTCAAATCCTTCCTGCATCTCTCCGAAGGTAGGATCAATGCCCAATTGACCGCTTATAAAGAGCGTGTCGTTTTTCAGAGTTGCCTGAGAATAGGGTCCGATGGCAGATGGTGCACCATGAGTTTGAATGGATTTCATAATAATCTCCTTAATGTCTATTTAGTGATTTTCTTGCCAAGAGGATGGCATCTAAGATGCCAGTTAGCCCAACATAATCTTGATGTTCCCTAACCATGTTCCGCATGAGGATCTTACCTTCACGAACATTTTCATCCCGAATGATGAGAAGTAATTCGCATCCCGCCTTGGTAGCCAAGGCTTGATCTTCTTCAATCGAATGTTTACCAGCACTAAGCACGGTTTTTATGTCGTTTTCGTGGAGTTCTTGCGCAATCTGCAGCATCATCATCTCTAAATCTTCACTTTGTGAAGAGATATATACGCTGAAGGACTTGTCCAATGGGATAAATAGTTCGCGCTGATCCATGATCTCAAAGATGCGATCGATATTGAGATAAAATCCGACTGCCGGGATGTTTTTTCCCGTTATCAAACGGGATAGATAGTCATATCTTCCGCCGCCACCGATCACTATCTCCTTGCCATTTTGTTTGATAGTCAGGTCAAACACAGTCTCATTATAGTAGGCGAAGTTCTTAAACAGCTTAGGGTTGACTTTGTATTGATGCGCCAGATTGGCTTGCACCTTTTTGACTTTTTCGAAATTCTTGCGGCAATTTGGGCAAAGGTAATCAGCGATGGTAGGACCATATTCTATGACTTGCTTGCATTCTGGATTTTCACATTCAGTCAGAGCAAAGGGATTGGTATAGAGCTTGTTATAGCAGCTTTGACAGATTTCATTTTTATGACTGTTCAGGTAAGTCTTCATATCTTCGAAAAATGGTGCTCGGCATTCCTGACAACCGAAGCTATTGAGCTCTAGCCATACATCTTTGAGTCCGAGATTCTGACAGATCTTGATGCTCAAAGAAATGATCTCGTTTTCGGAAATTGTGCTATCACTACCCAATAACTCCACACCCAGTTGATGAAACTCAGAGGGACCTTCTTTGAACTCATTTCTAAACATCGGACCCATGTAGTAAAACCGATAGATCTCATTATCTTTGATGATCTTAGCTGTGTGATGCAAGACGCTAATGGTGCCTTCGGGACGCAAGGTCATAGGGCTGAGGTCACCATTGGGTTGGGAGAGATTGATGATGCTGTCTGCAGTGATATGGGCTTCATCATTTTGCATCAAAGCTGTGATGCCATTATTGATGACATTATAGTCTTGCAGCACAGAAAGCCGGATTTCTTGATAATCATGTAGATAGAGAACGTGAGCTATCGTCTGTTCCAATATCTTCCATTTCCACACTTTATCCGGCATATACTGATGTATACCAATCTCACTTTTCACGATCAATCTCCCCATAATTTTTGCTTATACTGCAAATATAAGCTGATTTCTGCCAAATGCCATCGTGTTTTACTGATGGTGTATTTCATATCATAGGAAAGCAACCCAGATTGCCATAAGCATGGATTGCTTCCTGGAATATTGCTCAGTTCAATCTATGGGCAAGCTCTCCCATCGACCAAAAAAAGCCTTCCATCCCTCACTACTCCGATATAGAGTGATCCCTGGCATAGCCAATGCGGGATCCCTGCTCACCAGCGCTTGCCAGGATGGAGAAAAGATGTAGTTTGGCAGACGGCTCGTCCCCTGCGGTTGATGCCCGATAAAGGCATAGTCCAGCCCGCTGTCTAAAGCTAAAAAGTGCTCCAATATACGCAGGCTGTTTTCATGATCGTAATTTCCCAAAATGATGATATCCTTGGTTTCCAGCAGTTCTTTATCTAAAAGTAACAGAAGTTCCTCGTCGGCATCTTCCCAGCTTTGCGGATAATCTTTTGCAACCAGCTCAAGCTCCTGCATCCCTGGCTCAATCCGATGAATCTGCAAAGCCGTACAACTATCCGAGATCCGATACCCAAAGTGGAGATAGATCTCCTGTCCAGGCAGTTCCACTTCAAATTCACCAGCCTTGATCGGGATTGCCTCTGCATTGATTGTGTAATACAAACCTTCTATATAGCGATTGAAAGTGAGCCTTGCCGGATCGACTTGCAGAGGAAATCCATTTTCATCTTTCACTCTTATGCGCATAGTGGTAAGCTCGGTGTTCTGGGACTCTTCATCATTAAAGCGCCGTTCTTTGAGATCATAATATTGCCATTCCCCATCCAGATGAACCACGATATTATCCGGCAACCGCGTAAAGTCTGCCGGGATCCCATTTGCCCGGAGAATGCTGATGGCAAGCAGGCGATATTGCATTTTGGTCAGATATTTTTGTTTGAAAGCCAGGTCCATACGCAGCAATCCGGAAAGGGCTTTTTCTTCGTCGATTTTGTAGAGCTTTTCCATGCGATCCAGAGCTTTCTGCATCCTATCGCGCGGATTTTTTCCCACCCAAATCATGTTATCAGGGTATAGCTTATAACCTTTACGAGTCTTGATCGGTTGTGGTAGTTCCTCATAATAAACTGTGGGATAAAATAGGCAGGGCTCCATTTCTGGATTTTGACTCTGCCAAAAACGATAGACCGCCTCAAAAAGAGCAGCATCCGCTTGCCAGAGAAACTTAGGATCATAGGACGCTAAAAACTCCAAAAAGCCGGGATCTAGTGGCTGATGGGTTTGATAAAATTTATAGTACTCCGCAAAATTGCCCCGTGTATTCAGCGCTACACCCAGACTGTCCTGCATTCCATGCGTATAGACTTCGGCTTCCCAAGCGTCCATTGTATTCTGCCAAATCTGCTTTCTTCGACGAATGTCTTCCTGATAACTATCCGGTGCTTGACGATGCTCTGTCTCATTTGCCGGATAGCTGAGCATGATATCTACTTCCTGGGCATTATTCTCTAGCAGCTCGAGTTCCAAAGACAGCTCACGGGATTCAGATGCTTTAACGGGCAAAAGAGCGGATCTGCCATCCTTATAAGCTGATAAGAAAAAATCTCCACTTCCAGCACTAAAGGCAAGCTTGCCCTCTGCATCCGTCTTGAGCACGATGATAGGGCGCAGTGCTCCCCAGTTATAAACCATCACCGCTACCTTTACATCCCCAAGGGGAGTGCCGGTCTCGTCAACACTGAGAATCTCGATCTTCCTGGTTCTCTCGCCTGCATAGTTCGGTGTGGAATTTATCACGGTTTCATAGCGTCCGGTGATGAGGACTTCATCCTCAGCAGTTGCCATACTGCCTTGCGCAAGGATCAGCACGGTCTTATCCACCATACCGCTAAACCAGGTTTGATTGGGATAGTAGGCTGCATCCATATCCCCGGTATATTGCCAACCATCCTCCAGCCAGACCTCTGCCCAAGCATGATTGTTGTCCATATGCGCCCAATATGGAGTGCTGGCAGGACGCGCAGGCAATCCGACCGTCCGGGCTGCTGCTACAAAGAGGATCTGCATCTCTTCGCAACGTCCAGCCAGACTATGATGGATAATATCCACGGGGTTGAGATCACGTCCGCTGGTCTGTTCAAACTTAAGCTTTTCCACACACCACGAAGCTGTAGCCCGATAGCGTTCCAAGGGATCTGAGATCTTGACCACTTCCTCCAGTCCAGCATCAAGCAGCGCGCGTCGATAGGCTGTGATGCGTTCGTCAGCTACGCTTTGCCGAGCAACGTAGGAGAGATAAAATTCTGGACTATACTCCAAAGGCTGGATTTCCAAGATCTTGCAGATCTCTTGATAATTTGAGAGCAAGTCTTTGTATGATGCTTCAGCCAGCTTGCCATCCTCTTCATAGGCGATGAGATAGTTCATGATGATATCGTCATATTCTGTTAGCAAGTATCTATATTCTCGCTGCGAGCTTTGTGGCAGGTTGTTGAGATTTTCCTCAGCAAGGCTTCGGATTCGAGTATATAGATCGGGATTGCCTTCCCTGGTAAACTGGGCATCCAAGCTTGCGTTCAAAGAAACGCAAATAGCTAAAGATATGATCATGAAGATGAATTTGCGCATACTATCTCCTTTGAAAGTGAGTTGGATCTTCATCTTGAACAAAATCTATCATATATATATTTTGTAAAGAAAAAACCGCCTTGGGATCCAAGGCGGTTTATTTTTGTGTTATCTAAGGTTTAGTGATTTTGAAATCTTCTGCGATTAAAATCAGCCTTTTTTGCTTTGCGGCATTCTGGGCAGCGTTGGGGCTCATTTTGAAGTCCCTTTTCCTTGTAAAATTCTTGTTCGCCTTCGGTGAACACGAATTCTTTGTTGCAGTCTTTGCAGATAATGGTTTTGTCGGCCATGATAGGTCTCCTGTGTTTTTTTCGGGATCGAACATTCTTGGGCTTTCCCGAAAAACAAGGAATCGGCTCTTGGGAATGTTGAATCGCTTCTGTTTATACTCTGTTTAAAAGATACGTTTTCTGTCAATACATTTTTTTCTTTTTTGCAAAATAATTCATCCATTCGCAAATTATATTGCCTTGAAAGGCAGAATCCGTATGGGATTCTGCCCCCAACAGATTATGTTTAAAATCAACTAGAAGTTGGTCTTATCTACGAAATTAAAGCCATCGATCAGAATGGTTGGCACCAAACCATATGGAGAAGCTAATTCTTCAGCTCCCAGTGCCAAAATGCGCCGTGTCATCTCATGAGGGATTTCATTGAAGCGCAGATTGTTTACTGCATTCTTGACCTTTCCATTTTCGAAATATAAGACTCCATCACGAGTCATCCCTGTAAGTTCACCCCGTTTCATATCTACCGGGCGAATATACCAAAAGCGATTGATAATCAAGCCGCGTGGCACCATTTTCATCATCTCGTCTTCGCTGGCATCCCCTCCTGGTATGTACATATTGTAGGGAGTACAAGCCTTTGTATTTTGTTTAGATGCCCAATAGCGATCGGTGGGCATATTCTTTAATACACCATTTTCGACCCAAACACATTCCTCGGTGGGCAAGCCATCCATGGTAAAAGGAGGGCTGATGATCTGAGGCTTTTGCAGAGTGGAATAGAGGCTAAATTTTTCGCCGAAGAAGCTTTTCCCGAGCTGATCGGTAAAGGGAGTAAAGCCTTCATCACTTTGCCGCCGATTCATCATCCAGAACATATACCAAAGCAGTTCTTGCAAAGCTGCCGGTCGCAGGATCACCGCTATCTTTTGGGGATCAAAACTATGCATATCCGCCAAAGACTCAGCTTGGGCTGCCAAGCGGGCAAAATCCTTTTTAAGATCAAATCCGGAAAAGTCCTTGGCTGCATAGCTCACCTTGGTTTCCACCTCCCCCTTCTTAAGCGTCATGGAGTGTCCAAAACTGCTGTTTCTATCCGAACCAATAAAGCCGTGTTTGGTAAACAAGCAGAAATCAGAAATGTGCTTTTCACACATTCCTGAGACTGTGGCATCCATTGCTCTGGCTTGATCGATGCTCGTTTGGACTATCTTGACCATTTCTTGAGGCTTGAGATCCAAGGTAGCTTGGCTGCAATTTTGCACTTGCGGCAGTTTGCAGCTACCGGTGGAAGGCATAAATTCAGGATCTTCTGGTGCCAGCTTGGCGATGTCTTCAGCAGTTGAGATTAGTTGCATCAGAGTTGCGTCATCGGCTTGATTGACGCTTGCGGTGCCGCTTTTCTTGCCAAAAGTGACCGTGAGGTCAATTGAAATTTTGGGCCCTGCTATATGCTGCGTGATACCATTTTGGGCAAAACGGGTCTCATGACTGTCTATATTTGAGATACTGCAAACATAGTCGTCCGCAGAACAATGTTCACGGATAAATTTTATGATCTTTTCGGTCTTCATTGGGAACCTCCCACGCGGATATTTCTGAATCTTGCCGGAGCGGAGCCGTGAGTCATTCGAGCAGATTGGCTGGGTTGACCTTTACCACAATTGATCACGCCAAAGGGACGGAAGAATCTTTCGTCACAGATGGCGTCACAGCTATTCCAAAATTCCGGATTGCAGGATTTGTAAAGCACTTTCTTTAAGGGGCGGAACAACTTACCGTTTTTGATTTCCCAGAAGAAATCGCCGCCAAACTGGAAGTTTATGCGGTGTTGGTCGATGGAAAAGCTGCCTCGTCCTTGGATATAGACTCCATCTTCGGTGTCGGCAATCAGTTCACTGGGAGTCAGTGGCTTGGTTCCGGGCAGAAGATAGAGATTTGGAATGCGATTGATAGGTTGATCATAGTAATATGTCGCACGATTGCATCCTCGGGAATAGTTCAAGCCAATTTCCATGGCTGTATCGCGTGTGCTGCCATATTCGTTTAAAATACCGTCCTTGATGATATGCCACTTTTGCCCAGGTACTCCATCGTCGTCAAAACCCATGGTGGCGAGACCCTCGGCGAGAGTATTATCTCCCACAAAGTTGACAATCTCGCTGGCATAGCGATAGTTCTTAAGTTTTTCTGGCGTGGCAAAGGATACTCCCGCATAGTCTGCTTCCCAGCCTAATACGCGATCAAGCTCGGTAGCATGACCGACTGATTCGTGCTGGTTAGCCCGAGATGATTAGGATCGAGGATCAGACTGCGCCGTTCTTCCGGACCCAGAGTATCGGCTTTGACTTTGATCAGAGCTTCTTCAGCAATTTGCTTAGCTTTGTCGATAAGGTTTAGGCTTTCAATCCATTCCCATCCTATGGCACGTCCACCTTCATCGAAGGTGCGGGATTGGCTGTCACCTTCTGCCACAGCGGTAGCAGTGATCATGGGATCAATAAATTGGTGAGTAATATCAAGGCGTGTGCCCAGAGTACTGGCAAATAGTTTTTCGTCTTTATGCTGTATCAAAAAAAATACTGCCTGGCGGATCCCATCATAAGCCAACATAGTACGGTTGACTTCCATCATCATATCCACTTTTTCCGACAGTGGAATATCAAAGGGATCAATCTGGACGGGTGTCTTGTAAGAAGCGATGTAGCTGCGTTCGGGAGCCAGACGTAACTTTTTGTCTTTGTTTACCGTAGCGGAAAGGCAGGCTATCTCATAGGCTCTCTCCACAGTTGCCAATACGGCTTCGTCGGAAAAGACATTGTTGTGAGCAAAGCCCCAGGCGCCATCTTTGAAGACCCTGATGCCATAGCCGTGAATGACATTGGTTTTTGCGCTTTTGAGGCTGAGATTGCGCAAGGAGATCACCTGATCGGTGGTCTTTTGGATGCGGATGTCAGCATATTCTGCTCCGAGGCTTCCAGCCGCATTCATGGCGAGATCAAGATATTTCATATATCATCTCCTGATTAGGTTTTTTATAAAATTCTTAGCTTATCTTCATAAATATCTTTTGCTTATTATCTGTCAAGTCGTAAATATCTTCGCGGAATGGGTACTATGATTGCCAGAAATATTATTCTTCCTCTTCGGTTTGGGAATGATCATTGACCAGAGCTGCTGGCTCGGGTAAGTCGGGAAGCTCTTGCATCCGTTTTTTGCGCTTAATGATGTAGATGGCAATCACCACAATGGGAAGTAGGGCAAAAATCATAGAATTAATTGCTACTGCCAGATATAGATATCCTTGCTTTTTGCTATATTCTTCAAATCGCTTTTGAAAGTCCCAAAGGCTTTGGTGATAGCTGCTTACAAAAGCTTGACTAAAGCGGATCTTATGCCCTTCCCTGTGACTTTGAGCGGTGATGTCCCAAAATCTTAGCCAGTTTTGGTTGTGCTTTTCTTTCATAAATCTTATGGCCATGGCAGAGCTGGTATAAAATCGAGGCCAATCTTGCCTATCAGTGGGGTATCTAAAGCCGATACGAAAAAGATCACTATGAGGATTGATTAGACTTTCTTTGAGATAGAAAAGAAATCGCTCATAGCCCATCTGCCCACTAAAATGGGTAGCCATACCTTCGTGAAACCACAGCGGGGTTGAGATAAATAACTGATCCAGATACCAATGGATGTATTCGTGAATTAGGATGTGCAGATAGTTTTCAGTGATCTGGTCCTGCGACCTAATGTAGATAACTCCTTCGCTCCCGCTGTAAAACGCATCGCTAAATTCGATGATCCTATTTCTGCCCTGACTGATCTGATTATAATCCTGCTCACCGTGCACTATATAGATTTTGACTTTATTCTGCGGATATACACCGAGTGTAATCTGCAGATCTGTAATGCGTTCTTCCAGTGCTGAACTCAGCGCCAAACAAGATTTATTAGCAGCTCGACTACTGTATAGCTGGTGATACGGGCTCTCGTGAATCTTCTCAAATGCAATCTCAGCATTTGCCAGAGAGTAGCTTAGCAGCAACACCAAAAGGCTGCTCGTGATCATGCGGAAGAGCCGCAGATTGCAAAGCTCTATCCTGCCAAGCATGGTAATGCGAGCTCCTTATTCTATTGGCTCTCGGGAAAGCATCTCAAAGTATTCACCTGCGTCCTTTTTTGCTACATTCCCGGAGGGAATTGAGAGAATCTTTAGCTCGTGACGATAGCCATATAGGCTCAGCGTAATCAGATCTCCCGCATGGATCTGCTCTGAGGCTTTTGCCACCTTGGAATTGACCATTACCAACCCTTTATCGCAGGCATTTTTGGCAATGCTGCGGGTCTTGGTGAGGCAGAGTTTATTTAACAATACATCAAGTCTCATCGTGCCCCCTATCATCCAATACATCCCGGATCCGTCTCGCAATATCTTTGATCTTGAAAGGTTTCATCACGAAATCCCGGATTCCTCTTGCACGCGCATCATCGACCGAGATCAAAGTGGTAAATCCTGTACAGATCACCACCGGTAAATCTTTTCGAATTTCCATGCTCCGCTCCGCAAGCTCGACCCCGTTCATATAGGGCATGGTCGTATCTGTCACCAAAATATCGATCTTCTGCGAATTTTTGCTAAGGTAATCAAGGGCTCGGCGTGGATCCGTAAAACCTTCAATTTTGTAGCCCAAGCGCATCAGTCCTTGGCGGAATATGTTTACCAATGCCGGCTCATCATCCACAAACATAATGGTTTCATTGCCGGATAGATTGGTTTCTTCATCTTCACCTTCACCATTCACTGGCTGATACCATGAGTCCGGAGTATATGCCGGCAAATAAATATGGAAGGTGGTGCCCTCTCCCAAGACACTCTCCACCCGGATGGCACCATTATGAGCGGAGACGATACTATGCACGATAGAAAGTCCTAATCCTGTGCCTTCATTGGCTCCTTTAGTAGTAAAATAAGGATCAAAAATATTATCTATGATAGCGGGATCTATACCACAGCCATTGTCCGAAACCGATATCTTCATATAGGTTGTCTGTTCCAATTCCGGGAAAGCTTGCATATCCTGGGAGCTAAAGCTCACTCTGTCTACACTTATGTGAATCTCGCCTCCGTTTTGCCTGAGCGCGTGCATGGCATTGGTTCCCAGATTGATTATGATCTGATGTATTTGACCAGGAACCGCGATCACGGTGCCACCTTCTGTGCAGTAGTTTTCCACGATCCGGATCGAACGCGGCAGATAGCTGCGCAAAAATCTCGCTGATTCGCGCACATGGTCTACTAAGTTTATCACTTCGGTCTTGGATTCTTCCTGGCGCGAGAACGAAAGCAATTGCCCAATCATCTCTTTAGCTCGTCCCGCACTCTTGAGCACTTCCATCAAATATTGGGCAGCATCGCTATCCGGAGATAGATCATCTCCTGCCAATTCTGTATAGCCAATGATAGCAGAAAGAATGTTATTAAAGTCATGCGCAATACCGCCGGTAAGGCGACCTATGGCTTCCAAGCGTTGAGTGCGTTTTTGCTGCTCTTCTTTCATGATCTCATAAGTGATATCTTTGCAACTGGCTATAATGCTGGATAGTTTGCCTTCAGGGTCGATCACAGGTTTTACCACCATGTCCAGTGTCACCTTGGGACCATCCTTGCGGATCATATTCACCCTGCCATGCCACGGTTGGGCAGATCTCACCCGTGTCCAGAATTGCTGCATTTCCTTGTGGCTCGCCACATCAAATGGAAGCTCATCAAAGCTTTTGTCTAATAGGTCAATACGCCGATATGAGGTCATCCTCTCGAATATGGTATTTACATATTGAATCGTCCCATCCGGCTTAAAGATCACGATGCCTTCTCCTGCTTGCTCAATAGCTTGAAATAGCACATTAATGTTTTCATCAGACTGCTTTTTTTGCATGACATAAGCAATCTGCTCGGAGATGGATTCCAAAAGCTGCTTATCTTCTTCTGTATATAGATCTGCCCGACGGTAGGATTGGACTACTATGGCACCGATCACTTTCCCTGATAGAACCAACGGAATTCCCAAGAAATTTTTGCATTTGACTCCGATTATGCCCTGTTGAGATATGCGGGCATCAATCTCTTCTTCAGTAAGAAGCAGAGGCTTACCCTCTGTAATGATCTGCGCTGTCAGCGACGTCTTGTTATTAGCTTCCACAGCTCCAGCATCTTCATTCATCTCATCCACCAGATAGGGGAAGGTAATGAGGTTGCTGCGACTATCATATTGAGCTATGAAAAAGTTCGTTACATCCAAGACTTGCGCCAGAGATTGATGGATAGTGCGAAACAGATCTTCCAAAGAACCTTCCAGATTTACCGCATGCGAGATCTTGTACAATATACCAGCAATGCGCTCGGAGCGTCTCACGCTGGTATGATCTGTGAGCAGGACAACAAAAAGATCTTGGTTTTCGTTTGTGATCGGAACGATTGTAGCTTTGTGCGCAAAAAATTTGTGGCGTTTGTCAAAAAAGCTATATTCATCACTGATGTTTTCTGAAGGAGGATTATTAAAGATGTCCTGAATTAGTTCTTTAGTGAACATCGGCTCTTGCTCCAGTTCCATATCCTGGAGAAAATCCCTAAAATAGTCCCACAGATATTTACCTACAGCCGCATCGGCTGTTACTCCGGTATAGAGATCCATAGCGGAGTTGTAGAGGAGGATCTTCCCTGTGTTGTCAACTAACATCATGCCTTCTGATGCCTGTTCAAAGATGCAACGAAAAAGCGTTTCGCGATCCTCAAGATTTTTGCGCACATGTTCCAGGTTGGTAATATTCTGCACGACAACAATCACCTGTTTGTAATCTGCCAGATTGTCGCTGGGAATATTCCAAGATATCTTCAGATACAGCCGATTGCCCTCTATATCATAGTTTATCCCTTTCCCTTCAAAGCTGGAGCGTCCCTCGGCTATTGCTGCCATTGTTTCCAAAAGACACTGGCTTCCCTCGTCTTTGAAGATCAAGTCTATGGAAGAAAAGAGCTCCTGTTTACTCTTTGCCCTATATAACTTAAGCGTCGCATCATTCACGTCTAAATAATGAATTAGATTCAGACAATCCATGAATTTTTCCGGATAGGTTTTGAAGTAAGCCCGAATGTCTTCCACACCCTCCTTCTTGAGGGATAGAATAAAGGTGTAAATTAAGGAAAAATCTTCCACCCACATAGAAACCGGAGATCTTTCAAACAACATCCGGTAAAAATTCTTAGATAGCTCGTTCATCTTCATCTCGCTTTATGATGCATTTTGAAACTATTATCCTATTCAGAAATCAATCTTTTAGTTTCTAAGGCAATCATCAGTTCTTCGTTGGTTGGGATTTTTAGCACGGTTATCTTGGATTCCGGGCTGCTAAGCACCTGAATATCATCCGTAAAGCGCGCGTTTTCTTCAAGATCAAGCTGAATGCCCAGAGCCGTCAGATTGCGGCAGACCTGTTCACGCAGAATAGGCATTTTCTCCCCTACGCCGCCGGTGAAGATCAGAACATCCGCTCCATCTAAAGCAGCATAATAGCTTCCGATGTATTTTTTAATCCGATAGCAGTATACATCATGCGCATGAATGGCTCTGGGATTTTTCTTGATCAAGATCTCTTCTTCAATCTCGCGCATATCGTTGGAAATATGTGAGAGCCCCAACATGCCACTTTTCTTGTTCAATATATTGTTTACTTCATCCACGCTGAGACCCAAGCTTTGTTGCATATAGATTGGGATGGCAGGATCAATATCTCCACAGCGGGTGCCCATCATCAGCCCCTCCAAAGGAGTGAGACCCATGGAAGTATCGATGGATTTCCCACCAGAAATTGCGGCAACAGAAGCACCATTGCCCAAGTGACAGGAGATGATCTTAAGGTCTTCAAGATTTTTGCCCAGAAATTCTGCAGCTTTTAAACTCACATATTTGTGACTGGTGCCGTGAAAACCATAGCGGCGAATCTTATGCTCATGATAGAATTCCAAGGGCAACGGATACAAATAGGCTTCATGGGGCATGGTCTGGTGAAACGCCGTGTCAAATACGGCACACTGAGGACAATCCGGCATAGCCATACTCACGGCTTCTATGCCTTTAAGATTGGCAGGATTATGCAGTGGAGCCAAAGAGATGCATTCCCGGATGACCTGGATGACATGATCGGTGATCTTAATCGCATCACTATAGTGCTCTCCCGCATGAACTACACGGTGTCCCACTGCATCGATCTCTCTTAGGTCTTGCAAAGTACCATTGGTGGGATCTACCAGGGCTTCCAGAATCATCTGTAGACCCTGCTCGTGATCTTCGATCACCACCTCGCGCTTTTTCTTCGTATATTTTGGACTTTTATAAGTGAAAAGGGCAATATCCTCACCAATACGTTCGGCAATGCCATCTGCCATTACTGTTTTTTGCTCCATGTTTATCAATTGATACTTAATGGATGAGCTTCCACAATTCAAAACTAAGATCTTCATCGATTCCTCATATTCTTATTGATGGATGCACTCAATCTGAGTTGGACTTATGTGTCAACAAAAAGTCGGTAGTTGTAAAGTATGAAACGCATATTTTTCACATGCTTGCACAGCTACAACTCCAACGAATGGGTTTGCAGATAGATTTGATCTCTCAGATATGCCTTATTATATTTTGCCACATAGTAATTAATGCGATTGATCGGCACGATCAACGGAATTAACCCGTCCTTGTATTGAGCCATCAGATTGCTTAGTTCACGCTTCTCAAATGAGTTAAGATCATCTTTGAAATAGCCAAAGATGTGCAAGAGTACGTTATAATGCTTGCTCACAGTAGCCATACAGGCACTTGCCGTCATTAAAAGTTCAAAATAACGCGGCAAAAAGTCAGCTATTTTATGCTCTGTAAGCTCTGCCACTAGCTTGCCCATCTCCCGATAATGCTGGGGTGAATGAGTCATGATCAAATACTTGTGAATTGTATGGAACTGGATGATGTCTTTTACCAAAACCTCTTTGGATAGCATCTCCCACCATCTCTTTACCACAAATATCCGCTCAATAAAATTCTCTCTTACCGCAGGATCACGTAGTCTGCTCTCTTCCTCCACTGGAAGATACGGAAAGCGGCGCTTTAGCTCGCGCGCAAAGATGCCAATTCCCTCCTTACTGGTTGTTCCATCGTGTGGAGAATATATCTTCACCTGCTCCAAACCACAGGTCGGAGATTTGCTCTTGAGAATGTAGCCGCAAAGCTTTGCTTGCGCCAATTCCTCCATTGAAGCTATGCTATATTGCTCTAATTGCAAAGTAAGATCCGCTCCATCCTCGCTGCGCAAAACTCGATACCCATCTTTGTTGCCTACAAGTCGGATCGGCTCTCGCGGAACTGGTAAACCACTCCCATACTCGGGACATAGATCTATAAAATCTGCATATCGCCCCAATGTCTCCACTATCCATGAATCATATTTATGCCCACCATCATATCGAACAGCCTTTCCCAAAAGACAAGATGATACCCCCAACCTGAGCTTTCCCATATATCCAATCCTTTTCTAAATCATGTACTGATCACTTGATTTTGCTAATATGTCAAGGACATTTCTCACAATATAGCAGATCATCTGATAGCCATCTTGTTTTAAATCAATACGTTTGCCCCCAAAAATAGTGCCCAGAAAAATCACTTATTGCTCTGTACTTTGAAGCGCACTGCACAGAAGATTGATCCCTGAACACGCTTCACAAAGCTGTAACTCCTTGGTTTCTCGTTTCTTGCTCACTTGTCAAATGGGAGAGAAACGAGGGAGGCATGAAGTGCGCTACTATTTCAAGCACTTAGATAAGTGGAAAAAAGGACTTTTAAAAAAAAGCCCAGAAGATTCTGGGCAAAAGCTTGTAATGTTGAAATTACTCAGATTGAAAGCTGAGCTCTTTGAGGATGCAAATTCGGCTTTCTCCAGCAGATACTGCATCCCCTGATTTTAGTAGCAAGGGGAGCTTTTTGGGCATTTCTATCCGGCAGCGACCTTTGCCGAGCATCAGAAAGATCACCTCACCAGCTTTCATCCTGGCATTTTCGATGCGGACTATGCGTTCGGCGCTGAAACTGATGCGGATATCTTCCTTGGGCAAGATCAGTTCTCCGGCTTCGACAATGCAGTTATCTGCCGGACAGCGGATTTCCACTGTATCAAAGGAGTGCTTAATGATCTCAACAATGGTTTTATTTCCTATTACTTTTATGTTGTGCACTTTCCCGGATATTGGGCAATAGATACTATCAGGCTGAGGCATGGGGATGCGATTACGATAGCGAAATTGTAACGAAGTGATGATGAAGCCGATGAGTCCAGCAGCCGTGAGAATCATAAAGACAATGCGAATCCAAGATATTGGTCCGAAAGTGATGGTCATCCAAAAGGAGAAAGCGATGAGAACAAGAGGGAGAATCTGAGCGCGGTATTGCAGCTTTTTGATCTTTCTTAAGACATCTCCCTCAGAAAGTAAGTAATCTGACATTTTCGTTTGGGAGGTCTGGGGTTTGTAGGTACTCATAACGCTCAGAAATAAATTATTTAGTGGTTCGAGTCCAAGTAACAGTCCTACCGGCGAGTGAGATTCCAATATAGATACGCAGGGAAAGGGTGTTATTGTTCACCATATCAGCCTTGGCTAAATACGTCTTTCCGCTCTGAGGGTCATAGATCCTACCGCCAGAGTATTTGCCTTTGCCGTCATAGGTTAGTCCAGAGAGTACTTGTAAATCTATCAGGGGACGGTTTCTGAGCTCTGCTCTGGGATTGTTGGAGTCGGTTGGGGGCTTTTCGGCATTGTCCAAAGGTTCGCTAAGCCAAACTATTGTGCCCACGAAGCTGCCATCTTCGGTTTTAGAAATCTCGATCTTGCTGCTATTATCGCTATTGAACCATACTCCGATGATCCGATCAGCACCTTGAGCAAAGATAGGGAGAATGGCAACTGAAATTAGCAACATTAAAAGTATTTTTTTCATGAAAGCGACCTATGCTTAGTCGATGCCACAGCGCTGATAGATATAGTCAACATTTTCCAGATAGCGATCGTAAGAGAAGATGTCGTCGATGGTTTTTTCGCCGAGTGCTCCGATAATTTCAGGGCTTGCAAGGATGAGAGACTTGAAGTCTTCATGCTCGGTAATGGATTTCATGGCGGCATTTTGCACTAACGCATAAGCTTTTTCTCGGGTCATGCCACTTTTTGCCAGATGCAAGAGCAAAGCTTGAGAAAAGACCAAGCCACCAGTTAGTTCCACATTTTTAATCATGTTTTCGGGATAAACAGTCAGGTTGTCGATCATAGCGGTGCTTTTGACGAGCATGTAGTGAATCAGGATCGAACTATCCGGCAAAATGATGCGTTCCACGCTGCTGTGGGAAATATCCCGCTCGTGCCAAAGAGGATTGTTTTCCAAAGCTGCGGAGACATTTGCACGCAGAATGCGGGCAAGACCACAGAGCTGCTCACTGAGGATGGGATTGCGTTTATGAGGCATTGCGGAACTACCTTTTTGCCCGCGAGAGAAGTTTTCTTCGGCTTCTCCTACTTCGGTGCGCTGAAGATGACGGATTTCCAGAGCGATCTTCTCCAAGGTGGAACCGATCTGAGCAATCGTGAAAATATATTGAGCATGACGATCCCGTTGAATCACCTGAGTGGAAATCTTCACAGGCTCCAGCTCTAGATGGCGGCAAGCACGCTCTTCAACTTCCGGACTAAGATGGGCATAGTTCCCCACAGCACCAGACATCTGCCCGACGCTGACGATGCGGATGGCTTCTTGCAAGCGATGGATATTGCGCTGGGTTTCGTCAAACCAGAGGGCAAACTTGAGACCAAATGAGGTCGGTTCCGCATGGATGCCGTGACTGCGTCCCATAATGAGAGTCTTGCGATATTCCCGGGCTTTAAGCTTGAGGGTCTCGCTAAGACGATAAAGTTCAGAAAGAATGAGTTCTCCAGATTGCTTGAGTTGCAGCGCCGTGGCAGTATCGAGAACATCCGAGGAGGTCATGCCATAGTGGATCCAACGGGAGGCGGGACCCACATATTCAGCGACATTGGTAAGGAAAGCGATCACATCATGGCGGGTGACTTCTTCGATCTCGCTAATGCGATCCACATCAAAATCTGCCCTCTCAACAATCTCTTGATATTCCCGCGTGGGAATAATGCCCATATCGTGCATGGCTTTGGCGGCGGCAAGCTCAACTTCCAGCCAACATTGATAGCGGTTTTGTAAGGTCCAAATGCGTTCCATTTCTGGGAGTGTATAGCGTTTTATCATCTAGTTCCCCAAAAGTCTTTTTAGTAATTGCAATGCTTCGCCTTCTTCCCAGAGCTCCATCAAGTTTATACTGCCTGATTCTTTCTGCGGCAGAGGAACTATCGAACTTTTCTCATAACTGATATTGTCAAAGATGAGCTTGGCAGAGATTCCTTCTCTAGCCCGCAATTCGATCTCGTCCAAATCGCCTTGGGAAGTGTATCTGAACTCCATGCGTGCGCCTGATTTGCTATCGACAATGGAGTCTACTTTATAATCGTTTTTAAAGATAATGCTGAGGCTGTCTCTTTGAATAGCTTTTTCGCGGATAATCTCTTCGCCATAACGGTTCAAGATGTAGTCTGATGTATTTAAAATAGCCAATGTTTCAGGAGATATCTTATTGGGAAGCTCCAGCGTATCCAAAATCGGCATGACGGGAGAATTCATGGCAAGATAACGCCCCATATAGATGCTGATCAAGGGAGAACCACCTGCCCCGAGGATTCCGCCTTCGATCACGTCCATGCGCATCTCCTCGGTTGTTTTCGCCAAGACAAAGGGTTTACGCAAACTGAAGCCAAATGCGGAAATCTCCACAATGCCGCTGCCACGAAAGTTATCCCATTTTTGGAGCTCCGAGCGCAAAAGCGCTTCATCCTTGGGCTTGAAGAAGGAGCAGGATGCCAAAAGAACAGCTGCAACCACTATCAGGGATATGAGCAACCGCTTCATGCTCGCCTTCGATACATATGCCAGAATCCGATGCCCGAAGCGATGACCATCAAGAGCGAGAGAAATTGACCGATGCTCATGAAGCCAAAAATGAAACCAAAGTCTTGATAAAAGCTCAAGTCATCCGGGACTCGCACAAATTCAATCAAAAATCTGAGAATGCCATAGCCTCCGATGAAGCTCCAAAATCCGAATCCATCACGCAAACCTTTCTTTAAGATAATGTAAGACATCACGCCTAGGAGCACTCCTTCTGCCAGCATCTCATAGAGCTGCGTGGGATGGCGGGGAAGATCCCCTGCTCCAGGAAAAACTATGCCCCAAGGAAGGTTCGTGGGCTTACCCCAGAGTTCGGCATTGATGAAGTTCCCCAACCGCCCAAGACCTAGACCGATCGCCACCACAGGCATCGCTGCATCCGCCATCGCCAAGAAGGGAAGCCTATTTTTACGACAAAATAGTAGTCCTGCGACAATCACACCCAATGCCCCTCCATGGAAACTCATCCCGCCTTCCCAGACGGCAAAGATGGCAAAGGGATTGCTCAGATAGTATCGTAAATTGTAGAAAAGGACATAGCCCAAACGACCACCAACGATAACGCCCAGCATCAAATAGAAGATCAGGGATTCATAGACATCACGCTCGAGCTCGATTTTCTTATATTTCATGAGTGGACGGTATAGGAAATATGCAAAGATAAAACTCAAGACATAAAAGAGCCCATACCACCGAATGTGCAAATCCAGACCCAGGAGTGAAAAACTGGCTATCTCGGGATTGATATTTGGAAAACTTAGCATTATTGTCTCTTGGTGAATTGATCAAGGCGCTTGACAATGAGATCCACTGCTTGATCGGCATCACCATCAAAACGCTCTACTTGTTTTTCGTGCTTAGGACTAAAGATGCTCATCACCTGAGTGGGCGAGCCATTGAGCCCAATCTTACTTTCATCAACATCCAGATCATCGGCTCCAAGCACCTTCAACTCTGCATTTTTAGCATTACGCTTACCACGAAGAGAAGGTAGCCGGGGAGTATTGATCTCTTTTACCACGGAAATCAAAGCAGGAAGCTGCATTTCAACTATATCAAAGCCATCTTCCATGAGACGCTGCAACCTGATCGTGCAATTTGAGATGCTCTCGATCTTACGAACAAAACAGGTCTGCGGGATATTCAGATGTGCGGCTATGCCGGGACCCACCTGTGCTGTATCTCCATCAATAGCCTGTTGACCAGTAAGGATCAGGCTAAATTCCCCCAGATGCTCAATAGCCTTGGCTAGCGTATAGCTCGTAGCCCAGGTATCAGCTCCGGCAAAGCGGCGATCAGAGAGGAGAACGATCTCATCCACTCCCAAAGACACCGCTTCTCTCAGGGTTGATTCCACTTGAGCTGGACCCATACTGATGGCAGTCACCGTGCCACCATAGGCTTCTTTGAGGCGCACTGCTTCCTCAATCGCATAGGCATCAAAAGGATTGAGAATGCTCTGTACTCCCTCGCGAACGAGAGTATTGGTCACAGGGTCAATTTTGATATCAGTGGTATCCGGCACTTGTTTGATACATACTATAAAGCGCATTCCGGCTCCTTTAGGCAAAAAATTCTTTGATGGTTGAGATTACATAGTCTTGCATCTCGCGAGTTAATTCTGGATAGATCGGAATCGAGAGCACTTTCTTGGCGAGTTCTTCCGCAACCGGGAAATCTCCCTCTTTATAGCCCAAATCCGCAAAACACTCTTGTAGATGCAGTGGCAGAGGATAGTAGATTGCACAACCGATGTCATGGGCTTGGAGGTGAGCCAAAAGCTCGTCCCGGCAGGCAGTGATCAAAGTATATTGATTGTAGATACTCTTTGCTTTAGGAGCGACATATGGCGTCTGCAAATCTCCTACACCATCCAAATGTTCATTGTAATAACCCGCATTAACTCTGCGACTTTCGCTCCAGGAAGCAAGATGATCCAGCTTTTTCAGCAGTACAGCTGCTTGTAAAGTATCCAAGCGACTATTTAGCCCTACATACTTATGATAGTATTTTGGTCCTTCGCCATGAACGCGCAATTGGCGCAAAGCCACAGCAAGCTCATCGTCGTTTGTCAAACACATTCCGGCATCACCCATCGCACCAAGGTTTTTACTGGGGAAAAAAGATAGTGTCCCAATGTCTCCAAAAGAGCAGCTCATCTTGCCATTCCAGGTAGAACCAATGCCCTGAGCGTTATCTTCAATCACTCTGAGCTTGTGCTTTTGAGCAATCTCCATGATGGCATCCATGTCCGCACACTGCCCAAACAGATGCACCGGCATGATCGCCTTAGTGTGGGGAGTGATAGCTTTTTCTACCGACTTAGGATCCAGATTGAAGGTCTTAGGGTCGATATCGGCAAAAACGGGTTTGGCATGATTGCGCCAGATAGATGAAGCAGTAGCAAAAAAAGTAAAAGGAGTGGTAATGACCTCATCACCCTCACCGATGCCCAATGCCTTGACCGCGAGCACCAACGCATCTGTCCCAGAAGCGCAACCTACGGCATGTTTGATGCCGAGATATTCTTGCATTTTCTCTTCCAGCTCATTAACCTGTGCCCCCATTATGTAATGATGGGAGGCAAATACTTTATCCATTTCCTCACGAATTGCCGGCATTAGCTTTTCGTATTGTGCGTGTAAATCCAGCATGGGAACTTTCATCTGTAAAATCTCCTTATTTAATGAGGTTTTCCACCCCAATTAAGATCGTTATCGCGGAAGCAGTTACTCCGATGATATCTCTGACATCTGTCCAAAAACTGCGGTCCAGCTTATCTGCCACAAAGATCATGTCTCCGGGATTAACTTCCATATTATCGCGAACCTTGACCCAGTTTCCGCTATGCGAGCGCATCAAGCGGATGCCTTGGCGATTGTAATTGTTCGCATATCCTCCGGCTTGCTGGATGTAATAGCTCCAGCTTTCACCTTGTTTATGAGGAACAAGTCCAGGATTGCGCACATGTCCGCTCACCCAGATCATATTCACCTTTTGGGGAATCCAGATGACATCACTATCCTGGAGGATGATATCTCCTTCTAATCCTTCACTTTGGATGATACGAGCAAAATCAACGCTATATCTGCCCTTCGCTTGTCTGACTTTGTTGCGCAAATAGGAATATTCGATCGGGGATAGATTCGTCAATGGAGACTCCCTCAACCGCTCAAATTCAGGATCAGGATCAGCATTTATAGTGGCATTTAAAACAACTGCATTATCTAGATCAGCTTCTTCTGTGAGTCCACCTGCCATCTGAATAAGATCCCAGATGCCTGTATCTTCAGAAACTATAAATTCGCCCTGATAGAGAACTTCACCACTGATCTTCACTCTGCGATGATTGCTTAGCTTTGTCAGCGGTACCATCACTATATCTCGCGGATGAATCTCTCGCTGTCGTAATTCAGGATTTGCGTTTAGGTCCAATGTCTGGCTCTGATATCCCTTGTCAGTCGGCTGGTATTCACTGAGCCGCACCCGACTAAGGTCTGCCCCTGGAATCGTGCCAACCGCCAGCTCGATCACATCACCCAGAGTATCGCCAGCGCGATATTCCAACTTCCCCGGCATTCCCACTGCCCCAATGACCTCTACAACCTCGGTAGCATAGGGAATATGAACGTGATCCCCATCTCGCAAAATGGGATTCTGGCTGAGATCTCCCCGACGTAAAAAGCTGAAAATATCATATTCCTGCGCCACTCCGTTTCGTATAAGTTTCACATGCCGTAAACCCTGCAATGCTTCTTCCTCTTCCGTTGCGGTGTCCTCACGATATTCCGGAATGGGGTGTGTCTTTTTGAGGATGTCAATCTCAGGCGGAGCTACTGGTGATCGGTAAAGCTCAAGTTGCCGAGGCATCATTGCCTGATTCAAGAGGTCAGTGATCCTGTCCACTCGCGTGACCTTATAAGTTCCGGGCGAGGTCACATATCCGCTGATGCTCACGGAATTTAATGTCAACACATTCAGATCGATATCTTGCGCCAAGGCCAGACTCACAATCATTAAAAAGAATATGCTAAAGTAGAGTCTAGTTTTCATAATATTCAATCATGCGCTTGATGATATCGTCCAATGTGTACTTTGGCTCATAGCCGATGAATTGATGGATCTTATCTAGATTCGGCATCCGATTCATCATGTCCTCAAAGCCTTCCTCAAAAGCAGCCTCATAGCTCATATATTCGATCTTGGACTTGCTGCCACACATGTTTTTGACTTTCACAGCCAAGTCTTCGATGCTGATTGCTTCGGTAGTGCCAACATTAAAGATCTCTCCCTCACACTCAGGATTATCCATCAGCTTGATAAAGGCATCAACTACGTCTGATACATCTGCAAAGCAACGAGTTTGCTTCCCAGAACCGTAAACTACAATCGGCTGATCCAATAAAGCTGCTTTAATAAATTTCGGCAAAACCATGCCATATTGACCAGTCTGACGAGGACCAACTGTATTGAAACACCGCACGATAACCACCGGAAGCTTCTTCTCACGATAAAATGCCAATGCCAAAAATTCATCTAAAGCCTTGGAACAACTGTAACCCCACCTACTTATATGCGTGGAGCCCAAGAGCCGATCATCATGCTCTGAAAACGGCACTTTCTCACTCTTACCATAAATCTCACTTGTAGACGTAATCAAAGCCTTCGCTTTGTATTTATTGCATAACTCCAAAACATTATCTGTGCCCACAATATTGGTCTTCAACGATAATAAGGGATTCTCTATAATATATTTCACGCCCACGGCCGCTGCCAGGTGATACACCTGCTTGCACTTGGAGACCAGTTCGTCCATTAGTTTCAGATCCAGGATGCTACCGGTAAAAAAATGAAACTTGGGATTTGATCGAAAACTCTCGATATTCTCCAAGCGCCCTGTCGAAAGATTATCTATTGCGTAGACTTCATGTCCATCAGATAAAAGGCGTTCTGCCAAATGCGAACCGATGAAGCCCGCGCCACCTGTGATAAGTATCTTCATTTCAAACTCCGTAGGACTTTTTGAACTTGTCATGTAAACATATTTCCAGTAACGGTAACATTATCTATCCTCTATGATTTTGTCAATAAAAAAAGCAAAAACGGCATTACACATCCCTCTATACTTCTTTAGCTTCACATTCTTGTCACAAATCAAATTTATTTTGCATTTTAGCCTAAAAACATAGGATGACTATCACCTATTCCCCAATCAGGGCATAAATGATCAATTTCCGTAAGATCAGGAAGGAATCTTTCTTGAGTTTCCAATGCCTTTCATGATAGCGGAACTAACTTAGTTCTTCCTATTTCTGCCAACTTCATCCGGCTGACCGTCGATCTGAAGAATTTTACAGGTTTCCATAAGATAGGAAAAAAAGAAAAAGTCACTTTAACCTTGACAAAATATCTATGTAAGAAGCGCTTTGATAGCAAAACATATTTTCACTGTGAGGATTTATAATCAATGAAGTTTCCTGGTCTCAAAGCATCCATAAATGCCATATTGGCTGAAAGCATGATAAAGACATTCCAGGCATATATCCTGGATAAGAAGAACTTCATCGTCAAAAGCGCTGGCTCTCAGGCTGAATATTTTTACACCTCCCAATCCAGGTTGCCAGCTCAATTATGATCAAAATTTATTTCCTCTTGTATAATCTATTCTATGTGTTAGAATTTTTTTTAACTGGGTGGTGGATCTCACTTCACTACAAAGATCCGATAGTTCGTCGGCGGAAATATGTCCAAAGTGCCCACAAAATGTCTGGTCAGTTATTAAAATCTCTACGCATCGATCTACATCTGAAAAATAGCTCACGCCTGATTGAGATGCAAGACCAGGCTTATCTTTTGGTTTCAAACCACATTTCTTACATTGATATCGTAGCTCTTGCCTCGATCCAAGAACTCGCTTTTATAACCTCGGTCGAAATGGGTAGCAACCCCTTTCTCGGCTCCATCACGCGCTTGGGAGGTTCTCTCTATACAGATCGCCGCAATCCACTCAGCCTCAAAGAAGAAATCCAAAAATTTAGTGCGGCAATCAGAGCCGGATTCAAAGTCGGGCTTTTCCCAGAAGGTACCTCCACCTCTGGCAAAAGCATAGGAAAGTTTCATAGATCCCTATTTCAGATAGCCATTGACACAAATTGCCCAATTATGCCAGTTTGTGTCAAATATACTCATTTAGATGGCAAACCGGTGACCGATCTTAACCGCGATAAAATCGCCTGGTATGGAAATATGACCTTTGCCCCCCATATATTGGCACTCTTAGGACACAAAATTCGCCTGGAAATTGAAATATTAGAGCCAATAGTCCAACCCCACACAAAAACACGCTCAGAGCTCTCTGAAGCCGTTTTTGAGAAGATGCAAGCTTGCTATAACCAAAAATGAAAAAGTAATTGACAAAATCTGCAGTAATACTAAATAAAGATCTATATAAGTAATCTGTCCAAAAAAGGAGCCCTTATGCCAAAAAAACAAACTGAAAGATTCAAACTTACCAAGCTAAACTATATCTTATTGGTCGCAGGCATAGTCGTCTTGATCCTCGGATATGGGATCATGAGCTTAAATGAGATTACCATTTCACCCATAATCTTGATGGTGGCTTACCTGGTTATTATTCCTATTGCGCTCTTGTGGAATCCCAAGCAAAAATAGATGCAGCTTTTAAGTGACGAAAATCTGGCTCAACTTAGTCGTTTGCAATTGACAGCCAAACAGATTGTGGAAGGCTTTTTGATTGGGCTCCACAAATCCCCTTATCATGGCTTCAGTGTAGAATTTGCTGATCATCGCCAATATAATCCCGGAGAATCGCTGAAAAATGTAGATTGGAAGATAGTCGCACGTACTGGTAGATACTATGTAAAACGTTATGAAGAAGAAACGAATCTACGCTGCTATATATTGCTAGACCACAGCAAGTCAATGTTTTATGGCTCTGGAAATGAAACTAAAATAGACTATGCAAAGCGTCTTGCCGCTGCTTTGGCGTGGCTCATGAACGGTCAAAATGATGCTGTTGGCTTATATACCTTC
Organism: Candidatus Cloacimonadota bacterium; assembly: GCA_030154085.1. Lineage (GTDB taxonomy): Bacteria > Cloacimonadota > Cloacimonadia > Cloacimonadales > Cloacimonadaceae > UBA5456. The sequence goes on along the minus strand of JASKKR010000001.1, from coordinate 141,679 downwards.
AATCACCAGATCACCTCTCAACTTGCGCCCAAAGCTGTAAAATCTTACACAGCTCAGATCATTGCCCGCTTAGTACAATTGCAACCTGAAGACGAGACTGATATTTTAACCCCATTACACTCCATAGCCGAAATGATCAAAAAGCGCAGTCTAATTGTTCTAATCTCAGACCTCATGGAAGATGATGATAAGATCATCCAAGCTCTCAAACACTTTCGCAATCATCGGCATGAACTACTGGTCTTCCACATTTTTGACCCTAAAGAACAAAATCTGGACTTCAAGCGCGAAGCTATCTTTATAGATAGTGAAACCCATGAACAGCTTACTATCAATCCATGGCAGATTAAAAAAGTATACCAAGAGCGATATGACGCATTTTATAGTAAACTCAAGGATGCCTGTCACCAAATGGAAATAGACTATAATCCTGTTTCGACCACAGTTGAGATCCAACAACTACTCTTGCAGTATATGATAAAACGGAAGAAAGGACTATAATGAGATTTATAGACACTTCTCTGATCTATACTGCGGTATACGAAACCATCTGCAAAATATCCTTTGTGTGCGATCCTCAGCTGCATGAAGCTATTCTGGAGGCACAGCATCGTGAGACCGAGGATTTACCCCGCGAAATCTTAGGAATGATCATCCAGAACCATAACTATGCCTCAGAGGATATAATTCCTCTCTGTCAAGATACAGGAACTACTCTCATATTTGCTGAAATCGGAACCGATATTCATTTTTCTGGCAAACCTTTTTCCGAAACAATCCAAGCGGCTACAGCAGATGCTCAACATGATTGTCCCCTTCGCGCCAGCATAGTATTGGAGCCCATATTTGAAAGGAACAATAGCAAAAATAATTGCCCAGCTGTGATTCACTATGAGCTTGTCCCTGGAGACAAACTGAGACTACTGGTAGCGCAAAAAGGTGGAGGTGCAGAAAACATGAGTTTTATGAAGATGTTGAGTCCCTCAGCAAGTGCGGATACTATCGTAGACTTTGTAGCTGAGGGTGTCATCGCCGCCGGATCCCGCCCCTGTCCACCACTCATCTTAGGCGTTGGAATCGGAGGCAACTTTGAAGAAGCCCCACTCTTGGCAAAGAAGGCTCTTTTTTTAGACCTCAATGGACATCATCAAGATCCCCGCTATGCAGAACTTGAAAAAAGAATAGTGGCAAAGATAAATCATGCCGGATGCGGAGTGCAGGGCTTTGGCGGCAATAATACAGTTCTTTCTGCCAGGATTATAACTGCACCTTGCCATATTGCCAGTTTACCGGTAGCAGTAAACCTCCAATGTCATGTGCATCGTCATGAGGAGATCATCATATAATGAAAGAAATCAAGCTCAATTTACCTTTTACTGATGCCGAAATCAATTCCTTGCGAGCAAATGACAAAGTTTTGCTGAGCGGAATTGTCTATACAGCCCGCGATCAAGCCCATAAACGAATTTTGAATCTCCTTGAGCATGGCAAACCGCTTCCTTTTGATCTTCGGAAAACTGCTATCTTTTATTGCGGTCCTAGTCCTGCTCGGGAAGGTCGGATTTGTGGGGCAGTCGGACCAACTACCAGCGCCCGAATGGATCCCTATACAGAAGAAATGCTAAAAGCTGGACTCAGAGTTATGATCGGTAAAGGTGATCGTTCAGAGCAAACTGCTACTCTGATCCGTAATTACGGCGCAGTCTATTTTGCCGCTATCGGAGGAATATCTGCTGTATTGAGTCGGTGCATTGTTTCATGTGAAACATTCCTCTGGGAAGATCTCGGAGCTGAAGCAATATACCGCATGGAACTGCTCAATATGCCAGTCTTTGTAAGTATCGTTTAGTAGCTGCTATATAGCTGCTGCGAGAACTTAATACCATATACTCACTGCACTCTCAAGTGATACCTCTTCATTAATCTGGCTTTAACATCTTTTTGCTGAATTGCTTTTCTGCCGGTGACTAAAGTCCATCGGTAATCATCTTATTCCGGAGTCAGACTCCATGGCATTCAATCTGAATAACGAATGTAGCCTAAGTTGAGCATGATACCTTCTAATGTTTGAGATATAGGGTGTTGTACATAATAACTTTTCCAATCGTGCGTCATTGGAATACAGCAATTTCAATATAATCTATGAATTATGCTACTTTCTATCCATTAATTACTTAGCTATATGTTATGTCACCATATCGATGCCTGGAGTTGTTGCTCATGAGAACAGATAAAATGACCTGACCGCTGTGCGGAGTCGGCTTGTGGCTATCACGCAAAAGTCTTTCAAAAGTTATGATTGGATTGGTTTTTGGCAAGATTATCCACAGTTGAAGCAACAAAACCGCACTTCACATCGTTGTAACTCCTTATTTTCTCGTTTCTTGCTCACTTCTCAAAGGGGAGAGAAACGGGGGAGGCATGAAGTGAACTTCTTTTACAGGTATTTAGAGCATTATTTTTCCTATAAAATGATCCCGTAAAACCGACAGCAATTTATGAAGAAAACTAAACCGAAAGGAGTGGGATAATTTTGATTTTAATCAGATCAAGACCTGTATGTTATTCTTTTAAGCTATTTTTGTATTCTATAAATTTTTGCCGGAGCTTCCTATCTTCAGTTCCCAGGATTTGGATTGCCAGCAAAGCTGCATTTTTGACTCCATTAATGGCAACTGTTGCAACCGGGACTCCGGAAGGCATTTGTGCAATTGCATAGAGCGCATCAATTCCATTTAAGGCACCAGACTGAATAGGCACTCCGATCACTGGTAGCGGGGTGTGCGAGGCGATCACACCGGGGAGATGAGCCGCCATGCCGGCGCAGGCAATAATCACGCCAAATCCGTCTTTTTCAGCTTCTTGCGCCAGTTTTGCAGTATTTTCAGGATTACGGTGCGCAGAACTTATATGGAAGTCATATTCTACGCCAAAATCATCAAGCACGTTGCATATGGGTTTGCATATGTCGAGGTCGCTTTTACTGCCAATGATGATACGGACTTTCTTCATTGATCTTGGTCCTCCCCATTTAAGGTGAGGATTTGATGAATTTCTTCTGGTTTTTTTGCAGTCATAAAGCTTTCCAGGACGCCTGGTTTGGTGATGATTTTGGATATATATGATAAGGAGAAGAGGTGCTGTTTATCATTGTGTAAGAGGAGCATAAAGAATATATTCACGGGTTTATTATCCGGTGCGTCAAAATCTACGCCTTCATCGGAGCGACCAAAGAGAATGGAAGGAGTTTTAATTTTAGAGGGGTGGAGATGGCGAGGGTGCAGGAGAGCTACTCCATTTCCGATTGCGGTGGAAATGAGTTCCTCGCGGGCAACAACAACTTCATAGAGCCAGCGGGCGTCACGCACGAGTTTGAGATCCTTAGCTTTTTCGCTGAGAATTCTGATAGCGTCGAATTTATTATCGGCATGGAAATCAAGGAAAATATTTTCGGGGCGCATATATTCCTCAAAGTGGCAAATGACACGTTTGAGAGCCAGCATCTGTTCTTCGCTTTCATTGAGATTTTCCAGCCATTCGTTTAAGGAATCCTCGTCTATTTTCTCGTTTTTACCGACCATTTTAGTTTCGAATATTTTGCTGTTTATCATTTCCTGGATCACGCGATCGGAAACCTTCAGTTTTTTTGCGGCTTCGGCTTTCGAAATATATTTCTTCGCCATATCATCACCTCCTGTTGGAATTAACAAAAGAATAAGGTATTTATGCAATAATGCAAGTTTAACTTGACAAGTATTCGATAATTTTTTGGATATAGCATATGGTCAAGAGATTTATTTTTGCAAGTATGATATTAGTGGTCATGGCAGGCTGCTATTATTCAGTTTATTCAAATGCTTACCCGCATTTAAAAAATATCCGGGTGGAGCCCTTTGAGAATAAAAGCGCTGAATTTGGTCTGTCTGATAAAGCGCTAAACGACTTATCGTCGTTGGTGCGCAATGATGGACGTCTGAAAATGGTGACTCAGGATCCGGATTGCAGTTTGGAAGGGACTATAGTGTCTTTTGAGGAGAAGATCTATAGTTATAACAGTGCAAATCAGGTTCAGGATTACCAATTGATAATGGTGATCAGTGTAATTTTTACCGATTTGGTACGAAATGAAGTGATCTATGAGAACCCAGCATTACGTGTTACCGAGCTTTATAAAGTTTCGGATGACAGCACCGCCAGATTTTCCAGTAAAGAGGAAGCATTAAGTGAAATCTTCAGTAACGTCTTCAAAACAGTCGTCCAAAACAGTCTCGAAGCCTGGTAAAGAGATTCGACTAAACCGCTATTTAGCAGATTGTGGTTTGGGCAGTCGTCGCAAGACAGAAGAGCTAATCAAATCAGGTATTATCAGTATAAACGGTGAGACTTGTCAGGATTTAGCCCGCAAAGTGGATCCGGAACGTGACAAAGTGTATCATGCCGGTAAATTGCTATCGGCTAATGAAGATAAAATCTTCATAATTTTAAATAAGCCAGCGGGCTATGTGGTCACGCAAAAGGATGAATACAAGAGGCGCACAGTCTACGACTTACTTCCTGAAAATTTTAGTACTCTTCCCTATGCTGGGCGTTTGGACAAGGGCAGTGAAGGGCTTTTGCTGTTTACGAATGATGGTGCTTTGATCAAGAATCTTACGCATCCCAGTCACAAAGTAGAAAAAGTCTACAAGGTGGATGTCGAGCCACGTCTTTCCCGCGCAGCATTGCAGAATCTACGGCAAGGAGTGGAGATTGAAGGTGGGCGAACTCAGAGTGCAGCGGTATTTGTAAAAAATGAAACTGAAAAAGGGATGAGTCTGAAGATAATCATCACTGAAGGTCGTAAGCGGCAGATCCGCCAGATGATCGAGGCTGTGGGTGCCAAAGTGACAATGCTTAAGCGCTTGCAATTTGGTCCCCTTTATCTGGGAAATCTTCCTATAGGACGGTGGCGTCCGCTCACACCGCAGGAGGTTAGGTCACTCTATAAGGCGGCAAATGCTAATAAAAAAACTAAGCAAGGATAAAAGATGAAAGTAGCCCTGATTGGTCCGCCAAAAAGCGGAAAAACTACCATATTTAATGCTCTCACACTATCAAATCATGAGACTGATAAATATACACCCCCTGCTGCAGAAGCAAATATTGGAGTGGTGCAAGTCACGGATGAACGCATCACTCGCTTGAGTGAACTTTATAAGCCCAAAAAAACGATCTATGCCAATGTGGAATTTCACGATTTCCCGGGGATATTTGCCAAGGAGGGGGAAAATCCGGAATCTCAGATCTTTTCTGAGATCAAGTCATGCGAAGCTTTTGTTCTGATTCTAAGATCTTATCAGGATGAAGAATTGGATCAACTCTTTGGGGTGGCAGATCCTCTAAAGGATCTCAGTCACTTTGAGGATGAGATGATTCTTAGTGACATGGTGGTGGTGGAAAAACGCCTGGAAAAGATTCAGCTTGGCTACAAACGTGGGGTTAAGACTCCCGCCATCCAGATTGAGGAGAAAGCGCTCAACCGCATTCTGGAGCATCTTCAGCAAAACCACAGCATCCGCGAAATGGAACTTGCCGAAGAAGAGGCAAAAGCAATCCGCGGCTTTCAATTCTTTAGTGCAAAGCCACTTTTGGTACTGCTAAACACGAGCGAAAAGGGATTTTCAGAACAGGAAGAACTTTTGGCAAAGATCCGTGAGCGCGGAATTATGGCAGAAAAGATAGCGGGTAAATTTGAGCAGGAGCTATCCACCTTGAGTCCAGATGAGGCAGAGCTTTTTATGACAGACATGGGTATGGAACTTTCTATTCGGGATCGGCTAACTAAGCTCTGTTATGAGCTATTAGGATTGATCTCATTTTTTACTGTGGGTGAGGATGAGGTGCGAGCCTGGACGATCACCAAGGGATCAAATGCCGTCACTGCTGCTGGTAAGATTCACAGCGATTTGGCGCGGGGATTCATCCGAGCAGAATGTTTCAACTATGCCGATATCATTGCCCATGGCAGTGAAAAACATCTTCGCGAAAAAGGACTGTTCCGTCTGGAAGGTAAGGACTATACAGTTCAGGATGGGGACATCCTCAATATCCGTTTTAACGTCTAAGGGAAAGAGATGGCAAAACGCAAGCAAGTCACAAAAAACAAGAAGAAGAAAAAGCATAATCCGCTTTCCAAGACTCAGAAGCGCTTGATTTCGGCAGCAATCTGCTTGATCTCACTATTGGTGATCATTTCACTACTGGTGGGCTATAATAGCCTTTCCGAGGATATGCAGATTTTGGCAGATAGCGGCAATATCATAAGTTGGTTTAGTTCTGCCGGAGCCCAGATAGCAAATCCGATCGGGGTCTTTGGCGTATTATTTGGCTATATTTTCAGTTATATTTTTGGCTATTGGTTTGCGCTTTTTGGTTTTGTCATCATCAGTATAGTTTCTTTCCACAATTTTGTAGATCCTGATCTCAAATCTTCACACCAGAAGGCATATCTATTATTACTCATTCTCTTTTTTATCCAAGCTTTGCTCTCGGCGCAACTTACGAGTTACACTCAGAGCGTCATTCCGCTCGCTTTGTATCGGCTTTTGGCGGTCATCTTCAAAGATCTGGGTGCACGCATTATCCTCATCGGTGGCATTATTCTGTCTTTGATTTTGATCTTGGATTTTGGGCGCATCAAAGGCTGGCTGAGTAGTATCTTCCGAGGGCAAACGCCAAAAGAGAGCAAAACTAAGCCATCGGTGATAATTGATGATCCGTCTGAACCGCCTACAAGCGAGAGTATACCAAAGATTTCAGACCATGTGGAGCTCGAGACCAGAAGCAGCTCTGCCCCAGGACCAATGCCTGAGCCAATGAGCCTAAAGGTTGGCATGGATAACGAAGAGCGTCCCTATCGCAAACCGGTAGTGGAAGAATTTTTGGAAAGCCCGGTCAAACTCTCCGAAAAAGACCGCAAAGAAATCGAAGCTCAGATCCTCAATACCAGCTCTGTGATGCAGGCAAAATTAGCAGAATTTGGCATTGAAGCGGAAGTGCGCAACGTGAATATCGGTCCCATCATTACCCAATATGAATTAGAACCAGCCAAGGGAGTAAAAGTCTCCAAATTTGCCTCTTTAGCGGATGACTTGGCATTGGCAATCAAGGCAAAATCAATCCGCGTGCAAGCACCAATCCCGGGTCGCGGTTTGATCGGAATCGAGATACCAAATCTCACCCGGGATATGATCTATCTGAAAGACCTTTTGCTCTCGGATGAGATGCAACACACTACTTCAAAACTTGCATTTGGCTTAGGCAAAGACATCTCCGGTAGACCCATCATCGCAGACTTGGCAAAGATGCCTCATCTACTCATAGCAGGCGCAACCGGGAGTGGAAAATCGGTCTGCATTAATACTATTCTGATGAGCCTAATCATGCGCACGACACCCGACGATCTCAGGCTCATCCTCATCGATCCCAAACGTGTGGAATTGGCAGGATATTCGGAACTGCCTCATCTCATCGGCAATGTGGTCACCGACCCTGATACCGCACTGGAAACGATGTATTGGGCTGTCAAAGAGATGGAGCGGCGCTATGAGCTTTTGCAAGACGCCAAAGTGCGGGAGATTATCAGTTACAACGAAAAAGCTGTCACTGATCATGAAATGGAGCCTTTGCCCTACATCGTGATCGTGGTGGATGAATTTGCGGATTTGATCATGACCAGTGGCAAAGATATTGAGCTGCCGATTGCTCGCCTCGCCCAGATGGCACGGGCAGTGGGGATTCATCTCATCCTTGCTACCCAAAGACCTTCGATCAAGGTTATCACTGGCATCATCAAAGCAAACTTCTCGGCTCGCATCGCATTCCGAGTATCTTCCAGAGTAGATAGCCGGGTGATCCTGGATATGATCGGTGCAGAGCGCCTTTTGGGAAACGGAGATATGCTCTTTATTCCTCCAGGCAGAGCTATGCCGGAACGCATCCATGGGGCTTATGTCTCAGATGCGGAAATTGCTCGAGTGAACGACTATCTGGCGAAACAACCAAAACCCAAACAGGATTTTACTTTGCAAGAAGATATTAAAAACAAGTTCAATGGCTTTGTGGAATGGGACGATGAACTCTTCCCGGAAGCAGCAAAAGTAGTGGTGCGTTCAAATACTGCTTCAGTCTCAATGTTGCAACGGCATTTTAAGATCGGCTATGCCCGCGCCGGTAGATTGGTTGATCTTTTGGAACGAGCTCAGATCGTGGGGCCCCACTTAGGCAGTAAATCCCGCGATGTGATCGCCACTCGGGAAGATCTCATCCGAATGGGAGTGATGCGTGAAGAAGATTAGCTTAATAGCCCTATTTGTCTGCTGCTTGCTCTTTGCAAAGACACCTGCCGAGATCCAGACTAAGCTTCTTGAGCGTTATGGATCCATCCAAACTTTTAGCGCTGATCTTAAGCAAAGCAACTACTTTAGCCAATTGGATCAGCGTATCGTCTATGAAGGTAAGATCTATTTTCAGCCGCCCCGGATGCTGATCAGCTTTGATAAGCCTACTCTGCAGAGGTTAATTGTCTATCAAGGCAAAGCAGAGCTCTATGATGGGTCTTCCTCTACCCTCTTTATCAGCGATATTCAGCCGGAATTTATCAAGATGAATCCGATTGAGCTTTTACAACTCTATTGGGAACAAAGCAAAGTGGAAATCTTGGGTACGCAAGACGGTCTGGTGCAGATCAGATTGATTCCCCAAAGCGATCCTCTCATTCAGGAACTTACAGCGAGTTTGGAGGAAGCAACCGGCATCGTGCGAGAACTCAGCTATAAAGATCACTCCAAAAACACGGTTAGCTACAGCTTTTCGAAGATTACCTTCAATAAACCCATACCCGCACAAGTTTGGGACTTTCACTATCCCGAAGATACTCAGATCATTCATTAATAACAACATCAGGAGAGGTCTATGATAGCCCTAATCATGGCAGGCGGATTTGGTACCAGATTCTGGCCATTAAGCCGCAAACGGATGCCAAAGCAATTTTTGCAAGTGAGTGATGAACACTCGATGATCCAGCTCAGCGTAGATAGACTCTTGCCTATAATCCCGATTACCGATATCTATGTGGTAACTACAGCAGATCAAGCAGAACTGGTCTTCCAGCATCTGCCCTCGCTTCCCAAAGAAAACGTCATCGTGGAACCCTTTGGCATGAATACAGCACCCTGCATCGCACTAAGCATTCAATATCTCAAACAGCGCTATGCCCCCGAAACCCCGATGGTGGTGCTTCCAGCAGATCATATGATCCGGGATGATGAACGGTTTAGGGAACATCTTATAACCTCCGCAAGTGCAGCAATGACTGGATATTTGGTTACCTTTGGGATCGTGCCAAACTACCCTGCTACTGGATATGGCTATATCGAAGCGGGTGAGAGCATCTTGGATGATTGCCTTGAAGTGATTAGCTTTAAGGAAAAGCCTGATCAAGCCACAGCGGAAAGCTTTTTGAAGACTGGTAGATTCTTTTGGAATAGCGGTATCTTCACTTGGAGCATAAAGAGTATATCTGCGGCTTTTGCAAAGTACAGTCCAGATATCTCAATGCTCTGCGAGGATATAACCAAGCTTTGGCAAAAGCAAGGCTATGACGCAGATATTTCCTCCATATACCGCATGATGCCTCGCATCCCCATCGATATCGGCATCATGGAAAAAGCCACCAATCGCGTGGTCATCCCCGTGGATATCGGATGGACGGATGTGGGCAGCTTCAAAGCTTTGGCAGAGATCTTTCCCAAAGATGAAAACTCAAACAGCAGCAATTCCGAGCTGTATGCTATTGATTCAAGAGGGAACTTCATCCGCTCAAATAAGTTTGTGGCACTCATTGGCATGGAAGATATCTGTCTAATAGAGACCCCTGATGCCATCCTGCTGACGCCTAAAGATCGCGCCGAAGAAGTAAAACACGTGGTGGATTGGCTGCGGCAGGAAGGACGAAACGATCTATTATAAATCTTATGAGGAGGTAAAATGGAACCTAGATCATTTGACTATCTATATTACAAGACCCGCGGTTACACCGATGAAGAGATCCACCAAGAAACAGGACTCAGCCTCGAGGAGATCAAACTTTTGGAATCAACGATGAAGCCACTCCTGGAGGAAATCTCGGCTGAACGCCCAAAAGCAAAGAATATCGGATCTGATTTTGTGCGCCTCACCAGATACATCTATGCCGATAAAAGCGATCAGGAACGCGGCATCCCCCGTCCGGACGCCATCAAAGCCCGCAGTGGTGAGCTTTTTGCCTTGCCAGCTGTTGGCAAATTGGATTTTAGTTCCATGAGTCTACAGCAAGCCATCACTGAACGCCGCAGCCTGCGCAAATATTCAGCTGAACCCATCAGCCAAGAAGAGCTCTCATGGCTGCTCTATTGCAGTAGCTGGGCAAGAGATTTCCGCTCCAATGAACGCATGGAAATCACTTTCCGCAATGTTCCTTCCGCCGGCAGCAGACATCCCATCGAGACTTTTGTAAATATTCACCGAGTAACTGGACTCAAGCCAGGCTTATATTACTATCATCCCATCAAACATTGCTTGATTCTAATCGATGAAAGCCAGGAAATTCAAAACCTTATCTTTGAAGCCTGCTTCCGCCAAGAAATGTTTAGAACTTCTGCGGTTAACTTTATCTTCACCGCTGTTCCCTACCGCACCGTATGGCGCTATGGTCAGCGCGGATACCGCTATCTATATCTGGATGCCGGGCATATTGGGCAAAATCTGCATCTGGCTTCCGAGGCTATCGGTTGTGGAGCTTGTATGATCGGAGCTTTTCTGGATGAAGCCCTCAACGACGCTCTCCGGGTAGATGGCAATGAAGAATTTGTCATTTATGCAGCCACTGTCGGTAAGAAGGGATCATAATCTATCTGGATATATACCTACTAAAAGAAACATAAAAGCGTAATCAATGAAATTTTCCTTTACAAGTTATTGACGTTTCATTCAGTGGTGTTTAGGAAAAGATTGTCGTTTTTCTAAGGTTAAATTGCATTCGACCCTACGAATTCGAAAGTTAAAATTAATACTTACTAAACAAGGAGTACAATATGAACAGAAACAAACTGTTAGTCGTCCTCATGATCTTAGGATTGGGGATGTTCAGTGGTCTCTTTGCGCAGGTAAATATAACTATTGGCGATGGTACAAGTTACAATGGAACATCAAGTGTTCCTACACCTTATGGTACCTATTACAAAAACTTCCGCCAACAGTTCCTTTACACTGCCAATGAGATTGAAGCTGCCGGCGGTGGAGCAGGTCCCATTAACTCGCTCGCATTTAATGTGTCCAGCGTAAACAACTGCTCCCCGATGCCGAATTTTACAATTCGCATTAAAACCACCGATCAGAGCGTCCTTTCCAGCACTTTTGAAGATGGGACATATACTGAAGTCTTCTATGAAAATGATTTCTTGCCAGTTGAAGGTATGAATGTTCATGCTTTCAATACCCCCTTTGAATGGGATGGCACCTCAAACATTTTGGTTGATATTGTCACCAGCATAATTCCTGGTACATACAGCGAGAATGCCTCTGTTTTTTATACTTCAACTGGCTTTAACAGTTCGTTGCGTTATCAAAACGACTCTAGTGAAGCTATTAATGCTACAACTGGCACACTTAGCCAATTGCGCAGCAACATCACCTTCAATATGAGCGCTCTGCAGATCACCGATCCGCCCAGTGCCGCAAACCTAATTTATCCTGGAAATGGTGTCACCATACTTGGAAATAGTGTGACTTTACAGTGGTCAGCTGGTGGGGGTTTACCCACAGGATACAAACTTTACTTTGACACTGTCAATCCTCCTGCTTTCCTAGCAGATCTGGGGAATGAGACAAGCTATGATGCCGCAGATCTTACTGCTTCCACTACCTACTACTGGCAGGTCGTTCCCTATAACGATCACGGTGATGCAATTGACGCTCCTGTGTGGAGCTTTAATACTTTGGCTGAAGGTCAATTGGCAGAAAGCTTTGAAGAAAGCGTCCCGCCTGTTGGCTGGGTTTCTTTGGGTTCAACCAGCTGGACTCGCAGTACGGCAAATTCTACTCATGGTTCAGCTTCTGCATATAAGTATGGCTCTACCACAGACCAATACATTCTCTCCACTCCGATGCTCGACATCTCTGCTGGAGACATGATGTCCTTTGATCTGAGAGTCACAGATGCAAGCGTAGCGTTGGAACTTGTATATTCCACCGATCGGGATAACTGGATTCTCCTGGATGAATCCTATGTAGATACCGCAAGCACTTGGCAAAGCTTTACAGTAGATCTCAGCGATGCTGCAGGTGGTCACTACATTGGTTTCCGCACTTCTCTGGGTAACGCCGCCTTCTATCTGGATGCGGTTACAGGTCCTGGAATTCTTCCCCAAGCCCCCGGTGTTCCTATGCCTTTAGCCCCTGCTGATGGAGCTGTAGGCGTAACAGAATATACCACTTTCAATTGGGGTCCTTCTCAACTCGGCGGCATCCCCACCGGATACAATCTCTATCTGGATACTGTTGATGGCAGCACTCTTTTTGCCAGCAACGTAATGCCTCCCTACACTCTGGAAACTCCTCTGAATTATTTGACTACTTATTACTGGACGATTGAGGCGATAAACGATATCGGCACCAGTGATTTTCCTGGAGTTAGAAGTTTCACCACTAGAGATAATCCCGCCATCACCACCTTCCCTTGGAATGTGGATTTTGGTACAGAAGCTGCCGACTGGATGCCCCTGAACTGGAGCCAAGCCAGTGGTATTTTCCCAACTATCGATGGTAACCTCGTTCAGTGGGTTAGAGATGATTGGTTGAATGGCACCACTGGAAACAATGCTGCCAAGATCAATATCTACGGCTCTAACCGCAAAGGCTGGCTGATCACTCCTCCAGTCGTCATACCTGCTGATGGATATGAGCTGAAATTCGACCTTGGTCTTACTGACTATGGTAGTAGCAATCCTATCGATAATCCTGACTCACAAGAAGACGACAAATTCATCGTCGCCATGGCTACAAACCATGCCATGACTGATGCCGTCATCCTCCGTGAGTGGAACAACGTCGATAGCGACTACGTATTCAATGAGATTCCTAACACCGGCACCGAAGTAAGCATCGTCCTGAATGATGTAGTAGGTCCGGTCTACTTCATTTTCTACGGAGAGTCCACCCAGAGCAACGGAGATAATGATCTTTTTGTGGACAATGTCACTGTTCGCGAGTTGCCTGCGGCACCAATACTCGCAGTCAGTCCTCTAAGCATGGATTTCGGTAGCCTTACTCAAGGCGTGGAATCCCAGCCCATCAATCTCATCATCTCAAATAATGGCAGTGGGACACTGAACGTCAACGCTTCCGAGATTACCATCTCTGGACCCAATGCATCCATGTTTGCCTTTGATGATACAAATCTTCCTGCTGCTTTAGAAGCTGGTGCATCTGTCACAGTTCCTGTCACCGCTACTGTCACTGTTGAAGGTCCTGTGACTGCCACGTTAACCATTGACAACGCACAGACCAACACCACGATCGAGATAGCTCTGAGCGCTGAAGGAAATCCGGAAGGTCTTGTGTTTATCGGAGATGGCTCCGTTAATCAAAAACTTCCCATCAATCCTTTCTTTGGTTTTACATATTCTCAGAGCATCTTCCTCCAGTCCGAGATCAACATGCCTTCTCAGCGCATTGAAAAGATCTATTATCACTGGAATGGCGCTGGTGAAGCTACAGTTTCAAACAATTGGGTGATCTATATGGGTCACACCGATTTGTCTGAATTTGACACAAACGAATGGATCCCTGCGGAAGATTTGGTTGAAGTGTTTAACGGCTTTGTTGATCTTCCCGCGGAAAATGGCTGGATTGAGATCCTCCTTAATACTCCGTTTACCTACAATAACGTCGACAACTTGGTAATTGCAGTAGATGAAAATGCTCCTGGTTATGATACAAGTAGCTTATACTTCTACAATACCAATACTGACACAGCACGTAGCTTGCGTTACTATTCAGACACCATAAATCCTGATCCTGCCTCTCCTCCAGTAGCAACCGTGGTCTCTGCTATCCCAAATATCATATTAGAATTTGGTGATATGCCGATTGAACCTGTATTAGCTATATCGCCTACTACTTGGAATTTTGGTAATCAGATTATTAATACCAGTCACACCAAAACCTTCAATATCATGAACTCTGGCGCCGGCACACTCAATGTAGAGACTGTTGTCGTCTCCGGTGATGCTTTTACCTTGGATGAACCTTTCACAGCAGTCAGCCTTGAAGGCGGTGAATCATCTGAAATCACAGTAGTATATCAGCCTACAGAGGTTGGTACCCAAACCGGAAACATAGTCGTAACTGCTGGCGACCAAGAGATTACCGTTGAACTCTCAGGTAGCTGCTACAATCCGATTATATCCACCTTCCCTTGGACTGAGGATTTTGGCACAGAACCTTCTGAGTGGATGCCTCCAGAGTGGAGTCAGATAACCAGACTTTATCCTGATGGCACATCCTCTACTTCTACACAGTGGTTGCAAGACGATTGGTTAAATATTTCAGATCCTGTAAACAAAGCTGCTAAAATTAATGTTTATGGTTCCGCTCGTCATGGCTGGCTCATCACTCCACCCATCAATATCACCGATGGCGATTATGAGCTGAATTTTGACCTCGGTCTTACTGTTTGGAACCAAACAACTGCTGTCGATCCCACTCTGCAACAGGCTCAAAGATTCCTCGTGATCATGGGCACAGATGCTGAGATGAGCGATCCTGTGATTCTACGTGAATGGAACAACACTGGTAGTGATTATGTATATAATGAGATACCAAATACTGGCATGAATGTGACCATCCCGCTGACTGACATCACCGGTATGTTCTACATTTCCTTCTATGCAGAATCCACTACTGCTGGCGGTGATGTAGATCTTATGGTTGATAACGTCACCATCCAAGAAGCAACCAATACAGAAACCCCAATATTTGCCATAGATCCTACAAGTTATGACTTTGGCAACGTGCTTGTTGGCGAAACTGCAACTCAAAGCTTCACAGTTAGCAATGCAGGAGATGGTACTCTTACGGTTAGCTCTATAGGTATCTCTGGCAGCGAAATGATGAGCCTTAGCGGCCTTCCCACCTTGCCGGCTAACCTAACTGCAGGACAGAGCTTTAGCTTCAACGTCGTCTATGCCCCAACTGCTGTGGGAACCCACGATGCAACCGTCACACTGCAAGATAATATCGTACGTGAATTACACACTGTGGCTCTAACTGGTGTTGGTGTGGCTGAAGCTCCGGACGATCTCTATCCTCCATCTAATCTTGCAGGTTACGTGATCGAAAATGATGTACATCTTAGTTGGGATGCTCCTGTTCCTCCGCCCACAGGCGATTGGGTCACATGGTGCAATCCTAATGAAATTGGAACTTCAATCGGGACAAACAGTGCTGCCATATTTGATGTCGCTCACCGTTACACCCCTTCAGATCTAGCTGACTATCAGGGGCGCGCTCTGACCCACGTCCAATTCGTGCCTGCTGAAGCTAATTGCACATACAGCATCAAAGTATGGACAGGTGGATCCATCTCAGGTCCTGCAAACTTGGTACATACTCAACAAGTTACTGCTCCAATCATTGGTCAATGGAATACTGTAGAACTCACCAATCCTATCCCAATACCTGAAAACCAGGATTTTTGGTTCGGTTTTGAGTCTAATACTCAAGGTGGACACCCTGCCGGTTGCGATAACGGTCCTGCGATAGCTGGTAAAGGCAATATGATCAATCTGAACGGTTGGTCTCAGCTTGCAGCATTGAATCCTGAACTTGATTACAACTGGTCAATTCAAGGCTATCTGGATAGTAACTTCGACAGAGTTCTAATGCCTGCTCCTATCGCTGAAGCTCCCAGAGCTCCGCAGAAAGGCACTCTGAATTTGCATAGCATTCCTTCTCTACGCATGGCAAATACTACTGCTACCAGAGAAAGCGAACTCATCGGATACAAAGTATATCGTGATGGTGTCCTTATGGAAACGGTTGATAATCCTGAAACTCTTGAATATGTAGACAACGACGTCGATTTTGGCACCTATGAATACACAGTGACTGCCATCTATGATGCCGGTGAATCAGTACCTACTGATCCTATCGAAATCATAGTGGAAGATTTCACGCCTCCGATAGACCTCGCCTACACTGTAAATGGAAATGATGTGACTCTTGATTGGACTTCTCCTCAACCAGAAGTCGACGGAGAATGGATCTCCTGGAGTGATAATTCTGCCATCGGAAACGGCATCGGAACAAACAGCGTGGCAAACTTTGACGTTGCTCACCGCTACGATGCTAACGATCTTGCTGATTACGTGGGAAGTAGTTTGATTCAGGTTAAGTTCGTACCTATGTTTCAAAATGCTATTTACACTGTAAAAATCTGGACTGGCGGATCTACCACTGTTCCTGGCGAACTCATACTCAGCCAAGTGGTCACAAATCATGTAATCGAAGATTGGAATACAGTCTACCTTAATACCCCTGTGAATATTACTTCCGGAATGCAACTCTGGATTGGCTACAATGTCAATACTCAAGGTGGATACCCTGCCGGTTGCGATAACGGTCCGCAAGTCGAGGGTAAAGGTAATATTATGAACATGGGTGGATGGACTACTCTGAGCCAAGTAAATGCTGAACTTACTTTCAACTGGCTTATTCAAGGCTTTGTAGCAGACAATATGAACACCAAAGCTATCAGCCTGCCTGCCATCGCTGAAACCCCAACCATGCGCCCTCAAGGCGAACTAGCAATGAAACACATAACCCCAAGCAGAAACCACGACCGCGGATTCCTCTTGGGATACAAAGTGTATCGCGATGGTGCTTTGATAGCGCAAATCTCTAATCCTACCATTACCTCTTATACAGATCATGATCTCCCCAACGGTGATTATGTATATGGTGTTAGTGCTGTCTATCATACTGGAGAATCCCCAACCGTAACCGTCGATGTGAACGTAAATCTTGAAATCGCCGAAACTATCTTCTCTGATAGTTTTGAAGAGTATCCAGATTTCGCCACAGGATTCGATAACTGGATTCTACTCGATCAAGACAGTGCACCAACTTATGGATTCAGTAATATTACATTCCCTGGTAGCGAAAATCCAATGGCTTACATAATCTTCAATCCTTCTCAGACCGTACCTCCGATCGAAGGTATGGACCCCCTTGAAGGTGACAAGTTTGCTGCTAGCTTTGCTGCTGTGAATGTTACTAACAATGACTGGTTAATCACAGAACGCGTAAGCCTCGGATCCAATAGCTCCTTGAAATTCAATGCAAAAAGCTTCACCGATGTCTATGGCTATGAACGCTTCCGGGTTGGTGTTTCCACTTTCCCCACGATCAACCCCAATCAATTCATGTATGTGAGTGGTGCAAACTACGTGGAAGCTCCTACTAACTGGACTGAATATAACTATGATCTATCGGCATATGACGGACAGCAAGTCTACATCGGGATCCGTTGCGTATCTGACAACGCTTTCGTATTTATGGTAGATAACTTCTCTATCCATTCAGACGGCGGCGTAGCAAATGAAGATATCGTGGTTCCTTCCTTCGCTAATGCCCTTCAGGGTAACTATCCCAATCCTTTCAACCCGGAAACTACTATCCGCTACAGCTTAAAAGAAGCTTCCGATGTTTCGATTGAGATTTACAACCTCAAGGGTCAATTGGTAAATCGCTTGGTCGACGAACACAAAGCTGCCGGCGAACATAGTGTGGTTTGGAAAGGTACAGATATGAACAACCGCCCTGTCTCATCTGGTGTATATTTCTACAAGATGAACACCGGTAAGTTCAGCGCTACCAAAAAAATGATAATGATGAAATAAGCTTGAGGCTTATCTCACACAATAAACGGAGCCCTCACCCAGAGGGCTCCTCTTTTTTACAGCTAAATAGGCAGCTTATACTTTATTGACCAGCCCACAATCCATAGTACTATATTCTAAATTTCGTGTGCCCCAAAGCGCACTTCACATCGCTGTAAGTCCTTATTTTCTCGTTTCTTGCTCACTTCTCAAATGAGCGTCAAAAGGGGAAGGCATCTAGTACTCATCTTTTACAGACAGTTAGCCAATTATTCGAACAACATCACCAAGACCAGTGAATAATCCGATTGTATAGCAAAATTCCAAACTTTATTTCAGAGAATTGCATGATCATCAATACATTCCTGTAAAATCAATCTCTCAATCTCTGGTTTTAATCATAATCCGTTTTAAGAGCTCGCATTGAGTCTTGCTGACTAATGATATAAAAATACAAATGACTTGCTTAAAACAAAAAAAATACTAAAAACAATAACTTCAAGTTTTATAGTAAGTTAAAAGCATGATACAAGTTTTTAATATAAATCACCTTCGTAGTATAGCTATAGGCTTTGCAAGTAAATAGCAATTAATATCTCAAAACCCAGCTCTATCGCCTTGTCTTTTCGCTGCTTGACAAAAAATGGGCTCGGAGATTTTCTTCATTTGTGAATAGTAATTTGCTTTCAGCAAAGTCAAGCTGTTTGATAGACAGGGACTAAGAAAGCATATGTGGATAAGTTGTGGATAACTATAACGAGGTAGGTATACAACTTTTTAGATATGCGGCTTATATATTTTATTATCAGTATCTTATAGTTTTGTCCTTGAGATATTGACAGCTTTGATATGAATGTGGATAAAAACTCTAGTAAGGATAGAAATATGGATCAGGATATTTGGCAAAACATTCTGGATAAGCTGGAACAGAACATCAATGAACAGAGTTTTAAAACCTGGTTTTATGACACCAAACTCGTGGATATGTCAGACAAACAGCTAACCATCCGGGTACCTACGCAATTTAGTGCGAACTATTTGAATCAAAATTACAGGGATGTGCTTTCAGAGATTTCTTTCAGTTTATATGCCAGAAAATATGACATACTTTTCATCACTCACCCCTATAGAAAACCCAGTGAAAAAGGAGATATGCCAGATTATAGCGAAAAGAGAGTGAGCCTCAATACCCAGCTCAATGATCGCTATACTTTCGAAGAATTTGTGGTGGGAAAAAACAACAATTTTGCCTATTCAGCCGCTAAAGCCGTAGCAGAGAGCCCCGGATATACCTACAATCCGCTCTTCATCTACGGTGAGAGCGGTATGGGCAAAACTCATCTAATGCAAGCTGTGGGAAATTTTGTGCTGAAAGAAGGACGCAATTGCAGCATTTATTACACAACAAGTGAAGCTTTTACAAACGAGATGATCGATAGTATCCGTAGCAATAAGATGCCGGATTTCCGTGCCAAATTTCGCAAAGTAGATCTGCTCTTGGTTGATGACATTCATTTCCTCTCCCGCAAGGAAGGTACACAGGAAGAATTTTTTCACACTTTCAACGCCCTCTTTGACAATAAAAAGCAAATTGTGCTTACTTCAGACCGCCCTCCCAAAGATATTCCTGACCTGGAAAAACGACTTGTGACTCGCTTTGAAAGTGGACTTTTAGCAGATCTAAAGAACCCAGATTTTGAGACACGCATCGCTATCCTTCGTAAAAAAGCAGAGCCAGAGAATATCATGCTATCGGATGATGTAATCAATTTTATTGCCGATAAGATCAGCTCGTCTGTGAGGGCTCTGGAGGGCTCTTTAATCCGTATCCTGGCTTTTGCATCATACAACAAGATAAACCCCGAGGATATTGATCCTGAGATGGCTCAGAGCATCTTGGCTGATATGATCTCTGATGTAAGTCGCGAGATCACCTTGGATGCTATCACTACCCAGGTCTGTAGAATGTATGAACTCTCCAGAGAACAGCTCATGGATAAAAGCAGAAAACCATTGGTGGCTTTTCCCAGACAGGTAGCAATGTATCTTGCAAATCTGCTCATTCCATCACTATCTCTCAAAGAGATTGCCGAATATTATAATCGAAAAGACCACACCACTGTGTTGCACGCTAAAAAGTTGATCGAAAATCAATTTCGGGAAGACGAAAAGTTCCGCTCTTTAGTTGAACTCATGATTAAAAATTTGCGAAATTAGGAAAATTAAATGATGCAAATTGGCGAGCCTAAATCATTCCTTAAAACGCCCCACCAAACTGGATTAAGTGAGCTGTCCACACACTTATCCACACCTGTGCATGGATTTATGTGGATAAATGTGGAAAACTTGTGTATAAAGACTTTAGCAAGATTTTTCGTGGATAACTAGTGGATAAAGCATGGTACTTATACACAAGTTATCCACAACTACTAGGGACCGCTAAGTGACTGCAAAAAACGGTCGGAAAAGAAAAAGCTTGACTAATTATCTACATATACACATAGCCTACTACAATTACTAAATTACAAAATCTATTTTAAATAGGATTAGATATATGAATAACCGCTTCCTTATATTTGCGCTTCTGACCATATTGATTGTGCTCGTAGGTTGCACTAAGAAAGATAACCTCACAGGAACAAATTGGTCGGAAATAGAGATGCAAACTTTTGAAGATGCCTCTTGCATCATTGGTGGCTATAGCTTTCCTGCAGATTCCCTAATCAGCATCAGTTCCGGTAGGAAGAATCTTTTGGTCGGAAATTGGCAGGGATCCAATGCAAAAAGTATCTTGCGTTTCACAAACTTGCCCGCAGACAGCACACTTGCAAGATATCATGAGATCAGAGAACTTTATCTGGATCTAATCCTGCAAAGATCAAGTAAGATCGAGCAAGGTCCTGTCACTCTAAATTTCTATAAGGTGCTGAGCGGATGGACAGCTAATCCAGACACCTTGACATTTGAAGACTATGTTCATATTCCTCAGGCGACGACGGTGATTAATACTCAGATTACATCCAGCGATACTTTATCCATACCTCTGCCCTATTCTTTGATCCAAAACTGGCAGGCAGACGCTGATTCAACAGGATTAAACATCTTGATTATGGCTGATGATGCCATCGATGGCTTTGTGGAGATAAAGCTTAGCACTGCAAATGATGGAAGCAAATTGCGCTTTCAATATAAAGAATATCCGTCCGATGATAGTTTTAAGGATTTTTCACGCTATGCAGTGCTAAACGCTTACAGTTTCAGTCATCCGGAAGTAGAGCCAGCTTTGGGGCAATGGCGGCTGAGCAACTTTGCTCCACAACGTATCTATGTAGATTTACAGCCTGATTTTGCTATGTTTAAGGATCAATATGGTCAGACTCTTGAAGGCGATGACCTAAAACGAGTGAGTATAAATTCAGCTGAACTGGTGCTCTTCATCAAGGATGATTTGCCTAATTTTACAAATACTTTCAGCTATAATGTTTCTGCCTTTTTGCTCAAAGAACGACCGGAAGACGGCAGCATCATCCCCACTTTAAATATGTATACCCCGGAATTTATCAGTAACTTGGTGAATATTGCTAATATCGAATCAGATTCCTTGGTGGTCAATATCACACCTATCATCCAAGCGTATGTTTCGGAAAAGACATTTGCGGATGATACCGTGGTCGAGCCCAATGGGATCGTGATCATGAGTAATTATGAGCGTAAGGATTTTGGTGAGATCGAGTTTTATCATCCGATAACCGATGCCGATGCTCCTCAGGAAAAGCAAGCTTACATAAGAATCAAATATACCCCACCATATCTATGAAAAAGAGTTTAATTTGCTTGGCTGGCCTGATAATGTTGTTCATCTCCGCATGTGACGAGAATGTCAAATCGGGCAGTATCTTGGCTGAGGTCGATAATGAACGCCTTGATCGAGAGACATTTATTGCCGGATACGGGATTGATGCTTGGAATTCTCTGCGTCCGGAAGAGCGAAAGAAGTATGTGGAAGACTGGGTAAATATCACCCTGTTGGCGCAAGCAGCAGATAAGGCAGGACTTTCCCACGATCCTATCATTCGCCAACGTATGGAATTTGCCCAGAAGAAGGTCAAAGCCAATGCTATGATAGCTGAGCGTTTGGCAAAGGTCAAAATATCTGAGGATCAGCTGTTTTCATATTTTAGAATCCATCAGGCGGAATTTCAAAAACCGGTGATAAGTTACCAGATCCAACGCATCAATCTGCCGGATAAATTAACTGCTGAGAACGTACTTCAGCAGATCTATCAGGGATTAGATTTTACGCAAGCAGTGCGTCGCTATTCCACCGAAGAACTACGTAGGCAAGATGGTTTTATGGGTTTTGTTGAACCAGCATCCCAAGATTCCGTATTTTGGCAGGGAGTGCAGAATCTGAAACCTTTGGAACCTGGAGTTATAACTCATGATGGTGATTGGTATATCGTTCGCTATACTGAATCCCAAGAAGAAGTAAAAGAAGCAAACTTTGAGGATCACAAGGATGAAATCCGACGTAGAATACTCCGCGATAAGCAGGAAGAAATATATCGGAATATACTGCTTGAGATCAAGTCCGAAAACCATAATATCTATTATTATTAAAGGAGTATCGTGAAAAAACTTATATTACTGATGCTGCTAATCAGCATCTTCGCACTAGCAAATTCAGAAGTTTTGGATAAAATAGTAGCGAAAGTAGGCTCGGATATTATCCTGATGTCAGACCTGGAAAATCAGATCAATCAGTTGCGTTCCACCGGAGTAGAGGAAAGGATGCTCACCCATGAATTAGTTTTGAATCAAATGATCGGACAGCGTTTAATGATACAAAAAGCCAAAGATCTGGATATCAAGGTAGATAACGATGCGATCAAGAGCTATGCCGAACGCTATATAGAACAGATCAAAGCACAATATCCATCCGAAGCAGCATTTCAATCAGACCTCTCAAAGATGGGCATCACACAGAGTGAATTGCAGAAACAATTTGAAAAGCAACTTACTGAAAATGCCCTCATGGAACAACTAATGGAAAAATATATAACCCCGAAAGTGAAAGTTACTGAGCAAGATATGATGGAATTTTATGAAGCCAGCAAAGACACCATGGCAGTTAAGCCTGTTTCTTGGGATCTGCGTATGATCGTGCGGGAAATCTTACCATCAGAAGATTCTGAAGAAAGCATTTTAAAAGAGATAACGGATATCCGCCGTAGACTTGATGCTGGAGAGGATTTCGCAGAATTAGCACGCGAATATAGCGATTGTCCCAGCTCACAACAGGGCGGAGATCTTGGCTACTTCAGTCGTGGCATGATGGTCAAACCTTTCGAAGATGCTGCCTTCTCAATGGCAGTAGGAGAGATTAGTCAGCCAGTTAAATCCCAATTTGGCTATCATATCATCAAGGTAGTAGACAGGCGTGGAGATGAAGTGCGTGCCAGCCACATCCTCAAAACAACTAATGTCTCAGAAAGCGATGAAGAGCGTGAAATGGCACTGATGAATCGCTTGCGCGATGAGATACGTGCTGGTGCAGATTTTGCAGCAATTGCGCAAGAGTATTCCATGGATCCAGAAACTAAAGATGATGGTGGGCTTTTAGGAGACTTTTCCGAGGAAGATATTCCGCAGCTCTTTAGAGCTCCAATAATGAATACTCCGATCGGAGAAGTTACGGAAGTCCTTAAGAATGAGAATTTGCTTTATCTTTTTATGAGAGAAAAAGAAAATCCCCAGAGACTTTATACTTATGAAGAAGTAAAAGAGCAAATAAGCAACTATCTTTTCCAGATCAAACAGATGGAAGCATATGACGAGTGGATTCAGGAAGCTCGGCGAGATGCCTACATTGAAATAAGCTTATGACAAAGAAAGTCACATTCAGCACTTTTATAGCCAGTCTTTTTTTGATTGGTTTCATCCCTCTGGCTCCTGGGACATTTGGTTCTTTGGCTGGATATGGGATATATATGTTGCTTCCGGATTGGATATATGACGGTTCTTATCCTTTGTTTTTACCACTGCTAATAGCGGGATTAGCGCTTTTAGGAGTAGTGATATGCCACAAGGCTGAAGATGTCTTGGGTAACGATTCCGGAACCATTGTGTTGGATGAGCTTTTGGGCTATTTTGTAGCCACCCTATTTTTGCCACACAATTGGCTTATTGGGCTATATGCCTTTATTTTGTTTAGAGTATTTGATATTGCCAAGCCATTTCCCATCTACCGCTCACAAAAGCTTGGTGGTGGCTGGGGAGTTGTTATTGACGATCTCTTGGCAGGCGTATATGTAAATATCTTCATGCAAATACTTATTCGCGTATATCCGCGATTCTTTGGAATATAAAAAACAGGAGAATAAAAATGCAATCTATCTTATTACAAGCACAAGCTGCTCCAGCGGCAGGCGGAGGAATAGCCTCCAGCCTCATCTTCTTTGTTGTACTATTTGCAATCATGTATTTCCTCATGATCCGCCCTCAACAAAAGCGTCAAAAAGAAATGCAGAAAATGCTGAACAGCCTACAAATTAACGACAAAGTCCTCACTTCCAGCGGAATCTATGGTCGAATAGTATCCATTAAACCGGATAAAGACACAGTAGTCATCGAGATTGATGATACAAATAAAGTCCGTGTAGAGTTTCAGCGTTCAGCGATTATTAGCATCATAAACACTCCTGCAAACAATAACGCTCCCGCAAATTCATAAGCTATATGCCCAAAGCACTTGATATCAGAATCTATGGGGATGATATCCTTAGACGTAAGTTAAAGGAAGCTGAACCCAAGGATCCCTATATAAAAAAGTTTTTGCCAGACCTTATTTACACCATGTATCTGCGTGAGGGAGTGGGTTTGGCAGCCAATCAGGTTGGTGTTGATTTGAGGATTTTCGTTATGGACATTGGGTGGACACAAAAAGACGCTAAGCAGAATCCCCGTGTTCTGATCAATCCTGAGATCCTTGAGCGAGAAGGAGAGCAGATTGGAGAAGAAGGATGCATCAGTCTGCCTAATATTTTCGCCAATGTACTGCGGGATTATAAAATCCGCTATAAATACACTACCCCAGATGGAAAAGAGGTGGAAGCTGAAGCCGAGGGCTATGAAGCTGAAGTGATTCAACACGAATATGATCATCTCGAGGGAATAGTTTTTACAGATCGACTCACCACGCTCGCTAAGCTCCGAGTCAAGCGTAAGCTCAAGGATCTCGAATTACGAGCGAAAGACGGCATAAACATTGCTGTTCCCTCTGATTTTGAAAGATGAAGATCGTCTTTGCCGGCAGCAGCGAATTTGCTATTCCGGCTTTAGAAAGCATCATCTCCTCAAAAGCTCATAGCCTTGCTTTGGTGATTAGTCAACCTCCGCGTCCTAAAGGCAGAAATAAAAAGCTTCAGGATACAGCGTTGGCAGCTCGTGCTTTAGACTATTCTCTGGAGCTTTTTTGCCCGGAGGATATAAATAGTGCAGAGTCGGTAGAGAGGATCATGGCTCATAAAGCGGACATCCTGATTACTGCCTCTTATGGCGCTTTTGTGGGCAAAAGCTTGCGGCGTGGATTTCCTATGAAAGCGGTCAATCTACATCCATCGCTTTTACCAAAGTATCGCGGTTCTTCTCCCATTCGGGCAGCTCTCCTTTCTGGAGATAGTGTCACTGGGGTGAGCATTTTTCGTCTTACCGCAAAGATGGATGCAGGGGATATTCTCATGCAAGAACAGTTGGAAATCTTGCCCAATGAAAATTACTCTGGTTTGCATGATCGTCTGGCTAATCTGGCGGCCAAGATGCTCATAAGCTATCTTGATGATCCAGATATGGTGAAGCCCATTCCCCAAGATCATGCACAGGCTACCTTTACCAAGAAGGTTCAAAAGAGTGATCTCATTCTTGACTTCAACATAAGTGCCAAAGCTTTGCAGAATCAGATTCGGGCATATTCTTTGGAGCCTGGGGCATTTACATATTTTAGGGGACAGCCTTTAAAGATACTGGAAGCAGAGCTGGTGCCGGATAAACTTTCTTATCCTCCGGGAGTGATCTTTGAGATCATCAAAAATCAAGGTTTTATAGTTTCCACATCTGATGGTGCACTATTAGTACGCAAAGTTCAACCAGCAGGCAAGAAGATCATGGATGCTTGGGCATATCATCTTGGAGCGAGGTTAGAAGCGGGGCAGAGGTTTACAGAATGAGAGCACAAAACTCTTTGCAGTTCAAGTTTCAGATGATGGTGAACCTGAGCTTGCTTCTCTTCACTATGATTTTTTTGGGTGTGAGCTTCAGCAGTTCTCTGAGGGAGGAGCATTCGATCCTTCAAATGATCTTCTACACTCTTGTTTTTGTTGCACTTTTGTTCTTGCTCGTTGTTTGGATCCTATGTCTAATCAGCACACACAGAAGGTTCCACTCCAGGTTTTTAGCTCGTTTTATTAAGTGGATGCTATGTAACGTTTATTTTTATCTAGCGCGGATGATGGCATTCATAACTTTTCAAAAGCGTTCGGAAGTGCAGGAAAGTTTCCTACATTTTAACAACTCTGTGGTGCTAAGTCAAGTGCAGGCAAATCATATAGACAAAATTCTTTTGCTTTTGCCGCATTGTCTACAGGATTCGGAATGCCGGATTCGCATTACCACGGACATCAATACTTGTGCTTCCTGTGGCAATTGCAGCATATCAGAGCTCAAGGCATTAGCAAAGAAATATAATTTAAACGCCGCAGTTGCCACTGGTGGCTCTTTGGCGCGAAAGATAATAAAGGATACCATTCCGGATGTAATTATCGCTGTAGCGTGTCATAGAGACCTCACAGAGGGTGTCCGCGATGCTTGGTCTTACCCCACCTATGCTGTTTTAAACGAAAGACCAAATGGTCCGTGTTTCAATACTACAGTCAGTCTGGATAGCATCGAATATGCCATCCGCAAGTTTAGAGTTTAGTCTTTTATTATATTAAGTAAGGTAGTTTAAAAATTATGCAAAGAACAAGTTTTATTTTTTGGGCGATAATCGTCCTCGTCCTTAATGCAGGTGTGACATTGGTTTTGATTAATCATTTCAACAGACCCTCGGAAATTCCAGTTACTACTGCCGGGATGTTTAATGCCCCAGGGGTCGAGTGTGATAGCATTGGCACCAGCCGCCAAAACGCTATTACCCGTGCTGTGGCAGAGGTGGAACCCGCTGTGGTAAGTGTCAATGTGATCAAGACTCAGATAGTACGTGGACGATATCCTTCTAGCTTCGGTTTCTTTGGTTTTTTTGATTTCTTTGGTCCGATTCGGCGTCAAGTGCAAGCCATCGGTAGCGGAATCATTTATAATTCTGAGGGCTACATCATCACCAATGCCCATGTAGTACAAGGAGCAACTGATATCAGGGTTGTCTTGCCGGATCAAAGGGAATTTGAAGCAGATCTTATCGGCATTGACAGTGTCCATGACATTGCCAAATTGCGGATTCATGGAAACAATCTTCCCTTTGCCAAATTGGGAAATTCTGATAATCTCATAGTAGGTGAATGGAGCATAGCTTTGGGAAATCCTTATGGATATCTGATGAATGACTCCAAGCCCAGCGTGACGGTCGGGGTGATTTCTGCTCTGGGGCGCAATATCTCGCCGGATAATCTCGGAACCCAATATCTGAACATGATCCAAACCGACACTGCCATCAATCAAGGCAATAGTGGTGGTCCTTTAGTCAATATTTATGGTGAAGTGATCGGGATAAACACCTTCATCTTTTCAGAAACAGGCGGTAACATTGGCTTAGGCTTTGCCATCCCGATCAATACAGTTCGGGATGTAGTTGAGCGTATTTAGTCTTATTGTGATATATCAAAATTACCAGAGCTTCCTTTGTAACAGCTCTTCTGCTGGTATATCAAAACAAGTTTAGGAGAAAAGATGCAGATAAATGGACAAAATTATCGCTCCGTCTGGTTTGAAGACGGCAGACTGAAAATCATAGATCAAAACAAAATTCCCTTTGAATTTGAGATCAGGGAATATGGAAACTATATGGAGGTAGTGCAAGCGATCAAGGATATGACCGTACGTGGTGCTCCTGCGATTGGTGCAGCCGGAGCTTTTGGTTTAGCGTTAGCAGCTCTCTATGCTCCCGAAGAGAAGTTTCGCTCCTATCTGCGCAGTGCGCGAGATGAGCTCATTCTTTCCCGCCCCACTGCGGTGGATCTTTCGATCGGTGTAAATTATGTCTATGAAAGCACTCTCAAATTTATTCCGGATATTGAGCATGCCCGCCAAGTAGCAGTTTTAGCTGCCAATGAATTTGCAAACAAAAGTGAAGCGGATTGTCTTCAGATCGGGAATATCGGTGCAGAACTGATCGAGCCTGGATCTCGGATTCTCACCCATTGCAATGCTGGGGCTCTTGCGACTGTAGATCACGGCACCGCACTATCTGTGATCCGTCAAGCTCACAAGCAGGGCAAGAATATCTTCGTCTATGTGGATGAGACCCGTCCGCGTTTTCAAGGAGCTCTTCTAACTGCTTTTGAATTGGAACAGGAAGGCATTCCGCATGCCATTATCACCGATTCTGCGGCAGGATTTTATTTTCAAAAAAAAGAGATAGATATTGTTATTACGGGAGCGGACAGGATTTGCCTGAATGGCGACATCGCAAACAAAATTGGAACCTATGAAAAGGCTGTGATGGCGTGGGTACACAAAGTGCCATTTTATATTGCAGCACCGCGCAGTACTTTTGATTTTTCTTGTGCCAAAGGTGAGGATATCCCGATTGAAGTTCGTTCTGAAGACGAGATCAAAATCATTGGAGACACCTACGTGGCAAATCCATCATCAACCGCACTTAACCCCGCTTTTGATATAACGCCGGCTCATTATATCAGCGGAATAATTACCCCAAAAGGTGTTTTTACTGCTTCTGAAGCAGCACTAAAGGTGCAATTATGAAATATACAGATACCATTATCTATGGTGGCATGATTGTCACTATGGATCCTGATTTTAGGATCCTCGAAGATCACTTCATAGCCATCGATTCCGGTAAAATTTTGGACATACTACCCCGGCAACAGCTCAAAAACTTCTCAGCAAAAAAACAGATAGATGCCTCAGGTTGCCTCGTCACTCCAGGATTTGTCAATGCTCACACTCATGTTCCCATGAGCTATTTTCGTGGACTGGCTGATGATATCCCTTTGGATAGGTGGCTAAATGATTATATCTGGCCGCTGGAAGCAAAAATGATCAGTGGGGATTATGTATATGACTCTTCTCTACACGCTGCCGCGGAAATGATCAAAAATGGAATTACGCTTTGCAACGATATGTATTTTCATGCAGATAGGATCGCCGAAGCATTCACCAAAGCTGGAATCCGGATAATCATCAGTCAAGCGATCATCGGGCATAATTTCAAAAAAGATCCCTCTGAAATTGCGCCTCTTGTAGACAGGATGAAGGGGCTTTATCAAGATAATCCCTTGGTGGATTGCGCCATCGCTCCTCACGCCATATATACTTGTTCAAAAGAGATCTTGAAAGCTTGTGCAGATGCAGCCAAAGCCAATGATTGGATGATCCATACTCATCTTTCCGAAAATCAAAAAGAATTGGAGGATTGTCTCAAAGAACATAGCAAACGCCCGCTCGAATATCTGGAAAGTCTCGGCTTTTTGGAGGCAAAATGCCTGTTTGCGCATGGAGTCTGGCTGAGCGGATCAGAACAAAAAAAGCTTGCCAATGCGCACGCCGCAATCGCCATGTGTGTTCATAGCAATCTCAAACTTGGCAATGGCATAGCTCCTTTAAAAGATATGCTGCAAAACTCAGTCAAACTTGCAATTGGCACCGATGGTGTTGCAAGCAACAATAGCCTCGATATTTTAGGTGAATTGGGCACTCTTGCCAGATTGCACAAGGGAATCAATCATGATCCCACCATTCTTTCCGCCAAACAAGCATTTTCGCTTTTAACCATTGATGGTGCTAAAGCCCTTGGCAAAGGTAAAGATTTGGGCAGTATCGAAATCGAAAAACAAGCGGATATCGCGATCATTGATATAGATAATCTTGCCACCATTCCACTTTATAATCCCTATTCCCACCTCATTTATGCAGTTAAATCTGAAATGATTCGGGACCTGATGGTAGCAGGAAAATTGGTGATGGAAAATCGCACTCTGATAAACTTGGATGAAGCCGAAATTTTGAACACTGCTAAATCATATAAAGATAAGATCTTGCAGGAAATTCATCGATGAAGAAAATCATAAATCGCCGCGCTACACACGAATATTATATTGAACAAAAATATGAAGCAGGCATCTCGCTCAAAGGCACCGAGATAAAGTCTATCCGCGCTGGTATGGTGAATTTTAAAGATAGCTTTGCCCGCATTAAAGATTCAGAATGTTGGCTGATGAATTTCCACATCTCGCCTTGGGAAAAAGCCAGCTATTTTAATCACGAAGCTGAGCGTCCCCGTAGATTGCTCCTGCATAAATCCGAAATTCGCAGGCTTAAAAGCAAGGTCGAAGAACAAGGTCTCACCCTCATTCCCTTGGATATATACATCAACGAACAAGGACTCTGTAAACTCACCCTTGCCTTGGCTAAAGGTAAAAAAACTTACGATAAACGGGAAGTTCTCCAGAAAAAGGATATGCAACGCGAAAAAGAGCGCGCCCTAAGAAGCCATTAATCTGTATAGCGAGAGCAATTTTGGCATAGCTAACTACCTGCAAAAGAAGCTCACTTCACGCCTCCCCCGTTTCTCTCCCCTTTGAGAAGTGAGCAAGAAACGAGAAAATAAGGAGTTACAGCGATGTGAAGTGCGTTCTCGAGCAACATGAAAACTGTAGTACTAAAAGGGAAACAATATTTTTATATAACGAAGATTAGTATTTATCCTCTAAAATCGGAAAGTGATCAAACCAGGTATCAGTTATTGTGGCTTTTCCCGAGACTGGCGCTTAGTTCCCTACCCTCAAAATAGGTTATCTTCACCTGATGTCCCAATTTTTCATATGTCATTAAACTTATGCTGAATAGTTATCCTGAGTCCCAAAATAAATCAGCTAAAGAACTTTATTGACAATATGTACCGCCTATCATAGCATTGTTTTGTGAGGATTAAATGAGATTGCATCATTGTTTTAGCGTATTTGTGATATTTGTAGCATTGCTTTGGGTGGGAACTTCTGAATTCCCTCTCTTTGCTGGTGAGCTGTTAGATCCGCAGGAGCTGGATCTGCTCTATGAGATGTTAGCTGAGATGAATCTACGCCCGGAGCATACTGCATTTCATCGGGATTGGGATAGCTCCACCCAGGGCAAGACAAACTGGCATATGTCCATCTTACAAGATGGATTGGAGACTTTCCCTCGCATCCAGAACTTGCGTGAACTCATGGCAGACGAGGATATCGATGCGATGTTGAACCAATTTGCCGAAATTGCCTGGGAGACTGAGGTTCCCACGAAGATAGATCAACCATTGGATTTTAAGGATCACAAAGCTCTGTTTCGCTATGTTGAAAATTCTTATAGTTATATTGAGCGGGAACTTGCCCAAGCATTTCGAGAACTTAGTTCTGCCCAGGTAGATAGCCTTTCTGCATTTTTTCTTCTGCTGATGAGTGAGGATGAAAAATACTGTCTGGATTATTTGGCAGCATCATCTCTACCCAATGTTTCCGATGTCGATTTCACGGATATGATTTCTTTACTGATGAAGGTTGATTTTGCTGGTTATGCCACAGCGGTTGCGTCCATGCGCCGACTGTATAGTCAGATTGCAGAATACAAGCCGCAAAACGATAGAATTCGCACTTATAATAGCCGTTGGGGAGTGATGATTCTGGGCTCTGACCAGGATGATGTGTACAGCGCCGAAAACCTCAAAGAACTTCGTGATAATCCAGTTTGCCTGTTGATTGAGCCAAGTGGTAACGATCTCTATACCTTCCCTATTGTAACAGGACATTCGCATCCCTTTATGATCCATATAGACCATGCTGGAGAGGATCTTTATCGCAGTTCT
The DNA here is from genome assembly GCA_030154085.1 of Candidatus Cloacimonadota bacterium. Classification (GTDB taxonomy): domain Bacteria; phylum Cloacimonadota; class Cloacimonadia; order Cloacimonadales; family Cloacimonadaceae; genus UBA5456. Next base: position 109,651 of record JASKKR010000001.1, on the reverse strand, counting down.
GAACCATCCTTCTTTTCCTTTGGCGGCATAATCCTCTCAGAAGATAAAGCTGGAGATGATATCTATCAATTGGCGGATTTTTCCTTTGCTGCTGTGTTGGGGATTCAGATTCACATAGACCACTCTGGTGAAGATACTTTTCGGGGCGGATTGTTTTCTTTGGGTGCTGGCATGTGTGGAATAAGCCTGTTGCTGGATAAAAGTGGTAATGATAGCTATAGTGCCCATACGATGTCGCAAGCTTTTGGCTCAACATATGGAGCTGGCATCTTGGCGGATTATGAGGGTGCAGATACTTACTATTTGGGTGGTAAATACTTTCATGCTCCTTTGATGCCGAACGACTATCGGACTATGGGTCAAGGCATGGGCTTTGGAGTGCGTCCTCAACTTGCAGGTGGCTTGGGATTTCTGTATGACAAAGATGGAAATGATAAGTATTTGGGCGGAGTCTATGCCCAAGGTGTGGGATATTGGTATGCCACTGGTCTGCTCCTGGACGAGAGCGGCAACGATGTCTATAATGCGATATACTATCCTCAAGGTTCAGGGATCCACATGGCAAGCGGCATCCTCTATGACCACGAGGGAGATGATGTATATTATAGTCGACACGGTCCCGGACAGGGAGCTGGGCACGATTGGAGCTTTGGTCTCTTCATCGATGCCGGTGGCAATGATGCCTATTCCATTGAGGGTGGCGGAGGTTTGGGACTCACCAATTCCTTGGGTATTTTTGTAGATCGAGCCGGTAATGACCGCTACGAGAGGCGTCATGACCAGAACTATGGCTATGCTAATTTCAGTAGGTCGACCGGTGGGATCGGGCTCTTTTTGGATGCCGGCGGAGAAGATAGCTATGCTCTGGATGAGATGGCAGATGGGGAGAGCTGGCAAAGAGGTAGCTATGGGATGGGGCGAGATCAGACGACGATCGCTCCAGAAAGCGAGGAAGAACAGCCTGCTGTCGAGCAAGAAGCTCCTCCGCAAGAAGATGCAGATATTTCCGAGATCTTTGCTGCTGCAGCAGCTTGGGAAGTGGGCTCTGCTGTGGAAAAGGTGCGTACTGCCCGAGAGATCTTGAAACGCCGACAGGAAGAGGCGAGTGACTATATTCTTGCAAATAAGCTGGACACAAATTCCGGTTTGGAATATCGTGCATTGGAAGCTTTTACTCGGGATAATCCAGAATTTTCATTAAAGCTGTTGCAATATGTGCAAGATCCAGATTCCTTGAAAGCCAAGACGTCTATGTCACTTTTGGCAGGTGAGAAGGATATGCGGCTTCTGCCCTACATAAAAGGATTCTTGGATGAAGGAAAGTATCTTAGCACCTGCATATCGATCTTGGGATATTTAGATGATCCCCGTAGTCTCGAGCTGCTTTTGGATATCAGGGATCAAGAGTCCGAGCGCTTGCGATTTTTAGTTGCGAGATCTTTGAGTATGCACAGTTCAGAGGAAGCAAGGGCTGCGCTTGAATCATTCAGGGATGATGATTCATTCTTGATTCAAGCTTTAATTCGAAACAAACTAAAGGAAAACTAATGATTGAAGCAAAACAGGTATTTGAAGACTATCTGGCAGAATTGAATCTGCCGGAAATTCCACATCTGATGGGGCAGTTTGAGCACTATCACAAGCTTTTGACGGCATACAACAAGCAAGTGAATCTCGTCTCACGTAAGATGCATCCAGATAACTATTGGATTCAGCATTTCCTTGACAGCTTGTTGGTAATAGAATGTTTGGATTTTACAGGAAAGATCGTTTTGGATTTTGGATCTGGCGGAGGTCTCCCAGGGATTCCCATAAAATTGGTGGATTCGGAAGTGGAGATGGTCTTGCTGGATAGCGTGCATAAAAAAACCAAGGCGATGAGGGAGATGGTGGAAGCGCTGTCCATTCCCAAGTGTAGTGTGGAATGCCATCGGATGGAGGATTATGCCTTCATATCGCGGCGTCCCAGCTTTGATATCATCTTGTGCCGGGCAGTGGCTTTGCAGGATCGTTTCTTTTCACCGCTGAGGAGATTGCTTAAACCATCCGGTCATCTTGTGATGTATAAATCCCACTCGGTGAAAGACCTTGAGGGAGTTCGCTACCAAGAGATCCTGAGCCGGGAAGATGAGCTTTTGGGCTATCGACGACTCATCAGCATCGCCCAAAGAGATCTCATGAAACGTTAATAAAGGATATAATTAGAATAGATTATGGCAAAAATTATTACGATCGTAAACCAGAAAGGCGGAGTGGGCAAAACCACTACAACGGTAAATCTTGCAGCAGCTTTGGCAGTCCTGGAAAAGCGCACTCTGCTCATCGATTTTGATCCTCAAGGCAACGCCTCCAGTGGAGTTGGCATTGACAAAGATAATGTAGAGTATCAAGTCTATGACGCTCTCATCGGGAGAGTGGCAATCGCAGATGCTATCCTCCCTACCAATACCGAAGGGCTATTCTGCGTTCCAGGTAATATCAATCTCACCGGAGCAGAGATCGAGCTTGTCCACGAATTTGCCCGCGAACACAAGCTCAAAGAAGCCCTGGAGCCCATTCTCAAAGACTGGGACTACATCATCATCGATTGTCCCCCGTCCTTGGGATTGCTTACAGTCAATGCCATGACCGCTTCCAGCGATCTCATCGTACCTATCCAATGCGAGTATTATGCGCTTGAGGGAGTCAGCCAATTGCTTACAACCATTCGCCTCATCCAAAAAAATCTTAATCCAAGCTTGAATATCATGGGGATAGTGCTCACGATGTTTGATAAACGGGTGAATCTCTCAATGCAGGTGGCAAAGGAAGTGCATCGCTATTTCAAAGAAAAAGTTTTTCGCAGCGTGATTCCCAGAAATATCAAGCTCACGGAAGCTCCTAGCTTTGGCAAACCCATCTTTTTATATGACATCCGCTCCCCAGGGGCTATGAGCTACTTAAACCTCGCAAACGAAGTCTTGGAACGTTCCAAGTAAAGAGGATAATCAATGAACGAACGCCTTGGTCGCGGACTCTCTGCCCTCATCCCGGGGGAAGATAAAGAAGCAAGCATCAGCGCGGGCATCGGCACTTTGCCCATCTCGCGCATTAAAGCAAATCGCTATCAACCCCGCAAGAAATTTGACCCTCAGCGCTTAGAAGAACTTTCACTCTCCATCCGTGAAAATGGCATCATCCAACCGCTTATCGTCACCAAAAGTGAGGGTAGCGACTATGAATTGATCGCTGGAGAAAGAAGACTCGAAGCTGCCAAATTGGCGGGAATGGAAAGCGTTCCGGTGGTGATCCGTTCGGTATCCAAAAAAGAACAACTTCAGATGGCAATCATTGAGAATGTCCAAAGGGAAGATCTGGATGCCATCGAGGAAGCCCTCGCTTATCAAGCTTTGGCAGAGGATTTTGGTCTCACTCATGCACAGATAGCTACCGTGGTAGGAAAAGATCGGGCAACTATCACAAATAGCCTGCGCTTGCTCAAGCTGCCTCCACAAGTGATCAGATTTATTGGCGAAGAAAAGCTGTCCGCCGGACACGCTAGAGCGGTGCTCATGGTGGAGCCAGAATATCAAATTGCTTTTGCGGATTATATAATAAAATACAAACTCACCGTGCGACAAGCAGAGCTCAAAGCCAAGAGCTTTGTTGAGAGCCAAAACAAGCCCCCTGTCCCTCCTAAAAGCCCCCTCACTCGTAGCTTTGAACAAGAGCTCAGCTCGCTTCTAAAAGTCAAGGTGAGAGTTTCAGAAAGAGGCGGTAAAGGAAAGATCACTCTTGAATACAAAAACCCAGAAGAGCTGGAACAGCTGAAGCAGCTCTTGGATAAATTGAGGTAATCTATGAACAAAGTATTGGTGACTGGTGGCGCTGGCTTTATTGGCGCAAATTTTATTCACAATCTTTTTGAAGACCGGTCATTTGATGGGAAGGTGCTAAATCTGGATGCACTTACTTATGCGGGGAATCTGGAGTCCTTAACTGATATAGAAGCTAAATATGGGGGCAACCGCTATTTCTTTGAACAAGCAGATATCTGCAATACCAAGGCTGTAAGCCGCATTCTTTTTGAGTTTGAGCCAGATACAGTGGTAAATTTCGCCGCTGAATCGCACGTGGATCGCTCTATCGACGGTCCATTGCAATTTGTGCAGACCAATGTGATGGGCACTGCAACCCTTTTGGCAGCAGCTCTTGAACTATATAAGAGTCTGCCGGCAGAAGCCAAGAAGGAGTTTCGGTTTCACCATGTATCCACAGACGAAGTATATGGTTCTTTGGGAGAATCGGGGATGTTTCTCGAAGATACTCCTTATGATCCTTCTTCCCCATATTCTGCATCCAAAGCGGGTAGTGATCATCTTGTCAGAGCCTGGCATCGCACCTTTGGTTTGCCAGTGACCATCTCAAACTGTTCAAACAACTATGGTGCCTATCAATTCCCGGAGAAACTGATTCCCTTGATGATCATAAACTGCCTTTCCCATAAGCCGCTTCCGGTTTACGGAAAAGGGCTAAACGTGCGCGATTGGCTCTATGTTTCAGATCATTGCGAGGCGATCAAACTCATCATCCGGGAAGCAAAGATTGGAGAGACCTATAACATAGGCGGGCACAATGAAATGAAAAACATTGACATCGTGCATATTATCTGTGAGATATTGGATGAGCTGGAACCTTCTACCAGTTTGGCAAGCTATCAAGAGCTGATCACTTTCGTCACAGATCGTCCTGGCCATGATCTCCGCTATGCCATCGATGCCAGCAAGATCGAGCGCGAACTCGGTTGGAAACCACGAGAAACCTTCGATTCCGGCATTCGCAAAACGGTGAAGTGGTATTTGGAAAACCGCCAGTGGTGGAAAAACATCCAAGATAAAAGCTACCAACAGCAAAGGCTGGGAATCATTAATTAACCATTTCGGGCGCTTTTATCGGCGCTTTTTGGGGGATATCGATATTTTTTGGCTAACAAAATCTTGACAGATGAAGATAGATAGCCATAATTCGAATCAAAAGCTAAAAGGCTGTAGCAAAGGAGATGCTTATGTATCTGACAGATGCCCAACTTATTTCCGAAATCCGGCGTTGTGAATATTGTGCCACCAAACCTTGCAAAACTGCTTGTCCCTGCGATTGTTCTCCCGCAGATTTCATTATGGCAGCATCAGGGTTTGGCAAGAGTGATTTCAAGCGCGCTGCCGGGATCATCTTGACTTCCAATCCTTTGGGCGGCATCTGCGGGGACGTCTGCCCGGATCATCACTGTGTAGAAGCTTGTTCAAGAGAACGTTTTGATAGCCCAATCCGTATCCCCGATGTGCAAGCCACTATCATCAAAAAATCCCGCGAATTGGGAATCACCGTAGATTATGAGAAAGTAGACTCCAATGGCATAAAGATTGCCATCATAGGTGGAGGTCCTGCGGGGATTGGAACCGCGGTCTCGCTCCGACAGTTGGGATTTGAGCCAGAGATCTTTGATGCAGATGATTTGGGTGGGCAGGCAGCATTGATTCCGGAAGACAGGCTCGATAGAGGCATGTTGCTCTCTGATCTGATGTGGGTGAGCGAGACTTTTGGCATTGTTCATCACAAAGATCACGTCGTGCAGCCCAAAGCTCTTTTGGAAGAGGGCTATAAAGCTGTGGTAGTAGCTGCAGGCTTGAATGAACCCATCCGGCTCAATATCCCCGGTGACGAAAAAGCTATCTATGGCATGGATATCCTTCGCCGGTGGCGCTGCTTTCTTTTTGAGGGCAAGCGCATAGCCTTGGTTGGAGGCGCCATTGCTGCAGACCAAGCGCTGACAGTCGCCAAAGCTGGAGCCGCGCATGTGGAGCTCTTTACTCTTGAGACTTTCGATGAGATGCCTTTAACCAAGCGAGAGAAAGAGATTTTGATTGAGCATGATATTCACTTCACTCATCGTTGCCGCATCTCAGAGATTGTAAATGAAGGTGAGCAAACGGTTGGTATTAAAATCCGTAAGGTATATCTTCCCAAAGGCAAAAAATTCAGTCCAGAAGCAATGCAAGATGAAGAAGGCTCTTCAGAGCAATATCGTCCCTTTGACCTGGTTATCATAGCTGTGGGCAATCGTCCCGCTTTCAAGATAGAGGGCAAGGGCATCTATAGCACTGGTGATATGATCAATGGTCCCACGACCGTGGTGGAGGCTGTAGCGGCAGGGAAGAACACAGCATATCAGATAGCCGCTGATCTTTTGAAGCGCAGTAGCTTTGAACCGCCGCCAAAACCCACCAAGAGCACATATCCGATTGCTGGTTGGAAGAGGATGCCCGTTCCTCTGGATACTGACTTTTTTGGGCGCAAGATGCGCTCTCCTTTCATCCTTTCTGCTGCGCCTCTCACGGATGGATATTCTCAGATGAAGCGTGCATATGAGACTGGATGGGCAGGCGGGATCATGAAAACCTCTTTTGACAATCAAGAGATTCATATTCCCAGCGAATATATGTTTGTTTGGGGAGACAAGGGCAAGACTTTCGCAAATTGTGACAATGTTTCAGAGCATTCCATAGACAGGGTATGTGAGGAGCTCAACCGTTTGATTAGAGAATATCCGGATCGTCTCACGATGGCATCGACCGGAGGTCCTGTAACCGGGGATGATGAAGCGGACAAAGCCGGCTGGCAATCAAACACTAAAAAACTCGAGAATGCAGGTGCCATGGGTATCGAATATAGCCTTTCCTGTCCTCAGGGAGGAGATGGCACCAAAGGAGATATAGTAGCTCAGGATCCCAATCTGACTGCCAAAGTCATAGACTGGGTGATGCAGATCTCGGATCCCGACATTCCTAAGCTGTTCAAGCTGACAGGTGCTGTGACCTCTATCTATCCGGTCATTAGTGCCGTCAAAGGAGTCCTCGATCGTTATCCCGAGAAGAAAGCCGGGATCACTTTGGCAAATTCCTTTCCTTGTTTAGGTTTTCGTAAAAGTGAAGGAGACTGGGACACGGGGATCATAGTTGGCATGAGTGGAGAGGGTGTTTTACCGATTAGCTATCTGAGCTTGGCTCGGGCTGGGGGAATGGGAGTCTTTATTTCTGGTAATGGTGGTGCCATGAACCATCATGATGCGGCGAATTTCTTGGCATTAGGATGTGGTAATGTGCAGTTCTGTTCTCTCCCGGAACGCTATGGTTATGGCATTATTGACCATCTTGAGAGCGGCTTGAGCCATCTTTTGCAAGAACGGAATATAGCGAGCGTCAAAGACCTCATCGGCATCGCACAACCGCACCCGATCACCGACTTTATGGATTTGGAGCCCAAACACAAGCATTCGGTACTGATACGAGATTTGTGTGTGAAATGTGGAAATTGCTCGCGTTGTCCATATCTTGCAATTGAGCTGGATGAAGAAGGGTATCCCACGATGGATGAAGAGAAATGTATGGGTTGCAGCCTCTGCGTGCAACTCTGTTGGACGCAAGCGCTAAAGATGGAAGACAATCAGTAAAAATATATTGATATAAAAAACTGGCGGCGTGGGACAAAAAATCCGCGCCGCCTTATTTGTAGGTTAAAATGCCAGCATCAAAAGTGAGCGCAATTCCTCTTTTTTAAGTTTGTAGATAGCGCCCACGGTATCTGAGATCATGATCATATTTAGGATCTCTTCCAATTCATCATGCTTGATACCCAGATCTCTCAGTGAGGTAGGCATCTCCCAGTTTTGCAATCTATCCCGGAATCTTCGCATTCCCAAAGTGGGATTGTCTTCCCCAAAGATCTTCTTTGACCAACGCACAAAGCGGGATGGATCCTTTTCACAGTGATATTCGATCCAAGCCGGGAAGATGACCGCCAAGCCTTCTCCATGTGCGATTTCGGGATGTAGTGCAGATAAGGCATGCTCGATGGCATGACAACCCCAATCTCCGCCTTTGAGCCCGGCACCACTGATGCCATTGAGTGCCAAAGTGGCGCACCACGCGAGATTTGCTCTGGCTACATAGTCTTTGGGATTAGATTTGAGAATATCTGTCATCTGCATGATAGTGAGAATCAAGGCTTCATTGATGGCGATAGTGCTCAGTGCTTTGTCATCAGCGAAGTAAAATTCCAGAATATGGGCGATGGCATCCATTGCTCCATTAGCTGTCTGCCTAAAGGGAAGTGTCTCTTGCAATGTCGGATCAATAATACTCAGCTTGGGGTAGATCAGTTCAGAAAACATGCCAAACTTCTGCTTTGTTTTAGTATTTGTAATCACAGCTGTACCATTCATTTCGCTGCCAGTAGCTGAGATGGTCAAAACTGTATAGATTGGCAAAGCTTTACTTATCTTTTCACGTTGCAAAAAGGCATCCCAGATGTCATTTAAATAAAAGCCTGCAGCGACGCTTTTGGAGGTATCGATCACGGATCCTCCACCCACGGCGAGAATGGCATCAGCCTTATATTCGCGTGCTAAATTGATGATCTCATAGACCTTGTCTAAGCGTGGATTTGCCACCACGCCCCAAGCCTCTGAATGTTGTATAGATGCCTTTTGCAGACTATCTATCACAGCATCATAAGCTCCGTTTTTGCGGATTGATCCACCTCCTGCGACAAGTATGCAACGGTGGACCCCATCAAGCTGCATCTGTTTGCCAAGATTGGCAATTTGCCCCTTTCCAAAGAGGATTTTTGTGGGATTGTGGAAAGTAAATGACTCCATAATATAACTCCTGATTTATAGTTCTATGCTAAAGCCAAGCGTGGCATAATGCACCATCGCAAAAGTATAAACTTCATCGATGTCACTACCACCTTCAAGAAGACGGTAACCCACGCGGGCGTTTAGTTTGTCGGTTATGAAAAAATCTAAGCCCAGATAGACGTCTTCCGCTCTGCCATAAGGAGAGGCGAGTCCCTCTGCTTCGAGCACAAGCTCCAGCTCATCCATCAATGGATAACCGGCAGAAAAGCTCAAAAGCGGGACAAACCCAGTGTTCTTTTTGCTGCTCTTTTTGCCGGGAACGGTGTTGCTTTTGAGAGTGACCTCAGCATCGCGAATCTTTCCGGATATACCTATAGATTTGAGAAAATATACAGGCTTCGGAAAGAAGTAGCGGTATTGCAAACGGTATGAATCGAAGCGATAGACTGCATCGATTTCTTCACCAGAGGCAAAGGTCTCTCCCTCAAAAATAATGTCATCCGGAAGAGTACCGGAAGGTTCAAATGTAAGCGGGGCTGCCATCAGCGAGATCTGATGGCGCGGATGTAGACGATAATTAATTTGCAGACGACTGCTAAAGGTCGGATCAATATTAAGATCCTGACTCAGGGAAAGCAAAGGACTGGGATTTGATTCATTGGGGCTGCGTACATCGTTATAGCCAGAGAAAGCCATGCCAATTTCACTGTCTATGCGGATCGAGGAATGAGCCCAAAGTCCAATTCCAAAGATACTGATGATCGTCACAATGATTATTCGTTTCATGTTTGCCTCATTTACCTTGTTTATATACAAAATAGTGCAAAGCTAGCATTGGGCAAGACGTAATCATGCAGCGATGCAGACATCCTGGTGCGAATAAAATAAATCGTCATTGCATTGGATGTATATTGGTCTTTCAGCTGTCTTTTGCAGTGCGTATCTTGATGGAGGAAAATCAAATGGCAAGATCCGGGAGGGTAAAAAAGTGGAAATTGTTTTTATATTTCACAGCTTCTACAAGAGAACAGCGGAATCCAGTTCACAAAGCTGTAACTCCTTATTTTCTCGTTTCTTGCCCACTTCTCAAAGGGGGGAGAAACGGGGGAGGCATCAAGAGCCCTACTTTTGCAAGGATTTAGCAAGCTGATAAAACCGGCATATGCCTTATTCATCCTTCCTGTTTATCGATTGTAGCCATAGATGCTTTTCTGCCCCTTATAGCCTCCTGATATCATGATCTTTGACTTCCTGCTAAAGTAGCATCTTTTTTATTGTTCACTTTTGTTTGCAAGGCATGTGAATCGGTCAATCTAGATCAACATGAAGGTATTGCCGGTATCTTTGGCGATGAGTCCCTTGAGCTCGAGATTGGTTATGATAGTTGAGAGTTTCCCAGCGTTAAATCCGCTTTGGGCAAACAGTTCGTCAAAGCTCAGATTGCGCTTTTCTCTTGCCAAAATATCGCAAATCTTTTGTTCGGCTGCGCTGAGGATAGTGTTGATCTCGATCTGTTGGGAATGTTCAGTGCTGATTTGCAGAATTTCCATGAGGTCTTCAGGTTTTGAGATCAGGGCTGCTCCGTTTTGGATTAGGTGATTTGGACCTTCGGAATTAAGGTTATTAATATTCCCGGGAAGAGCGGCAAGATCTCTACCTTGTTCGATTGCGCTTTTTGCGGTGAGGAGGGCTCCGCTGCTTATCTGTCCTTCGACCACAAATACGAGATCAGCCAAAGCGCTGATAATGCGATTTCGGGCGGGGAAATTCCAGCGATCAGGTTTGGAATTTGGCTCATATTCACTCACAAGAGCACCATTGGCGATTATTTTGCGGGAGAGCTCCAAATTTTGAGGTGGGTAGATAATATCCAGACCACAAGCCAAAACTCCCACAGTGGGGGCATGACACTGTACAGCGATGCTGTGGGCAACACTGTCTATTCCCAAAGCCAGACCGCTGATGATACTGACTCCGGCTTCGCAGACAGGAGTTAGGAGTTTTTTCAGCATCTCGCGACCATATGTGCTTGCTTTACGAGTGCCCACTACTGCCAAGGCAGGAAGAGCGGTAGCTTTCTGGAGGTCTCCTCTCACATACAAGATCAGTGGTGGTGAAAAGATCTCAGACAAGCGGGCTGGATATTCATGGATGCTAAGGCAGGAGATTTCATAGCGCTTGATTAGCCGTTGGATCTGCGGCATATTAGCTGGCAGGACTGCATCTTTGAGATGAGCAGCGGTCTGACTTTTAAGGATGCCGCTAGTATAGATGGGATGTGAGCTTACACCCACAAATTCGACTGGATCAGGGTAGTGTTTCAGGATCTGCAGACAGGCTTTTTGAGAAAGCTGTGGCGCTGTCTTTAGGCATAGCCATGCAGGGTAGGATTCAGGTTTCATCTGGTGGATTGGATTAGCTTGTAGAGGTGATAGACGAGCGCTTCCAAGCCCATATTTCCCACAGAGGAGATGGCGAAGATCTTCTCTTGGGTGATACCGGCAAAGATTTTGCTTACTTCGGCAATGCGTTCTTCTCGCTCTGTTTCCGGGATAGTGTCGACCTTGCTGAGCACGATGGTAAAAGGTTTTTTATCCATGAAGCTATCATAGAGATAGAGTTCGCTGCGCAAAGTGCGGAAGGCTTCCAGCGGATCTTCACTGGAGATATCGATGAGATAGAGGATGGTGCTGGTACGTTGGATGTGCCTTAGAAATTGGAGTCCCAATCCTTTTCCAATATGCGCACCTTCGATGATGCCCGGGATGTCTGCCATCACAAAGCTTTGGTAGTCACTTACTCTCACCACTCCGAGCGTAGGTTCGAGGGTTGTAAATTCGTAGTCTGCAATCTTGGGACGGGCAGCCGAGAGCACAGAGAGCAGGGTAGATTTTCCGGCATTTGGAAAGCCGACCAACCCAACATCAGCCATGAGCTTGAGCACCATTTCCAACTGCATGGCTTCAGGATGTTTGCCAGGAGTGGCATAACGTGGGGCTTGATTTGTGGGAGTGGCAAAATTGCTGTTTCCTTTACCTCCTCTTCCGCCTTTGGCTATGATGATTTCCTCATTTTCCTCAGTGACATCAACAAGTTTTACTCTGCTTTCGTCTTCATTGATCTGAAAGATCTCGGTGCCGAGTGGAACCCGGAGGATGATATCTTTGCCGGAAGTGCCAGTCTTGCGAGCTCCCGCTCCAGGCTTGCCATTTTCGGCTTTAAAAAACTTGTGATAGCGGTATTCGAGGAGAGTATTTACATTTGAATCTCCAACCACCACTACATTACCACCGTGTCCGCCATCGCCACCATCAGGACCACCTTTGGGGACGAACTTTTCGCGGCGGAAGCTCACTGCTCCATCACCGCCGGAACCGGCTTGGATTTTAATTTTTGCGTAATCTATAAACATATATGCCTTTATCGGATGATAGTTATTTTGCGGGTTATCGAGCGTCCAGCTTGTTGTAGTCTGATGAAATATATCCCTTGCGGTAGAGATTTGTATTCAGAGCCTGACCAGGTGATCGTTTCTCCAGATTTGGTAGCGGAAAGCTGTGCAATATTCAGCAACTTTTGCCCGCGCAGATTGTATAACGAAAGGGTGGCATTGCCAGCTTCCAGACCTTTTAGATCAAGCTGGCAAAAACTGGAATTGGCGTGTAAGGGATTGGTGAACAGAATGTCCAGAGTCGGCAAAGCAGGAGAGCTGTCATCAGCATTGCTCACCGGAGGATAGGCAAAGACATAGTCGATCATATTGTCGCTCACGCTAAAGCTTGATCCTTCTGAGGCAATCTCAAAAAAAGAGATGCTGCCATCCACGTTGTAGACGGGATTCATGTCCTGATTTGTAGATCCTTCAGAAGTGGACACAATGTGCGTGGCTTGCAAGGGGAAATCTCCTTCTGAATCGATATAGAGCAGTTCGATGGCACCGCTCTCACTATCGTAATCAACGATTTTGAGGGAAGGTAGAGTGTTTTCCGCTACTTCATAGATTAATTCGGTGAAATCTACCATTCCCAGAGAACTGAGATCCCCTTCAGTTAACTGTGGTTGCATAGTGCTGAAATCGACCATTAAGCTTAAAGTGAGATCTTCCATGGATAGGGTGTTAATATCATTTGGCCAGACGCCAAAATCAGGATCAGAGAACAAGAGATCCATATCACAGCTCATGTGGAGGACACCATCAGCGATTGTGCTCTGGATGTCTCCCAAACGCTGAATAGTGGGATTTTGCAGATCTATTGTCACCTTATACAATCCTGGCGAGATTAAACCCGGGATATTGAAAGTATAGATCATCGCATAAGCATAGTAAGTTGTGGCGGCATAGGGATTGACAATGAGGCTTAGATAGACGTTGTATTGGGTGAAACCTTGTGCTAAGGAATAGGTTCCACTATAGTTTTGGATGGCACGATAGAGGTGATTGTCATAGATAGCCATATAGTTTGCCGCTATATCAAGATCAGGATTGGTTGCGCCGATCAAGTCTTCGGCGGGGTCATCGTCAATCTTGATCATCTGTGGGAGGGGAGGAGGAAAAGCATTTGAATTCAGATGAGCAGCATATAAATATGACATGGCATAATCAGACACTTCCATCTTATAATGTGGGCTATAGCTCAAGCGTTGACCAAAGTCATAGGGAACGACAGTTTCCAAGACATCTGAACCTATATGATTGAGATCTGCTGAGATCCAGTCCTCATCATATTTATAGGAGAGTGAATAATCTTCGTAATTTGGCAGAGCATCAAAGCGCAGGTGAAGATTTCCGTCCGGATCCACAGAGCTGTGCCGAAGATTGCCAAAAGGGGAGTCGATCTGTCCCATTAGGGATACAGAAATTACTAAAAAAACGATTATCAAAAGATTTTTCATAGTTATTCCTCAGGTTCTTCTTCCTCAGTAAAGAGGGATTTATAGTATGACCAAGGGTTGATGCTGGTATCTTCCCACTCTTGAGGTGCTTCTGAGAAGTCTTCATTCTCGCTGAGCACAAAGTTTTTGATATCATTGGGGAGAGCGGGAAATCCACCAGTTAATTTCTCGCCACGACAGACAAAAAGCAATTGACCTTCACGATCAGCCATTTCCATGAAAGGCAGCCAAGGTGAGATCCATACCCAGTCAAATTGTGTGGGTACACTGGTAAGACTGGTGTCAGCCAGAGCTTCGTGATGAGCACGATATGAGCTTATTTCTGCAGCCTGGAAGATGTCGCTTTGGACATTGGCACTGAACTCACGCCGCGGTAACAAACTGGGGTGAAATGGGAAGATCTCATTGTGATAAATGCGAGTATCAGAGAGGTCTTCCGAGGGGATGATTTGCCGGATATATGGCATCATATGGTTTTGATAGACAAAGCTTTGATTGACGGGGTCATTGAAAATGTGGATAACTGGCAAGGACTTACCTGTGACATGATTTCGCCAATTTGTGCAAATCTGTTTGGTAATAGGGTCTTTGAAGAGTAAGATTTCCTTGCTCAACAAACGATATCCCCCCTCCACCTTCTCCACTCGAGAGATGTGGTAACCTTCCACAGCAAAGAGCTTCATGGTCCTTTCCTCTGGGATCATGGCATAAACATTGCCTTGAATGTGCATGATGCTATCCTTACCAGAAAGATCTGATCTGACGCGCAGATAATCCTCAAGGTATGCCATATGAGGATCCTGCGAAAGAGCTTGCAACAAAAAGGGGCTCACCAAACAAAGGGCAACGAAAACTATTTTCCAGGACATAACACTCCATCAATCTATTTTTTTTACCATGCTTTCGATTTAGCAGAGGATGTCAAGTCTTTTACACAAAAAACAAGTCCATATGCTACTCGCGGATGGACTTGTTTGTAATCTTGTTTGTAATATATAATATCGATGAGCTTAGTGAGAGCGAACTAGTCTGAAGCCGACAAATGGGTAGCCTCGATTTGGATCTCCCCGTTCACGCCACATGATGTTGAGGTTTCTACCGTCGCTATTCATCACATTCCCTCCGCGAATTACCTTTAGAGTGCCAGTTTCAGGACCGGTGGGATTTATGAAGCTGGTGAGTGCGCGGATATGATTTGCATCATACCAATCCCAAACCCACTCAGAGACGTTTCCCGTCATATCATAAATGCCGTAGGCGTTGGGCTCTTTTCCACCGGGAGGACGTAATTTGCCGGCAGAGTTGTCACGATACCAAGCTACTTTGGCGGGATCATTTGAACCGCTATAATTATATGACTTTTCAGCTTTAGCGACAAGTTCCCATTCAGCCTCAGTAGGCAGGCGATATCCATTTGCTTCAAAATCGCAAGTCACTACGCGATCTGTGCCAATTCCTCGGATGCGATAAGCAGGTTGGAGACTTTCTGCTGCGCTGAGACCATTGCAGAAGATTGCGATGTCAAACCAACTGACGTTGTCCACGGGAAGATTATCCCCGAAATTTGAGACCTTGGCGGGCTTCATGAACCGGTTCCACTCTGCTTGAGTAACTTCATATTTGCTGATGTAAAAACCAGAAAGCGATACATTATGAGCATTGTCTTCACCCAATCTGCCAAAACTAAAGGTAGTAGGCTCGATATATACAAAGCTAGCTGGAGGTTCAGAAGGAGGTGCAATAGGTGTGGGCTCAGAATCAGGTATCACATTGGGGGCGGGCAATCGGCGGGGATCTTGTCGCTGAGCAGAAGATATGTTCCGCAGCTCACCATATTGTGTCACAGAGACATTTCGATCGCGAGCAGGAAGAGTATCGGGCAGCACTTCCGTTTCTGTTGCTAAAGTATCAGGAGGCCAGAAACTGTTGGCGTTTTGCTGCGGATCCTCTTTTGCACCAAAAATCACGTCGTAGAGACCAGTGCCAAAAATGGCTGCCAAGAGCAAGACAATAGCCAGGATCATTGCCCAAAAGCCATATTCAATGTGGAATTTTGGTAAGTCCTCTTTATTGTCTATCTTGGATTCATCCGGCAAAACAGTGGTAACTGCTTCGACTTTGGGTGAGTTTGCCAAATCCGGAAGTTCGCGGATCGCCTTATCTAGCTTATCCAGAGTCCTGAGGCGCTGATTTATATTGCGATGCAGGCATTCAGCTAAAAGTTTATTGAGCGCTAAGCTTACCCCACCAATGTAGGCAAACTTGTTACGTCTCAGCATCTCATCGCTATAGATAACGTAGTATCTTGGGTTGGTGGACAGAAACTGAGCGCAAAGCATCCCAATGGTGAAGATATCTTCTCTTTCATCTACATCCCGATATGATATACCGCTGCTCAAGATAGTGATCTTGTCATCCTCACTGAGCATGATGCCATTTAGGCTGAGTTCACTCAGACTTAGTCCATGCTTACGCACTGCTTTAGCAGCTTTAATCAATTGGGGCAGGATCTTGCGAACGAGAGCCTCATCCACTCGATCTGGATAGTAGCGTTTAAGTTCAGCCAAAGATTTGCCCTGGACATAGTCCACCACCATATAAGCAGGATTGTGGTTTTGCTGAATCTCTTTGACCCTGGCAATGCAGTCTGCATCTATTTGGCTAAGGCGAGAGAGGCGCATCTGGAGATCAAGGAGGGTGTTCAAATTTTGGAAGCTGGAGTGGAAGAATATCTTGAGGATATATTCTCTACCATTTTGCTCAGCAATGTATTTGATGCCCTCAATGTCTTTGTTTAGCATTCTCAGGATTTTATAGCCTTCAAAGCTCTCTCCTGGATTCAGCAGTGTGAAGTTTTTGTCTGAGGTAGGCTGAGAAACTTTAGTTTCTGTCTGGATAGGCTCAGAATTGGGCTCGGACGCACCAGCGCTATCTAGGTCTACTTGCAGCTCTTCCAAACGGTTGTTTTTACCACAGAAGGGGCAAAATTTAGCCTTTTGAGGGATTTTCTTCCCACAGTTTATACAAAAGTGTGCTATGATGTCCTCCATAAAGATCGTGAATACTTACACATTGTTTTTTTGCACTAACAGACCGATCTCCTTGCCGTTGATATCAACTTTGGGTAGATTTTCATCTTCAGACTTAATGATGATATCGGCAAGAGTTTCACTTTTTATATAATCGCCATATTCTGCAAAGGCTTTGTCAATTTGGCTATCACCATGATATGCGATGCGTATTCTATCCATGATTTCAAAGCCTTGTGCTTTGCGAGAAAACTGGATCTTATGGATGATCTCCCGGGCATAACCTTCGATGATGAGATCATCAGTAAGTACTGCATCAAGCGCGACAAAAATGTCATTTGAGGTGGAAAGGACATAGCCTTGCTTGTGTAAAATATGAAGTTCTACATCTTCAGGAACTAAGCTGCATTTCTCTCCATCCAAGACAAATTCAAAGCACCCCTTTTCAGCAAAAGAAGTTAGCGCTTTGGAAGCATCTATATCCTCAAGAGCTTTGGCTACTGCTTTCATTTTTTTCCCAAATTTCGGACCCATCGTTTTGAAATTGGGCTTGAGCTCATATCTTACAATATCGTTATCATCTTCCAAATAGCTGATATGATGGACATTCACCTCTTCTTTGACAAGATCGAGCATTTTGTTCAGAGAGCTTTTCAGCTTTACTGGCACCGACAACTCTCTCAAAGGTTGGCGGATCTTGATGTTGTTTTCGCCACGCGCGGCGCGCCCCAAGGAGACCACATTGATCACAACCTGCATATCATGCTCAAGATCAGCATCTATATATTCACTGAGTGAAGTGGGGTAATCCTGTAAATGCACACTTTCCTCACCGGTCAGATTTCTGAAGAGTTCTTCTGCCAGATAAGGCACAAACGGAGCAATTAATTTGCTGAGCTCGACCAATACTTTATACAAGGTGAGATAAGCTTGGATCTTGTCTTCTGTCAAATCGACCGACCAGAATCTACGACGTGAACGCCGGACATACCAATTTGAAAGTTCATCAATCACAAAGTCCTGAATGGCGCGCACAGAGCGAGTAAATTCATAGACTTCGGTATGAGCCAGGACATCGCGCGTCAAGCTGTGCAAGCGGGAAATAATCCAGCGATCAATCTCGGCATCACGGTTCCAAGTGTCATCATAATCCGAGGCATCAAAACCATCAATATTGGCATAGGTGGCATAGAAAGAATAGACGTTTTTGAGAGTGCCAATGAACTTACTCAGCACCTCGCGCACACCGTTGACGTCAAAGCGAGTGGGCACCCAAGGTGGACTGACTTCCAAAAGATACCAGCGGATGGCATCAGCGCCATAATCGTGCATAAGCTGGATAGGATCCACCGTGTTGCCGCGGCTCTTACTCATCTTGAGCCCATTTTTGTCCAAGATGAGGTCATTCACCAGACAGCTCTTGTATGAAGATCTACCCTTAAAAATGGTAGAAATGGTGAGCATGCTATAGAACCAGCCCCGAGTCTGATCGATACCTTCAGAGATAAAGTCAGCCGGGAAAAGCTCACTTTCAAAGATATCAGAATTTTCAAAGGGGTAGTGCCACTGAGCAAAGGGCATAGAACCGCTGTCAAACCAACAGTCGATCACTTCCGGAGTGCGGTGCATATTTCCGCCACATTTACCACAAGTAAGGATTACGTCGTCGATGTAAGGTCTATGCATCTCGATATCGGTGGAGACAGCTTCTCCGTTTTTCATTTTACCACGCTCAGCAAGTTCCGCCCTGGAACCAACGCTATCCAGTGCGCCACAATCGTCGCAGACCCAAATATTTAAGGGAGTTCCCCAAAAGCGATCTCGGGACAGTGCCCAATCAACGTTGTTTTCCAGCCATTCACCAAAACGTTTTTCTCCCACAAATGATGGATACCACTTGATCTTCCTGTTTTCTTCCAATAGCTGCTCTTTGAAGAGGGTGGTGCGGATATACCAGCTTTCTCTGGCATAATAGATGAGCGGGCTGTCGCAACGCCAGCAGTGAGGGTAATTATGCTTGATCTGTTCCCGGCGATAGAGGCTGCCGGTTTCCTTGAGGTGGCGGATAATCCCTTTGTCAGCTGTTTTGACAAAGACTCCCGCCCAAGGTGTGACAAGTTCACTGAATTTGCCTTCCCCATCTACAGGATTGATGAAGGGTAGATCATATCTGACGCCAAGAGCGTAGTCATCAGCACCAAAAGCTGGAGCAGTGTGCACGACTCCGGTGCCGTCACTCATCGAAACATAGTCGGCAACTCCGATAAACCAAGCTTTTTTGTCTACCGGGACAAAGCGGAATAGCGGTTCGTAGCTTTTGTATTCCAGATCTTTGCCGATCATTTCTTCCAAAATCTCATATTCGCCGTCAAGCACTTCCAGGCGCGCCTTTGCCAAAATCAAGTTCTCATCTTGATGTCGTACTTTCACATATGTTTCTTCCGGATTCACTGCCAGCGCTACATTTGAGATCAAGGTCCAAGGAGTAGTGGTCCAAGCCAGGTAATAGGTATTGGCTTCATCGGTAGCTTTAAATTTGACAAACACGGAAGGGTCTTCGACGTCGCGATAGCCTTGAGCTACTTCATGGGATGAGAGAGGTGTGCCGCAGGATGGGCAATATGGAACGATTTTATATGCTTTGTAAATCAAATCACGGCGGAAAAAGTCATTGAGTATCCACCAGACGGATTCAATGTAGTTGTTGTCCAAAGTAATGTAGGGATGATCTAGATCTATCCAATATGCCATCAGTTCGGTCATCTCACGCCACAGTTTTTCATAAGAGAAGACAGAGTCGCGGCATTTCGCGCAAAATTCTTCCACTCCAAATTCTTCTATACTGCGTTTATCTTCCAAGCCGAGTTGTTTTTCGACCTCAATTTCAACTGGCAAGCCATGGGTATCCCATCCGGCTTTACGTTTGACCTGATATCCAGTCATGGTCTTGTATCTGCAGACAGTATCTTTGAGAGTGCGTGCCAAGACGTGATGAATTCCGGGCTTTCCATTGGCTGTGGGAGGTCCTTCGTAAAATACAAACTGCGGTTTTCCGGCGCGAAAGTCTATGCTCTTTTGAGCAAGGGAATGTTTTTCCCAATGTGTGCGCACCCGGGCTTCTAAATCCCTGGGATTTTCTTTTAGATCGATGCTCTTATACATATTCTTAGATTTTCTTTGCTCTTCCTGTTCTTTTCGGTCCGTTAGGGGTATAGGCTGTTTTGCCCGCGGGGTGGGCTGTTTTGTGCTCGTGAATCTGTTGAGCAGGATGGATTTCCTGGGTTTCATTTTCATCTGGAGTTTCTTCAAAAAGTTCGCTAAAGTGCTCTTTGAGCTCTTCGTGTTCGACTACATACTGTTTCCATTCTTCCATGGCGGCGTCCATATCCACACAGTGGGTGCAAAGCACCAAGAGATTTTGCTCGGATACGCCAATCCAGCCGCGGTCATAGCAATTATCACACCGTTTTTTCTTACGATGATTGTGGGCAATCTTTTTGGCCTCATCGAGATGTTTTTCATCCAACGTAAACATAATTATCTCCTTTCTACAGATGCTTTTATCTGTATCACTGCCTAGTTTACAGGCTATAATAAACCCATGTCATACCATTATTTTAAACAGCACAATTTTGAAAAGCTTTTTTTGAGCTATGGTCTGATCGGCATAGATTTAGGTCTTTTTCTGTCCTTTGCTTTTGGGACTATTGGCAGCAGGTTTTGCAGCAGGTTTTGCAGCCGGTTCTTCCTCTTTTGCCGGTTCTTCAAACTGCATGGGAGAATTGATCACCGTCTTTTTCAGCTCTACTTTCACGATGGGCTGCATACGGTGGGTTACAATAAAGAGATTTTTGTGTTTGGAAAGCTCCAGTTTCTCTTCCAGGCTCATGGCATCTATCTCTTTAAGATTAATGATGCGCTCGATTTTGCCGGTCTGGACATCAACGATTTGCACGAATTGTTGTTTTTCGGCCATGAACTCAACCTCCAGTTGGTATTTTTCGGGGAATTTATTGACGATATCTAAAACGAAATTCAGATATTCCTGATTGTGAGTATGATACCAGACTCTAAATGACTTGCATTTTGCCACACGGGGGCATATCGCACATAGCTCGGGGGCTATCTGTCGGTGGCGTTTTATCTCACAAGTAAAGAGTCTGACTTTTTTCACACAGCTCATAACCAAATAGATCAAATTCTTGTCAAGCTAAAAACCCGCTTTTAATGCTATAAAAATAGGCTTTTCGCACATCTTTGTTAGCAAACGACAACAGCACTTAAGTAGTCTGTCCCTTATTTATATTGGAGCACCCAATTGAAAGGAAGTGCAGGCTTTTGCACAACGAGTATAGGGACTTGGGATATTTCCATGCTTTTGCGGCAGAGGGTAATAGCATAGACGACTATCCTTATAAGCTGGATTCCGGAGATATTAGGCAGTTTCAAGCTGCTTCATGAGCAAACAAGGACTGCTGATGGGGATAAATAATTTGTCTTATTTAGTGATTGATGCCCAGTTCACTGAGTTTACGGGAGAGATTGCTTTGTTGCAGCCCCAAAGCTTCAGCTGTCTTGCTGATATTGCCGTCAAAGAGCTTGAGTTGTGTGCTCAGATAGCGAATCTCAAATTCTCTTTTCTTGACATTGTAAGCAGCTGTTTCTTCCCAAAACAAACGATCTGAATCCGTGTGCTTAGCAAAATCCGGCAGGAGCGGCATGATGTCCTTAGCTTCCAGGACTTCTTTGTCGCAGAGCAGATAGATGCGTTCCATGATGTTCTTGAGTTCGCGCACATTGCCAGGGTATGAATATTCTTGCATCAAGGTCAGGGCAGAAGGTTCAAATCTCTTGATGTGAGTACCCAGTTCCAGTGCTAGATTCATGGCAAAGTGATTGATTAGCAGGGGAATGTCTGATTTACGATCGCGCAGAGGTGGGCTAAGGATGGGCACCACATTCAGCCGGTAGAAGAGATCTTCCCGAAATTCGCCTTTTGCCACCAGTTCGGGCAGGTTTTTATTTGTAGCGGCAATTATGCGGACATCTATGTGATGTGTCTGATTGCTGCCCACTCGCTCAAATTCGCCTTCTTGGATCACGCGCAGTATTTTGGCTTGAGCAGCCAACTCCATATCGCCGATCTCATCCAGGAAGAGAGTTCCGTGGTCTGCTTCTTCCAGCTTTCCTTTTTTGCGAGCGGTTGCTCCAGTAAAAGCACCTTTTTCAAAGCCAAAGAGCTCGCTTTCGATCAATTCACGAGGGATGGCGGCGGAGTTGAATTTCACAAATGCCTTATCTGCTCTGGGGCTTCTGGTATGGATCAATCTAGCGATCAGTTCTTTTCCGGTACCGCTTTCCCCGTGAATCAGGATTTTAGCATTGCTGGCGGCTACTTTGTTTATGAGGGCATTCAGATTCTGCATCACGGGAGATTCTCCGATCATTTTCCAAGCACGCTCGCTATCAGCTTGTATGCGCATAAGTTTGAGACTCATTGCATAAAAGTCCAAGGCTTTTTTGACTGTGATCTTCACTTTGGGCAGGCTCAATGGCTTTTCCAAAAAGTCAAACGCTCCTAACTTGATAGCTTTTACTGCATCGCTGATATTGCTATTCCCGGAGATCATAATCACCGGGACAAGGGAATTTTTCTTTTTAATCGCAGCCAAGGCTTCGATCCCATTTCCATCTGGCAATTTTACATCCAAAAGAATAGCATCCGGATCCAGCTCTTCCAGTGCAGCCAAACCGTCGCTTACGCTGGCGTGACTGCTGACCTCATAGCCCTCATCTTCGAGAATTCCGCTGAGGCTGAGGCGAATATTTCTTTCATCGTCTATGATCAATATCTTCATCTTAGACTCCTTCGAAGATCACGGTGAATTCTGTGCCTTTGTTCACCTCACTTTTTACTCTCACTATGGCGCCATTTGCTTCGCAAAGCTTTTTAACAAGAGCCAGTCCCAATCCGGTACCCTTAGTTTTTTTGGAGAAATAAGGTTCAAAGATGCGGGGGAGATCTTTCTTATCTATCCCGCTTCCATGATCTTCGATGCAGAGCACCACAAAACTTTTTTCACCAAACAGGCGGATATCTATTGGTTCTCCAGATTCTGAGGCATCTATCGCATTTTGGATGATATTTGTCAGGACTTGATAAAAGTGAGTTTTATCAAATTTGATCTGGAGATTTTCAGTCAGATCCAGCTTAATTTCATAGTCTTGGCAATAGGATTTGACTATCTCGCGAATGGTTAGTGCCGGATTGATCACTTCGGTATTGGGTTGATTAACTTTGGCATAGTTTGAAAAGTCTTGTGCCAATAGTCTGAGATTTTCGATTTCTTGGGTTATTATGGACACGGATTCCGGCAAGATTTCTTTGATAGTATCAGGATTGGTTTCCAGTCGTTCTTCCAATCGTTGGATTGCTAATTGGATCGGGGTAAGCGGATTTTTGATTTCATGTGCCAATATTCGGGAGAGATCTTTCCAGATCAACTCTTTTTCTGCCACCAAAAGCCGCGTTTGAGTTTCCTCCAGCTCCCGGGACATCATGTTGAAAGAACTTTTAAGCTCGCGCATTTCGGGAAGCCCCGTCTCGGGAAGGTGAACGCTGAAGTTACCTTCACGGATCTGTTCTGTAGCGTGCTTGAGGTCACGCAATGGCTTGCTCAATCTGAAGATTACGACGATAAAAACCGTAGAGGAAAGCACGATCACCAGAAGCAGCACCACTGAAGTTACTACTTGGGAATCGTTCAAAGCGATGTTCATCACTGCTTTGGCAGCATTAAAATCACGCATCAAAGCTTCTGCTTTGAGGGAATCTTCCTCGCTATAGAGCCGAATCTCGCGCAATTCGTTGGTTAGCTCCATGTCTTGAAGCGCACTTTGGATATCTTTCTGCTTTGCCTGAAACACATAGTTCAAGATCACCAGTCCTCCTATGGAGACGATCAAAAAGAGGACAATAATCTGCGTACGCATTCCAAATTTGTTTATCATAGTTCTTGCTTATTCCGGTTTCCTTAGATCGGCGTTAATCTTGGCTGAGGGTTTCTTGTATTTCCATAATAACATCAGATCCACTTCTTTATTAGCAGTGTTAAAATGCACTTTCGGAAGCCGGGCTTCAATTCGGATCTGCACTTTTTTCCAGGATGATTGATATGGAATGCCAAATTCAAAATGCGAAAGCTGAGATAATATATCCTGTACCGACTCACTGTGATAGATCTCTCCTCTTCCATCTTTTTTGAGATCATATATCCCGGTGGCGGGATTATAGTTCACTGTGTGTCGGAAGGTATTTTTTGCCAACGCCATGGTCCCTTGTCTGACATCCATTTCATAGATGACGCTGATCGGTGTTCCAGAAGCAAAGATAGTGGAAAAATCATTATCAAACGCATTTTCCAAGACACCGCTCACATACAAGAAGCTGTCAGAATTGCGATATCTCAGGTTCGTCATTTTGGGATCATTGCCTTCAAAAGACGAAAAGAGCAGCATCGCAAGCGACACTACTCCCGTCATCACTCTTGATCCCAAGGCTTCAAACATCGTGTGCCTTGATTCAGGATATTGGGATGATGCGTTCTATGGCTGGCTTGATTTCAAAAGCGATGCGCAAAATTCCGTTGATATAGCTGACATCCGGGTTTTCTCGATCAATTGGAATATCTGGGAAAAAGATCTTCCGTTCAAAATGGCCAGTCTCAATCTCCAGATTAAAGTAGCATAATTGGCAGTGTTTGGTGGGGAAATTCCGCGATCCGCTGATGCGCAGATAGTCCTCACTGAGTGAAATAGCGATTTCATCCTTTTCAACTCCTGCCAGTTCCGCCACTACTATCCATTGAGTATCGGTTTGATAAACATCACAATTTGGATGCCAGGATTCGTCGATAGCGTCTTCTAAGGCGGTGGGACCTCCCTTGAGAGAATTGACCTCACCGATCAATTTAAGCATCTCACGTTGGATGCCTACTATATTACTGAAAATCTTTTCGCGCATTATTCCTCCTTATAAATGAGTATTACCACTCATTACGTTCGCGAAAATAAAAGCTATATTCTTGGTTTGGATCTATTGTTACGGCATAGGTAACTTGATTTTTGACTTCATCATAGGCATAGCGCAGCTCTGTGAACACAATGCGGGCATTTCCTCCCAATTGATGGATCACATTGATGCGCTTAGTTTCGTCAGAATTATTGCGTAAATTGATGTGATATTCTCGCTCATTTGCCTGGGCTGAGATAGTCTTTTGGTTGCGTATTGAGGTCGTTGCGACCAGGTCAAAAGCCTTTCCGGTAGTAAGCGAGATCTCTTCGTTGCGTCCGGTATGGTTGATGCTATCTTCGCCGATAAATTCCAAATTGCCGTCGGAATCAGCTTTGTAAATCTTAAATACACCTTTGGGCAGTGCTTTTCCCAGTCCTTGGTCTTCGGTATTCACAAATTTGATGACAGAATTTACTCCGCTGCTATTGGTGTAATATTCATATACTGAACGAGCTTTCACGTTTTGTAGAGGATACAGTTCCAATTGCTTAGTCTGATTATTGGCAAAGCTAACTTTCTGATCTAAAGTATACATGTGAAAATCATGAAATGCTTTGGTCTCAAAAGACGGCGCTGCTGTATCAGATGAAATTGCCTCATGCATCATTACTCCTCTACCATATTTTTCATACTGATTGCGCTCCTGATTGATCTCGCCAGCAATCAATTTGAGATTTGCATTTTCAAATGCTTTGCCGGAACGGTTGTTGATGGTTACCCAGGATGAAAGGGCTAAATTCTTCTCATCCCACACTGCATTGTAGGTTACATCCCATGAAAATCCACCACTCAGATATGATAATGTGATGGGATGTTTGCCTTTATTCGCAGCGATCAAGCTCCAAGCCAAGGTGGGCTTGGTATAAAAATTTGCCGGTAAGGAAGCTAATTGGATCCATTGCACTTCGGATTCCGAGATCACCAATAGCCTGCCGGTATCTTGCTCGATAATACCTATACTGATGCCGTCATAAAACTTTAGTGTGCCCGTTAGCCGGGATTGATCTTTGGTGACCGCTACCACTTCTTTGTCCAAATATTTCGCCATGATCTGACGACTTCCAGCAAGATCATATTCATAATTTTGTTCTGCAACACGGATTCCATCACCTTGCACTATCACGGAAGCAGGATATATCCGCGAAGTGATGTCATCAAAATTGTATTTTTGGCGCCCTTTGACCAGATCAAGCTCAATCTGAGAACGGATGAGGGAAAGATCATCATTGTATATAGTTATCCAATCTTCCGCCATGAGCGGGAAAATAAAAGTCAGAAGTAGTAGGGCTGTCCACCAAAACCGTTGTTTCATGATTTGCTCCTCAATGTCAATTTAACCAAGATTCATAATAATCCCAGTTTGACAACAGCGTATTTTGGCACCAAAAGAATGTCAAGAACCTTTTTCTGTTCCCAGTTTCTATGCTTGGAATTGCTACGAATTGAGTGATAAGCTCTGCCGGTGATTAAAGTCCACCGGAAATCATCTTATTTGTGGGTTCGGATCACATGGGATACGGTGGCTAAAGCATACTGCCTATCGTCTTATTCCTTACCAGGATCAGACCGCTTGGAATACTCCAAGCAGAATACTACTCCCAATAATAATTGCTCAGGAGGACGCACTTCACAAAGCTGTAACTCCTTAGTTTCTCGTTTCTTGCACGCTTCTCAAATGGGCGAGAAACGAGCAAGGCAAGAAGTACCCTACTTTTCCAAGCATTTACGCTCTCGCTTAAAATAGTTGACCACCTAAAAAAGCTTTGCCAAGAGGGACTATGATGTTTATCTTATCAATAAAAATAAATATTGGATAAAAATATGAATGATGTCAGCTATCATGTAGTAAATGAAACTGATAATGCTCGAATATTGGAGCTTTATCGAGCTGCAGGTTGGTGGGAGCAGAAAGATGATCCCGCAAATCTGCAAAAAGTGGGAAAGATCATTGCAAATAGCTTTTGTTTTGTAATCGCCGTCAAGGATGATGAGATTATAGGTATGGGCAGAGCCCTGTCTGATGGAGAGAGTGATGCCTACATCCAGGATGTGACAGTCTGGGAAGCTCAGCGTGGCAACGGATATGGGAAAGGTATCGTAAATTTCCTTGTGAACTATCTACACGAGCACAATATTTATTGGATAGCATTGATTTCTGAGCCGGGTTATGAGGGTTTCTATAACTCTCTGGGATTTTCCGAAATGAAGGGTTATACGCCCTTTTTGATGAAGTAATTATGGAATCAGCACAAGAAAAAATGCCAGGGCTGAATTCGCTCACATTGGCACACACCCTGATGCTCAGGGAATATCTTGGTAAATATCCACGGGAAAATTGTGATTATACAATTACCAACCTTATCTCTTGGGGAATGATCTACAACAATCAATTTCTCATTTACAAAGATCGTTTGGTAATCTTTAATCCCCAATATCAGTATATTCTTTTTCCTGTGGGAGAAGAGTTGAGCGTTTTGGAGCTTAAGGAGCTGGTGCTAAGCTTCCGTAGTTACTATCCCAAAGCCGAAATCATCCTATTCCCGCCGGATTATGTGCAGCGTCACCCCGAGCTGGAAGAACACTTTAACATCCAAGAAGATCGTGACTGGGCAGATTATATCTATAGTACAGAAAGTATGGTGGAATTGCGTGGGAAGAAGCTTGCCAAAAAGAAGAATCTGATTTCCCAATTTCGCAGAGCATACCCCGAATATAAAGTGATGAAAATCACAGAAGATAGGGCGGATGTTATCCTAAAATTTACGCATAAATGGCGCCGCGAGCGAGATGCCAATGGTAGCTACCTGATGACGGAATTTAAAGCGATCGAAAATACACTCAAGTATTGGCAGAAACTTCCCTCTGAAGGTCTCATCATCTGCCTGAACTATAAGATTGTGGCATACTCGATCTTTAGTCCGCAAACCCCAGATATGGCGACGGTGCACTTTGAAAAATTTGATCCAGATAAAAAAGGATCTTCCCAGGTGATCACATGGGAGACGGCACGCTATTTAAGCGGACGGTACAAATGGATCAACCGCGAGCAAGACATTGGTCTGGCAGGACTCAGGCAAGCAAAGCTCAGCTATCTTCCTGATCGGATGGCGCCTTTCTTGTACTCCAAACTAAAGTAAGATAGATCATCAGCCCCAGGGTAAAAAACGCCAAGGCAAAGGCAAGAATGCGTTTTGGGCGGGGGTTGAAGATCATCTGCCAGAGTACAGGATAGCTGTCATGCTTTTGCCAACGATCCCGATAATAGCGTAAAGTAGGATCATCCTGTATTTCCAGCAGTTGGTTTAGTAAGCGGATGTGCAATTGATGATAATGCCGTCCGGCTTTGTTGCCGGCAAGATCGTAGTAGCTATAGCCAAAATAGTCATATTGTGGGAGCTTTTCCCTGACTGCTCTGAGACCCTTTTCGTATAGATCTAAGGCAAGGGGATCGTGGGTGAGGTCATAATAGTAGTGAAGCTGCAGGAGCACACTGAGCATGCCATTGAGCACAAAGTATGGTTCTTCGGCGGGATATTCCATATACCAATAGCTACTGTCTGAAATGGCATAGCTGAGACCAGCCTTCCCAGGTTGCAGACTATAGAGTCCACGACGAGCTGTGTCATAGATCTGCATATCTCTGTCCATGGCAGCTCGTTCGAGCAGGACACTGATGCTAACCGCTTGAGCCAAAGCTGAGCTCCAGGGTACACTCTGGGCATATTCGGGGAAAGGGAAATGATATTGCACAACAGCAGTGGAATCCGTCTGGACCATATTGGCAAGCAACCAATCTGTGAGTTTGACAAAATCCTGTTTGTCCTCACCATTTAATCTGCGGAGGTTTGCCTGCTGAGCTTCTCGAGCAATAAAGAGAGGGTTGTAGTGCCGTTCTTTGTTATTGTAGAGCTGCATGGGGATGCCCTCATCGTCGTATACCGTAGTCTGATTGAAGGTGCTTCCCAAGAGAGAAGCACGGAGCTTTTCGATTCCACGATATATATCGGCTTCAGCAAATTGCCAAATAGCAGACACAAAAAGTAAAGAAAACAAAGCGGAAAGCAGAATGATATGTTTCTTATTCAAGCTAAGCCCTCCGGAAGACAAAGCTAATCGCATAGAGTACGGCTTGGACAACCACTATGGTGGCACCGGTGGGCAGATTGAGCGCAAAAGAGATGCCAAAACCCATCAAAGCTGAGATTATGGCAGCAATCACAGCGATCAGGATGGCATAGTGCAACCTTTTACTGAGATTGAAGGCAATGACAGCCGGGAGGATCAATTGGGCGGTTACTAAGATGATTCCGGCACTTTTGAGATTGAGCACGATGTTCGCAGCCAGAAGTAGGTAGAAGATCTTGTCTACAGCTTCCGTACGGATATGCATAACCTTGGCCATCTCGGAATTGTAACTCATATAA
This sequence comes from Candidatus Cloacimonadota bacterium, assembly GCA_030154085.1. Classification (GTDB taxonomy): domain Bacteria; phylum Cloacimonadota; class Cloacimonadia; order Cloacimonadales; family Cloacimonadaceae; genus UBA5456. The sequence continues at coordinate 80,557 of JASKKR010000001.1, read as the reverse complement.
AAAAGTTCTTTGTAAAAAAAGATGATGAAAAAGGCGTTTAACACATTGAGCCCAGCCAAAGCCCATAATTCAGTTGAGGTGATGAGCAATACATTGCCGAAGAGATAGCTTGCCAGATCAAAACTGTAGTTTTGCGAGAGCGAGATCAAGATGATGCCGATTGCCATGGAAAGCGAGAGGAAGATAGTGATCGTATTTGCTTCTTGCAATTTGTGTTTGTTGGCAAGCCAAGAGATACCCAAGGCTACACAACTGACAAAAATCCAGGCACCAAAGGTGAGATTGAGTCCTGAGATCAAAGCCAGAGCGATCCCGGCAAAAGCAATGTGTGAAAGCGCTTCGCCCATGTATGAGATGCGACGTAAAGTCACAAATGGGGCAAAGATCGCCAAAGATATACCGCTTAGCACCGCACCTAAGATTGCCGTAATTAAAAAGATAGGCATCAGTAGTCCTTGTCTATGAGGCGAATACTCTCGCCAAAAGTTTTATGAATGATCTCTGCATTGACGAGTTCCGTCTTATTGTGGAAATGCAGGCGTCTATTGAGGCAGATCAGGAGGCTGCAATATTCACTGAGAGTATTGAGATCATGGGATACCGTGATAATAGTTTTGCCTTGTTCATTGAGCTGCTTGAGGAGTTTGAAGAAGCTGGTTACTCCGGGGCGATCAATTCCCGCTTCGGGCTCGTCCAAGATCAGATATTCGCTCTTTGTGATGATGGCACGAGCCAAGAGCAGCCGCTGAAACTCTCCTCCGGAGAGATTTCCGATTAGCTCATTGGCTTTATTTTGGATTCCGCACATACGCATAACTTCCAAAGCCTCTGCCTTGTGAGCGGCGCTAAAGTGTCTTCCCAAAGGGACCTTGCCGGCGATGCCCATAAGGACGATATCCAAGGCTGTAGCGGGGAAAAGAGGGTCATATTCTTCCCTCTGGGGTAGGTAGCCAAAGCTGTTTTCCTTGAGCCAACGTTTTTGGGGAATACCGTCAATCTCAATTTCTCCAGTCTTAAGTTCAATAGTGCCTAAAAGTAGTTTAATGAGGGTGGATTTACCCGCTCCATTAGGACCGATGATCGCTGCAAAGACTCCCCGTGGAATCTCTAGATTGATGTCTTCCAGGATGCTTTTGTCGCCAATCCTGTATTGCAGATTAGTGATTTTAATCATGATTAACCGTTTAAAAAGCCTGTTTCATAGTTTGCCAATTTGCCATAATAACTTCCGCTATGGTCTCCACTCCCAAAGACGCTCCGAGGGGATCCAGATTGAGAAGCTCGATGCCGTATTCGCGGGCGATTACTTCTGCAGATTTTGGGTCTTGTTGGGGCTCGATGAAGATAGCCTTCACGTTGTGATCCTCAATCTTTTTGCCCAAAGCTGCCAAATCTCGAGCGCTCGGCTCTCTTCCGGGAGAGCTTTGCACCCAGCCCAGATAGTTGATCGAATAGTCCTTGCAAAAGTAGTGGAAGCTATTGTGATATGTCACTAAAGCTGGGGCTTTGTATTGGGCTCTTTCAGCGAGGATCGTCTCATGCAAGGCGGTGAGTTCGGCATTGATCTCGTTATAGTTATGCGTGATCAGTGGGTCCATATCAGGGAAGCGCGCAATTAACTCGTTTTTGAGCTTCGTGCTTAATTTGATAAGCATACTGGGAGAAGTCCAGAGATGGGGGTCTGCACCGATATGCAGATGGTCGTGCCCATCATCGTCCGGTTCGTTCCCGTGAATTAGAGCTTCGCGGACTTGGTTGAGGGAATCCAAGGCGACTAAATCCTGCAGGAGTTCTGAACACATGATATGTTTTTCTTTCATTTGAGCGAGATTTTGAGCAAAGACGGCTTCCAGCCCCAAACCATTTGAGATGATCAAGTCAGCCCTATGCAAATCTTTCAGATCAGAAGGTTTTGGGCTAAAGCTGTGTACCGAGGCGTTGGGCGGGATCAAGCTTCTGACTTCGGCAGCGTCTCCCACCATCTGTTTGACGAGAAGCTCGTAGGGATAGATGGTGCAAAGGATCAAAGGGCGCTCCGGCGGGTTCTCCGGCTTGGGAGCCTTGCATGCCGTGAGGAGCAACAGGACAACCATAAGTGGGATGGCTTTCTTCATTGAATCTCCAAAAAAAGCCTTGATTCTGGCGAATAATCAGTGGAATCAAGGCTTGTAAATAGCTTTATTCCATATTTCGCAAGAGGCTGGTGAGCAAGCGAACTCCCGCACCCGTAGCCCCATGACTTTCTATTCCTTGAGGTTTATCACGCAAGGCTCTTCCAGCGATGTCAATGTGAATCCAAGGTTTATCTTGGACAAATTCATGTATGAATAGGGCAGCAGTGATGCATCCGGCAAGGCGTCCTCCGGAATTTTTCAGGTCTGCTACTTCAGACTTGATGAGATCTTTATAGGGAAGATGCAGAGGCATCTGCCAGAACTTTTCACCGGTGAAATCTGCTGCTTTTTTGAGCGTGGTAAGCCAATCTTGGTCATTGCTGAGTACAGCGGAATAGTCCGTCCCCAAAGCAGCAACGGCAGCACCTGTCAGAGTGGCGATATCCAAGATTCGATCTGCCTTTTCTTTTTCGAGAGCGTAGTGGATAGCATCAACAAGAGTGAGGCGACCTTCAGCATCTGTATTCACCACTTCGATGGTTTTGCCCGCCATGGAAGTGATGATATCTCCAGGGCGATAGGCGGTGGAACTGATCATGTTTTCAGCAGCAGCTACGATGCCTACTACATTAACCTTAAGCTTCAAGGAGGCGATGGCAGCCATAGCTCCGATGACAGCAGCAGCGCCGCCCATATCGCTTTTCATATTTACCATTCCGTCTGTGGGCTTGAGACTATAGCCGCCAGTATCAAAAGTGAGTCCTTTACCGATCAGGGCGGTTTTGGTGCTCTTCTTGTCTGGAATGCCATTGTAGCGCATAATAATCAGTTTCGGCTCGCTTTTGGATCCTTTACCGACCGCGAGAAGAGCTTCCATCTTTAGTCGTTTGAGTTTGTCCAGAGAATGAATCTCGATCGAGAAGCCATATTCCAGAGCAGCCTTTTTAGCGTGCTCTGCTAAAGTTTCCGGATTCATCACATTTGCAGGTTCATTCACCAGATTGCGTGCGAGGATGGTGGATTCTGCATAGATCCTTCCTTCCAGGATGCCGCGATTTAGATGGCGGTTTGTCTTTGCAAAATAAATCAAATGAATGCTTTGAATCTCGTGTGAGATTGAGTTTGAGCGGTATTTATCAAATCTATAGGTGCTCAATAGTGCAGACTCACTAAGGATATGTCCCAGTTCTGCTTCCGGGATTTTCGCCTCAAAGCCAAGGGCAAGATATGCTTGGCGTACTTTATGTTGAGTAGCTTCGCGCCAACAGTTGCCCAGATTGTTGCGCAGGATTATTGAATCGAATTGTTCCTTCTTGCCAACTCCGCAAAGGATGATCACTTGCTTTTTCTTGTTTATCATCCGAGTAAAGCTGGTGATCGCGCCCAAAGAAAAGTTGAAGTTTTCCAGTTTGCAGAAAGACTCGATGGCTTGCAACAATTCTTCACCAAGGATTTCCGGACCCTTGATCTCTGCATCTTCCTGGTGTAAGTAAACCAAGCATTCAATATGCTCGGGGAGCTTGCGACTGACATCAATTTTCATGGTTACTCCTTATTTGTTTTCATCTTAAAAATCTTCGGATAGACTGAGATAGACCTGTGGCTTGCTGATCTTGCTGAGATCGGTCAGCCATGCAATGTCAAGTTTTAGGACAAAATAACCGAGGTTGAATCTGGGACCGAATCCGTAGCCGAGTTTGATATCTTCCAAGCGTCCATCGACTGTGCCGCGGAACTTATCTGTATCATCCCAGACAGCACCAACATCCACATAGGCTGAGCCACGGATGCCGCTTAGGACCAGAGGTAATGGGAATGCCAGCGCCATATAGTCCAGCATGGGGAATCTTAGCTCCACGCTAGCAAGAGCTTTTTTGCTGCCGGAAAGATTGTGGCTAAGCGCTCGGACACCGTAGTATCCGCCCAAGGAGAAGCGATCCGGGCTGGATCCGGTGCTGATTCCTCCATTTAGCCTAAGTGCCAGGGAATAGCGCCGACTAAAGAGAGTGTATGACCTCAGGTCAAAATAGTTTGTGAAATAGTCCATGTCATCTTTAGCAAAGCTTTTTTGAATGGTATATTCTGCGCGATAGCCTGACATGGGACCAGTAGAACCAAAGAGTGCAGTGTCATAGACCAAGCTTAGTCCTGGTGCATATGCCACTCCGTTGGAACTATCTATATCATTGATCCATAGCTCTGTATTGATATTAGCGTTAGGCAGATAGTCCCATTGAATGTGGTAATCATAGAGCATATTATGCAGTTCCACCCGGGAGAATCTGCTAAAAGGATATCTGACCAAAAAGTATGCTCCTGTTTGGCGTTGTCGGGTTCGTCGGAAGTAGTCATTGCCCGTAGGTTTGTAGAGAAGATAATAGGCTTCATCATAGAGGTTGAAAAGGCTTGTCCCCAAATCTGTGCGCTGTTTTAGGTAGAGATATGAAAACACAAAGTTTGTCTCTTTAAGTTTGTTGCCGATTCCAACGCTAATGCCGATTCCGTGATCCCCCATGAGGTCGCTCAGCCCCAGTTCGATGTTACCCACAGCCCCATAAGATGAAGAATATGCCATGCCTCCCCAGAGTGTATCGAGAGCAAATTTGGGGCGGTATTTATTAACAGGCGGCGGATTATAGGTGTCCGCTGAGGGGGGCTCATCCCAATCGAAGTTGTTGGCGATGATATTGGTATCAGGAATCACGGGTTCATATCCACTGAAGATAGGTCTGCTTTCCGGTTTTTGATATCCCCTCTTAATTTCCGACTTATGGTCTTTTGGACCGTAGCGGTTCAGCTTATCAAAATCAACTCTATCTAAGAGATCATAATCCAGATCAAATAGAGTTGGTTCCGGATAGTTTTGATAGGTCAATTCACGGAGAGGATCTGTGTCAAAATAGATATCCCAAGCGCCATCAAAGTAGTTTGAGACCAATAAGTAGTTCGAGTCCCGGGAGATATCGCCATTGAAGGTTCCAGCGAGGACATTTGTCAGACAAGCGATGCGGCTATTCTCCAGATCTATGATCTCATAGTTTTGGATTTTACTTCGAGTTGATACAAATGCCAAAAGATTACCCTCGCCGACATAGCTTGGCTGAGTGCAATTAAAGTTTTCCCGGGTTATCTGCCACAGGCTTTGATCAGCAAAGCGATATTCAAAGATGTCAAGGGTGATATTAGCAAAATATCCATACCGGTGGGATTCCGGATTCTCATCTCGTTCGGAAGCGAAGGCAATCTTTGTGCCATCAGGAGAAAAACGCGGCTGGGCATCGTAGAAATAATCATCGGTAAGCTGAGTGAGCTCGTGCGAGACCAGGTCATAGATGAAGATGTCCGTCTTCATATTTTGCTGTGCACTCATTGCCAGATATCTACCATCATAGGAAAGATCCATCTCAAATATGGCATCCAGTTCTTCTATATTGATGGTCTCTTCGATTTTGCCGCTATCAACATTGAGGATGTGTATCCGATCTCCCAAGGAGGTCTTAGCCCCAAATACCACCCGCTTGCCATCGGGAAACCAACTCAGAGAGCTGCGCATGTAATAAAACTCTTCCATTTTCCCATTGGTTTCACCTTTGATGACGAGTTTGGGCTTGCTGAAGCCATGAGTTCCACCCATCCAGACACTGAATCTGCCCTTGGTGTCTGAAAAGTATACATATCGGCTTCCATCAGGAGAAAAGCGAGGGGAGTAGTTGAAGTATGAACCGTCTTTGAGATGATCTGTGCGTGGTTCCAAGACTTCTTTCGGTATCTTATGTGTATTGATGGCGGGGAAATAATCTCTTTTAAGTTGAAAGCGCCAACGGGATTCCAGCTCTTCGTATGTTATGCCAAAGACACGTTCGGTGGCATCTTCGAGTTTATTCATAGTGCGCAAGGAATAGAAATATTCGCTGACCTTTTCGCGACCGTAGACGTCTGCAATCCAGGTCAGAAAGCTCTCTCCAAGACGATATGCCAGATAACCGTTGATGTAATCCAATTTCGGCAGATTGTCATTTAGTACCATATCCATGATGAACATATTATTATACTCATCTTTCCCGCCGATGGAGAGAAATTCCGGCAATCCTTCCGTAAACCAGAAAGGAATCATGCTCGGTTGCAAGGATTGAATAGCATTTGTAGCGCGATTATCCAATGCATTGATATAGGCATGAGTCAGTTCGTGTGCCAAGAGCTTTTCCAGATTGCTATAACTCCCATCAAAAGGCACTACCACTCGATTGTGAAGACTTTCCGTAAAGCCACTCACTCCCTCGGAAAGCAGAGGATAGATGATATTGGTGACCTGAAATTCACTTTTAGTACCATAGAAGATAATCGGAATCCGGGTTGATACCGGATACTTTAGATCGGCTTTAAGATAGTAGTAGATATCTTCTGCCATTAAGGCTACCGTCTTACCAAATTCATCTTCACCCAAAGGGTAATAGATATCATAATGCAGAGTCTTGATCTCTGAAAATTCTTGGGGAGTTGCAGTCACTTTGTTTTTCCCGAAAGTCTGAGCATAACTAAAGCCCCAGCACAGGATCAGGATGGCACATAATAGCTTTTTCATAAATTTTAAAATACTGAGAATTTGATGTACTTACGCGGATTTGCCTTGATGTCAGCTATGAGCTGATCAAGACGGTCAATGGATTGCAGGACGCGCTCATAGAGATCATCTTCATGCAAGATCTTGCCGGCTGTTCCCTCGCCTTGGGCAAGAGCTCCCGCACTGACATTGAGCTTGCCAGAAAGCACACTAAGGCTATCCAGTGCACTATTCATCCGCTCCAGAGTGGCAGGTGCCAAAGTGATGCTTTCCAAGAGCGGTTCGCTTGCGGATGATACAAAGCTTTCCACCATCATGGTCAGAGAATCCACCCTCCCGATAGTTGTGGAAATGTCGCTTTTGATCTCGGTAATGCTAAGATCTGCTGTATGCATAGTGCTGGAGGCATTGGCGAGCAGTTTCTGACCCTGATCCAAAATCCCATCTTCAGCTTTCAGCCGTTGAAGGATCTCATCCAGTTCTGTTATGAAGTCAGATGCTTTGGCGATTACGTCCATCATTCCAGAAGGATCGTCACCGTGTTGTGCCAGATTGAGATCCAGATATTCCTCAGTATTTGCAGGAAGAATATTGAGGCTTTTGGAACCCATGATACTATCTTCGATATAGAATCTGCTGCCCTTTGGGATCTTAATATTGGTGGAAATATTTCCGGAGACGAGGATGCCTTGGTCGTGCAAAGTGACGCTTTTGACTCGTCCCACTTCCATCCCGCGAAACATGATCTTATCACCGATCTCCAGACCCATCACGTTGCTAAAGAGAACTTGCAGATTTTGCTGAGAACGCATATTTAAACTGTTTGTAAGCCAAAGATAACCAAAGATTAGGATCAAGACGATAACCAATGTCCAGATTCCTGTCTTGATCCGGGTGCTACGCAGATGTTTATAAAATTTTGCCACTTTACGATTCCTTAAGTTTTTAGCTCTTTCTTTTCCGCTGCCGGAAAGAGGATGTTATTGAGGATCAAGCGATATCCGGGCGAGTTTTTGTGCAGATCCAAAATCGTCTCAGGATCTCCAACCATGTGTTGATAATCTTCCGGATCGTGTCCGCCATAAAAAGTAAAAGTGCCTTTACCGAGATTGCCATGTATATATTTCACGTCGTTCTGATTTGGCACTTCTGCCAAGATGATGACGCTCTTTTTGAGCTTATCTCGAAAAAACGACGTGGTCTGTCCCATAAAGCCATTGATGATGTTGGTGTGATTTTGCGTAAGCATGGTGGGCACGGGATCATACTTTGCAGAAAAATCAAAGAGCTGAAAGTAATCTCCCTCTGCGCCGCGCAATTTGCTGTAGTCACTGGCGTCGATATCGGAAAATTCATACTCAAAGGGATTGGTCTTGAGCTCAAAATTCTCAAAAGCAAATGTGCGCTCAAAATCTAACTTACTCTGATATTGGGGATCAATGCCATCGCCATCGAGAACGGCGTCCACAATGTCAATTCCGTTCGCTGCCAGCGCTATATCGATTGTATCTGTTGCAGCGCACATAGCAAAAAGAAATCCTCCCGAAACCACAAACTCTCGAATCTTGTTCGCAACAGCTTGCTTGAGCTGCCAGACCTTGTCATAGCCATGACTCGCTGCCATTGCCTCATTGACCCGAACATCTTCCTGATACCACTGAGTGTGACGATAGGATCCATAAAACTTACCATATTGTCCGGTAAAATCCTCATGATGCAGATGCAACCAATCATAATCCGACAATTTTCCCGAAAGAACTTCATCATCCCAAATCCGGTCATACTCTATCTCTGCATATTCCAATGCCATAGAGACAGCATCATCCCAGGGCAAAGTGCTGGGCGGAATGTAAACGGCTATCTTGGGTTCCTTCTCCAGCGTGATGATCTCCATATTGGCATCCTGGATCTCAAGAGTGATCGCTGCCACATCAGCAGAACTGATTTGCTCATAGCGCACTCCCCGGATATTACAGATGGCAATATTCTGCGGAGAGGAAGGCATCAAAAAACTGCCTCCTCGATAGTTTAGCAGCCACTTAACGACCATCTTCTCTTTCAATGCGGAAAAGGCTACTCCATAGGCTTTGAGATGATCGGTCTGCGTGCGATCCATCGGAATTAAAATCTCGGCGCTAAGACTTAGAGCAAAAAGCCCCATAAGCAGTAGCAGAATAATGGCCTTTATGCGCTGGTGCAAAAAAGTTGGCTTCAATACTCTACTCCTTATCTATTATATCAGTTTATCCAAATTTACCTATCATTATAGGATAGCTGCCTTGATAGTGTCAAGCAAAATCTTTTCTTGCAGCAAATCATCCAACATAGCTTCCGCAAAATCAAGGATAAGATCTGTTAATCCTAACAAAAATATCTCTGCAAGCGGCAGATGAACTCAGCGAGGGACAAAGAAACTTAAGTTAAGTCCAACTTCATGAAATCTTCAGATTTTTGCACAGCTAAATGCTTGCAAAAGTAGGGCACTTAACTCCTCCCCCGTTTCTCTCCCCTTTGAGAAGTGAGCAAGAAACGGGAAAATAAGGAGTTACAGCTTTGTGAAGTGTATCCTGGAAGCATCGCTTTGAGCTAATCCAATTAATCGAGCCATGATGACAAAAGCTGTAGGAAGTGGAGTTGCGGTGGGGTGCAGAAGCGGAGATATGGAGGTAATTGCAGCAAAGTTCTTTTCGGGAGAAAGAGCTGGTTACAAGACATTGCACAGCATATTTTTTGTGGGATAAAGAGCATGGCAATGAGATGAAGTTTCGCTGTGGAGGGGATGATTATTATTGACAAAAGTTTGGCTCCAATCTTGATGATTTTATGAAAGATATTCCAAGACTTAGAACTCGTCCCCTCAAATTGGGGAAAATTAGGATCGGAGGCGGTGCCGAGATCAGCATTCAAAGTATGCTAAATGTGAAAACTTCGAACTATCCGGAAGCTTCTCAGCAGATCAAGAGATTGATCTCTGCCGGATGCGAAATAATTCGGTTTTCGGTGATGGACATGGAAGATGCGCAGGCAATATCCACCTTAAAGCGGGAGTTTGATATTCCATTTGTTGCTGATATTCACTTTGATCACAAGCTCGCTTTGGCAGCCATTGCAAATGGCATCGACGGATTGCGCATTAATCCCGGCAATATCGGCAGTCGCAGCGGAGTAGCTAGTCTGGTTTCAGCGGCTCGTGAGCGCATGATACCCATTCGGATCGGAGTCAATAGCGGTTCACTCCCGAAAGAACTTTTGGCAAAATATGGGCATGGCAAAGAGGCAATGGTCGAAGCTGCTCTGTCACACGTCAAAATTTTGGAAGATTTGGGGTATTATGAGATCAAAATATCTGCAAAAGCTTCAAATATCCCCTTGATGCTCGCCAGCTATCGAGAGTTATCACGGCGCTGTAACTATCCACTGCATTTGGGTGTTACGGAAGCAGGAACTCTGATATCGGGAAGCATCAAGAGTGCTCTCGGGGTAGGCATTCTATTGGAAGAAGGCATTGGTGACACCATTCGAATCTCGCTGACCGATGATCCCGTCAAGGAAGTAATAGTCGCTCGCCAGATTCTGGTAGCTTTGGGCTTGCGTAAAGGGCTGAACATTGTATCCTGTCCCACCTGTGGACGCACGCGCATCGATCTGATTGATCTGGCTCAAAAAGTGGAAGATGCCATGCAACCATATGCAGACAAGGATCTCACTATTGCAGTGATGGGCTGTGCAGTCAATGGTCCTGGGGAAGCTCGGGAGGCAGACTTTGGTATTGCCGGGGGCAAAGGGGAAGGGTTGCTCTTTGCCAAAGGAGAAATCGTCGGCAAATATCCGGAAGAGGAGCTCTTGGCAGCATTGGTGAAACTGGTGAGGGATTCTCTCTGAGATGCTGTTACAGATTTTTCTGACATTCCTAAAGATTGGTGCTTTTACCATCGGTGGCGGTTATGCGATGATTCCTCTGATCAAGCGGGAGGTATGTTCTCGACATGGGTGGATCACGGAAGAGGAATTTTTGGATGGACTGGCAGCCGCACACAGCGCTCCTGGGTCTATAGCTGTGAATATCAGCATCTACACAGGCTATCACGTTCGCGGGAAATCCGGAATGTTGATGGCCGTGCTGGGCACGATCTTGCCATCTACATTGATCATCCTGATGATAGCGATGCTTTTTTCTCAATATGCCGATCAAGCCGTGGTCAGACGAGCTTTTTCTGCTCTAAAGCCAGCGGTGGTAGCATTGATAGCAGTTCCGCTTATCCAATTGGCAAAGAAGAGTGGTTTGACTCTTAAAAATGCATGGTATCCTCTTGCTGTGGCTATATTGGTGGGTTTTGTGGGAATATCCCCAGTCTATCTGATCCTACTGACGATAGTTTATGCCATCTGGGAGTCACGCCGATGATGCTATTGTCGATGCTTTATACTTTTTTCAAGATCGGGCTGTTTAGTTTTGGGGGAGGATACGCAGTTCTTGCTATGATTCAGCAGGAAGTCGTGATCAAAAACGCGTGGTTAACAGATACGGAATTTATGGAGGTGGTGGCAATTTCCCAGATGACACCGGGTCCGATTGCGATCAATGCTGCGACCTTTATTGGCTATCAAAAAGCTGGAATTCCGGGAAGCTTGCTTTGTACGCTCGGCGTGATCCTGCCGTCTATTTTGGTCATGATGATTATCACGATCAGTTATCTGAAGCTCAAGAATCTACCTTGTTTTCAGCAGATCTTCAAACGCTTGAGATTGGTCTCTGTAGGATTAATTGCGGCAGCTCTAATCATGGTCTTGGGCAATGCTGTTCAGAGCCTTTTTGCTGTTGTAGTATTCTTGGTCAGCTTCATAGCCACTTGGAAATTTAAGCTCAATCCATTTACTCTGCTGATTGCTGTGGCTATATTTGGCGCTATCTTTGGTTCAGCTTAGGTAGTGGGAAAATCCTTGATTATGATGTCTTCCGGGATATAGTTAGCAATCCCATATTGACTGTACAGTTTTTGTACCTCATCCCAGATATCTTTTTGCTTGAGCTTTTGTAGTTCAAATCTCCAGGCTGCTTTGCTAAGCCGTTTAGTGTAATGAGCGGTTTTTTCGATAGCTTTTGCGGTGTCTTCTGCCAAGTCAAAGCGCAAAGAGGCGGCAAAGCGCAAAGCTCTGAGGATGCGCAGAGAATCTTCACGAAAGACCAGCATAGGCTCTCTGAGGGTGCGAATGCGCTTGGCGGCGAGATCATCCAAACCCATCTTGCAGGGATCCAGGAGCTTTCGATCTGAGATGTTCATGTATAGAGCATTGATGGTAAAATCCCGACGCCAGACATCTTCTTGGATGGGAGCATAGCGGATTTTGGGATAACGTCTGTGATTACGATAGATCTCAGTGCGGCTTGTGACGAGGTCTACTCTGATTCCTTCTAAACTTATCCTGGCGGTGCTAAATTTCTCAAAGATCTCAATACTCTGGGGAATACCTCGATTTTGGAGATATTTTGCCAGAAGTAATCCACCCAAGGGTTGCTCTATGCAAAGATCAAAATCCTCGAAGTCATCATAGCCGAGCTGCAAGTCTCGCACTACTCCACCTACTAACCAAGTCCGGGTGGCAAAGATAGTACCTTCGGTCATAGAGTTAAAGAGATTTAGAAATTCATCGATCTTCACAAGATTTCTCCGATTACGGCATTGGAGATAAAAAGTGCCTTGCTGCTAAGTCTAAGAATGTCCCCCTCTTTGAGTAAGAATCCCAACTGCATCATGCGGCGGAGGTGATCTTCTCGATTAGCGAAAAAGTCTTTGCCAAATCTTGCCCGAAACTCTCTGAGATTCAACCCTGCGGTCAATCTTAAGCGCATCATGATGTAGTCTGATTCTTCATTTTGGGCAGGATCTTCATCTCCCAAAGCTTTGCCTGAATTTACCTGAAGCCGGTATGCCGAGAGATCGGGCGGATTTTGATAGCGAATTCCCCGAAAATATCCACTGGCAGAAGCGCCGAGCGCCAGAAAATCATCTCCCTTCCAATATAGGAGGTTGTGGCGTGATTCTCGACCTGGCAAGGCAAAATTTGAGATTTCATACTGTCGATATCCTGCGTCGTTTAGTGTATGGCGGATGAGTTTATATTGTGCTTCCAATTTCTCATCTTCCGGAAGTAGCTTCCGGTCAGCAGCTAATTTCCCCTCCTGATCCAACTCCAAAAGGTAGCAGGAGAGATGGGTCAGAGGCAGGCTCAAGAATTTATCGAGGTTCTTTTTAAGCGTATCAACGCTACTGTGGGGCAGACCGTAGATAAGGTCACCTGAAATGTTTTCAAAGCCGGAGTCAATTAGGATTCGCAGTTTCTCTGGTATTTCCTTGGCGTGATGCTTGCGTCCAAGATAGATCAGCTCATCATCAAACATGGACTGGATGCCCAAAGAGAGGCGGTTGATGGGGCTTTTATGAAGCTTTGCCACCCATGGGCTGGTGATCTGGATGGGATTGACCTCTAAGGTGATCTCAGCATCATCAGCCAAAGGGAGATCTTCGATGATCTCTGTGATCATCTCAGAGGAGAGCAGGGATGGAGTTCCCCCGCCAAAATAGACGCTCGTCAGAGGCTGATCCAGCATGGGTAAAACGAGCGCTTTGTGCATCAAGATCAAGGCATAATAGTCCTCAAACGCTGCCTTGGAATAGGGCAGAGCATAGAAATTGCAATAGGGGCAGCGCGTGAGACACCAGGGGATGTGGATGTATAGCCCTAATGCACGCGCCTGAAGATCCTGTTCCACCTAATGTGAGGAGTATCGTAGAGTTTGTTAAATTCAATACCTCTGGACCAGAATATCAACCACGGCGAACCGGTAATATCCTTGCGATCCAAAAAGCCCCAATATCTGCTGTCTTCACTAACATCACGATTGTCGCCCATAACAAAGTATTTGTTCTCAGGCACTTGAATCGGACCAAACCAATCTCGATTAAAGATTTTACGCGGACTATGGTCATCATTGATCACCCGATAGGGGTCATACCAATTCATCAGACTTATGGAATCAATTGAATTTGGGCGGAGTCTGCTCTCCTGTATCACTCTTGGCGGCAAGGGGGGACTCGGGATAGCTACACCATAGCGCTCATAGTCTCGGGAAAATTCCTGTCCATTGATATATACTACCTTGTCTTTGATCTCGATGATGTCACCTGGCATACCAATCACCCTTTTCACGATGTTCTTGCGCGCGTAGTAGCTGATGTGAAACGCGGTTAGCGGCTGGCGACTGAAGGCTTGGGCTTTGTTAATATAAATAGGGTCATAGATCTTGATAAATTGATCTTTATAATCCGGATGTTCGGGCGTGTTGGACTCGATCTTGGGATAGCGGAAAGTGACGATATCTTCACGTTTGGGATCTGTAAAATAGTATTTCAGCTTGTTTGCTACGAGGAAGTCACCTGTCAGGAGAGTTTCTTCCATGGAAGATGAGGGTATCATAAAGTTTTGGAACGTATAGTTGCGGATGATCATCGCAACTACAAACGCAAAGAGAATGGCTTCTACCCAGTCTTGGAGGGCAGGCTTGCGTTTGTGAAACTTCTTGCCTGTTGGGAGTGGGGTTCTGCTCATAGCTTTTGTGTCGGATATCTTCATGCGTTGTTTCATTTATCTATTTAGTCCTTTCTTTAGTTATGCTTTTGGGATCTAAGCGGGTTTACTTGCACGTTTTTGGGATCTTATATGGATGACAAGTCCCGCAATCACCACTATGATAGTAATGAGGATTCCTGCCAGACTGAGTTTCTTGCTGATCGTGTAGCTCTTTGGAGCAAAGACTAGCCTGAGCGTATGGCTGCCGGCAGGGACTTTCACTCCGCGGAGAATGTAATTAACAGGATAGATTGGGATCTCTTCGTTGTCAATATACGCCTTCCACCCGGCAGGGTAGTAGACCTCGCTGAGCACCAGCAGAGCATCCGTGTCCACATTCAAGTTATATTCCAGCTCATGCATTTCTGCGCGGATCTGTTCCACTTTGGCTCTTTCCGGTTTGCCGAGATCTTCGATATCCTCTTCCAAGATCGCCATGCGGGCGGGGTCAAAATCAGGATTCCAAAGCTCCGCCAAGGCGGCTTCCGGGCTTTCTACAACAAAATGTTCCGGCACAAACCAAGCCCGGGGAAGATGCATCAGATTCTCATAAATCGAAAGCCTGCCATTGTAGAATACTTGGCGCAGGTTCTGAAGTCGTGAGCCATAGGGAAGGGAGTCTGGCACGATGATGTATTTTGTACTGAGCATATTCATCACCGGAGTGGGAGTTTCTATGCTTTGTTCTTGGAAGACACCCCGCAGATAGCGGATAAATTCACCATCGCGACGACCATCGCCATTAATGACTTTCAATACGTCGTCATAACGTTTTAGTTTAGCCGCGGAATATCCATCGATGCTTTGATGGTAATATGCCCATTCGGCGGCAGCACGGATATTATTGGTATTAAAGGGATAGATTCGGAAGTTTTGTTCATCAGCCAGCAGGAACTCATCAAAATCCTGGGTCCTAAAGACCTGTTGCCGGTTGGAGATGTGCTGCAGGTTTTGTTTTTTCAGATGCTGCCCAGTATATGGCCAGAGATCGGCAAAAGTGATGACTGCAATTAAGATTACGAAGTATTTGGCTTTGAGTTTTTTGATGCTGGTTAGATATGCCAGACCCAAGCTCACTGTGAGTAGGAGAAGGGATAGGATGCCGCTTTTTACCAGGGCATTCAAACGAACTGACTTGAGCATATCCAGCTGTTGTAAGGCACCCGCTTGTTGATAGCGCATGGTCTCGATCTCGGTGGTAAACGGCAATCCAGCAAAGATACTTTTTGCCAAGATTAGCCATAGTACAAAGACCCCACCGGAGATCCAAAAGGCACGATGCAGGTTTTTCTGCCGTATCGTGTTATTGGTATTCTCAATGACGCTCTTGAGACCTATCGCTGCCAAGATCACGGCATTAAACTGTACGACGATTAAGGTCATGGAAGGCACCCGGAATTTATTGAAATAGGGCAGGTAATTGAGGAAGAGGTCAGAAAGAGCGGGGGTGGCACTGCCAAAGCTCATCAGAGTGAAGATAATGCTGCTGATCCACAGAAAGATTGCCAAGCGCTTCTCTTTGCTCCAAAGTGCGAGCACTCCAAACGCCAAGACAACGATGCCAAAATAGTTATACACTTGCGTAAAGGGCATATATCCCCAGTAGTTTTGATTTATTCCACCCCAAAAGTCGGGGATGATGAAGCTCAAGATTTCCTTGGGATGAAAGCTCCAACCCTGGGCATAGGCTTTGTCGAGACCTTCTGCACCGCCTCGCATGGTATAGTGACTATACTCCCAAGTACTCAAATAGGGATTCATCACTGCCAAAGCGGTGAGTCCAAAAGCTAAAATAATCAAGATAGTCCAGACTCCAAAGCGTTTGAGATCTTTATCTTTGATGCTGATAATGAGCTGATATAGCCAATACATTCCCAAGAGCAAATATAGATAGTAGGTTATCTGCGGATGGTTCTCTCTGAGTTGAGTGATCAGGAATGTGGCAAACAAGCCCAGAGAGAGCAGTCCTGGTTTGCTCTTCAGATACATTAGAGCCCAAAATACCCAAGGGATATACATGATGGCACGGAATTTGGTATTGTGACCAATCTCCAAAAGTCCAGCCCAATGGCAGGAAAAGATGAAAGCGATTGCTCCAAAAAAAGCTATCCAGGGATCCATCTTAAGGTGCCGCAGGAGCACGAAGATGCCCAATCCGCCTATAAATAGCAGAAATATCCGCCAGTTTATCACTCTATCGGTGAGCTTGGTGAGTCCTTCCAAAAATGGATATCGGGGAGGGAATGAAATCATATAAGTTGGCATTCCAGAAAACATGCTTTGAGTCCAAAGCGCTCGTTCAGGATTTTCTGCATTGTAATCTATGATGCTCTTGGCAGCGCCTTGCCATTGACTGATGTCACTGGCACGGGGCTCCATTCCCTGATAAGCTATAGGAAAATACACTATGCTGACAATGATATACAAGAGGGCTATCAAGATCCAGGGCAGGTATTTGCCCGGAATGAGCTGTTTGGTCGGCAAGGGTGATACTTGTGAGGGGCTTTGTTTTGCCGATACTTTTTTAGGCATTTTTGGGTTGACTTTTTTCTGGCTCATAAAATCCTCTGTAAAAACCGATATTTGCAACCAGAATATTTTATTTGCCTTTATCGGTCAAGCAAAAACGAGAGGAAGATCATGATCTTTGAATTTAAAAAGAAAATCTATGGGTACGAATGCGACATTTACGGTCATATGAATAACGCCAATTACCTAATGATGCTCGAAGCAGCCCGTAGTGACGCTTTATCTGAGATGGATATGTCGATTGCTAAACTTCTCGAGATGCACATCCAGCTATTTATTCTGCACTATGAATTGGATTATCTCAAAGCTCTGGACTTAGAAGATGTGGTCACGGTTAAAAGTTGGTTTTACGATATAAATCGGCTCAAAGGATTTTGGCGTCAGGAAGTCTACAATTCGTTAGGAGAGCTCTGCTTTACTGCCAAATTCACTGTTGTGCATGCCAGCGGAGGCAAGGCAAAGCGGCTTCCGGTCGACATATATGAGCATTTTAAGGAGTTTATGGAAAACTCCCAATAATATAAAGAGCCACCTAGATTGAGCTCATAGCAAGGCGAGACGGTTAAACATGAGCTTTTCTATTTGCAATAGGATACGCCGTCTGATAGATGATTGAGACGCCCGATAAAAAAAACTTATTGACAAAAAACATATGTTTTAGGATTTTGTTAAAATCAATGTGTTCCGGAATAGCTCAGCGGTAGAGCGGGTGGCTGTTAACCACTAGGTCGGGGGTTCGAATCCCTCTTCCGGAGCCATTTTTTTTGCCATCAATTTTTTATTCCGTTGTGTTGTTTCTGTATTACATTATTTCCCAAATCAGCTTTTCTATAGCCTGTTCTTCGGGCATGATCTTGTATGCTTGGCGGATTAATTCTGCCACTTTCTCACCCTTGCTTTTGTCGTTTGCATGCACTTCTCCGATTAGATCTCCTTTTGAGATTTGTGTGCCGATCTTGGGATAGAGCTTAGCTCCGGAGCTATAGTCCAAGCTGTCCCCGGTTTGCATGCGTCCAGCTTTGATCCGCACCAGGGCATAGCCGATTGAGCGTGCATCGATAGCTTTGATATAACCGCTTTCTTTGGAGATTATTGGCACTTTATACTTGGCGGTAGGGAAGAGGCTGTAGTCTTGGATTACTTCTGGGTTTCCGCCTTGAGCTTCGATGATCTCAGCAAACTTAGCAAGTGCAGAGCCATCTTTGATCACAGTTTCGATCATTTTCGCCGCCTCATTATCATCCTTAGCCATCCTAGCAAGAATCAGCATCCTGGATACGAGAGTGGTGGTAAGTTCCTGAGTATCTGGCAGAATATTACCTTTGAGGTATTCTATTGCTTCGATGGTCTCCAAGGCATTTCCGACTGCGTGTCCTAAGGGGGAATTCATATTACTGAATACCACAGAGATTGTTTGACCAAAACTTTCACCGGTTTCGATCAGATGTGTGGCGAGTTCTTTGGCACGTTGCAGATTTGGCATGAAAGCGCCAGATCCGATCTTGAGATCTATCACCAGATAGCGGGCTCCTTCGGCGATCTTTTTGCTCATGATACTGGCGGTGATGAGGGCAGGGCTTTCGACCGTTCCAGTCACATCTCGCAAGGCATAGATGCGTTTATCAGCAGGCACCATCTCGGAGGATTGACCAACCATGGCATATCTGTGTTTCAGCACCAGCTCTTTAAAATCTTGCATATCATATTGAGTATTGAATCCGGGAATGGCTTCTAACTTATCCAGAGTTCCTCCGGTATGTCCTAAGCCGCGTCCGGAAATCATTGGTACATAAAGTCCCAATGCCGCAGCTATTGGAGCCAACATCAGCGAGATTTTGTCACCCACGCCTCCGGTTGAATGTTTATCTGCCACGGGTAGGTCTTCCGGGAAGCTAAGACGTCTGCCGCTTTCTATATAGCTTTTGGTCAGAGCAATAATTTCTTTGGGTTGTGCACCTTGAAAGTAAAAACACATGAGCATTGCCGACATTTGATATTCAGGGATTTGCCCTTTTAGATAGCTATCGATAAAAAAGCTTATTTCGCTTTCAGTTAGGGAGTATCCGTTGCGTTTTTTGAGGATGAGTTCTACAGGATTGTATTGCATATTTTTCCCCTAATTAGTTTGAGATGAGTTTTTCGCGGATGTATCCGGAAAAGATGTCCATGATCCAGACCACCAGGGCAATGAGCCAGATGATCAGCCCGACATTACGCCAAGAAAGCATCTGTTGCTGTTGATAGAGTGCCAAGCCGATGCCCCCGCCACCAACGAAACCGACGATTGTTGCCATGCGCACATTTATATCCCAACGATAAATAGTAAATGCCAGATATGGTGCCAAAATCTGGGGTGCCACAGCATAACGCCAGATCTGCAAAGTGGAGGCTCCGGTGGCTTTGATTGCTTCTACGGGACCTGGATCTATATTTTCTATCTGCTCACTATAAAGTTTAATAAGCGCAGCTACCGAGTGGATCCAGAGCGCCAGCATGCCGGCAAAAGGACCAATGCCCACCCAGACTACAAAGATGATTGCCCAAACGATAGCCTCGATTGAGCGAAAGATGGTAGAGATAGTGCGGATCAAAAAGTACACGATGCGTCCGATCAGCGAATCAAACATCAGATTTTTGGCGGCAAAAAAAGAAAGCAGAAAGGCAAAAGGAATGGCAAGAACGGTTGCCAAAAGTGCTAAATAAATCGTTTCAACCAGTGCTGCCAGCATTGGCACCAATTGTTCAGTATTAGGATTAAAGAGACCTTTTAATATCGCAGTGGTATTTGAGCCCTGGGTTATAAACGCCAATGGTCGGACTTCTACGATCACCCAAGCCATCACAATTGAAAGCAGAATTGCTAGAGCTGCTTCGTATTGCCAAAATCCCTTGACTTTCTCTTCCCCACTGATCTTTGCTGCTACAGAGCTACCGCTGATAACGAGCAGCGCTGCCAATAACAATGGCTCTATCAAGATAAACCAAGCTGGCATGCTGAGCGCAAACAAGCGAAATAATAGCCAAGCCAAACAGGCTATAATATAGAGCCAGATTCCATATTCAATCGCAATAAGTTTTAAATATTTCATTCATTTTAATCCTGGCAGATTTGAATCTGCAGATCAGTCAAGCTTTCTGAATAAATGTATAGAATAACTTTACAAGAGTATTTGGCTTTGTGCATTTCGTCAAGTGTTTTCGGATGGATGGCATACTCCCATTTTTACAAACTGCCTTAAGAGGCAGCTCTTCCTGAGTTATCTCATTCTGCTCAAAGCGCAACCTGCGGATTTCGTTCCGGAAGCACGGTGCCTGCTTAGATATTTAGCACTCCCTTTTTATAAAACACCAGGATGAAGATCGTCCAGAACAAGTACAATGACATCCAAGTGAAATACATCAGATTGAGTACCTGTTGCAGGGGTACTATCAGCGTGCCTCGATGCAGCAGATATAGCACTATGGTATAGATAAACATCACTGCCATTACTCCATGAATGGCAATCATCCCAGCCTGAAAGCGGATGGTTTTATCCATCTTATCCAAAGTTTTAAACCTGAATTTCAGTGAGTAGCGGATCACCCACAGCAAGATATTGAACAAAGCCAACAGCCCAAGAGTAAATTCGGGATCGTGATCACCGATATTGGGAAACAGCACTGCCTTCAGGATGATGAAGACGATGCTGCAGATAAGGGTATAAAGTGCTTCTCGTTGTTGAATAAGCATGGCATTTTACTCCTAATTCTTTAGAGTATATGGATTACAAAGATGAAACAGCAATGTAATCTATATAAGACAAGGCATATTACACTTTACACTACGTCAAGAACTTTGTACATAAACCATTCATTTTACAATGCACGATTTACGATGGATGAGATGAACTGTATGGAGCGATTTGCAGAAAAAATGAATAAATTCGGTAGACCGGCTTGAGTGAATTTCGTGTTCCTACACAGGTTCAAGGATATGCCAGACTTAGGCTTTACCATTACTTTTCGCCCACTTTTCCACTTCCACGGATTTCGAGCATATGATTCCCGCATGGATCATGATAGATGGGGGTTACCCTAAAAAACGCACTTCACAAAGCTGTAAGTCCTTTGTTTCTCGTTTCTTGCTCACTTCTCAAATGGGGGAGAAACGAGGGAGGCATGAAGTGCACTACTTTTTCAAGCACTTAGCAAACTGGCAGGGTCTGACCCTGCCAGCTGAGATAACAAAGGCATTTATTATTTCATCATCACGAGTTTGTGCTGATAGATCCGATTCCCAAGATGCATACGGGCAAAGTAAACTCCGCTGCTGAGATTGCGACCGGCATCATCTCGACCATCCCAGCGAATCTGATGCCAACCGACATCTTGCTCAGTCTGAATGAGACGACGCACTATCTGCCCACGCACATTGTAGATCCGTAGCTCTACTGTAGATCTTTGGTCCACTCCATAGCGCAGGGTTGTCTCAGGATTGAAGGGGTTCGGATAAGCACTGTCAAAACCAGGTAGCGGTGTCACCTGATCTGAACCCAAATCTGTAGCATCAAAATACACATTAATCGGACCAAATAGCTGGCTCGTCCCGTCAAAATCGGTGCTCAAAAGCCAATAATAATAGAGCCCAGGATCAAAGACCTCACGATCATAATATATGTAGCTTTTGGGCTGAGAACTATTTGTCCCGGGGATGGTTACATTGAGATAATGGGCGTCTTCAAGGATATCAGTCCTACCGCGATAGAAACTGAAACTTTGCACATTGGTCTCGGATTGGGTCTGCCACATCAGTTTGACTGATCGCCCCTGATAGGATTGTGCATTAAACGCCGAAAGCTCCACCGGGAGAGTCTCCCCTGAGAATGGCTTAACTTGCAATTCGGCTTTGGCATCACCTGTTCCCTCATCAAATACCCAATCAAATTTCACCCATCTGGGATTAGATTGCACATCATAGTCTATAATGCTTACCGGGGTCATTCCGAAATATACTACTGGATGTGCATTGTTTGCTATCCAATCGTAATAATTGTCATCTGCGGCATTCCAAAACAAAGTAATACGTTTGGAAGTGTCTGCTTGCAATGCTGTACCGTTTATTAACCATTTGCGGTTGACAAATAATGGAAAAGCCTCTATAAATGTACTGGAAGCAAAGAAGGGATTCAACAAGCGATTAGTGGGAGGGAAGCAGATAAAGGCATAGTTTGGAGATTCAAAGCCATCTACACCCACGTTTTGAAAATCAAAATCTTCGCTATTGACGATGAGATTGGTATTCTGTCCAGGTACGATCCCACCAGTTTGTTCATCAATGGATACTTTAGCTTTTTCGCAGACTTCCATGGCGGCACTGTTACCCAGAATCAAGCTTCCGTGAATAAGAAGCTTTCCACTCTTTTCAACTATAAGATCTTTATCACTGGAGCCATTTATAAGTGTCAAAGTTA
This sequence comes from Candidatus Cloacimonadota bacterium, assembly GCA_030154085.1. GTDB lineage: Bacteria > Cloacimonadota > Cloacimonadia > Cloacimonadales > Cloacimonadaceae > UBA5456. The sequence goes on along the minus strand of JASKKR010000001.1, from coordinate 58,274 downwards.
TGCTTTCGTTTAACTCGAGGATTCCGGAAGCCCCAATCTGCAAATTAGTTAGTTCAATATTTTGGTTTAGCCAGACCTGATTCACAATCCGAATGCCTAGACTTTTGTCAGGATCTGGTTCGGACGAACTGGAAAAGCCTCCCGCAAAGTTTGGGTTAGTGGTCTTATACCATATAGTATCATTCCAAGATCCATCTGCAATTGTGTAATAGTAATAATCGGGAAGTTCTTGGATGGGATTGCTGTCCAGGATGGGCAGACCATCGGTAATGCTCCAAATATCAAAAAAATCCCAAGTTTCAAAGTTATCTTGATTAGTAAAATCTATTCCTGTGCCTTGTTCATTTGGGATTTGACTGTCAACAGCATTGATGACTGGGGGATTATTGTTCGGATAATAGCAGTATGGAGCGCAGTTGTTCCCTGTACTGCCAACTATGTTGTTTGGGAAATTTCCTTCATAATTTCCAACAATTGCTCCTATCCCAGGATTTGAAGTAACGACATTCTGCGTGACAGATCCGCTGAAATAACACCGAGCGACTGCAGCGTTATCCAAATAACCTACGATGCCACCAACTTGGTCTCCACCGATCACGTTGTTGTAGGCAAAACAGTCGTAGGCAACACCCTTGAATATGTAACCGACTAATCCGCCATAACGGATATTGTAATCAGTTGTGTTGGATGGATGCGTGGATGAAACATTTATGTCCACCCAGCTATAGTTGATCTCGATTGGACCATGTATGGCATGATTGCTGGAGGCTGCTCCAACAAGACCACCGGTGTAACCAAAACCTCTGACATATGAATCCATGTCACCATGCACGAAACAGTTGCTGATAACTATAGTAATATTTTTTTTAATAGACTGAGCTTTGCCGACTAAGGCACCAGTTGCTTGTTTGCCAACTACCCTGGGGTTTTGGATGCCAAGGTTTTTGATCTCGGCATTAGTAGAAGAGCCATTCGTCACATAACCGAAAAGTCCGATGTTGTTTTCCCCACCAGAGGGGACACTATCGTTCCCAGTCGGGTTTGCTCCGCGATTAATATAAAGATTCTTGATCGAGAAACCACCACCGTCATAGATTCCTGTAAAAGGACTGGTTTCAGTGCCAATCGGTTTCCAGCCCTTATCCGCTTCCCAAAGCTGGGACCAGCTTGTATTATTTGCGGGCATTTCATTTGTGAAACTATTGCAGTAATAGATGTACCCATCCGTATGAGTCACATAGTCCCCAGGATTATAGTATTGCCCGGATACAAATGCTGGGGCATATATATCCAGATCAATATCAGCTGTCTGTATGTATGATTTGGAGAGATTATGTCTCACTCTCCAGAGATCTATTACATTTGTAACAGGTATTTGAGCACTGAGTATTCCGCCGATTTGCCAGAACAAAATCGACAGAAATATTACCAATAGTAAATTAAATCTTATCTTCATATTCCTTACCTATTTGGACTATCATAGTGTTAGAGTAAATTTCACAATTGCCATAATCGGCAATTTAAGTCTTTGAAAAAGGGGATTAAATTGGTGTCAAGTAGAATATTGCATTTATGAAATTCATTATTATAGAAAACTTGTTGTTTTTTGCACAATAAAATCCTATTGGATTCGGATAAACGCACTTATGATCATAGGCGCGGGAGATTGTCCAGTTGTTGATAAATGTGTACAAAAAAGAGCTGGGTAGGGTTTAGATTCTAAAATTTCAGTATTTAGATCTTTCGAGACAGTTGAATGATCAAAAGATGGGATTGAGGTCGGGAGGTACAGTTATGTTCGGAAAAGATCAAGATATTTGTTTCATAGTTGTTCGATATTGTAGATAGAATGTGGGAGGGTATTCTTGAAGGATATTGCATTGCACAATAGATTTTTAGCGTTAAAGTCAGCAATCTTGGAGTCTTTTTGTTATAGAATGGCTTTGCCTTGGACAGCTTTCATGATTATTGGAACAATCCTTGCTTATATTGAAGATGGCAATTTCGGAGGTGGCGTATATGGTTTTAATTAGGCACTGGAGCAAGAAGTTATGAAAAAGATGAATAAGAAATTAGAAACTATTTATAAGCAGATAGGGAACTTTTGTTTTGATCGCGAGGACCCTATCCGTGCTATCCGCAATATGCGAAACTTTTCTGAAGGGTATGATGCATTTGGGATTGAAGATGAAGAATTGAAAGTATTAAGAGATCGTATCTTGGAGGATTATAAGCTCAGTCCGCGTGAAATTGCTGACCTTGGTGTGCATCTATTTAAGACCGGAAAATATGAGTTTGGTACTATCGCGATCATGCTGCTTAAAAAACACCGTCCTCAGATGGATGCTTATGTCCGCGAACGGGTCAAAGAGTGGCTGGACTTTGGGGTGGAAAATTGGGTTCATGCCGATCTTCTGGGAAGCAAGATTCTGCCTGTCTTCTTTGAATTGGAACTGGTTGATTTACAGTCCTTTGTTTCCTGGCGGGATTCCCAGAGTAAATGGACTCGGCGAGCAGCCCTAAGCGCTCTGATGTTTCAAAAGCAAGCTTTAGATCCTGAGGAGATTATGAATTTTATCCAGCCTCTTATTTCGGATCGGGAAAGGGTCGTACAGCAAGCAATGGGAGCTTTGCTGAGAGACCTTTGGAGCAAGGCTCCTAAACCGGTGGAGGCATTTCTTTTGGAAAACCAAGATAGTCTGGACACCTATGTGCTCAAGTCTGCAACTATGGATATGCCCAAAGCAAAGGCAAAGAGTTTCTTTCCCAGGCAGCCTCGCAATAAGGGGGCTCAACGTCATAGAAAGCAATAAAATGAAAAACATAATTATCTTAGTCTTAGTCTTCGTGCCTATAATGCTTTTTGCGGGGAGCTTGGATCTGGATCTGGTCTTTTCCGAAGTTGAGGCTGTGGGCTATCAGTCCACCCCGGGACGCCTCCATAGCCCATCTTTCACGATCAATATTCTACTCCCCAAAGATGCTGTGATCCTGAACTATAGTGCCGTAGTCAGTCATTCCCGTCCATCTACCAAGAGCTTTTCTGAGATTAATCCGCCTTTTATCAGTAGTGACGCTATCATCTCATCATCCTCCCAGAGATCATCATCTTCCCGCATAGTCTATCTTGGAGAGCACAAATGGGGCGAGATGAGCTATGCAAGTTTCCGGGTTCTTCCTTACGATCAGATAACGGGACTTTGGGATGAGCGCATCAAATTTAGCATCAACTACGATGTTCCAAAGACAAGCATCGGTAAGATTCCGGGGACATTTATGTCCGATGATTTTTATGCAAATCAGGATCAGCTTCTGGACTGGTATCGCCGCGATCAAGACGAAGCTATGAGCATCCGGGTGGTCGGGACGCCTGAGCTATATGCTGCACTAAGCCCGTGGCTAAGTTTTCGTCAAGGACAGGGCTTTGAGGTCTTGTTCTCTAATATTGATGCTGTCTTAGCTGAAAGCCCCGGATCCAATCCCCCGGAGAAACTGCGCAACCATCTGATAGAACAAATGCAAGACAATCCCTTCACCTATCTGCTCCTTTTGGGAGATCACGACTTAGTTCCGATTGCTCAGTTGTGCCCTGAACCCAATGGTAATTCAACGGTCCCTTCAGATTTCTACTATTCAGATCTTTCCAGTGACTGGGATACGGATAATGATGGACGTTTGGGGGAATATTATAGCCAATATGGTGAAGAAGATTATACGGTGAGCTATACTCCGGAGGCTTTTGTAGGAAGATTTAGTACAAACTCTCCGGTAGAAGTAGCCGCAATCGCCCAACGCATTGTCGATTTTGAACAAAACAATGATGGTTTCAAACAAAAAGCATTACTGCCAGCAGCTATATTGAACTATGCAAATGAGCCAGTGCTTACTATGCCTCAAACTGATGGTGCTACGTTCACGGAGTTTGCTCGACAAACCGTTTTGCGGAATTTTGAGAACACCACGCTTTATGAAGAGTTAGGGATTGTGCCATCCATCTATCCTGCTGATTATGCCCTTACCCAGTATAACTTAAACAATCTCGTCCAAACTGAGGATTATGGCATCATTAGTTGGAATGCACATGGCTCTCCCATATCCTCTTCGCGGAAGATCTGGATGCAGGATTATAATAATGATGGCATCCCGGATTCCAACGAAATGCAGTGGATGAACCTTGTCGATAGCTCCGCATTTGAAAACAACCAAAGCCAATTTGGTACCATGATCTTTGCCGGCAGCTGCAATAATGGATACCTGGATTATAATCAACCATCCTTGGCTGAAACTGCTCTGATACATAGAGCGGTTGGTGTCGTTGCTGCCACTCGCACTGGTTGGTACAAAGTAGGCTGGCAGAATCCCGGATGGGGCGGGATCAGCAGCTATAACTACCATTTTTTGGAAAACTATGCCGAGAAATCCTTCAGCGCCGGTGCCGCTTTGGCATATGCAAACCTCATGCACACAAGGTATTATCTCTTTGGCGATCCCATCGATGAAGATGGCGTAATCTGGCCGGAACTGCAGAATGTCTACACCTATATTCTATTTGGAGATCCCGTCCTCGGGCATAGCACATTTACTGAACCTGAAGGGGAAATCCTGGTCTTTGCCCCCCAAACAGAGCCTGATCATCGCTTGGTAAATAGCATCCGGGAAAATGGTAACTTCAATGTGGTATATAGCAATCGCTTGATCCCTGATTATGATTATCTCGATGGCTTTGAGGCGATCTTTTGCACGTTGGATGACTACGAGCTTCTACCTTGGGAAAAGAATCTACTGGACATATATTTGGCAACCGGGGGCAAAATCTATATGGAAGGAAACATCGTTTGGGATAGCAGCGACAGCTTCTGGGCTAAATTTGGGGTGGAAGCAACCATGGATTATCCAATCGTGTTCCAAGGAATGAATGATGGCACAAAATCTTGGGCATATCAGCCTGATTATGGCAACTATTTTGAGTTAGTTCCAGCGCAACCATCTACTGTACCCATTTTCTTTACAGACAGTTGTCCTGAACATACAATCGGAGTATTAAACGCTACAGATACGCATTTGAGCATAGCATCAGCGTTTCGCCTGGCTGAAGTAATGGAAGCAGAGCTGGGGACTCATAGGGCAAAGTTTAAAGAATTAATAGAAACGATCCTGGTCAAGTTGGAGCTGATCGAGGGCTCCACGTCTATCGCGGATAATACCGTCCCGCAAGTGAATAGCTCCATCCAAGTGTGGCCAAATCCGGCACGAGGGAAAGTACATATCAAGCTCGATAATCCCTGGAAGTCAGAGGAGGAGATCTTGATATTCAATGTTCGCGGGCAGAAAGTGCAAAGCCTCAGCCTTTCAGCCAAAAATGGTTATGAGATAAATTGGGATGGTAAAGATGCTTCAGGACAGATCAGTTCCAGCGGTGTCTATATCTTAAAAAGTGACAAACTCATAAAGAAAATCACTCTTTTGCACTGATCTTAAAACAACTTTCATTAGTCATAGCCTTTGCCAGTACCCCTGACGAGGACGTGAAAGCGATTAAACATCTGCCTAAGCCGATATGCAGTCTCTTTATTCGGATTTAGCTGCGCCAGCGTCTTAGCCAGGAAATTGTCCCAATTTGTAGTCTCTTGGCTCTTAAAATAGCCAATTCCATTCAAGACATCCAACATATAGGCATGGAGTTTATTTAGTTCTTCTCCACTTACTGCATCTAGTTTTTTGTGACCGCCTTCTTCCAGCTCTCTCTGTTCAAAGCTATAGACCTCATATGTGGCTAATGCTACCGCTTGGGCGAGATTGATGGAGGGGAAATCAGGATTTGCGGAAAAGTGACAGCGCAGGGGGCAGAGATCGGCTTCTGCATCGGTGAGCCCGAAGGTCTCCCGACCAAAGACCAGCCCTATCTGCAAGCCTGGGAGAGAGTGTACATATGATGCCATCTGCATGGGAGACATATCTACAGGTTTGTTTTTCCCAGTTCTGCGAGAGAAAGCTATGACACGGTCTAGATCCTGGATAGCAGCTGCCAGATCATCAAATAGTTTAGCTTTTGTGAGGATGTGTTCTGAATGCATAGCCAGATAAAAGTCATTCTTTTGTGGCACCGTGCCCACGATGCGTAGATCGTCATAGCAGAAGTTATTCATAATCCGGGCGATTGCCCCGACATTGCCCGCATAGATTGGCTCAACGAGGATGATAGATATATGGGGATCAGTTTTTGACATTTACTCTTTTGCGAATGCGGATAACGGAGTTAAGCTTATTTGCCATATTTTGGACATTGGGGTTTTTGTCTTTGCGCCATTCAGCGATAGTGCGTTGCGTGATAGACATGAAGTCATTCCCACGTTCTCGTTTGCTTTTTTGGGTAAAGATATTTGCCAGCTTCTTGAGGGTTTGCCAGATGGTATTGAATCTAGTTTCATCAGCTTCCAGGAGCCATCGGCGGACGCTAGCGTAAGTCTGGATCGGACGCACTCTCCCGACTTGAGTGAGGATATGGGAGATTTTCTTTTGGACTTCCTCGCTGGGGTCATCCAAAAGTTTGCCAATAAACATCAGGACATACTGAGGATTTTTGGCAGCGATGTTTTCCATGCCGTGCATTGAGATGGCGCGTTTCTTTTCATTGTCGCTTTCCGCCCACAGTGGCATGGCTTCGCGCATAGCTTCGGGGAAGCGCTTCCACATTTCAAAGCAGATAGTTTCGCTTTCCCAAGGTACACTCTCGTAGGTCTTTTCAAGGATTTTGATGATATGTTCCGGGCTATTTTGGTATTTGTAATAGAAATAAAAGAGTCCAGTTGCTCGCAGCCCATAGATGAAATCATCCAGGAGATCTGCACAGATCTGGTCCAGATTGCCCTTGCCAGAATAAGGTGCCAGGCGTTTCCCCAGTTCTTCTCGAACAAAGTAGTTTGCAGTATTGCCCAATTCATTGATTTGTTTGATTGCCAGTTCGTTTTTACCCTTGTCTAGATTGCGAAAGATCTTTTCTACTTGCGCATCAAGGAGTTTATAGTCGTCGATATTCAGACGTCCTACTTCTTTGATCATATAGTTCTCCACGATAGCCAATGCTATCCTTTTGCTGTAAATACTTTTAGGACTGTGTCCTGATGGTTGTCTTGCGCCGGGGCGCAAAAAGGTATCGAATCATGATGATTATTGCCAGGAGGCTGTGGATGAATTTGTTACCTTAAGAATCATGATCTATGAACTGCTATATCTGTCAAGAACTTTCTTAATTTGCCTCCGCGATGAATCTGTTCACGCTCAATCGTTAATCACCTGTAAAGTAGTCCTAAAGTGCAGCTTTGCGACTTCGCCCAATCTCTCTTTTCCATAGTTTGTTACGAAGTCTTTTGCTGCTTTGATTACGCCCTGATTTGCCCCCAAGGGAAACTTCATCTTAAATTTTGCATCCAGAGCTTGGTGCTGAAGCAAAAACTGATAGCGTGCCAGGATCGAAGCGGCTGCCACGGCTGGATCTCGTTCAGCTCCCGTGCGTTCTATGATGTTCAGATCGGGAAACTTTGGACCCAGCCGGCTTTTTACTTTCTGCGCTCGGGAAAATTGGTCTACAAGGACGCCTTCGCAGTCTTGGCATTGTTTAAGCAATTCCGTGATAACTTTCTCGTGCGCCCATGCCATAAGGTCGTTCAGGTTTCGTCCTTGTTCTTTGAGTGTTTGGATAAGTTGATTGTAACGCTGGTTTCTGATCAAGAGGCAATTACTCTGTCCAGGAAAGGCAAGATACAGTTTTTTAGCAATCTTCACAATATCCGGATCGCGCAGCTTTTTACTATCGCAGACACCGAGCTTAAGTAGCTCTTGCTCCTGCTCGCGGCGCAGATAGAAGGATGAAACCACTAAGGGTCCAAAGTAATCTCCCTTACCGCATTCATCGCTGCCGATCCAGCTATGCCAAAAGTGCATGCCAAAATCCTGCTTCAATTCTGGCTCCCCCAAAATCAGCAATCCCAGTTCGTGTTTTAAAGAAGAATTTTGAGGAGCTCCGATCACTTTGCTCAGCCCGCGCTTAGCGCTGTGATAGAGATTGATATTTGCCCGATCATTTCCTCGGCTCAGCTTGAGCTGCAATCCGTAGGGAATTTCCTTTTGCTCGATGATGTTAATCCCCCGCAGTTCCAAGAGGGGGATCAAGTGAGATAGATAGAAGCTGATCTCTTTATGCATCATGGATGCTGGCCAAGATCACTTCACCGACGGTATAGAGTGATCCTCCAGCTACGATGACGCCATCTTCTCCTGCTTCTTGCAGGGCTGCATGGTAGGCTTCGGCGACGTCTTGATAGGCTTGAGTTTCCACATTGTGCACGGCTGCAGCTGCGCGCAATTTTTCTGCGGTCGCGGCGCGATCGCTCTTATTTTGAGCCACATAGACCTTGCTGGCTTTTGTGCAGATCAAGCGCAGCATCTCCGGATAGTCTTTATCCGCAAGGATAGAGACCACAAAGCTTAGTTTGCGATCGGGATAAACTTTATCAAGGGTCTTCATCAGGGCTTTAACGCCATGAACATTGTGTGCCCCATCCACGATTACGGTAGGATTTAATCTTAGAACCTGCATCCGTCCTGCCCAAGCCACTTTTGAAAGGGCTGCACGGATCTTATCAGGCTCGATCTCTATTCCATACTTTTTAGCATATAGAACAAATGCTGTGATTGATTGTCCAAGATTTGCCGCTTGATGTTCGCCCATGAGATTGGCTTTGATGCCGTCGATCTTAAGATCGTCAAATGCATAGTCAAAGCATACTCCCGCGGTACCGTCTGAGACAACTTTCACCTGCCAATCCTTGTTAATTCTATAGACAGGAGCGTGTTTTTGTGCTGCCACAGCGAGGATGACCTGTCGTGGGTTTTCCTCGATATCCCCCAAAACCAAAGGAATTCCTTCTTTAATTATCCCGGCTTTTTCGGCTGCGATAATCTCCATGCTTCCTCCGAGAGTTTTGATGTGATCCAGCCCAATAGTACTGATTGCGGCTACATCCGGCACAAAGAGGTTGGTAGCGTCCAGTCTGCCGCCAAGACCTACTTCTATGATGGCAGGATTTACCTTAGCTTGAGCAAAAAGCATAAAAGCGATAGCGGTCGTGATCTCAAAAAAGGATGCTCCCCAGCGATTGAATTGCTCTTCATATTTTAGAAAGAGAGGCAAGATATCTTCAATATCGACTTCCTTACCATTAATACGAAACCGCTCTGTATAGTTAATCAGATGCGGAGAAGTATTCAGTCCAGGATAAAGTCCATGTGCCAGGCAGAGCGCTTCCAACGCAGCGCAGATGCTGCCCTTGCCATTTGTCCCTGCCACGTGAAATCCATTCAGCTCTTGTTGTGGCGAGCCCAAGTCCTTCAAAAGCCCTTCCATCCTATCCAGTTCCAGCTTGACATTGCCGGAATAGCGAGCATAGATGTGGTCTAAAAATTCTTTATATTGCATGGTCCCTCTTTTAGTGATGGAATAGATCCAAAAATAGCGGGCATAGAATTGGTATACCCGCTAAAGAAAATTTGGCTTCTAAATTCTTTCCTGATCAATCACATTTAGAATTTTTCAGGAAAAAGCATCGCCCTAAGGCTTGTGTAGTCCTCTTTGCGCTTTTCAAACGCTTTATCGTCTGTCTTCCAGATTTCGATATACTCTTCAATCTTTTCAGTCTTGCGGAGTCCATTTAAACCGGTTTCTTTGTCTATATAATCAAGATCATCAATCATATAGTTCATCAACTGAGTAGGCTCCATGTTTTCATAAAAAATCTTAGGTACAAAGTGAGCAGGATATTGCTGAAGATTTGGACAATACACGATCACACCATAGTTGTGCTTGATTTCGTCACCGATCTGTTCTGCAATGTATTTGCCATAGACTTTATACTCGCGTTTTTGACGCGATGTCTCAGGACAATACGCTGCAGAACCAAGATATGTCCCGCGATTGTCGATAAGTCCGGTGGTATTAACCCTGGTGGTAGTTCTGAGGAATTCTGGAGTTCCTTCAAAATCCTGATGTGTATCTTTGAGATAGTCGATACCTGCTACCCAGATTTCTTTCATGTTATTAATACAATCTTCCACGTTTTGCTCTTTATCCAAGTTATAAAAATTTGGAATCGCCAGAACAAAGATCAAAGCGATAAAAAGAATTATACTAAGGACGGTATATACCGAGATTCCATTTTGGTTACGCAGCATTTTACGCTCCTCTTGATTTCTATAGTCATGCTCTTTTAAAGCGCCAGAATCCGTCAAGACTTTTTTCGTTCCGGAAGAATTCTGCCAATATAATTATAGGTCTCAGGAATATCGTGAAAGCTCTCCCTATAATCCAGCGTTGGATCGATCCTCTTACCCTTGAGCCGGTGGGATACATTAGTCTCACCCCAATTGTACGCTGCAAGAACTAAGCTCGTGTTGCCCTGATATTTATCCTGCAAATATCTCAGATACTTTGCGGAAAGGCTGAGATTATATGGCGGCAAAAATAGCAATCCGCGTTTATGTGCTGAATGGATATAGTAGGCAGTGTTGTCTTGCATTTGTCCCAAACCTATCGCCGATTTGGGAGAGATAGCAAAACTGCGAAAATTGCTCTCGGTGCGGATAAGCCGATAAAACAGCGCAGGATCGATGTCATAACGCACTGCCACGGCCACCGTCATTATCCGCACAGAGACCGGATTGTAGGTCAGAATCACTGCTAAGAGCAAGACCATAATGAGGCTTGCAAATAGTCCTCTCTTCCTCCTCTGTCCCATCTTCCTGCAAGCCGCTACTCTTTATTACCTTTATCTTCTTTATGCCTTTAGCGTCTTTTTGTAGTCATTCAGTCTCAAAACGTGGGAAACTTCTTCATTGATGATCTTGCGCAAGACATCTCGGGTCTTGGAAGATCCGAAGTTGTCATTCAGAGAATGAAAATACAAGAGGGTGTCTTTCTCAAAAGAGATGGCAAATTCTAAAACCTCCATCAAATCTTTGGCACCAGCAGCTTTTTTGATGGCAGCATCTTCAGTATTGAAAATTCTGGAATCAACGATGGTCTTCAGATATTCTGCGACCAATTCCCAATCCTGAGTAAGCTCCAAATTCTGCAGCTCCTTGTCATCACGCAATGACAAAAAAATCTTCTCGTGCTTTAGCTCTTCATCTCGCAAAAACTCGATAAATTCTTTGGCCTTGGGATCAATGTCCTTACGCTTGCTTGCCTCATGATAAAAAGCGTAACCGTTTCTCTCAATCTGTACGGCAAATTCTACTACTTCGTTTACTGAATAGGCAGCCATATATTCCTCCTGTGGAATGTATTTTTTCTTAGTATCCTATTATTCGGTTTACAGCAAAAATTGTCAACTTAAATTTGCTGTTCCCATCCTTAAATTAATACCTGATATAACTTTCTGTGATAGCCTTGGTCTGCAGATACAGTATCGACCTCTGACCAAGTATCCCAAACTTAAACTGTCGGAAGAGAGTCTGTGTGCAGAATCTTTAGTAGGTAGAGATGCTTTGCAGAAGATGATAAAAACCATAAATCTTCTTTAGAGATGCGCAACTTTTCTCCTCCATTATAGTCAGATAGAGAGCAAAAATAAATAGTTAATTGCTTGAAAAAGTAGCACACTTGACGCCTCCCCCGTTTCTCTCCCCTTTGAGAAGTGAGCAAGAAACGGGAAAATAAGGAGTTACAGCTTTGTGAAGTGCGTTTAGGGATAGTTTGATGATGATTTTACATTATGCTGCTCCCCAAAAGATTATCCTTAGCACCGGTCTGGTTGAATTCATCTTTGATTGGCAGCGCGGTTTCGGTTGCGATAATTAGATCGCAGTAAAATTAGCAGACAAGGGGGTGTGTTTGCTAAAAATACTTGACAGATTTCCGCTTCTGTTTATATTATAGGCATGAGATAGGGAGGTAAGCCATGAATGCGCAACGATTAACTATAAAAAGTCAAGAACTGCTCAACGCCATGCAGGCTTTGGCAACGGAAAATGGTCATCAAGAGATTAAGGATCTACATCTATTGAGGGCGATGTTGGATCAACCGGAATCGCTTATTCATCCGATTTTAGCAAAGCTGGAGATTTCCAATTCTGAGTTGGACACAAAATTGCGCAATGCGTTACAAAAAATACCACGAGTTCAGGGAGGGCAGGTATATCTCTCCCAAGAAGTGTTGGATATATTGCATACAGCTGAGAAAGAGGCAGACCGTCTGGGAGACGATTATATCAGTGGAGAGCACATTCTTTTGGGTATGCTCCAGGGCAAAGGAGAAGCTGCGCAGATTTTAAAATCTTTGGGGATGACGTCAAATAAGCTTATGGAAGCCCTCAAAGAGGTTAGGGGAAATCAGCGGGTGACGGATCAGAATCCCGAAGCGAAATATCAGGCATTGGAGAAGTATGCACGCAATCTCACCAGGTTGGCGCGCACTGAAAAGTTGGATCCGGTAATCGGCAGAGATGAAGAGATTCGTCGGACGATGCAGATACTCTCACGGCGCCGCAAAAACAATCCTATTCTTATCGGAGACCCGGGAGTTGGTAAGACAGCGATTGCGGAAGGGATGGCAAAACGCATTGTGGATCGCGATGTGCCGGAAAATCTACTGGATAAGGAACTTTTAGAGCTGGATATGGCGTCTTTGGTAGCTGGGGCAAAATTTCGTGGAGAGTTTGAGGAGCGGCTTAAAGCAGTATTATCGGAAGTCGAAAAGTCGAATGGTAAGATCATTCTCTTTATAGATGAGATTCACACCGTGGTAGGGGCAGGGGCAGCGGAAGGCTCAGTGGATGCTTCCAACATGCTCAAACCAGCGCTTGCGCGGGGCACATTGCACTGCATCGGAGCCACCACTATTGATGAATATCGCAAATATATCGAGAAGGATCCCGCATTGGAGCGCAGATTCCAACCAATCATGATCTCAGAACCTTCTTTGGAAGATAGTATATCAATTTTGCGTGGCATTAAAGAAAAATATGAGGTACATCATGGAGTGCAGATAACTGATAATGCCATAGTCGCAGCGGTGACTCTTTCGGATAGATATATTTCAGATAGGTTTTTGCCGGATAAGGCGATAGATTTGATTGATGAGGCTTGTTCGCGTTTGCGTCTGGAGATTGATTCGATGCCTCAGGAGCTTGATGAGATTGAGCGTCGGATAAGGCAATTGGAGATCGAAAAACTCTCTCTTGCCAAGGAAACAGATGAGCTTTCCAAGAGCCGGTTACAAAAGATTAACGAAGAAATTGCAATTCTGAACGAAGATCGCAATCGCCTCAGGATGCAGTGGGAACACGAAAAAGCGGAGATCGAAAAGATTCGCGCATTAAAAGAAGACATCGACCGTCTAAAATCTGAAGCAGAAAAAGCAGAGCGCGAGGGTGACTATGAAAAAACAGCTCAGATCCGATATGGCAGTTTGGCCAGTAAGGAAAAAGAGCTCAATCAACTACGAGAGAAAAAGAAACACGAAAGGGACGCCCTTTTAAAAGAACAAGTTGATGAAGAACTGGTGGCAGAAGTAGTCTCCAAATGGACTGGCATTCCGGTTTCAAAGCTGGCTGCCAGTGAGATGAAGAAACTCCTCAATCTGGAGGATGTGCTTGCCCAAAGAGTTGTGGGACAAAAAGAGGGTATTATTGCTTTGGCGAATGCGATTCGGCGAAGCCGTAGTGGTCTATCGGACGAAAATCGCCCGATAGGTTCGTTCATCTTTTTGGGCCCCACAGGTGTGGGTAAAACTGAGCTTGCTAAGAGCTTGGCGAGCTATCTATTCGACACCGAAAAAGCGCTTTTGCGCTTGGATATGAGCGAGTTTATGGAACGTCATTCAGTGGCGCGACTCATTGGCGCTCCTCCAGGTTATGTGGGCTATGAAGAGGGCGGATATCTCACAGAAGCAGTACGCAGAAGGCCATACAGCGTAATCCTCTTTGATGAGATTGAGAAGGCTCATACTGATGTATTTAATCTGCTATTACAGATATTGGATGATGGTAGATTGACCGATGGAAAGGGGCGGACGGTGGATTTTAGGCATAGCGTCATCATCCTCACATCCAATATAGGCAGTCAGGAAATATTTGCCCATCAAGGTGATCTGAACGAATTACGCCCACAATTAATGCAAATTTTGCAGCAGTATTTTCGTCCGGAGTTTCTCAATCGCCTGGATGACATTATCATCTTTCACCGGCTGGATCGTGACCAGATCCGGCGAATAGTCGAGCTGCAGCTTTCCTTATTATCTAAGCGTTTGGAAAAGAAAGAAATAGAGATCGAGTTTTCGGAAGAGTTGATCGAACATATTGCAGATGTGGGATATGATCCACAATTTGGTGCTCGGCCCCTGAAAAGAGCTATCCAAAACATCGTAGAAAACGAGCTTGCAAGGGCTTTGCTGGACACCGATACTCCAGATAAAAAACACATATTTTCAGATTACGATAAGGAACAAGGCAAAGTTATTTTCAGATTTAGCTAAATCATGCTTGACAGAAATCTTGGGAATATATAATATGGAAGTATAGGTGAACATTGCGATATCATATAGAGTGCTTTAGATTAGGTAGGAAGTGGAGTTCGTAATCATGTATTGATACTTGAGCACGAACTAAAATGAGATAAACACCAAATTAGATAACGAAAGAAAGGAGAAATGCAATGAAGAAAATATTGCTTTTCACACTGCTGCTGATTTTTATAAGTCTTGGCAGCAACGTCTTTGCCCAAGTAACAATTACCTTGGGAGATGGCACAGCCACAAACACCACCACTGGCACCCCTACTCCTTATGGTACATACTACAAGAACTTCCGTCAACAGTATCTTGTGCTCGCCACAGAGCTGAATGATATTGGTGGAGGCCCCGGAGATATCAATTCCATTGCCTTCAACGTGGAGAATGTGAACGAGTGCTCACCCATGCCAAACTTCAGAATCCGTATCAAAGAGACTACACTAACTGCTCTTACTACGACTTTTGAAGCCGGCCCTTACGAGCAAGTGTTTGTCGAAAACGATTTTCTGCCTACTACAGGCTGGAATGTTCATACTTTTAGCACTCCCTTTAATTGGGATGGCTCCTCAAACTTGATTATCGATATTGTCACGGATTTGATTCCGGGACAATATACTCAAAATGCATCCGTATTCTATACCCCTACTTCTTTCAATAGTTGTCTGCGCTATCAGAGCGATAGCTCTCCTGCTATTGATGCCACTACTGGTACTACCAGTGTAAACCGTGCCAATATCCAGTTTAATATGGAAGCTTTGGATATCACAGATATAGCTTGTCTGAGCGTCACCGGTCCTACAACCCCGAATGTGAACACCACAGTCACCTATGCTGTCTCTGTGAAAAATTACAGCCAGGATCCCTTGAGCACTTATACCGTAAAACTCATGCAAGCCGGTGAGGTGGAGATCGGTTCCGTAGCCGGGACTACGATCCAACCCCAAGAAACTCTTAGCTTTGACATTAACTGGACTCCCACTGTAGTGGGCGAAACTCAGCTTTATGGTAAAGTAGTAATGACCGGGGATGAGAATCCTGGCAATGATGAATCTGCTCCGATTACGGTTACCGTAATGGAAAGCGGATTGTTGGTTGCCTCCATCGGCAATGGTACTGAATACAATAGTACCACTGGCACCCCTACTCCTTATGGTACATATTACAAAAACTTCCGTCAGCAATATCTTTATAAAGCTGATGATTTCTATGCAGCGGGAGCCGCTCCCGGGATGATCCAGGCCTTGGCCTTCAATGTGCATGCTCTGAACGGTTGTTCACCCATGCCAAACTTCACCATTCGTTTAAAACACACTGATGCGGAAGCGCTCACGACTACATTTGAAACCGGTGAATACACTACCGTAAAAACTTATCCTGAATTCATGCCCACCAATGATTGGAATCTGCACAATTTTGATACGCCCTTCTTCTGGGATGGTGCTTCAAATGTGATCGTGGAGATTGTGACAGATCTCATCCCTGGAAATTTTACCGAGAATGCTTCGGTATATCATACTTCTACCCCTTACATAAGCTCTCTGCGCTATCAAAGCGATAGCTCTCCTGCTGTTAACAGTACTACCGGAAGCACTGCCAGCTTGCTGGCCAATATCCGTTTCTTCATGATTGTGGAAGGAATGGGTTCTTTGAACGGAACCGTAACCGCTGGAGGCAGTCCTTTGGAAGGGGCAGAGATTGTTGTAGAAAATACTGTCTTCTCAACAATCAGTGGAGCTGATGGCAGCTACAACATTCCATACGTACCGGAAGGCACACAGACTGTTACTGCTACCAAACACGGCTACAGCGAAGTAAGTCATGTCGTGACTATTGTTGAAGATGAAGCCACAACACAGGACTTTGTGCTGACTCTGTTACCGCAGGTTACCGTGTCTGGTCGTATCGTGGGTAGCGATAATCCCACTATGGGAATCGAGGGTGCAACCATTACCCTTAGCGGCTATGAACCCTACGAGGCTACTACTGATGCTACAGGTAATTTCACAATTGAGAACGTATTTGCCAACCAAACCTATAATTATACAGCTATGGCTATTGGTTATGCCAGTGCCACTGGTCAGCTTGTAGTAGGCGGCACAAATGTCGATATGGGTGATATCACTTTGAGTGAGATAGCTTATCCTCCTTATGGTGTTGTAGCTACAGAATCCAATGACAATGCATCTGTTTCTCTGGAATGGCAAGTTCCCGTTCCCGGTGGAAGTAGTTTTGAAGACAGCTTTGAAGAGTACAATGATTTCGCGATCGAATTTGGCGAATGGACTTTGGTAGATGTGGATCAATCCGCTACTTACGGTTTCAGTGGAATTACATTCCCGAATAGCGGGACTGCGATGTCATACATCATCTTCAATCCGAACAATACTACTCCTCCTTTGGAAGATAATCCTGCTGTAACTGGCGACAAGTATGCTGCTTGCTTTGCTTCTACCACTCCTCCCAATAACGACTGGATGATTACTCCCCAAGTAATGGGCGGTGGAGAGGTAAGATTTTGGGCAAGAACTTATATGCCTGATTACGGGTTGGAACGTTTTAATGTCGGCGTATCCACAACCGGAACAAATCCTGCAGACTTCACCATCATCAGTGGTCCAACCTATGTGGAAGCTCCAATTGAATGGACTGAGTATGTATATGATCTTTCCGCTTATGCTGGACAGCAGATTTATGTTGGTCTGCAATGTGTTTCAAACGATGCGTTCATCTTCTTCGTTGACGACTTCTACGTTGGTGATGATCAGGTTCGGCTTACTTCCAGTAGAGAAGCTAAAATCGCTCCTAATGCGCCCCATATAGATATAGTTAGAAATGCCGATGCAACACGTAGCATCGTTACCCCGAATCCTGTAAAAATCATCACTGCTCAGCCAAGAAACGCTGAACGTTCCCTTACTGGATACAAGGTCTACCGCCTCCTGGCAGCAGATCAGGATAACGAAGCTAACTGGACTACCCTTACCCCCAGCACTATAACTCCTACTGAATATCAGGATAATACTTGGGGTCCGCTGCCTTCTGGCGTTTATAAATACGCTGTCAAAGCAGTTTACACAAATGATGTGATGTCTAACGCTGCGTTCTCCAATGAACTGCACAAAGGCATGATGGGAACCCTCACTGGTGTTGTAACTGAGTTTGGCACCGGTCTTCCCATAGAAGGCGCCACTATCACTGCCGGCGATTATAGTGGCACAACTAATGCCGATGGTGAATATAGCTTTGCCGTATATGCCGGTACATATACCGTTACCGCTTCTAAGGCCGGTTACGAATCTGCTACTGAGAACAACGTTGTGATCGTGGGGACAGAGACTACTACTTTGGACTTCACCCTCACCGAAATCACTCTGCCGCCTGCTGCAGTGCAAGCTGAGGAAGCTGGGAACAACGTAAATATCACCTGGATGGCTCCCGGAACCGCTGGTGGCGATTGGATTCACTATGATAGCGGAGAAAACTATGATAGCATCGGGCTCACCAGTGGTGGTGAATTTGCTGTTGCTATTCGCTTCCCTGCCTCCGCTCTGACCAATTACGCTGGTATGAGTCTTCATGCCATCTCCCTCTTCCCTGGTGACATTGGTACCTATTCCTTGCGTGTTTGGACCGGTGGAACAGCTGCTGCACCTGGTGTTCAGGTTGTTAATCAACCTTTCACAGTGGCTGCTGTTGACGAGTTCCAGACCGTAATGTTAGACAATCCTGTGCTCATTACCGGTAATGAAGAACTCTGGTTCGGCTACAATGTCGTCCATTCTGCCGGCACATACCCAGCGGGTTGTGATGAGGGTCCTGCGAACGACGGATTTGGCAATATGATCTATAGCTCTGGCAGTTGGACTACCCTATTAGCTATGGCCTCAACGCTTAATTACAACTGGAACATCCAGGGATATGTGGGTTACAGCGCTCCTGACCGTGGCGAAATGATTGCTCTGAACGCTAGGGTAAACCAGGAACAGCAGAATGCCGACCGTTCTCTTGAGGGATACAAGGTATGGCGCCTGCTGCAGGGTCAGGAATCCAACGAAGCTCAATGGATCGCCCTCACCCAGGATCCGATCAGTGCTACTGCTTTCCAGGATACTGATTGGGGTGTTCTACCGGATGGAACCTACAAATGGGCAGTTAAAGCCGTTTATACTGGTGGTGCTCTTTCCAATGCCGCCTTCTCCAACGCCATCGAAAGAATCACTGAGATCGGTACAGTCGCCGGTTTTGTGCGCAATATGGATAATGAACCAATTATTGGTGCAACCATCACGAGTGGCGATTATTCTACCACATCCAATAACAACGGTGCTTACACCATGAACCTACCGGCAGGCACGCACTCTGTGACTGCCAGCCATCCGAATTACAGTGCTGTTACCCAGACTGGGGTAGTGGTAGTCACCGGACAGATCACTACCGTGAACTTCCAATTACCGGCGAGTGAAGTTATATTTGAAGATGATTTCGAAAGCTACCAAGACTTCTCTCTTACCTTCGCGCCGTGGATTCTGCTGGATAATGATCAGTCTGCTACCTATGGATTCAGTGGAATTACCTTCCCGAATAGCGGGAGTGCCATGGCTTATATCATCTTCAATCCGGATGCCACCACTCCTCCTTTGGAAGAAAATCCGCCCCATAGTGGAGCTAAAATGGCGGCCAGCTTTGCCGCTACTACTCCTCCCAACAACGATTGGATGATCACTCCTCAGATCAACGGCGGTGGAGATATCACCTTCTGGGCAAGAACTTATATGCCTGATTACGGCCTGGAGCGCT
The DNA here is from genome assembly GCA_030154085.1 of Candidatus Cloacimonadota bacterium. Classification (GTDB taxonomy): domain Bacteria; phylum Cloacimonadota; class Cloacimonadia; order Cloacimonadales; family Cloacimonadaceae; genus UBA5456. The sequence continues at coordinate 38,913 of JASKKR010000001.1, read as the reverse complement.
TCAAAGTGGGCGTATCCACTACCGGAACCAATCCCAACGACTTCACTTTCATCAGTGGTCCTACCTATGTGGAAGCTCCGGTGGAATGGACAGAATTTAACTACTCTCTGGCAAATTATGCGGGTCAGGATATCCATGTCGGTATTCAGTGCCTGTCTAATGATGCTTTCATCTTCTTCGTAGACGATGTAACCATCAGTGGCCCTGTTCCCAATGAAGATGTAGTAACCCCTGTCTATACTACCGAACTCAAAGGAAACTATCCGAATCCCTTCAATCCTGAAACCACTATCCACTACAGCGTGAAAGAAAACTCTCCCGTTACCATTGACATATTCAACGTTAAAGGTCAGCGCGTGCGCAGACTCGTGAATGAGACCGTCAATGCCGGTGAACACACTGTGATATGGAATGGTACAGATGAAAATGGTCGTTCTGTTTCCAGCGGTATCTACTACTTCAAGATGAATGCTGGTAAATACAGCTCAACCCGTAAAATGATAATGATGAAATAAGCCTGCGATGGCTATTCATCAAAGATATAGGAGCTCCCCAAACGGGAGCTCCTTTTTATTAGGTTTTCAGATTAGGCGTGCCTCTTGAGGGTGTAGACTAAAGCTTGGGATAGTGGACCCTGTGATCTATAATACCTGACGCATAACGCGCTAAAGCCGATAGTTTTGTTTGTAAATCCCAGCTACCCCATCGCTCCTTTTTAAATTCAAGTTTTAGCAATTGCGGCATTGCCATCATGTGCGTAATACCATATTCTGCATCGCTGGTACTTTGGAAGGTTGAGGGGTGAACACATTTATTTTAAAGAGGGTAGTCAACTTGTTGTTTCGAATATTATCCTTCTTTCAATTATCTTATGAACTATGCAAGAGCAGATTCTGTTGAATCCATTACATTTGTTCAAAAGGTGAAGACTATGGGCTTTAGAGACCGATTGAGCAAGATTCAGAGTGCTAAATCCAAAAAAGTATTTGACATAATAAGGCTTTTGAAAGCAGTTGGACAGATACTGAGTAAAACTTTTATAGTAATGTACAAATAGGAGTGAAGCGTATGAGGTTGGACAAGCGTCGCCTTATCCCGATTTTACTAGCCGTGTTTATATTCAGCATCAGCTTGATAATGGCACAGCAGCGTGAATCTAAAGACGATAACACAATTAGAAATTTTCAGGTAACCGATGTCCCGAACGATGATGGAACAGGGCTGATGTTATCCTGGGAGCCACTGGATCGCAGTAAGCGCATCATTGAATATCGCATCTATCGGGGGATTACCCCAGACCAGCTCTTTTTCTTGGAGTCCATCCAAGTAAATCCCAAGAGTCCGGTTGTTTCCGATCAAATGTTCTATTATGATAATTCTGCCAGTGAGATCCTAGATGCCAGCTTTCCTGGTAAACTTCGACTGGAAAAGGATCAGCCAGATGATGGCATTCTTTATCGTAGACCTCCCAGAGATCTGAAGTTTACGGCAACATTGCTGGAAAAATATCAGATGATCTCCTTAGCAGAGCGCAAGCAGTTTTATTATAGAAGTCGTGAAATCATAGAAGAATTTGATGAATCAGGCAACTCAATCAGCAGCTATGCCGGGCTGAAGTCAAATCAGCAAACAATACTGGCTTTGCTTAAACCTGGTGAGACCTACTACTATACAGTCGTAGCAGTAGACGAACGTCAGAGAATGCTCCCTCATGCTCCGGTCACAGCCGGTGTGCCGGTCCCCAATTCTCCAGAAGCGTCTCCTGCCCTCTATAGTGTAGTGATGCCGGATACAGGAGAACTTCGCTTTGAATGGGAATATCCCATTTACAAAGATGCTTTGACTCAATATCGCATATTGCAAGTCAATGATATACCGTCTCAGGAATGGGAAGAGCTCAGTCAGGACCCGGATGCAGTTCTTACCAATGCCAGAGTAATAGCTTCCGGTCAAGTTGGAGCAGGAAGCCTGCCAAACTATACTAAAGTGGAAGTAGGCGAAGAGATAGACAGCTATAGAGATGCAGTGTTTACTCTGCAGCTTATTGATTATTATGGAGCTTCATCCCTCTCTCCGATCTCCAGACCACGTGTATTAAACAGCGACGCCTTGCCACCCCGCACAGATTTTTATGTGGAAGATAAACCAAATGATAAGGGTGACAGACTGACTGTTATTTGGGACAATCCCATCGTATTTGTGATAAAAGTCACCTCACTGAATGCGGAAAATAGCAAACTCAGGATCAACTATCAGCTTAATAAGACTGAAACCCAAAAAGTGGATAACATGTGGTTTGATTTCTACGATCCTGAGACGGGCGACCACATCGAGAAGATCAAGGAATTCTACCAAGACAATTCTGTAATCATCAATCTTCCTGACGGCTATGATTTTAAAAAAGGTCTCCGAGTCAAGATCACTCTCTCCGGGATAGGACTGCAAGGGGCAGATATCCCAGAAGACTATGTGATCGAACAATATCTCAAATATGAGCCCGCCATGATTACCTTGGTGCCCAGCAATGCCCTATATCGCAATGGCGTAGATGTCTCCAAAGTGTATAACGTGGTCTATCGGAAATATATGCACTCTCCGATGTGGCGTCTGGTGATGCGCAATACTTCTTTTGATAACTCACTGGACGTGGTTGTGCCCTATAACTCCATGGTCCAAAAAATGGTGTATGGCATCAGCTACACCGAGGGTGATTCCTTGGTTATGTTTATGAATACACCCAGTGGGATAGAGCGAAAAAGCCGTGCTCTCAGACCTGGTGATCACAGAGGAGTTTATGCTCTCATGGATCACACGGTTGATTTTACCTGGGATAATGACAATCAGGTAATGGTCAGAACCAGTATCTTCGATAAGGCAGCCCTTAAAATGCATGAAGAGACAATCAACCGAGCTCAAACCAGATTGGAAGAGCTACAACAGCTTCGTGTACAAACTACAGATGCTGCTACCCTGGAAGAGATTGATGCTGAGATTGCCAAACAAGAGGCCATTCTAAATGCTTACACTCAGAATCCGATTGTGGATCAAGCCTTTGCAGCAGGGAGCAATCGCAGCAGGATCAGACACGTACTGAAAGCCTATGATGACTTTATGCGGCGCCAATCCTTTATAGTGGTCAAGACTGATGCTCATGGTCTTTTCGTGGAGTCTGAACCTGAAATGATAGATGGAGAGCTGGTCTATCACATGCCGATATCAAATTGGTTTGATAACAATAAGTATGTGACCCTGTTTACAACCATTCTGTTCTGCTTGATTGTGGTAGTTTTTGTACAATTGGCAAAGCGTGGGAAGGATTTGTATATTCGTCCGATTGCTGGTCTGCAAGAGATCGACAACGCTATTGGTCGCGCTACAGAAATGGGTCGCCCGATGCTGTATTGCATGGGTAATGGATCCATCTCAGATGTAGCAACGATTGCATCCATGGGAATCCTGGGTCTTGTTGCCAAAAAAGCCGCTGAATATGATACCAAGCTTATCGTTCCTTGTTATGACTATATTATAATGCCAATTGCCCAAGAAATCGTGCGCGAAGCCCACTATGCAGTTGGTCGTCCGGATACATATGATCGCAATAACGTGTTCTATCTCACCAATGTGCAGTTTGCCTATGTGGCAGGCGTAAATGGTATTATGATTCGTGAACACATGGCTACAAACTTCTTTATGGGATATTTTGCAGCAGAAGCGCTATTGATGACGGAGACAGGAAACTCAGTTGGAGCCGTGCAGATTGCCGGAACCGATGCTATAACTCAGATTCCCTTCTTTATCACCACTTGTGATTACACCCTAATTGGAGAAGAATTGTATGCTGCCAGTGCTTACTTGAATCGTGAACCCATGCTTTTGGGAACACTTAAAGCTCAGGACTATTTTAAGTTTGTGATCCTCACTGTAGTGATCATTGGCGCAGTCCTATCCAGCTTCCAGATTACTGGATTAACCCTTCTGATGCCAGAGAAATAAACGAGGTTTTCAATGAAGAAGACAATACCACTATTAATCGTGATCCTCGGAGGTCTGATATGGGTTGCCTGGGCTTTCAGTCCACACTATATCCTCCAGGAAGTATTCTATAATCAATTCTACCTACCCTGGGTATATGCGATGTCCTCATTCGCTATGCTATTGGGTGTGCTATCCCTGTCTATGATGCATTCAAGCAAGATTAAGAGAAAAGCCCCGAAATGGCAATATAGCTATTTCTTCTTTGCGAGTTTTATTATTACCTGCTTAGCAGGCTTTATCGGTGGAACTCAAAAGGGTGGACTCTTTATGTGGATGTTTGAGAACGTACAGATGCCGATGAGTGCCACGATGTTTTCTCTGCTGGCCTTTTATATGGCATCAGCAGCGTATAAGGCATTCCGTGCACGCAGCCCGGAAGCTACGGTGCTATTAATTGCCGCAATCGTAGTGATGCTGGCGCAGGTGCCTCTGGGAGTTCAGATATCGCGCCACTTACCGAGAATTTCACAATGGATCTTGGACGTACCAAACCTTGCTTCCAAACGTGGCATAATGCTGGGTGTTGGTCTAGGTTCGGTGGCGACCTCGCTCAAAATCTTGCTCGGAATCGAACGCTCATATTTGGGCGGCGGTGATTAATAAGGAGTTATGGGAATGACTATATTTGAAAGAATGCAAAAACTCGATCGCCGTTGGATCTACATTGTGGTTGCATTGGCTATAATTATCCCGCTGATGATACCCTATAATTCGGATAACGTTACTACGCCACCTACCGAGAATCTATACCAGATGATCGATAGTTTTGCCGGACGTGAAGACCGCGCTATCCTGCTCTCTTTTTATCATGATGCTGCTACCATGCCGGAGCTTTTCCCCATGGAAGTTGCTATCTTAAGGCACTGTTTTGAGCGCAATGTAAAAGTCTTTACTCTCACCTGGATGCCAGCCGGTGCTCCTATCATAGAATATGCAATCAATACCGTGAAAGAAGAATTTCCAAATATTCAAAGCGGTGTGGATTACTGTAACTTTGGTTACAAACCCCAACCCTTTGCTTTAGTTTTGGGTATGGGTGATAACATCGCCAATACTATGAATACTGATGCTGAGGGACGCAAACTGGAAAACCTACCAATCATGAGAGGTATCAATAACTACAGTGAGATGAATCTTGTGGTGGAATTCTCCGGTTCAGTGGCAGGGATGACCTGGATCACCTATGCCCGTCCTAAATATGGTTTGAATGTCGCAGTGGGAGTAACAGCTGTGATGGCTGCTGATCTCTATCCGTATCTACAATCCGGTCAATTGATAGGGATGCTAACCGGTCTAAAAGGTGCTGCCGAATATGAAAAGTTAGTGGATGTTTTTGCTGCGTACCGTGATCCTACTCGTGATTACAGTATCAAAGTAGATGAAGATGGAAATAAGATTCTTCCCGGTCGCCCCTTTGGTCGTGAAATTCTGGAGGATGAATCCACCAAGAGACTCATTCGGATTACTACACAGACTGAGGCAGAATTTACCATGGATCAATTTACTGCGTTTTGCGCTAAATATCCGGAATATATCCCCCTCCTCAATAAGCTTAGTGAAGTGCGGGATGACAAGATAATAATAGATATCTCCAAAATAACACCTGAGATGCGTGCAGAAATGGACGAGGCTCTCTATCAAGAGTTGTATCGTCTCACGGGAGATACTCCGTATAAATTCAAAGTTGCTCGGATAGGTATGAATGCGCAGAGTGTTGCCCACATCATGATCATCGTGTTTATTATCTTGGGTAACATAGGTTACTTCATCCAAAAAGCTCGTACGGCAAAGAACTAAGAGGAGGATGAAATGAGTTTCGAATTATTTAGCAATCTGGTTGGAGCCTTTTTCACACTGTGCATCTTCTCCTTCCTATACAAAGATAATCCATTCTACCAAGCGGCAGAGCAAATGCTTGTGGGCATCTCGCTCGGCTATGGTTTGGTCTATACATACGAACGTGTGTTTGTACCCTATGTGTATCAGACGATAGTAATCAAACATCAGTTTGTGCTGATCATTCCTGCTATCTTGGGTATGCTATATCTATTCCGTTTTTCTCGCAAATTGGGCTGGTTATCCCGCTATCCTATCGCCTTCTCAATGATGTCAGTAGGTATGGGTGTCCCGATGGGCATTCACGCTGCGATCTTGGTGCAGATGCGCCAAGCAATGATTCCAATTGAGACCATCAACCTCTTCCTGATCTTCATCGGGACGATTGCGGTCTTGCTTTACTTCTTCTTCTCAAAAGCGCACACTGGTGCCTATGGGAAGTTTGTAAGCGTCGGGAAATGGTATATGATGATCGGTTTCGGAGCATCATTTGGTCTCACCGTGATGGCTCGTATATCGCTTTTGATCGGGCGTATTCAGTTCCTTGTGAACGATGTGTTCAAAATGATCATCAAGTAAGTATAAAGCAGTATGCCCGGCGTGAGGCTCAGCTTTACGCCGGGTTTGCTGTGTTTTACTTGATGCCCTACCGGGGGTTTATATACCGGTATTCGGCTTGCCCTTATTATCATGGGGAAAAAATGAAAAAAGCTACCTTACTCACTATCCTACTTATAGTTCTCAGCTCGCTGCTACCCATTGCTGCTGAGCAAAACCGTGAGCTAAAAATTCAGGAATTTAGCGTCTATGATCTTCCTGATGATGATGGAAGCGGGGTGATCCTAAAATGGGTACCTCTTGACAAAGAACACCGCATTATTAAATATAATATCTATCGGGGAAGTTCCCCTGATTCATTATTTTTGCTTAGCTTTCTGGAAGTAGATCCAAAATTGGGAGTTTTAGCACCATATCTGTATTACTATGATACTGGAGATCAGCCAATATTAGAGTTTGAGACTTCCCCTCACAGCCTGAAAAAAGAAAAGCAGCAAGGTCCTGATAGTCCCCTCTATCAAAAATTCCCGCTTGATTCTCAGCTTTTAGGCAAGTTCTTGGATGATTACTCCAGCTATGCCTTGGTCAGATCACGCAACCTCCATCATCACTCCCAGAAACTGGAATTGAATGATCAGCAGTATAGCTCTCTCAAGCTCATCCAACTTGAAAGTATTTATGCCATTCCTAAAGCAGGACATCACTATTATTATGCCATATCAGCTGTTAACGAGCGTGGGCAGATCATCTCTACTTCAGAAGTAGCTGAAGTAGTTCCCATCGATAATCCTCCGGATGCCACAACTATTTTGCACAGTAGCTACTATCCTGATCTTGGGCAGATGAATTTTGAATGGAGTCCACCTACTGGAGCGCAGGATGTGGCGATCTGGGAAGGGTGGCTATATCCGAAAGCAGGTCTTGCTCAAGACGGCGCTTTGCCGCCTGATTGGCAAGAACGCGGCATTCAGCTATTTGAGATTCAAAACATACATTCCGTTGCTACATACTATCATAGTGAGGATGTTAGCGTGCTTGGAGCAGATCCTGAGGATTTCGTCGTGCTGCTGGCATATCGGGATTATGAAGATCAGATGGCGGTTGTGCAAGCCAAAACCTTCCGCATCTTGGATGCTTCCAGTTTGCCAAAATTAACCGACTATCAAGTCTTGGATAAACCCAATGATAAGGGAGATGTAAATCTCATCTCATTTGGCAAGCCTTTGGCGTATATCACGTTGGCAGAATATACAGACCGTCGGCACCGTCGGCTGAAGTTTAACTATGAAATCTCCGATAATGAACTCTATACAGTAGATAGAGTGAGATTTACTTTCAAGACAGAAGATGACGTGATTATCGGTGAAGTTACTGAGCAATATGTAGACAAGATCATCTATCTGAATTTGCCGGAAGAATATCGTACAATGAATATGTTCAAGGCAGAGATGGCAGTGCATCTCTTGGGTGAAAAAGAATTTGAAACCGAGATAGTGAAGCAAGATATTATTTACAACGATTACTTCCGTCGATTCCAGCCTCAGGATACATTTATTGGAGATCTTGATGCAGCTCGGCTCTATTTAGATGTGCTCCGAATGTCAAAGGTCGATTGGGATTTTGCTTCCGGTCTACGTGCCAATACGTTGACTCGCACCTATGAACACACCATCCCCTATGAAGACTATCTGCTTCGCCCAATCGTGGGCTATGATGACGCTACTGACAGATTTCTCTTTGATGTTCGCCTATTGCTGGGCAATGATCCCAAGCAAGGCATCAGCTTTAATGCTCCCTTATATCAAGATGCATTTCTGGAGGAAATGGCTCAGCGCAGCCAGCGCATAACAGAACTGCAAGCTGCCATTGCAGACGATCCTTTGGATGAAGAACTGAAGGCTGAACTCGAATATTTGCAAGCAGAATACGACTTTATAGTAGGGCATCCCGCATATCAGGAAGCCAAAGAAGCAAAATCTCCAAAAGAATGGACTAAGATCATGCTCCAGTATAGAGATGATGCTCAGAGGACTTATCAATATCGTCTCTTGGGCACTGATGGACACAGTGCTTTTGTGATCTCAGATATCTATCAAACTCCAGATGGCAACACCTGGTTCATGCCCAAACCGCAATGGTTTGACACCACTAAGACTTTGACCCTAATAGCAACTATTCTTTTGGTCATCTTAGTAGTTTACGCCATCAATATCACACGTCGCAAAGAAGTATATATCCGCCCGATAGCAGGTTTGGAAGAGATCGACAATGCTATTGGTCGCGCAACCGAGATGGGGCGTCCTGTGATGTTTGTGCCTGGTTGGGGGTCGTTGGGAGATGTCAGCACGATAGCAAGCCTAATGATCTTGGCTCAGGTAGCCAAAAAGACTGCGGAATATGATATTCGCTTGATCAATCCCCATTGTGACTATATGGTACTTCCGCTGGCACAAGAGATCGTATCAACTTCCTATAGTGAAGTCGGGCGTCCAGATTCCTTCAATCAAAATGATATCTTTTTCATTAGCTATGATCAATTCCCCTTCTGTGCGGGAGTAAATGGGATCACGGTGCGGGAGCGAGTCGCCACCATCTTCTATATGGGCTTCTTCAATGCTGAGGCACTTCTGCTCACTGAAACCGGTAATGCCTCAGGAGCGATCCAGATCGCAGCTACGGATGCTGTTACTCAGATTCCCTTCTTTATCACCACTTGTGATTATACACTCATTGGGGAAGAATTTTATGCTGCTAGTGCATATCTTTCCCGCAACCATGACATGGTCAGCATGCTAAAAGCGCAGGATTATTTTAAAATTATCATCGTCATCGTTGTAATTATAGGAACCGTGCTTTCCACCCTGCAAATTAGCGGTTTTATCCATGCCTTTCCACTTGAATAGGAGGACTATATGGAAAAGATCCCTACTTCTACACTCAAACGATTGCCCCAATATCTGGAAGTGCTAAAACGCCTAAAAAGGGCTGGTCTCAAAGAAGTCTCTGCAACCAAAATCTCCGTATTCTCTGACATTCATCAGACAATGGTGCGCAAAGACATCGCTTATACCAAAATAAGTGCAGGAAAAAAGGGATATAATGTGGAAGAATTGCAGCAAGCTATCGAAGAATTGCTAAACTGGGTGGATACGTCCCCCAGTATACTTGTGGGGGTTGGACATCTGGGCAGCGCACTTTTGGGCTATCAGGAGTTTTCTCAGCGCGGTCTCTCTATCGTAGCTGGTTTTGATAACAAACCCGAGCTTATCGGCACTAAGGTGCACGGTGTGCCAGTGTATTCAGCTTTAGATATTGGGACAGTGGTGAAAAAAGAAAATATCCTAATTGGCATCATCACCGTTCCTCCGGATTCAGCCCAATTGATCGCAGATTTAATGGTTCACAGCGGCATTAAAGCAATTTGGAATTTTACCCCGCACAAGATCAGTGTTCCCCCCGAGATCATCGTTGAGTATGTGGATATGTTTGCCTCTTTGGCGGTGCTTTCAAGGCGTCTGGCAGAGCAGCATTAAGATTTATCAGACTGGCAAGCAAGAAGAAAGCTTGATGGATACGCCATCCTACAAGCTAATTTGATATAATGTGAATACAAAGAGAGGAAGCATCAATGAGTTTTAACTACCAAATGATACGTGATAAATTGGCTGATCCCAGAACCGATTGCGCTAAGCTCATCCAGGAGATGAGAGACATCGAAATTAATCTGCAAAATCCATATTCCGAATTTTTCAATGCCTACCGACTCATAGTCCTGCAAGCTTGGGATTTCGTCCAAAAAATGGACAAAGACCCCCTGCTCAAAAGCATTCCTTTAAATGAACTTAAACGTATTAATAAAGATTTCTACAGTTCCTTGGATCCCGAGTCTGGTTATGACAAATGCTTAGCCAATCCAGACTATGCTAATGAGCTGTACGGTTTGCAAATGGGTAGACTCATCGGTGCCTGCTTCAGCCAAGCTTATGGTAGCCGACGGCACATGATCAATGGAAATTATGTGGCTGTCAAAGCCATGCTCGATATCTTCTTCCGCCTTTTGGAGGAAGCCGACACTCCAGAATATGACAAATGGCTCAAGATTTTTAAGGAAGAAAGCACCAAAAACCAGGAACTGCTGACTACTGCCGCATATGCCATGCGTTTTTGTCCAGAATTTGATGTATATTACAGGGTCGTTCGTGATGCTGATCTGGATGACATCTGTTATCTTTATCGCTATGGTGTATATCTCAGTAAACACGATGTCAAGATGGCAGAATTTATGCGCAGTTATCCTTCCCAGGAGCTGGAAGCTATTGCTAAATATTTTGTTAAATGCTGGGTTGATGGCTTTGTCCGCAGCGGAAAGGACTACCGCAACAAGCGATATGCCAATCTTATGATTCCCGTGGGGATGGAAGCTCTGGGACGAATAATTATCGACGAACTAGAAAAGATCGGAATTACCACTCTGGTACCATTGCCTCACACCATCGGCATCAATCGCCAATTTGGCTATGATCACCGCTATGATAGTGCCCTTACCTTGGATAGAGAGTTCATGGAAGCCAGCTTGAACGCCATGCAAAAGAGTCTGGAAAGCCTCAAAGATATTATTGCTCTACAAGCCGGTCCTCTCTATCTGGAACTCTTTGGGGAGACTCCTTTCTCACCCCAGGTCAAGTCAACCACACTCAAACTTTCTGAAGAACAGCAAGAATTGTTCCGAGAACAGAGCGCTCGCAGCGGGCAGCTTTACTATCAGTATTACAAACGCGATGAATCTAGCTTTAGCATCATAGCCTTCCCCTCAGCCGAATTTGGGGAGAAATTTCCAGAAATCTTTGCGGATACACTGAAGATAAACCTCTTGGATAGCAAGCGATATGCTGAGATTCAACAGAAAATCATCGATGTGCTGGACACTGCAGATTATGTTCACGTCAAAGGCAAAGCCGGCAACGAAACCGACATCAAAGTTCAGATGCACAAATTAAAAGATCCCGCCCATGAGACTCTCTTTGAAAATTGCGTGGCGGATGTGAATATCCCGGTGGGTGAAGTCTTTACTTCTCCAATGCTGAAGGGTACCACTGGCATTCTCCATGTGGAGGACATCTATTTGGGAAGCTTACGCTATTATAACCTTAAAATCCATTTCCAAGATGGCTGGGTAACAGACTATTCTTGCACCAACTTCAGGGATCCCGACGAAGGGAAAAAGTATATCCATGAAAATCTGCTGTTACCATATAAAAGCTTGCCTATCGGAGAATTTGCGATTGGTACAAATACTCATGCTTATCAATTTGCCAAAAAGTATGACATTATGGCTCTGCTACCAATTCTGATCATCGAAAAGATGGGCCCTCATTTTGCGATTGGTGATACTTGCTATAGTCATGAAGAAGATCTACCGCATCCCAGCTTTGTGAATGGCAAAGAGATGATTGCTGTTGAAAACGAGCACTCTGCTACCCGCAAAGAAGATCCTGTGAATGCCTATCTGATGAAACATATGGATATCACCCTGCCCTATGAAATGCTCCAATCTATTGCGGCTGTGGATAATAATGGCGTTGTCACGGATATCATCCGCGATGGTCGCTTCGTGATCCCGGGAACAGAAGAGCTTAATATTCCTTTGGAAGAAATGGATTCTTAACTTATATTGATATCAGCACTACCTGCTCATTCTTCTGAAATAGAAGGATATGCCCTCCATACAGAGGGCATTTTAAATACTAAAGAAGATTGCTGCTTTAGCTCAGGTTTTACTATTGTGGAACGTACTTCACAAAGCTGTAACTCCTTATTTTCTCGTTTCTTGCTCACTTCTCAAATGGGGGTGAAACGAGGGAGGCGTGAAGTGTGCTGCAAAATCGAAAGTTAGAAGCATCAAAACATCAAGAGAATTCCAAAATCTGAGTGTCAAGAATGGGAAATTTGGCAGTTTTGGTGAAAGTATCTGGCATAATATGGCTAAGGGAGACAAGGAAAGTGCAGAAAAGATTTGACACAAATCCAGCGTCATGGACATTGCCATTATACTGATATGAAAACAAATAAAAAGATAAATGGAGACAAAATGAGTCAACAGCCTTATTCCGAACCCTGGCGCGTCAAGATGGTGGAACCATTGAAGATATTGAGTCGAGCTGAGCGTGAAGAAAAAATAAAGAAAGCTGAGTATAATCTCTTCAATCTTCGTGCGGAGGATGTCTATATCGATCTCCTTACGGATTCTGGTACCGGTGCCATGAGCGATCGCCAATGGTCAGCTCTGATGATGGGGGACGAGAGCTATGCGGGCAGCCGCAGTTTTCATCGCATGAAAGATACCATCACCGAGCTTACGGGATTCCCTTATGTCTTGCCCACTCATCAAGGTAGAGCGGCAGAAAACGTATTATTTTCAGTCCTGGTAAAGTCTGGGGATGTAGTTCCGGGCAATTCCCATTTTGATACCACTAAGGGGCACATTGAATTTCGTCATGCCACAGCGGTGGATTGCACAGTGGATATCGCCAACGATATGAATCTGGAAGCACCATTCAAGGGCAATATCGATCTTAAAAAGTTAGAAGCCTGCATCACCACTCATGGTGCGGAGAAAATTCCCTTTGTGTTGCTGACAATCACGTGCAATACAGGCGGTGGGCAGCCAGTTTCGATGGAAAACATCAAAGCCACTTCAGCAATTTGCAAAAAGCATAATATTCCGCTGATTTTTGATTCTGCCCGGTTTGCAGAAAATGCCTATTTTATCAAAATTCGGGAAGAAGGATATCAAAATAAAAGCATCAAAGAGATTGCACACGAGATGTTTAGTTATGCCGACGGCATGACCATGAGCTCCAAGAAAGATGCGATAGTCAACATTGGCGGATTCATCGCTTTACGCAGCGAAGACATCTTTCGTGAGTGCTGCACGTTCAATATCATGTTTGAGGGGTACATCACCTATGGTGGCATGAGCGGGCGCGATATGGACGCTTTGGCAACCGGTTTGCGTGAGGGGACAGAATTTGAGTATCTCCACGCACGCATTTCTCAGGTGAAGTATCTGGGAGATGAGATCAGCAAATTGGGTATTCCGATCGTAAAGCCCACGGGTGGTCATGCGGTTTATGTAGATGCCAAATCGTTTTTCCCTCATATTCCACAAACAGAATATCCAGCCCAAGTCTTGGGAGTTGCTCTCTATATTGAAGCTGGAGTAAGAGGAGTAGAGATCGGCACAGTTCTTGCGGATCGTGATCCTGTCACTCGCGAGGAACGTCCACCCAAGATGGAACTTTTGCGGCTGGCAATTCCGCGCAGGGTTTATACGAATAATCACATGGATTTGGTGGCGTGGGGTCTTAAGCAGGTCTGGGAGAAGCGTGATAGTTATCGCGGGCTGAAGATCAAATACGAAGCTCCCATCATGCGTCACTTTACCGCCACTTTTGAAGAATTATAAAACGCTGGAGAGTTAATAGACTTTTACCCTTGACATAAAGTGTCATGTGGCAGTCTTGGCTCAGATAAGAAAAGCTAAGTATGGAGATTACGATGAAAATTATGGACGATCTGTTCTATACCGAAAGTCACGAATGGATAAGAATCGATGGCGAAATTGCCACCGTGGGAATCAGTGATTTTGCGCAACAGGAGTTGGGCGACATCGTTTTTGTAGAATTGCCGGATGTAGGCATGAAAGTATCCGCCGGAGAACCCTGTGGATCAATTGAAGCGGTCAAGGCTGTGGAAGACTTGATCTCTCCAGTGTCGGGCAAGGTTACTGAGCGGAATAACGATCTGGAAGATAGCCCGGATTTGATCAATAAATCCCCGTATGAAGACGGCTGGATCATGAAAGTTCGCTTGAGCAACACAGACGAGCTGGACAATCTCCTCAGCGCTGTTGAATACAAGAAGATCATACCCGAATAGGCTGGTAAAGATCAGATTTTGATTCAGAAGAGCAAAAGCTTTTTAATCATATTATCTGCCCCTTCAGGAGGGGGCAAGACCACCATCTTGTCCGAAATCCTGAAACGGGCAGATGATATTGATTATTCAGTGAGTTACACCACCCGTGCCCCTCGCGGAGAAGAACAAGATGGAGTCCACTATCATTTTGTGGATGAAAAAGAATTTGAGAAGCGCATAGCGGATAAGGATTTTTTGGAATATGCCAAAGTCTTTGGCAAGAGCTGGTATGGCACATCCATCAGCTATATTCAATCCCGCTTGAATATGGGGCGACACGTGATCATGGATATTGATGTTCAAGGAGCTGCTCAGATCAGCGCAACAGCAGTGGAATATGTAAAGATATTCATCATTCCGCCTTCGATGGAGGTGCTCAAAGAACGCCTCATAAAAAGAGGTACTGATGCGATGGAAGATATTCTTCGTCGGTTGGAAACAGCTAAGGAAGAATTGCGCTTTATTCCGGAATATGACTATCTGGTGGTTAATGATGATCTGGATCAGGCTGTCGACAAAGTGATGGCGATCATAAAAGCCGAAGAGAACCGGGTGTCCCGATATATAAACCCCATGCAGGATTTTCTGCAACAGGAGCATAAAAATGATAGATAAGAAGATTGAAGACTTTTTGGAAAAAGGCAATATGACCTACCTCTTTTGTCTGCTTTCCAATCTGGAAGCACATCGGATCAATAACTTTCCGAGCTTTGTGAAACAAAAGTTTGACAAAAAGATAACAGTCTTGGCGATGGAACATGTGGCAGATAATGAAGTTCCGGATTATGTCACGGAACTGGAAGAAGCCGAGAGAATTATGGCAGCTGAGAGAGCGAAATATGAAGATGATGAAGGACTCGATTTTAGCGAAGAGACTATAGATGATTCTGCCAGATTTGTTCGTGAGCTGGAAGCTACTGATATCAGCGAATATGACCAGGTCGAAGTGATCAAAGATCCTTTTGCTCAAAATGATAATGACCTTGACGAGGATTTTGACGACGATCTTGATGATGATGATGACGACGACGACGATGATAAATAGATGTCACGCCGCGCCTTATTACAATATCTGGAGTTACTAAACCAGAGTGGGATTCGGCAACTATTCATTACCCCATCACAGATGCCGGATCCTGATGATAAAGGGGCTTTACTGGATAGTTTGGCGCAGCAATATGCCGATTGTCAAAAATGTCCCTTATCAACCGGAAGGATCAAACTGGTCTATGGCGAGGGCAATCCCGATGCCAGATTGATGCTCATTGGAGAAGGACCAGGAGATAATGAAAATCAGACGGGAAGACCATTTGTAGGGGCAGCAGGACAGCTCTTGGATAAGATGCTGGCTGCAATACAGATCAAAAGAGCCGAAATTTATATTACGAATATTGTTAAATGTCGCCCTCCGGGGAATAGAAATCCAAGCAACGAAGAGCGATTGGCATGTATGCCCTATCTGGTTGAACAGATCAATATCATCCGACCGCGCATCATTTTGGTGATGGGGCTGGTGGCAGCGCAGAGTATTTTGGGCAGCACCGAGACCTTGAGCAATCTGCGCCAAAGGCAGCATAGTTTCATGGGAATCCCCGTCTTTGTGAGCTATCACCCGGCAGCGCTGTTGCGCAATCCAAATTGGAAAAGACCAGCTTGGGAGGATCTGCAAGCTCTACAAAAGGTCTATGAGAGTATGATATGAGCAGCGAAGGGGCTTTTGTCTGTTCGTTTTACCTGCTGGCAACTAAAATTAAAAGGGTTCAATGTCAGGGATTTGCAGATTTTGGCGGGGTCTAATGAATAAAAGCGTCTTGGCAATTCACGATCTGTCCGGCATCGGCAATACATCTCTAATGACGATCATCCCGCTTATGTATCGGTTTGGGATCAGGGTCTGTGCCTTACCCACAGCATTGCTATCAGCAAATACGTGTTTTAAAGGTTACAAAATTTTGGATACAACCGAATTCATCGAGGAAAGTATCAACCATTATCAAGAGCTTGGGCTAAAGTTTTCTGCAGTATATAGCGGTTTTTTGGGGAATCCTGGGCAAGTCGATACGGTGCTCAGGGCGATATCATCCTTGGCAGATGATGATGCTCTGATCGTGATCGATCCCGTTATGGCAGATGGGGGGAAACTCTATGATTGTTACGATAGCTCAATGGTGGATGCGATGCGTAGATTGGTTGCAACAGCGGATATGATCTGCCCAAACTACACTGAGGGGTGCCTTTTGGTAGATATGGATCCTCTGGCTCCCGCTTCCGAGCAGACTCTAATTGATCTTTGTGCAAAGTTGCATCAGCTCGGTCCTGATGAGATCACCCTCACCAGTGTGTCAGTTCACGGAACTGGATGTGATACATTGTACTCATCAAAACAAGGCGACTTTGAGATCTTCCCATGTGAATACATACCTTGTTATTATACCGGAACTGGAGATATCTTCAGCGCTCTCATGGTCGCAAACAGCCTGGCAGGGGTGCCACTCAAAAGCGCTATTCCCAAAGTGGTAAGTTTTATCACTTCGGCGATCAAACTGAGCCAAAAACGAAATCAAGGCAGCGCTTGGGGAGTCGCGCTTGAGGAAATCATCAGCACATATGAACTCTAAGAGAATAGCTGTCAGCGATCTGGATGGGACACTTTTGCCACATCATGGACATATTAGTGATCAAGACCTGAGCAGCCTTGAGGATTTGCAATTACGGGGAATTATCACAGTTCTCGCCACTGGTAGATCATTATTTAGCCTGCGTCGGCACATCCCGATAGACGCACCTTTTGACTTTGTGATCTTCTCCACCGGGGCTGGTATCATGGATTGGAAGACACAGAATCTGATCTATTATAAAGATCTGCAAAACCCAGACATCTGCAAGATCTGCAATGTCCTGGAAGCGAGTAATATCGATTATATGCTTCACGATAGGATCCCGGATTCGCATTTTCTGAAGTATCGGGAAAAAGTTGGGCTGGCAGATTTTTGGAATAGAATCGAGCATTATCGGGAATTTGCACAAGTGTTTGATGAAAAACACATCGCTCATACCATTGCTGCTACTCAGTTCTTGGCGGTTGTGCCACAGGATAGGGAAGATATTTACCAAAAGATATGTCATAAACTGTATCCCATTACTCCAATCAGAACTACCTCTCCCATGGACCTCCAATCTCTGTGGATAGAAATATTTGCTCCGGGAGTAAATAAGGGAGAGAGTCTCAAGTATCTGCTAGGCAAGCTGAGAATATCTGCCTCAGATATGATGGTCGTCGGTAATGACTACAACGATCTTGATATGCTAAGACTCACAGAATACGCATATGTAACCTCAAATGCCCCAGAAGATCTCAAAAAAGAGTTCCGCCCCGTGAGCAACGACAACGCCTTCACGATGGCTATGAATGACTGGCTAAAGGCAAAAAGCTGCTAAAGGCTTTTGAGCTCTTCCCAAAAGGCATAGGCGTTGCGCAAATGTGGGATTACGATCGAACCGCCAACCACAAGCGCAATATTCATCGCCTCAGATAGCTCTTCATCACTGACACCTGCATTGAAACACATGTCCAGATGGTAGGCTATACATTCGTCACAGCGCAGTACCATCGATGCCACCAACCCCATCAGCTCTTTATGCTTTTTAGAGATCGTGCCTTCCTCATAAGCGGCTTGATCCAAGGCAAAGAAGCGCTTGATATTCAGGTTTGCCAGATCAAGAGTCTTTTGGGTCAATGTTTCTCTCGTTTTGCGAAAATCTTTTACTTTCATCATGTTTGATGCTCTCATTTTTGTACTGTCTTAAGGATCTCGCGGAGCTGTGCTTCGGTAGGGATCCGAGGGCTGAGCTTGGTATTCCTGGTGGTGAGGATAGTAGGTATCCATTCTTCGAGCATATCGGTTGGTAGGTCCACTTTGACTTGGATAGGGAAACTTTCCAGCCAAGCATAAAATTTCTCTCGACTCATATTGAGACTATCAAATAGTGTGGAAAGCTCTGCCTCGATAGACGGAGCATAGAAGTCCATTAGCTGTCTCATAAACATTGCGTTTGCCAAGCCATGGGGGATCCCAAATTCGGTGGTGAAAGGGTAGCCGATTGCATGCTGTAAAGTGGAGCTGGTGTGGGCTATGGTGATCCCACCAAAAAGAGAGGCAGTGGCAAGTGCTTCACGTGCTGGAAGGTGGTTGGGCTCTTTTAAACAAAGAGAGAGATTGTCGATTATCAGACGAATACCGCGATAGATCATCGGCATCAGATATGAATTACGTTTGATGCTATAGATCCCTTCCAGTAGGTGAGAAAGTGCGTCTAAGGAAGTGTTTAGGCTGATGCGCGGGGATAGTGATAGCATATAACGAGGATCCACGATTGCCAGTCTTGGAAAGATGAGATCCGAGCCAAAGCCCGCCTTCTTATGTGCGCTTGAATCAGTTAAAACACTATACTGCGTAACCTCAGAGCCTGTGCCGTGAGTCGTAGGAATTGCTGCAATGGGGAAGCTTTTTTGGTAGAGCGAGGAATCGTAGATCTGTGAGATCTCAAGATTGTTTGCGGCTGCAAGAGAGATCGCTTTAGCGGCATCCATAGGAGATCCTCCACCGATGCTGATCAAAAAGTCGCAGGCATGTCTTTGGAATAGTTCTTTACCGGTGATGATGCTTTCCAGATCGGGATTCTCGTGGATCTGGTTATAGATTTCAAAGCTGATGCCGTTTGCTTTGAGCAGCGGCTGTAAATCTGCCATGACTCCGCTTTTTTCTGCGCTTTGTTTGCCACAGACGATTAAGGCTTTTTTCCCAAGCAGAGTGATATATTTTTGTGCCTTGGTTAGAGCACCAGTTTCGATGAATATCCGGGTCGGCATATATAGCATTTTTCACCTCACTTTTACATTCTTAGGTTCATCAAATGAAAGAGCGGGTAGCTGTCAAGTATATCTGGTTATCATGGTTTCACTACAGGGTTAATGCTGCCCATGCCGATTATGGCTTTTATCATGTTCTATGATCTTACTGGGTACAATCATCCTATCGACTGTGATCTGTGCAGAAGTCTTGCCACAAGTAGGAATTTATCTGGTCTCAATGTACCTTGAATCTATGCAAGGGATTTAACTCTTACAGTCTGAAAGATAATGATTTCTCTTGACATGTTCTCTAGAGCTAAAATCCTGACATTCTGTATAAAAATTGTAAAGGAGAATCGATGAAGACCCTAACTCCATCACCCAGCGACATTAACCAAGCTTGGTATGTCGTAGATGCAACGGGGCAGTCTCTTGGTCGGTTATCCACAAAGATTGCCACGATTTTGCGTGGCAAGAATAAACCGTATTTTGCGCCGAACTTAGACACTGGTGATTACGTCATAGTCATAAATGCTGACAAAGTTCGTGTTACAGGCCTCAAGGCCTTGCAAAAGGTTTACAAGTCTTTTAGTGGATATCCAAGTGGCTTAAAAGAGATCCCGTATGCCAAAATATTGGAAGAGCATCCGGAGCGTATTATTGAGCATGCTGTCAAAGGTATGATGCCAAAGAATACACTCGGTCGTGCAATGATGAAAAAACTGAAAGTTTATGCCGGTAGTGAGCATCCTCATGAAGCTCAGAAACCGGTCAAACTCAGCCTTTAAGGAGAAAAGTAAGGTATGCAAAACTTTGATGCCGTTGGCAGAAGAAAGAATGCTGTGGCCCGGGTACGACTCACTCCCGGCACCGGCAAGCGCATCATCAACAAAGTGCAGATGAAGAAATACCTCCAGCGTGAAACTTTGGAAATGGTCGTCGAGCAGCCTCTTCAGACTGCTGGGCTTTCCGATAGTTTCGATGTGTATGCAAATGTGAGAGGTGGTGGTTTGTCTGGTCAGGCAGGAGCCATCCGTCATGGAATCACACGCGCTTTGGTAGAGTATGATGAAAAGCTCAGACCCGCCCTCAAAGCTCGTGGTTTTCTTACTCGCGATCCCCGCATGGTGGAGCGCAAGAAAGCCGGTCGTCCAAAAGCCAGAAAGAGATTCCAATTCTCCAAACGTTAATCTTTGGTCTTGGGGAGATGGATATCTCCCGCGTAAGATGGTGATTAAACGCTTTTTGGATAAGTATCTAAAACCAGGCAGAGATGCCAAATATGCCTCCAAGGCGAGTTGCAAGGCGGTGAGGGGAATAGTCCCTCTGAATTGCGTATATCCCTTGGCGGAAATTTAACCGTAGATTAGGAGAAAAACTAAATGTCCGTAGTATCTATGAAACAACTTTTGGAAGCTGGTGTTCACTTTGGTCACCAGACTTTCAAGTGGAATCCCAAGATGAAGAAATACATCTTCATCAAACGCAATGGGATCCATATCATCGACCTCAAACAGACGGTCGATGCGATCAATGAAGCCTATCAGTTTATCAAAGAAGTAGCGAGCCGTCAGGAGTACATTCTCTTTGTGGGAACCAAAAAACAGGCTCAAACGGCTATCAAAGAAGCTGCTGAAAAGGCAGGAGTATTTTATGTAAACCAGCGTTGGTACGGTGGGATGCTGACCAATATGGCGACTATCCGTCAGAGTATCGAGAAGATGAAATACTTTGAAGAGATCGAAGCTGATGGGACTCTTGCCAGTTATACCAAGCTTGAAGCTCAGAAGATGAAACGCATGCACGATAAGATCGAATTTTCCTTGGGAGGAATCCGGGATATGGATTCTTTACCGGGAGTAATATTTGTGGTTGACACTATGTATGAAGACATCGCAGTTCACGAAGCCCGCATCTTGGGAATTCCGATTGTGGCGATGGTGGATACAAATTGCGATCCCGACAAGGTTGACTATGTGATTCCATCAAATGACGATGCCACTCGTGCTATTACCTTGATTACCGACATCATGGCAAATGCCGTGCTGGAGGGACGTGGTTTGGCTAGCGAAGGTTCTGACTCTCCGGAAGCTACTGAAGGCGCAGAAACCGCTGGAGAAACTGAAGAAGCCGAAGAGCCGGCAGAAGAGAAAAAAGAAGAAATAGTCCCGGAAATGGCCGCGACTGAACAATAAATAAAGACCTTAATCATACGTGCCGGGTTTCCCGGCACGCTGCAATTTATCTTTCATCATAAAGGAGTTTATAATGGCAGAAGTTACCGCAAGCATGGTAAAAGAACTGCGTGAGAGGACTGGAGTAGGCATGATGGAATGTCGTAAAGCTTTGGTCGAGACCGATGGCAAGATGGACGACGCCATCAAATATCTGCGTGAACGTGGAATCTCCAAAGCCGAGGCGAAGAGCCTGCGCGAAACCAAAGAAGGTATCATCTATTCCTACATCCATTTCAATGGTAAGATCGGCGTGATGCTTGAGCTCAATTGCGAATCCGATTTCGTAGCCCGCACCGATGAATTCTCTGCTCTTGCGGAAGAGATTGCCCTGCAAATTGCAGCTACCAATCCCATGGCGCTTACACCAGAAGAAATCGATCCAGAAATCATTGAACGTGAAAAAGAAATTGCCAGGAACAAAGCCATCAATGAAGGGAAAAAACCCGAAATTGTGGAGAAAATTGTTGAAGGCAACATCCGCAAATTTTGCAGCGAACATGCTTTGATGGAGCAGGGACTGATCTCTGATGAAAAAAAGACAGTCAGAGAATTGCTCACTGATTTCATAGCCAAGACAGGTGAAAACGTCCAAATAGCCCGCTTTGTTCGTTACGCATTGGGCGAATAAGCCCTCAACCAAGGATGAAAAGCACTTTCAGAGCCGAAAAGATCAACCGCATCATGCTCAAGCTGAGTGGTGAGGTCTTGGCAGGTGAAGCAAAATTTGGATTTGACGATACAGTCTGTGATGTCCTCACGGATGAACTGATCGAGCTCAAAAACCAAGGCTATTCAATTGCTATCGTTTTAGGTGGTGGCAATATCTTCCGCGGTGGAAGCTGGAAAAATCAGAGTCTCTCGAGGGTTACTTTGGACAATATCGGCATGCTCGCCACAATCCAAAATGCGCTTTATTTATCTGAGATCTTGATAGCCAAGGGATGTAGCTCCAAGGTCTTTTCCAGCTTTATGTTGGATAAAGTAGCAACTCATTACAGTGCGCCAAAGGTGCAAGATGCCCTCTCGGAAGGGAAAATCTGCTTTGTGGCAGGAGGTACTGGTAACCCATATTTCACCACTGATACAGCCGCAGTCTTGCGCGCGATCGAGCTCAAGCTTGACATCGTGCTCAAAGGCACAAAAGTCGATGGACTCTATACTTCAGATCCCATGAAGGATCCCAAGGCAGAGTTTATCCGCGATGCGGACTATCAGACTTGTCTGGAAAAACGCCTCAAAGTCATGGATCTCAGCGCTTTTTCTTTGGCAGCCGAAAATATGATGCCCATCAAGATCTTCAATATCTGCAAACCTAATAATCTGAAAGCAGCGTTGCAGGATCCTAATGTCGGCACCTACATTCATCCCTAAAAAAGAGGTTACAATGCAAGAAACTAAAAATATGACCAATGAGAAAATGCAAAAAAGCTTTGAAGCGTTGCTTCACAACTTTTCAAAAGTGCGCACCGGCAGAGCGAGTGTCTCAATCTTGGACGATATCCGGATCAACTACTATGGTCAACTCACTCCGATCAAGCAACTGTGCAACATATCAATCCCAGAACCCAGAACGATCATTATCCAGCCCTGGGATAAAACGACTCTGGCTGACATCGAAAAAGCCATCCTAGGCGCTAATATCGGCATTACTCCGGAAAACGATGGCAATGTGATCCGACTGCCCTTCCAGCCCTTGACGGAAGAAAAACGCAAAGAGATTGTCCGCGATCTCAAAAAAATCGCTGAAGATGCTCGCGTAGCTATCCGCAACATTCGCCGTGACTCCAATGATCAGACAAAAAAAATGAAAAAAGACGGTGAGATCAGTGAGGATGACGAGAAAAAACTGCTTAAAGAAATCCAGGATCTTACTGACGAATGGATTGGCAAAATCGATGAAGTGGAAAAATCTAAAGAAAAAGAAATCATGGGAATATAAAACTCTATCTAAAATTGATAAGTACCGACCTTTAGCGAGGTCGGTTTTTTTTGGTCAAAATGCTTCTTTGCCTCAAGGACAAAGAGTAGCCCTGCTTCCTTTTCGTGTCCAGCTATCTTGTAACAATCCCTTCTAACTGCGCTTACCCATTCTGGGACGCCATCCAATTATTCGGCTCATGCTATAAGCTAACGCCTTGCGGAGAGGAACGCTGCGGTATTCCCGAACTAGTCCCAGAGGGATGATTCCCAACCATCGCATCACGGCGCCGATACCAAAAATCACTTGTTCCGGAGCCAGATGTAGACTGCCCAGATCCATACTTGCTGGGTAGAAGATGCCACTGGCAAGGGAGGAACTCATCATAAAGATGCCTGTAAACGCTGCATATATCCCGCTATATGACTGTTCTTTGCGGCGTGGCGCTATGCTAAGCACAAAGTTTGTGCTAATTACCCCCGTACCTGCCCACATAAAGCCGGAAGATATAGCTTCCACCCAGAGAATGTTGTAATTTGAAGAGGTCATAAATAGCCAAAAAAGCGGATTTAATCCCCCTAAAAATACACAGATCTTCATGGATGTTTTGTTGCCATAGCGGTCGATGAACTTTCCCCAAAAACTAAATGCCAAAAGCGAAGAGCCTATATGCAGAGTGTTGTATAGCTGCACTTCAAATAGGCTCATCTGCAAGTTTTTCAGCATAAACGGAGTCCAAAACGGGCTGCCAATACCAACCGACATCATCCACCAGGAACCAAAGACCAAGAGTAGCCGAAAATTCTTGTCTTTTAATGGTTCCAAGAAGACCTTCCGCAGGCTTTGTTCATGACTACGCTCCCTCTTGGGCTCAGGCTGAAGCGCTAAAAATGATAGCCCGATGATCCCGATGATGGAGGCAAAGACATATACAAATGCCAAAAACAGAGTTTGATTTTGTGGGATAAAGAACTTTTGTAGAGACCTGATTTGGAATGGACTTGCTCCTTTCTCAAAGAGATCTACTAAATAGCTGAGCGCATAACTAAATAGCAATCCCACCGCGAGTAGAATCTGATTTCGCCGAGAAAAGAATCTGCCGCGGATCTTGAGGGGGATTAGCTCGCTGATCCAGGCAATCCAGATATTTGCTCCTGTTGCTTGGAATCCTGCACTAAAAAAGAGTAACACCAGCATAAACCAGATACCATCTTGCTGGTCTGGGAATAAGAGTGCCACACCCAAGAATAGTGTCAGAAAGCGTCCCACAAATGTGATCCAGATACATATCCACTTCCGTTCAGAGATTCTGTGGGAAAATGCTACTCCCAATGGCTGCCACAGAGCGGAGATTTGCCCTAAAGCAGAGAGCATGCTATATTGGAGTGGAGTCGCCCCCAAGATCACCATAAGTTTGGTGACAAACGAACTCCCTATTGCTGCCAGATTGCCATAAATCTGTGCAAATATCCCCTCTCTGATGGAGCTGCGATAGGTACGACGGATCAAACCGATTTTCTTATCTGACATTTCTTTACCATCTCATTCCTTCTTCACAAGATCGTTATCTTATCCCATCTGTAAATTACGGTTATTTTGTCTACTATTTTTCACTGTACAAATTATGAAAATGTTTGCGCCTTTATTTTAGGTAAATTTGTTAAATTTTCGTGTGGCTATTCCCAGATAAATAATAATTATCGGATAAATTGACAATCCTATCTTGATGATTTTTGCATGGTTAAATGCTTGCAAAAGTAGGGCTCTTGATGCCTCCCCCGTTTGTCCCTCATTTGAGAAGTGAGCAAGAAACGGGAAAATAAGGAGTTACAGCGATGTGAAGTGCATCCTGAAGCAGATATTAAAAGCGATCTGAAATGTCGGCATTAGCCTTTGGGAAGGCTGTCTTGCCATCGCGATAGGGTTTGTCCTATAACATCGTTTGATCACAAACAATCTGGTGAACAGCCCAACCAACTGGTTTCTATTGAGATTCATAGCCAAATGAATCATAACTGCAAGCTATACATTGGAAATTTAATGCTGCTTTTAGCTTGACAGTATTACTCTATTAAGGCAGTTTGCAGAAAATTGAAAATTGCGCGGGATTGTACGGAGGAACGGATGAAGCAAAGGCTATATGCGTCTTTTGATCAAATTGTCCACAAAGTGGGACTCCTCTTGGTTTTGCTATGTACTCTGCATCTATCAGCAAACATAATAACCATCGGAACCGGCAATGTCTTACATCAAGGGCTTCCTATTGAGCCTGTCGCGCGCTTTAGCTATTCGCAACAGCTTCTTTACTCCTCAGAAATTGGGCAAGCCGGCGAGATCTCCCAGATTGGGTTTCAATATAATGTGGCGAGTGAGAGTTTTTTACAAGGGAATAAGGAATGGAGTATCTATCTGGGACATAGTGATCTTTCTCAGCTTTCAGAATGGATACCCACAACTGAACTTAACCAGGTCTTTAGTGGTCTTTTGAGTCCAGAATATTTTGCCTCTGGTCTTCCGGGCAGTGGGTGGCTCACGATTCCGCTTGACCAAAGCTTTAGCTATGATGGTGTGAGCAATCTCATTATAGCTGTAGATGAAAATACCGATGGACAAGGTATGACGAGCGATGACTTTTTCTGCACTCAGATGACAAACACTCGCACCTTAAACTTTATCAGTATGTCCATCAATCCAGATCCCGATGATCCGCCAGTGAATGCGGTCACAAAGACTTATATCAGTAATGTCAGGCTGAATATGAACTCTTCCAATGATCTGACAGCTCCACAAAATCTGCACGGATATTACACAGATGGAGCGATCAGACTATTTTGGGAAGCTCCTGCAGAAAATCAGCCAAGCGGATACCGTCTTTTCCGTGATAGTGCTATTTGGGCAGAGCTTAGTACAGAAAGTTATGTGGATCGCGATGTGACTCCCGGCTGCAGCTATAACTATAGCGTGCAAGCTCTATATCCTGGAGGAGAGTCTTCTGCGCACTCAAACAATGTGATAATCACGGTGCCACAAACCGATCAAGATCTCATCTTATACCAGAGTTTCGAGGAGTATGCCGATTTTAGTACTCAGATTCCTGGCTATCAGATCTTGGATCTGGATGGCTCTGACACTTGGGGTTGGGAATTTGCTTCTTGGCCCCAAGAAGGCAATCCTTTGGGCTGGATCGTCTTCACTCCATCTGCCACAACACCTCCTGTGACTGATATAACACCACCTTCCGGGGGGAAAATGCTGATGTCGGCAAGTGCTCTAAATCCTCCGAATAATGACTGGTTGATCCTGCCAAACCTTCATTTGGGCAGCCAAGCAAAACTGAGCTTCATGGCTCGGAGCTATACTCCTTCCTATGGTTTGGAAAGACTTCGGGTTTTAATCTCGGTTAGTGATGCTCAACCTACTTCGTTTACGCCTCTACATCCGGAAGAATGGCTAAGTATTCCTGCTAGCTGGACAGAATATGAGTTTGACTTGGGCAGCTTTGCAAATCAAGATGTCAATCTGGCGTTAAATGCAGTATCTCTTGATGCTTTTGCACTATTTGTGGATGACATCATAGTCGAGGCTGAAAGCGGGCATGTGGGCGTAGATGTTCCCGAAGCCACATTACCGCGACCCTATCCAAATCCATGTAATAAGAGTTTTTCATTGAAAAGTGAAGCCTTTTTTGATCTGGATATTTACAACCTACGGGGGCAGCTTGTTAGCTCTGCGCGCGGGCTCAAATCCTATGATTCTTCTGCGATTTCATTTCCCGCTGGCATATACTTTGTCCGCATCCGGCAAAATGGACGCTCTCAAACCTTTAAGCAAGTGATCATCCCATAAATGCAGCAGGTTCATGAATTAGTCAAGGAGCTGCAAAGTAATAGAAGACATCGGGAAACCATTGTCTCAACGATGGTCAATGAACCCCGAGATGCCCGCTATGCAGACTTTCCCAGAAATTTGGATCAGCGCTTGATCAGACTTTGTAAAGAACAGGGGATATCAGAGCTTTATCTACATCAAAGCCATGCCATTGACGCAGTCCTATCCGAAAAGAACATTGTTATCACCAGTGGAGTAGCAAGTGGCAAAAGCCTATGCTATCAACTACCAATCCTATCTGCCTGTCTTGCAGATCCAAAATCTCGTGCACTATTGATATATCCCACCAAAGCCCTGGCGCAAGATCAAGCCCAGAAGTTGAAGTCCATGATTGGGCAGTTGAAGAAATATTCAGGTACAAAGGTGATCAGCGCTATCTACGATGGAGATACTCCCACGGAAGACAGAAGCAAGATTCGCCGTGAAGCAAATATCATCTTTTCCAATCCAGATATGTTGCATCTGGGTATCTTGCCCAATCACAGTCTCTGGACGAACTTTTTCTCACGCTTGCGCTACATAGTTATAGATGAAGTTCACTACTATCGGGGAATCCTGGGCTCCCATTTTGCTAATGTGCTCAGACGGCTACAACGCATTTGCCGACTATATCGGGTCGATCCAGTCTTTATTTGCACTTCAGCCACATTGGCAAATTCTCTTGAGCTTGTGCAGGAACTAATTGGGCAAGATGCGCTCTTGATCTCTGAGGACGGATCACCTCAAGGAGAACGGATAAACATGATCGTCAATCCCCCGATCGTTGATTATGATCTGGGAATTCGACGCAGCAGTATGCTTGAATCTGCCTCACTCGCCAAACTGATCATGAGCTATGAAGTATCTACAATCCTCTTTAGCATATCCCGACGCAGTGTAGAGATGCTTCTCTTGCATATGCCTGAAGGACTCCGGGGACAGATCTCATCCTATCGCAGTGGCTATCTTGCCTCAGAACGGCGTAAAATCGAGAAAGACCTGCGTGAAGGGAGATTGCGCCTTATTATTACTACAAACGCTTTGGAACTTGGCATCGATATTGGGTCTCTGGATGTAGCACTGATCAATGGGTATCCCGGTAGTATCTCAGCAGTGAGGCAAGAAGCCGGGCGTGCTGGGAGAAAGGCAAACACCGCCCTCTCCATCTTGGTGGCAGGAAGTAATCCCTTGGATCAATATATCTGTCGGCATCCGGAATACCTTTGGGAAAAGAATCCTGAGCTAGCTCTCATTGATCCAAATAATACAGAGGTCTTGCTGCAAGAGCTGCGTTGCGCGATCAGTGAACTTTCCCTTAGAGATACAGAGAGTTTTGGAAACCTGGAGCCAATCGAGCTGAGTGGATATTTGAATGTGCTCTTGGATGAAGGCAAAATCCGGAAAGTAGGGAATAAATATCTGGGCATGACCAATGACTATCCCGCAGCAGAAGTCTCCATCCGAAATGCTTCGAATCAGCTCCCGATCATGGCTGATGGGGAGTGCATCGGCTATGTGGATCGGTTGAGCTCGCTATGGATGACACATCCTGGCGCTATCTATCTGCACTTGGGAGAGACTTGGATAGTCAAGGCTCTAGATCTTGAAAAAAATATAGTCTTTCTGGATCCCATTGTCGCAGATTATTACACTCAAGCTCTAAGGGACACAGAGCTGCTCTTGGTCAATTTGATGCAAAGCATCAGCTATGACTGGGGTAAAAAGCACTTTGGCAGAGTCTTAGTCCAAGAGCAGGTGACTGGATTCAAAAGGATTCGCTTTGGAACGATGGAAGTTTTGGGCATGGAAGATCTGAATCTGCCTATGCAGGAACTGGAAACTGTGGCGTGGTGGATATCCTTATCACCTGAGTTGGTCAAGAGACTCCGTGATCGCGGCTTATGGAATGGCGATCGTAACTACTATGGTCCTCGCTGGAAAGAGATATCCGCGCAGATTCGGGCACGAGATGGCTATCATTGCCAAAGATGCCAAGCTCCCGAAAGCGGGAAAGCCTGGGATGTTCATCATCGCGTGCCATTACGCCGCTTCCCTTCATATGAAGAAGCAAATGATCCGGCAAACCTCGTTACTCTTTGCCCGCGGTGCCATAAACTAGCTGAAGAACGCATTAGAATCCAAGGTGGGCTGTCTGGATTAGGATATCTCTTGCACAATCTAGCTCCGTTTTTTGTTATGTGCGATCCTGAAGATCTGGGGCTATCGGTCGAAGCTGAGGCAGGGCTGACTGATGGCTGGCCAATGATTGCTCTCTTTGATAAAATTCCCGGAGGCATCGGTCTTTGCCAAAAGCTTTATGAGATTCAAGACAAGTTACTTAGTGCGGCTTTAGAGCTGATCCAGAGTTGTGAGTGTGATGACGGTTGCCCTGGTTGCGTTGGTCCTGTAGCAGAGCTTGGTGAAGGGGCAAAATCGCATGCCGCGGCAATTCTGAAAGAACTGCTTAAGTGATCTTGGACTCTCTGGCTCTCTTTTAAAGCGGAAAGAATTGCTTTTTTTAAGCACATTTTGCTTGACACACCGGCAAAGTTTTTTTACATGTAAAGTTAAATAAGCTGCTAAGAGGAAAGAAATGGAACTTCAAAATCTTCAATTGAGCTTCCCCGATGATTGCAATATAATTCTCGGTCAGAGTCATTTTATTAAGACCGTGGAAGATCTCTATGAAGTAATGGTAAATAGCGTCCCGGGCGTCAAATTTGGCTTGGCATTTTGTGAGGCATCAGGTCCGTGCCTAATCCGTAAGGACGGTACTGATAACGATTTGATTGAGATAGCAGTGAAGAATGTTCGCATACTAGGCGCAGGGCACAGTTTTATCATCATAATGCGAGGAGCGTTCCCGATCAATGTCCTCCCAGGGATAAAGGATTGTCGGGAAGTGGTTAGGATCTTTTGCGCTACGGCAAATCCAGTCCAAGTGATCGTAGCCCAGAGCGAGCAAGGTCGCGGAATATTGGGCGTGATCGATGGTTTTTCTCCAAAGGGAGTGGAGCTTGACACGGACATCAGTCATCGAAAGAAGTTCCTGCTAGACATAGGGTACAAACGCTGATGCGGCTTTTTATAGCCTTAGAACCACCCCAAAGTCTGTATGATGAGTTATGCCGAGCGCTCAGCTTTTTCCAGAGTCTGAAACACAAAGGGATAAATTGGGTGCGTCCAGAGAATCTGCACCTCACTGTCAATTTTATCGGTGAAGTAGCAGAGCATAGAGTGGGTGAACTTTCCCGCGTGATCGCTCAACAAGTTGCTCGCTATGCTCCTCCCGTACTTAAAGCTGAAGGGATTGAGCTATTTCCCTATGTATCTCCGAGATTGGTCTGGCTCAAGTTGAGTGGGGACAGCAGAGATCTAATGGTGCTGAACAGGCAGCTTTTAAGTAGTCTGCGAGAGCTCAAGATAGAAGCAGATCCCAAGAAATTAAAATTACATGTGACCCTTTGCAGGCTCAAAGAAGCTCAGAGTCCAGATTTTGAACGCGCTGTACTCAGTTATGAAGTTCCTTCTGAACCTCAGATCTGGGACACTCTGAGTCTTTATCGTAGTGTCTTGAGTCCTCAAGGACCTAGATATGACATCATAGAACAGTATAACCTGAATAAACGGAGGAATAATGCTGGATAAAAACAAAGATGCAGCCCTGAAAACCGCAATGTCTCAACTCGAGAAAAAGTTCGGTGTGGGCACTCTTATGCGTTTGGGAGACAAGCCATATCATCAAGTGGATATCATCCCAACCGGGGCATTCAATTTGGATATTGCACTCGGTATTGGGGGAATCCCAAGAGGCAGGATTATCGAGATCTATGGCGCTGAAGCCAGTGGTAAAACTACTCTTGCTTTACATATAGCCGCAGAATGCCAAAAGCAAGGTGGTACTGTAGCTTTTATTGATGCAGAACATGCTCTTGACGTAGCCTATGCCAAACGTTTGGGAGTGCAGACTGACAATATGCTCCTATCTCAGCCAGATGGGGGTGAGCAAGCTCTGGAAGTCACTGAGACGCTCGTGCGGAGTTCGGCTGTAGATCTGATAATAGTGGATTCGGTTGCTGCCTTGGTTCCCAAACAAGAGATTGAAGGAAGCATGGGTGACAGTCACGTAGGTTTGCAAGCCAGATTGATGAGCCAAGCTTTGCGCAAACTTACTGCCATAGTTTCTAAAAGCAATACAGCGGTTGTTTTTATCAATCAAACCCGCATCAAAATTGGTGCTCCCGCGTTTGTAAATCCGGAAACCACGACTGGTGGCGTAGCGTTGAAATTTTATTCGTCTCTGCGTCTAGAAGTCCGGTATGGTGGAGCCATCAAAGATGCCAGCGCAGACAATCAGATTATCGGCGCTCGTACCAAGGTCAAAGTAGTAAAGAATAAATTCGCACCGCCTTTCAAAAATGTGGAATTCCCCATCATTTTTGGCAAAGGAATCTCGCATCTGGACATCATCTTGGATATGGCTTCTGCTCACGACATAGTCAAAAAGAGCGGATCCTGGTATGCCTACAACGATATCAAGCTCGGTCAAGGAGCTGATAAGACAAAGGCGTATCTCACGGAAAACCCAGAACTGTTACAGGAGATTGAGCAGCGTCTCAGAGCCAAGATAACCCCGGAAGAATTCACCGAACCGCCCAGTAATGATGAAGTTGAAGTATTGGAAGAAGACTGAACGAACTGCATATATAAGCTTGGACGATGTTGTGTGGGGGGTTCTGAGTCTACGTACCCTCCACCATCTTTTCCCTTTTGCGGCGGAGACCGAGATTTCAGATGAAGCGGCGCAGGAGCTGATCACAAAGCTCGAAAATGCAGCTTGGCACCAGCTAACGGATTATCTGGCAAAGGCGGAGCACAGTGAATATCAATGCCGCAGCCTCCTCAAGCGCAAGGCATATCACCCTCAAATCGTTGAGAAATGTGTCTTTTTAGCCAAAGAAAAAGGTTATTTGGATGACAAGCGATTTGCCGAGATTCTCATCAGAAGTCTCTATGAGCGTGGCAAGAGCCGACGTGCCATCCTTATGAAGCTGCGTGAACAGCATATCTCACCTCAGATCTCCGAATCTCTCGTGGAAAGTCTTCATGATCCTGAAAATAGCATATCTTTACTGAGCGAACAGATCAACAAACTCAGATTTCGCTATCGTGATGAACAGCCTTATAAACAAAAAGCGAAGATCTTTGCCTCACTCTATCGCAAAGGATTTTCTTTGGATGAGATAGCCAGCGCGTGGGAGACTCTTGATGTCAAAGATTAGCGCTTGCTCAATAACCATTTTGGGGATGTTCATTTTAGCATCCTGTGCCTATCAGGGGGTAAACAAATATCCTCTGACTTCTGCTTATCCTGCCCCAGATGATTTATTGCAACGTATGAATCATCTTGCCAGCAAATACCCTTCGTTGTTGGTGCACCGCATCATTGGATTTACTGAAACAGAACGTTTACCAATCTATGCCATAGAGCTTGGAAAGGGGCAACGCAATATTCTCGTGATCGGGCAGCATCACGCGGATGAAGTCCTCGGTGTAGCATTATCATACCATCTTTTTGAATACCTTGCTCAGAGCTACCAAAAGGATAGCCGTGTGCAAAAAATACTGAATGAATACAAGCTCTGGATTGTCCCCACTCTCAATCCCGAAGGCTGGAAAGTGGTTTCCGAAGGGAATGCACGTATCAAACGCAAAAACAACCGCGACACAGACGGTAATGGTAAACTAGATATCCGTACCGATGGAGTGGATCTAAATCGTAACTATCCAGTATTTTGGGATCTGGACAACGAGACAAATCCGCAAAGCTCTTTTTATAAAGGGTCATCTCCTGCCTCGGAGAGCGAGATCCAAGCCATCATCTCATTGGGACGGAAAGTGGAGTTTGAGTTAGCGTTTTTTTATCACTCGTCTCTCACTGGAGCGACCAGCGAACACATATATCTGCCAGCAGTCGATGAAGAGGATGAAAAGTTTGTGCGTCTTCAGGACATCGCCGATTTCTATGCTAAAAACGTTCCACGGGATTACTTACGAGGTACATACGCGCTGCATTATGGCAACACCTCCAAAGTGGGAAATGCTCGCAATTTCTTCTACCATAGCTTGGGAGTACCAGGGATGCTAATCGAGATTGGAGGTGTAAACAAAGACGGACAGAGCATCATCCATCCTCCGGACAGGATGGTAAAGCGTATCGTTCGCCGCCATGAACAAGCTTTGATCAAAACTCTTGAGATGATGCTATAAGCAGTCTTGATTGCACGGAATCAAGCAAAAATACAGCAAATTTGTGGGGGAAAAAAGTGGCCGTAGATTTCTCTGCGGCCTTAGGAGTGGTTGAATATAGAGAATTATTTCATGCGTGCTAGAAGCTTGGCTACGTGTTGACCCTGGAAATATGCTCCGTCCAATTCATTCTTTGTTGGCATTCTGCTCCCGTCTGCTCCGGATAGTGTGGTAGCACCATAGGGTGAACCTCCGGTGATTTCGTCAAGAGTTGATTGTCCGGTAAAGCTATAGGGCAAGCCAACCACCATCATGCCGTGATGCAAAAGCAGGGTATGGAAGCTCAGGATGGTAGATTCTTGCCCACCATGTTGAGTTGATGTGGAAGTAAAAACTGATCCGATCTTACCGACTAACGCGCCTTTTGCCCAGAGTCCACCTGTTGCATCTAAAAAGCTCTTCATCTGTGCAGCCATCATCCCAAAACGCGTGGGTGTACCAAAGATGATGGCATCATAATCTTGCAATTCCTCAGGGTTGGCGACGGGAATATCAGCGAATGCCTTTTGAGCATCCAAAGCTCCGATTTTTGCCAGCAGATCATCACTCAGGGTCTCTGGAACTCTTTTAATGGTGACATCTATATCTTTTATGCTTTTGGCACCATCTGCGACAGCTTTTGCCATCTGATATATGTGCCCATAAGTTGAGTAAAATAGTACAAGTATTTTCATTGTAGTCTCCCGTATTATTAATTTACGTATAAGATAATGCGGATATCCTACTTAGCAACCGGGTATTTAATCTCGAAGTTCTTGAATGCTCTCCATAAGATCATCAATGTGTTCTTCCAGAGTGTTGAAAGAGCACATTAGGCGTTGTTCATTAATACTCTCATTCCAAGTGTAGAACATATATTTTTGTTGGAGCGGTTCCACCCATTCCTTTGGCATGGTCACAAAGACGGAATTGACATATACTTTTTGGCTGATCTTAAGTTCAGGGACGCTCTTCAAACGCTTTGCCAGGAGATGAGCCATAGCATTTGCATGCTCAGCATTTTTGCGCCAGAGATCTTTATCCAGATATGCTTCATATTGTGCTGCAATAAAGCGCATCTTGGAGAAGAGCTGGTTGCACTGTTTGCGATAAAAGCGAAAGTTTTTGGTCAATTCAGGATGGAAGCTGATGATAGCTTCTCCAAAGAGCAGACCGTTTTTTGTCCCTCCAAAGCTGACAATATCAGCACCGATATCATAGGTCATGCTTTTGAGATTTGAATTGAGAGCGACTACTGCATTGGCGAGACGGGCACCATCAATATGCAGATACATATTGTGGTCATGGGCAAAATCAGCCAAGGCTTTAAGTTCTTCCAGGCTGTATAGAGTGCCATATTCTGTACTTTGAGAGATGGATATGATCTTGTATTGGGAATGGTGCTGATCGCGGTCTCCCAAAAGATAGGGAGCAATCAGAGCTGGGGTCAGCTTGCCATCTGTAGTTTTGACCGGGCGCAGCCGGGCTTGAGTGCATTTTTGGACGGCTCCGCATTCATCGACGTTTATATGAGCGCTTTCAGCACAAATGATAGCGTTGTATGAATTGATCAAGGATTGCAAAGCTAATACATTAGCTCCGGTACCGGTCATCACAAAAAAGGCTTCACAATCACTGCCGAATAAGGCTTCAATGCTTTGTAGGATATTTTTAGTTAAAGGATCATCGCCGTAGGCTGGACAAAAGCCGGTATTTGCCTGCTGCAGTGCGGAAAAAACTGTGAAATGTACACCGCTGTGGTTGTCGCTACCAAAACTGATAGGAAACATTAGACACTCCTCAAAAAATGTTTTTTTACAGCTAAAAAAGGCATCAGCTTTGTGTCAAGTGGGATTCTTATACTTTGCGAAAGGTAGGATATGCCAGAGCTATATCATCATGTTTAGCAAACTCATCGAGCAGTGATTCCCAGATCTCTTCAGCGGTGCTGCGTCGCTTGCGAATCTCACTGAGATAGCGGATGGTCAATAGCACCCCGCTGTCTTTGACAGAGGTGTAGACGGTGGGAGTGAGAGTATTGTAAAAAATCAGATATTTACGTGAGGTTTCTCGCAATTCTTTTTCAACCTCGGGAGTAATGGCAAGAGTTTTTTCATTTACAATTGTCTGAATGATTGTTTTGGCTTTGTGCCAATCGCTTTCAAAAGTAATCAATACCGGGATTTCGTTCCAGATATATTTGAAACCCTTGTCGTAATTACTGAGAGGATGTGTAAAAATCATGCCATTGGGGACGTGAATCATGCGCCCGGTGGATTGATCTGCATCAACCCAGTTACCGATTTCCAGCATGGTAAATTGGAAGGGTCGAAGGTCTATCACATCGCCACAATGCTCTCCAATCTGGATCCGATTTCCAACCTCAAATGGTTTGCGTGAGATAATAAAAATCCATCCAGCCAGGTCAGAAAACAGGTCTTTAAGGGCGATAGCGATACCTGCTGAGAGCAAACCAAAGAATGTAACCAGGGATTGGATGCCTTCAAACCATACTCTGCCGATGACTATGATGCCGATCACAACGATCGTATAGGTGCTGCCCTTTTTCCATCTAAACTGGCTGCGCATATCATGAGTATTTTTTTCTATGAGTTTATGCGAGATCCGATTGATGATCCATAAAGATAGGATGAGCACCAAGCTGGTGAGGAAATTTGAAACCACATCTCCTTCGACTATAGATTGAATTCTTTTTAAGCTCTCTTGCACATCCATAAGCACCTCAACGTTCAGGATAATAAAAATTTTAAAGAATAAGCTGAAGCAGAGTAAACTGCTTCAGCTTTTGAAATACATTGTGAGCGGAACCTTAAAAATTAACACCCAAAGCACGGTCTTCAAGATATTGTTGCCAAGGATTACTACTCGCAGCTACTTGGCGTACGTCTTTGATGGTGAAGTTAAATTCATATTGTGCGGTTAAACCATCCACGCTAAAGGGAATAATCATACGGACTGACTTACCTTTGTAGCGTTGGGCTTCTTCAAAATCGATTGGCCAGAGTGGGCGCTTTGCCCACTTTCCGGTACTCGATTGATATATATGATCGGCTGAGAAGAGCCTTTCCGTGATGTCCCCACGTATGGGTATGATCGTGGGAGTCTGGGGCTTGTTGCGCTCATTAAGGTTGGTGGAGGATGATAGCACACGGTGCCGGATATTCTCCACATCCATATAATCGACCTTATCCCAATCGATCATGAGCGGTCTTTCACTTTTATTATATAGCTCAAGGTCCCATCCTTGCTCAGAAGCGCTCCAGATGCTGCGGAAAAGGTCATCTTCATAAGCATACCGCACTACATCCATGGTATCGGCTACTGGGGCTTGATAACGTTGATTGATATCGCTGGCTTTGCGCACCATGCTCAATTCAACGTCATATTTGACAATCATTTTGTCTTTGGACCCACCTGAACAGGCAAAAATCCCTATTAGGCTCAAAGTCAAAAGCAGGAATATCAAGCTTTTCTGCATCTTTTCTCCTTCGTAGATAAAAACTGACTTTAGTAAAAAGAATCAAAATCTACTGTCAAGTTTAAATTAATTAGTTACCCCTAAAACATAGCGTTAATCAGATCATTTAGACCGATATCGCCCAGATATGAACGGTAGTCATTATCAAGTAAAACCTTACGAACGTCTTCTTTAGTGTGACTGACTCCGCTAAAACATGCTTCAAGCTCTTTTATATCTCGATTTGAAAAGAAATCTCCATATATCTTTAAGCTGGATATGATGCCATTAGAAACGTCCAGATAGAGCTCTATGGTGCCGCTGGGACTGCGTAAGGAATTTACCAGATTGTATTCTGGGCTTTTGCCAAAATTCCATTCCCAGGTGTCATATTTATTGTCTACAAGTGTCTGTACAGCCTCACGATCTTCGATGGTGAGATAATAGTCGCGGACTTCTGGATAGAGACTATGAATCTTATAGCGAACTAAGGGTATGAAATCTTCAAGCGCCATAGGTTTTGGCAGATGATCTACAACGTTGGTAACGCGAGCCCGAACTGATTTTACGGCTTTATCGGTAAATTTGAGAGGGTTTACCTTCAGGGCTCGAGTCAAAGACTCCACATGGGAAGAAAAGAGAATGGTGCCGTGCTGCAAAGTTTTACCATTCTGAACGAGCTTGGCGTTACCTGAGAATTTGAGCCCATTAATAGTCAAATCATTGCGACCTTCCAAACGTGCGGGCACACCCAAATCATGGAGTACCTCCAAGATGGGAGCCGTGTATTTTGTAAAACCAGCGGATTCTTCTTCATTATTCATTAAAAAGCTAAAATTCAAGTTGCCTTGATCATGGAACACAGTGCCTCCACCAGTGAGACGTCTAACAACTGGGATCTCGTGTTCCTGCACCCATTGGTAATTGATCTCGGCTAAGGTGTTTTGAAATCTGCCTATGATGATGCAAGGATCGTTGATATAGAGTAAAAAACAATCTTCTTCAAAATTATTTAAAATATACTCTTCCAAAGCTATATTGAAAGGTGCGTAGTTTGAGGGACTGAATATACTAAGCATATTTATCCTTTTATATGTCTTTTGTGTTGTCTGGGGGTTGTATAGTGACGTTTTCGCTTTAGCTTTTGGATCTTGTGCAGCGAGAGAAACATAATCCCGAGGGCAATTCCCACTTCACGAATTGTGACCACCGGATAGAATTTGATCTTGTCATTATTGATCGTGAAGATTCCGATTGGGTCAGTTTTGATTCCGCCGCCTCCTCCTCCGCCAAACTCTGGCTGCTTGGGAGAAGAGTGCTCATGGTCTTGGGACTCAGGGCTTTCAACAGAAACGCCCTCGTTTGAATCCTTTTGGTGTTTGTTGCTGGAAGTACCGCCTCCGCCTCCAAAGCCAAAACTGACTTTCGCGACTGGGATTATGCTGAGATCGCCCACCTTTATGGGATTTCCAAAAGAGAACTTTGTGCCGGCACTGCTGTGCATAACCTGCTTGATTTGGGCAAAGATAGAGTCAAGATTCATGGCAAACTCCTTTGCATTGGATCATATTGCAAGTATGTGTTATAGGGGATAATCTGTCAAGAACTTTCACCGGAGCTGAGATCTCTTCCCTATCAGTTATAGACTATCAGTTATGAATTTGTCGTGGAAAAAGCAGCCTACTACTTCCGCCGATAATTGCGCTTAACAATGTCCTTCACAAAGCTGTAACTCCTTATTTTCCCGTTTCTTGCTCACTTCGCAAAAGGGAGAGAAACGGGGGAGGCATCAAGTGCCCTACTTTTGCAAGGAGTTAGAGCCTGTGCAAATGACACCCCTAAATCGACAAAAAAGAATATCTTTTCA